>JBCDDX010000001.1:0-236772 GCA_039180085.1 Pseudomonadota bacterium
GACAATTTCAATGCGGCCATCATGTTGGTAAGAGTGGTTTTCTTCCCATTCGCACGCAAAAAGAGCGGTGACGGGAAAAGGCCGAATTTGTAAGCAGGGGCAGGATTGTCAGCGGCACACACGATATGTGCCTCTTATTGTCTTGCCCTCGACAGACCGGACGGGATGTTTTGACAGACCCCGCGGTGCATGCGTTTTCTTCAATGTGGCGGTTTGCCACCAGGCGGGAAAAAGCGCAGCGCGGGAAAGCCAGACAAGGACACGTGCGCGGCTCAATGAAAAAGCGGCGCGACCTCCCCCCAAAACAACAGGCCGCACACATTGCGCGGCGTGTTGATTGAAACGATCCGGCTGTTGCGCCACGCCCACCCTATCGGGCGATGCGGGCTGCAAAAAACTCTCCAACAGGAATGAAACTGAAACGGACCCGCGTGGTTTGTGCATCCGGCGATAGGCGCCGTATGGCCGCGCGATTTAAGGAACTGAACTGAATGTCAATGTTTGAAAAACACGTCGTCGAAATCGAATGGGGCGGACGGCCCCTCACGCTGGAATCGGGCCAGGTCGCCCGCCAGGCCGACGGCTCCGTGATTGTCACCTATGGCGAGACCACCGTTATGTGTAACGTCGTCTCCGCCAAGTCACCAAAGCCTGGAATGGACTTCTTCCCGCTGACCGTGAACTACATCGAAAAAGCCTATGCGGCGGGTAAAATTCCCGGCGGCTTTTTCAAGCGCGAGGCGCGCCCTTCGGAAAACGAAACCCTCGTCTGCCGCCTGATCGACCGCCCGATCCGCCCGCTGTTTGCCGATGGCTACAAGAACGACACGCAGGTCACCTGCACGGTTCTGTCGCACGATATGGAAAACAACCCGGATATCGTTGCCATGATCGCAACCTCGGCCGCACTGACGATTTCCGGTGTGCCCTTCCAGGGCCCGATCGGCGGCGCGCGCGTCGGCCTGATCGACGGCGAATATGTGCTGAACCCGAATATCGATGAAATGGACGAGAGCGATCTCGATCTCGTCGTCGCCGGCACCAACGATGCCGTGCTGATGGTGGAATCAGAAGCCAAAGTCCTGTCGGAAGATGTGATGCTCGGCGCAGTCATGTTTGGCCACAAGGAATTCCAGCCCGTCATCGACGCTGTGATTGCTCTGGCTGAAAAATGCGCCAAGGAACCACGCGAGCATGTTACTCCCGATCATTCCGAACTCGAAGCCAAGGTCACCAAACTGATCGGTAAGGACATCGAGAAGGCCTACACGATTTCCGACAAGCAGGATCGCTACGCCGCACTCGACGAAGCCAAGGCGAAGGCCAAGGCTGAATTCCTGGCCGAAGATGCATCGGAAGACGATGCCAATGTTCTTGGTGAAGTCATCAAATCGGTGCAGGCGAATGTTGTGCGCGGTTCGATCATCAAGACCGGCAAGCGCATCGACGGCCGCGATCTTTCGACCGTTCGCGCAATTGAATCCGAAGTCGGCATTCTGCCCCGCACCCACGGTTCAGCCCTCTTCACCCGTGGTGAAACACAGGCCATAGTGGTTGCCACTCTGGGCACCGGCGATGATGAGCAGTTCATCGACGCGCTCACCGGCACCTACAAGGAAAACTTCCTGCTGCACTACAATTTCCCACCCTATTCCGTGGGTGAGACGGGCCGCATCGGCTTCACCTCACGCCGCGAAATCGGCCACGGTAAGCTCGCTTGGCGCGCTGTGCGGGCGGTTCTGCCATCGAAGGAAGACTTCCCCTACACGCTGCGTGCGGTATCGGAAATCACCGAGTCCAACGGTTCGTCCTCTATGGCGACGGTCTGTGGCACCTCGCTTGCCTTCATGGACGCCGGTGTTCCGCTGAAGGCACCGGTTGCGGGTATCGCCATGGGTCTGATCAAGGAAGGCGACGACTTCGCCGTTCTGTCCGACATTCTGGGCGACGAAGATCACCTCGGCGATATGGACTTCAAGGTTGCAGGTACGTCAGAAGGCATCACCTCGCTGCAGATGGACATCAAGATTACCGGTATCACCGAAGAGATCATGAAGGTCGCGCTGGCACAGGCCAAGGATGGCCGCGAGCACATTCTGGGCGAGATGGCCAATGCGCTGACCGAAGGTCGCTCGGAGCTGGGCGAGTTCGCTCCGCGCATCGAGAGCTTCAAGATCCCGACCGACAAGATCCGTGAAGTCATCGGTTCCGGCGGTAAGGTGATCCGCGAGATCGTGGAAAAAACCGGCGCTAAGGTAAACATCGAAGACGACGGCACGGTCAAAGTGGCATCGTCCAGCGCCAAGGAAATTGACGCCGCCGTTTCGTGGATCCGCTCCATCACGGACGATCCGGAAGTGGGCGAAATCTACCAGGGCACGGTTGTAAAAACCGTTGACTTCGGTGCTTTCGTCAATTTCTTCGGCGCGAAAGATGGCCTTGTGCACATATCGCAGCTGGCTGACGAGCGCGTTGGCAAGACAACAGACGTCGTCAATGAAGGCGACAAGGTCTGGGTCAAGCTGATGGGCTTTGATGATCGCGGCAAGGTGCGCCTGTCGATGAAAGTTGTTGACCAGGAAACCGGTCAGGAATTCGAAAAAGAAGAAGACTGATTTAGCGCTCGCGCTGACCACCCTTGCGGGCCTTCGCTCTGCAGGGGTGGTGTAAAACACCGGCGGCTCTTCGCCGCTTTAGCAGGCCAGTCGAAAGACTGGCCTGTTTGGTTTAGCGCTCACGCAGCCGGGCTGCGCCCTGCGCTCCGCGGGGGCGGTGCAACAGCACCGGCGGCTCTTCGCCGCTTTAACAGGCCAGTCGAAAGACTGGCCTGTTTTGGTTTCAAGTTCG
This sequence comes from Pseudomonadota bacterium, assembly GCA_039180085.1. Classification (GTDB taxonomy): domain Bacteria; phylum Pseudomonadota; class Alphaproteobacteria; order Rhizobiales; family Rhizobiaceae; genus Pseudahrensia. The sequence goes on from JBCDDX010000001.1 coordinate 2,848, forward strand.
CGCAGACTGGTTTTTCGCCAGCGCGAGTTTGATACTCAACAGAATTTGAATGCTGCAGTGCGGCAATCACACTCCCCCTGGTTCGCTTTAACGCCTTTTCATTGGCGTTAACCTTCGTTAAAAAATCCTGAACCGCCCCGTTTCCTATCGCATCTGACCTTGCTAGATACGTGATGCGGGGGTTTTAGGAGATGCGGGCCGCAAAATGAATGAACTGTTCGGGACCTATGTTGTGCGTCGTTTGACGGTCTTGCTGATGCTGGTTGTTGTAACCGGCTGCGTTGGCAGGCCGCCAGAGAGCCCTGAAACACGCGCGCTGATCCCCACTGAAGCGGTTTCCATCAACGAAGAAAGCACAGCCGCCACAGAGGCTGTTTCCAAGCGGGTTAAAGACCGGGTGACCATTCTGGCGCTGTCCGGCGGCGGTGCTGATGGTGCCTATGGTGTTGGCGTTCTCAACGGCTGGACAAAACGCGGCGACCGCCCGAAATTTGATATTGTGACCGGCGTTTCCACTGGCGCGCTGATGTCGGTCTATGCGTTTCTTGGGCCCAAATATGATGCGCTGCTCAAAGAACTGTACACCACGCAGGAAGAGTCGGACATTTATCGCGAGAAGGGCCCGACAGGTCTTTTGACCGACAGTCTTTACGACAACACCCCTTTAAAAGAGCAGATCGAAAAATTCATCACCCAGGAAGTGATCGACAAGGTCGCTGCGGAACATGCCAAGGGGCGCCGCCTTTACATCGCGACCACCAATCTGGACTCATCGCAGCTGGTGGTGTGGGACATGGGGCTTTTGGCTTCCAACGGCGGTGAGGGCCGCGCTGACAATTTGCAGCTGTTTCAGAAAGTCATGCGGGCGTCTTCCGCGATCCCGGTTCTGTTTCCGCCTGTCTACATCAAACCCAAACGCGGCGTGCAATTGCGCCAGGCCCATGTTGACGGCGGCGTGAAGGCTCCGGTTCTGATCAGCGACTTCCTGTTCAAACAACCGGCCCGCAAACGTGAACTCTATGTCATCGTCAACGGATCGCTGGCCTTGCAAAATTCGTTTCAGGCTGTTCGGCCAAACATTCGCAACATCGCGACCATGGCCGTTGGCGGCCTGACCAGCGAGTTGACGCATCAGGTTGTTTATCGCGGCTATGTGCGGGCGCAGAATTCGGGAACCAAGTTCCAGCTGACGGCCATTCCGGACGATGTCGTGCCGCTCGACAATGCTCTCGAGTTCAATAAGGAACATCTCAAGCTGCTTTATGATCGTGGCTTTAAGGAATCTCAGCGCCGTGATTTCTGGTGGAAATCGCCGCCGACAATCAAAAAGTACGACCGCGTTGCAGCCCGCTAGAGCCGCCTCGTGAGCGGCGATTTTCGTGACACGCTTTTACTACCGTTTGAAAATGGAACGCTGGCTGGTCCGCAGCCGGGCGTCGCTGGGAGCGAACGTTGGCTTGGCGTCAATATCAGCGACTGGCCCGCATCAGCATCGGAGTGGGGCGACGTCCTCATCTGCGTTCAGAGCGCGCGCGGCGCGAGCCTCGACCTGAGCGCACAGGGCTTTCAAACTTCGCCGGACTGGCAATCAGCGCTTGAGAAAGCCCCCGATGGCGGCTTTCAAGGGGCGCTGATCATGCCCTCACGGGCGCGCCGGTTGAACGAGGCCAATTTCGCCCGCGCGTGGAACGCAACGCGCATCGGTGGTGTGATTGCCTTTGCCGGGGATAAAACAAGCGGTGTTCAGTCGATGCGCAAATGGGTTGGCAAACAGGCCAATATTGCAGGCACGCTTTCCAAAAACCACGCCCAGGTTTTTTGGGCTATGCGCACCGGTGACGCGCTTTCAGTTCCCGACATCCGCGATCCCATCGATCAATTCGAGACGGATGCCGGTATGTTTTCGGCTGGGAAAATCGACCCCGGATCGCGGCTTCTCGCAGACATGTTCGACCATCGCATCACGGGAAAGGTGGCCGACCTCGGCGCAGGCTGGGGTTATCTGAGCCATCGCCTGCTTGCGGCATCGCCAAATGTGGAAGCCTGCCATCTTTACGAGCACGACCATGCGTCCTTGCAAGCCGCACAGCGCAATGTGAGCGATCCGCGCGCGCAATTTCACTGGTGTGACATTCCCCGCGAGGTGGCCAGCGGCCCGCCGGAACGGCCATTTGACTGGGTCATCATGAACCCGCCCTTCCACACGACCCGCGCCGCTGATCCGTCCCTTGGACAAGCCTTTTTGAAAGCTGCTGCCGGGGCGTTGCCGAAAGGTGGTCGCATGCTGATGGTGGCCAATCGCAACCTGCCCTATGAGCGGTTGCTTTCCGAATTGTTCACCCGCACGGAACTGCGCGCCGACCAGGCGGGATATAAAGTGATTTTTGCAGTCCGCTAACTGCTCATTCCACAACCGATCAGAGCATTTCAGGATTTGATTGATCCGGTCGGTTGCGAAGAGCAACCGGCGCCAGTGCGCCGCGCCCGAGCAGGCATTTGGCAGCGCCAAATTGTCGTGAGCGCAAAGAGATATCTCAAAACGCGACGTCACCCGTCACTTTCGGGATGACGGGGGCGAGCGCTTCGTGCAGGCGGGTTTCCCATTCTTCCCGGCCCGCGCGGGCTTTTGGAACAGGGTTGATGAAATCAAACAGGGACCAGAGCGGCTCGATGCCATAGCGCGGCAGGCCACGGGCGGAACGGATGCCCTTGCGATGCTCAGCGCAGCGTCGTTCCGGCGATTTGCCGGTGGAGCCGACATAGGCACCATACCAGCCGTTGTCGCCGGTGTAGCCGCCGCGCAGCATCACATAAACGGATGCGCCGAGTTTGCCCGTCTTTTGTTCGTTTAAGACATCTTCGGTGAATGTCTCGCGCACGGCAGCGCGCGCATCGTCCAGCCAGCCAATGGCTTCCAGCCCCGCGCCGGCGAACTTCATCGCTGCATTCAAGTCTTCACCGCGGCGTTCCAGTTCTGACAGAGCAAGCGTTGCAAGCTCCAGCGAGGGCGGGTCGAGCCGTACCCAGCCGCCAATGGCGGCGCTCAGAACCATGGTTTTCCAGTTTCGAAACGGCTCAGGATGGGCGTAATCCAGCCCCTCCAGTTTCTTGAAAGTGCCGACCTTGAAGGTGCGGTGTTTCATCTTGATGCCGTAACGGGATGATCAGGTGATTGTTTCAAGAATGGTATCGTGGTCCGTCACATCTGCCGCGGCACCCAATGAATAGGCGCTGAGGACTGCCGCTTTCGCAGCCGCAAGCTGCATTTCATTGCGGGCGTGAATGATGCAGAGCGGTGTTTCACCATCCACAGCATCGCCCAATTGGGCGAGATCGGTCAGCCCGACAGCGTGATCGACCGCGTCCGCTGCGCGCACGCGACCGCCGCCCAAAGCCACCACCGCGATGCCGATGGCACGGGTATCGATTTGCGTCACCAGACCATCCTGCGGGGCATGAACCTTTTCGACCAGCGGCGCGTGGGGCAGATGAACTTCCGGACGCTCCATAAAATCTGACGGCCCGCCCAGCGCAGAGACCATCTTGCCAAACAGTTCGGCTGCCTTGCCGGAAGAAAATGCGGTTTCCATTTTTGACAATCCATCATCGACCGAAGCAACCAGCCCGCCGCTGACCAGCATATGTGCGCCGAGCATCACCGTGACATCCCACAAGCGGCTGTCGACATGGCGACCGGTGAGAAAATCAACCGCGTTCTGCACTTCGACCGCATTGCCAGCGGCGCTGGCGAGCGGCTGGTTCATGTCGGTCAGGACCGCAGTTGTCGGCGTGCCCGCGCCATTGGCGACATCGACCAGCGAACGGGCGAGTTCACGCGCCTTGTCGCGATCGTCCATGAAAGCGCCATTGCCGCATTTAACGTCGAGCACCAGACCACCGAGACCAGCAGCGAGTTTTTTCGACAGGATGGACGCGGTGATCAGCGGCACGCTTTCCACCGTCGCGGTGACGTCGCGAATGCCGTAAAAGCGTTTGTCGGCAGGCGCGAGATCGCTGGTCTGACCGATAATGGCGCAGCCGATGTCCCTCGTGACCGTATTGAACAGATCATTGTCTGGCTGGCTGACATAGCCGGGAATGGAATCAAGCTTGTCGAGCGTACCGCCCGTATGGCCGAGGCCACGTCCGGAAATCATCGGCACATAGCCACCGCACGCGGCGACGGCGGGGGCCAGCATCAAAGAGACATTATCACCCACGCCACCGGTCGAATGTTTGTCCAGCACCGGGCCATCGAGATGGTCCCAGTTGAGCACGGTGCCGGAATCGCGCATCGCGAGTGTCAGCGCCACAGCCTCATCGCGGGTCATGCCCTTGAAATAAGTCGCCATGGCCAATGCTGCGACCTGGCCTTCCGTCACGCTGTCGTCGGAAATGCCTTCGACGAAACGGGCGATCTCGTCTTGCGACAGGGCTTCGCCATCACGTTTGCGGCGAATGGTTTCCTGCGGGAGAAACACTTGGGACACGGGCGCACCTCATCGACTGTCGAGGGTAAAGGGGTGATATGTCTTAGAACTTCACAGGCCTTAAGAACAGGGCTGTTGGAACATGTCAGGCATGACAATCATGTCAATGAACGCCATCTGACTGGCCTTACAGAAAAGAGCGCACAGGCTTCAGTTTCCACTGGAACGTTTGTCTAAATCGGTTCAATAATTGTTGTGACGGCGGGAAGCGGATTGCGAAGGCCAGTCTCCGGGAGGACATTTGATGACGCTTAAACTTGCTCTGTTAGGAGCCGGGCGGATCGGCAACGTGCATGCCGATGCGATTGCAAGCAATCCGAACGCAACACTGGTTGCCGTCACCGACGCAATGGCCGATGCGGCGGCGGCGCTGGCAGCCAAACACCATGGCTGCGAGGTGCATTCGATGGAAGCCATCGAAAGCGATGCGAATATCGATGCCGTCATCATATGCACCCCAACCGACATGCATGCCGATCTGATCGAGCGGTTCGCGCGGGCGGGCAAGGCGATTTTCTGCGAAAAGCCCATCGATCTTTCCGCCGCGCGGGTGCGCGAATGCCTCGCTGTGGTGGAGGAAACCGATGCCAGGCTGATGGTTGGGTTCAACCGCCGTTTTGACCCAAGCTTCGCCGCCGTCAGACAGGCCATCGACAATGGTTCCGTCGGCGATGTGGAGCTGGTGCAGATCACCAGCCGCGACCCGGAAGCGCCACCCGCCTCCTACGCCACCCGCGCCGGGGGCATGTTGCGCGACATGACGATCCACGATTTCGACATCGCCCGCTTTCTGCTCGGTGCCGAGCCCGTCGCGGTTTCCGCCCACGCGTCCGCGATCACCGGCCAGGGTGTTGAAGAAATCGGCGATATCGATACGGCGACCATCATTCTGGAAACGGCGGGCGGGCAACAGGCGGTGATCACCAATTCGCGCCGCGCGACCTATGGTTATGACCAGCGCATCGAGGTGCATGGATCAAAGGGCATGGCGCACGCAGAAAACATGCGCCCGCACAATGCTGAAATCGCCACCGGCGATGGCTATTCGCGCGCACCGCTGGAAGACTTTTTCATGACGCGTTACGTCGAAGCATATCGGCGCGAAATTGCCGGTTTTGTCAACATGCTGAAGAACGACGCCCCCGCCTCTCCTTCCGGCGAAGACGGATTGCGCGCGCTGCTGCTTGCTGATGCCGCCTATATTTCGATTGAAGAAAAGCGCCGTGTCATGGTCTCGGAGCTTGCCTGAATGAGCGCCCTCGACGTCATCACAATCGGCCGCTCGTCCGTTGATCTTTACGGCGCGCAAGTCGGTGGGCGACTGGAAGACATGGCGAGTTTCCGCAAATATATCGGCGGTTCGCCCACCAATATCGCCGCCGGCACGGCACGGTTGGGCCTGAAATCCGCGCTCATCACCCGCGTTGGCGATGAGCATATGGGCCGCTTTATCCGCGAACAATTGCAACGCGAGGGTGTTGATACCGAGGCAGTCATTACGGACCCGGAACGCCTCACCGCGCTTGTGTTGCTTGGCATTCGCGATGAAGAGCAGTTCCCGCTGATCTTCTATCGCGAAAACTGCGCTGACATGGCGCTTTGTGAAGATGATATTGAGCCTGCCTTCATCGCCCGTGCTGGTTGTGTGACGGCCACGGGCACGCATCTCTCCAACCCGCAAACCGAAGCTGCCGTTTTGAAAGCGCTGAAACTGGCGCGGGACAATGGTGCCCGCACCGCGCTAGATATCGACTATCGACCGAACCTCTGGGGTCTTGCGGGCCACGATGCGGGGGAAGAGCGGTTCATCGAATCCGAGGCGGTCACGGCCAAACTGCAATCCACCCTGCACCTGTTCGACCTGATCGTCGGCACGGAAGAGGAATTTCACATTGCAGGCGGCAGCACGGACACGATGGAAGCGCTGCAGGCGGTGCGCAACGTCAGCGATGCCGTGCTCGTGTGCAAGCGCGGACCGATGGGGGCTGTCGCGTTTACCGGCGCGCTCGGAGAGTCCCTCGACGACGGACAATCCGGTCCGGGCTTTCCCATTGAAGTGTTCAACGTGCTGGGCGCGGGCGACGGTTTCATGTCCGGCCTGTTGTGCGGCTGGCTGAAAGACGAGCCATGGGAAACATCGCTGACCTGGGCCAATGCCTGCGGCGCCTTCGCCGTTTCCCGCCACGGCTGCGCACCCGCCTACCCCAGTTGGGAGGAACTGCAATGGTTTCTCGAACACGGATCCGACCAGCGCGCGTTGCGGTTCGATGAGAAGCTCGAGCATGTGCACTGGGCGACCAACCGGCGCGTTGCGCGGACCACACTTGCGGCCCTTGATCTCGAAAATGATCCGAAGCGTTTCGATGAACTTGTCGCCAATGGGTCGGCCATACAGAGCGACGGCGTGGTCATCGACTGGCTGACAAGCCGTGATGCGCTTTATCGTGCGGGTGATACGCCGATGTGGATTGGACGCCATGCACAGCCGGGCGACACCGCATTTGAACACTGGCCGCTAACGCATACCGCCATGTTCCGCGCCGAGGAAGGCACGGTCCCGGATGACCTGACAGCAAGCCTGCGCGCGGCCCGCGCCCACGGTTTGGAAACGCTGCTGCACCTGACACAACCTGCATCGCAATTGGCACCACTGCTGGAGGCCAACCTGCGCCCCGATTGGTGGATGGTTGCGGCGGAGCACTGGGATGAAAAATTTGCCGAACGGCTTGAAAGTGCGGACCCATGGAGTTGCGGCTTTCTCATTCACTGCAACAAAGATAGTGTTTCAGACGCGCAGGCGCTTTTGTCCGAACACGCCGTTATCAAAGGATTTGTGCTGAAATCCACCAAAACCGACTTTGCGATCCTGCGCGCGACGCTTGCCACGCGCGCCTCTTCCGGGAGTTAAACCATGACGAAAACCATTCGACTGACCGCCGCTCAGGCTCTCGTGCGTTATTGCGCGAACCAGATGATCGAGATCGACGGTAAACAGGTGTCTTATCTCGCCGGATGCTGGGGCATTTTCGGCCACGGCAATGTCGCCGGTCTGGGTGAAGCGCTCTACCAGCATCGCGATGAATTGCCGACCTATCGCGGCCATAACGAACAATCGATGGCCCATGCGGCGATTGCCTATGCCAAGGCATCCGTGCGCCGCCGTGCGATGATGGTGACAACATCCATTGGCCCGGGTGCCACCAATCTGGTGACCGCAGCAGCGCTGGCCCATGTGAACCGGTTGCCGGTATTACTGGTGCCGGGCGATGTGTTTGCCAACCGCGCGCCCGACCCGGTGTTGCAGCAGGTGGAGGATTTCGTGGACGGCACCGTATCCGCCAATGATTGTTTCCGGCCCGTATCGCGCTATTTCGACCGCATCACACGGCCCGAACAATTACTGCTCGCCCTGCCCCGTGCCTTTCAGGTGATGACCGATCCTGCCAATTGCGGGCCTGTCACACTTGCCTTTTGTCAGGATGTACAGGCGGAAGCGTTTGACTATCCGGAAGACTTTTTCGCGCAGCGTCTGTTGCGTATCCGCCGCGCGCCACCGGCACAGGCGGAGCTTGACGAGGCAATTGCCGCCCTTGCCAATGCCACAAGCCCGATGATCATCGCCGGTGGCGGGGTGCATTATTCCATCGCTTGCGACACGCTGAGAGCCTTCGCCGAGGCGCACAATATTCCCGTCGCTGAAACACAGGCCGGAAAGTCGGCGCTTGCCTGGGATCATCCAATGAATGTCGGGCCGATTGGTGTGACCGGCGCTTCCAGCGCCAACGCCGTTGCCGCTAAAGCCGACGTTGTGCTGGCCGTGGGCACCCGCATGCAGGATTTCACGACCGGGTCATGGTCGCTGTTCAAACACCCAGACGTGCGTTTCATCGGCATGAATGCGCAGACCTATGATGGCTCGAAACGCGGGGCGATGCCTTTGGTCGCTGACGCAAAAACCGGACTGGAATTGCTGAACGTTGCGCTGGGAGATCTGAAATTCGACAGCGATGTGGCCGGTTTGAAATCGCAATGGTTTGCCGATGCTGATACTGTGACGGCAAAACCTGAAGATGAGACCAACCATCTGCCAACCGACATGCAGGTTGTCGGTGCCGTGCAACGAGCGTGTCGTGAAAACACTGTCATTCTGGGCGCAGCGGGCACGATGCCCGGCGAAATGCACAAGCTCTACAAGGCCGGTGCGCCGGGCAGCTATCACATGGAGTATGGCTTCTCCTGCATGGGCTATGAACTGGCTGGTGCACTGGGCGCGAAACTGGCGCGGCCAGAAAGCGATGTCATCGCCATGGTGGGCGATGGCTCTTACATGATGATGAATTCCGAACTCGCATCTGCCGTCATGATGGGCGTGGGTTTCACCGTGGTCATCACCGACAATCGCGGCTTCGGCTGTATCAACCGGTTGCAGATGGGAACGGGCGGCGCGAACTTTAACAATCTGCTCGATGATTCCGTCCACGAGGTGCCAAGCCATATCGACTTTGTTGCCCATGCCGCCTCCATGGGATGTCATGCGGTCAAGGCCGACAGTATTTCGGCACTTGAGGAGGCTCTCGACACCGTGCGCGGGAACGGCAAGGTGAATGTCATCGTGATCGACACCGATCCGCTCCCCAGCACGGAGGCGGGCGGCAGTTGGTGGGATGTTGCCGTGCCGGAAGTCTCGCCACGGGCTGAGGTCAAGGCCGCGCGGGACGCGTATGAAGCCGGGATGCGCGACGAGCGCACCGTTCAGTAAGAGAGGTTCACCATGTCGAAACTTCTGGTCAAACCAAATGGCGATGCGGGCCATGTGATCAACATCACGCCCGACAATGCAAAAAGCGACCTCGCGCCCGACTGGGCCTATGTTGGCTTCGGACTTTACAAGCTGAAGGCCGGAGAGACCGCCACGGAACAAACCGGTGACCGCGAAGCCATTCTGGTGATCGTCGAAGGAAAGCTGGAGCTTTCAGCGGGTGGTGAGAATTTTGGCGAATGCGGTGACCGGATGAATGTGTTTGAGCGCAGTAAGCCAACGTGCCTTTATGTGCCCAATGATGCGGAATGGTCGGCCCGCGCGACGACCGAATGCACGCTGGCCGTCTGCACGGCACCCGGCAAAGGTGGGCACCCTGTTCGGTTGATTGGACCGGACGATATCGGCAACGAAACGAGGGGCAAGGGCGCCAATACGCGCCATATTCACCCCATCGCGATGGAAGATTTCGACGTTGCCGACAGCCTGCTGGTGACTGAGGTATTCACACCGCAGGGCAATTGGTCGTCCTACCCGCCGCACCGGCACGACGAAGACAATTTCCCTCATATGACCTATCTGGAAGAGACCTATTACCATCGCCTCAATCCGGCGCAGGGTTTCGGTTTCCAGCGGGTGTTCACTGATGACCGGTCGCTGGACGAAACCATAGCGGTGAGCGATGGCGAGGTTGTGCTGGTGCCCAAGGGCCACCACCCCTGCGGTGCACCCTATGGCTACGACATGTACTACCTGAATGTTATGGCCGGGCCGCTGCGCAAATGGCGCTTTGAAAATCACCCGGACCATGAATGGATTGTCGAGCGCGACGCTTAAATCGCGCTCACGCTGTCGGCCCTTTGGGCCTGCGCTCCGCGTGGGCGGCACAGGCGTGCCGGATGGCCCTTCGCCAACTACTGGTATCTTGTGCTCACGCTGACGGGCTTCGCCCTTCGCTGCGCGGGCGCGGCGCACTGGCGCCGGGCGGCTCTTCGCCGCCATGTATCGCATTGGGTGAATTTGGCCTCCGGCACGGGAATGCCGGAGGCCAGCTATTTTATTCCGCGTCGGGGAACCAGCCGCCGACGGCTTTGACTTCGAGGAACTCGTCCATACCCCAATGGCCACCTTCGCGCCCGTTGCCGGACTGTTTGTAGCCACCGAAAGGAGCGCCGGAAGACCGGGCCTGACCGTTCATATCGACCATGCCGGTGCGCATGCGGCGGGCAACACGGTTGGCCTTCGCGCCATCGCTGGTCTGCACATAATTGGTAAGGCCGTAATCGGTGTCATTGGCGATCTCGATAGCTTCCTCTTCGGAATCAAACGGCATCATGGAAAGCACGGGGCCAAAAATTTCCTCACGCATGATGCGCATGTCATTGTGACAATCGGCAAAGATGGTCGGGCGCACGAAATAGCCACGATTAAGACCTTCCGGACGACCAAGCCCGCCAGCAACGAGGCGCGCCTTATCTTCCTTGATTCCCACTTCGATGAGACCCTGCACTTTTTCAAACTGCAGCGCAGACACAAGCGGGCCGATGTGGCGGCCTTCGTTGGAGGCCAGATCAACGGCGGTTTTTTCCGCCTGTTCTTTGGCCTGTTCCACCGCTTCATCATAGCGCGAACGCTCCACCAGCATGCGGGTTGGCGCGTTGCACGACTGGCCGGAATTGTTGAAACAGCGGGCAACGCCCTGTTTGACCGCATCTTCGGGTGCATCGGCGAAGACGATATTGGCGCCCTTGCCACCCAGTTCCAGCGACACGCGTTTGACCGTATCGGCCGCATTTTTGGTGATTGCCGTTCCAGCGCGGGTGGAGCCGGTGAAGGAAATCATGTCGACATCCTTGTGGCCGGACAAGGTGGTGCCAACGCCGGGTCCATCGCCATTGACGAGGTTGAACACGCCAGCGGGCACGCCCGCCTCATGCAGGATGTCGGCAAACAGCATGCCCGAAAGCGGCGACTGTTCCGATGGCTTCAGGATCATCGTGCAGCCCGTTGCGATGGCCGGCATGACTTTCAGCGCGATCTGGTTCATCGGCCAGTTCCACGGCGTGATGAGACCGCAGACGCCAATGGGTTCATAAAGAATTTTGTCATTCGGTGTGTTGGGACGCAGGTCGCGCTCAAACTCGAAATTTTCAAGCGTGCGAATGAAGGTTTTGATATGCGCGCTGCCGGTGCCGGACTGGGCGACTTTCGACATGGAAATCGGAGCGCCCATTTCGCGTGAAATCACCTCGCCCATCTCGTCGGCGCGGGCCATATAGACTTCCAGAATGCGGTTCATCAGGGCGAGCCGCTCGTCCTTGCCAGACCATGCCCAGGTTTTGAACGCCTCTTTGGCGGCTGCAATCGCGGCTTCTGTGTCGGCCATACCGCCCAGTGAAATGGTCTCAAAGGCCTCTTCGGTTGACGGATTGATGACATCGAAATCGGTGCCATCAATGGGATCGACCCATGCGCCGTTGATGTAAAACTGTCTTGCGTTTTCCATGGGAAAAGCTCCCGCATAAGAATTTCAAACACGCATCCCTAACGCCAAATGCCCCCTCGTGTATATGCAAATCTTACACTGTCTTTCGGCGCGGCTGACGGATCGCGGTTGCGCTTGGTGTTTTATGTTGAATACGGTTAGAACAAATGCCGATTGCATGGCGTGCAAACCAGACGGAACCATAGTTTTGAGCCAGAAAAAGAGGACACAGGTTTGCATTATCGGAGCGGGACCAGCCGGGCTGTTGCTGTCGCAATTGCTGCATAATGACGGCATTGAGACGATTGTACTGGATCGCCAGAGCCGTGGCCATATTGAAGGCCGCGTCCGGGCTGGCGTTTTGGAATCCGGCACGGTGGAAGCGCTTCGAAATGCAGGTGTCGGCGCACGGTTGGACCGTGAAGGGCTGCCGCATGACGGGTTCGACCTTGCCTTTGATGGTGATCGTCATCGCATCGACCTGAAGGCACTGACCGGGCAAAGCGTCATGGTGTACGGTCAGACCGAGGTCACCAAAGACCTGATCGAACACCGGTTGCAGCAAGGCGCGCAGATTGTTTTTGGCGCAGAGGATGTCGCGCCGCATGAGGTCACCGACATCACCCCTTTGGTCACCTATACGAAAGACAGCGAGACGGTTGAAATCGCTTGCGACTACATTGCCGGTTGCGACGGATTTCACGGCGTTTCGCGCAAGACCATTCCGTCCCATGTGCTGAAAACCTATGAGCGGGTTTATCCGTTCGGTTGGCTTGGCATTTTGACCGAAAGTCCGCCGGTGGCTGACGAGCTCATCTATGCCAACCACCAACGCGGGTTTGCGCTGTGTTCCATGCGCTCGAAAACCCGCAGCCGCTACTACGTTCAATGCGATGTGGATGACGATATCGCCAACTGGTCGGATGAACGGTTCTGGGACGAACTCGCCTTGCGCATTGGGGATGAAACGGCAAAGGATCTGGTACGCGGGCCATCATTCGAAAAAAGCATTGCGCCGCTACGCTCTTTCGTGGCCGAGCCGATGCGCTATGGCAATCTGTTTCTTGCTGGCGACGCCGCCCATATCGTGCCGCCTACTGGGGCCAAGGGGCTCAACCTTGCCGTCGCAGATGTGCGCATTCTCGCCCGCGCATTTGCCGCCCATTACCGCGATGACAATCCCGGGCATCTGGAAAACTATTCTCAAACCTGCCTCAAGCGCGTTTGGAAGGTTGAGCGCTTTTCATGGTATATGTCGACCATGCTGCACCAGTTTCCCGATGACTCGCCGTTCGAGAAGAAAATGCAGCGCGCTGAATTTGACCATATTGCAGGCTCGGAAACCGCCGCGCGATCATTGGCCGAAAACTATGTCGGGCTGCCACTCGAATGAGTTTTGTTCTGTCCCATGAAGCGCCGCTGAGCGGCCTGTTGTATGACACTGAAACCGCAGCGGCGTTTTCCATCAAACAAGATATCCATGCCCAATTGCGGTTTGAACGCGCCCTCGCCAGAGCGCAGGCCAAAACGGGCGTGATCTCGAATGAAGCATGCAAAGCCATCGAAACGGCACTGGATGATTTCACCATCGATCCGGATGATCTTACAGAACGCACGCGGCGGGACGGGCTGTTGTCGCCCGGTCTGGTCGCGGCGGTTCGCGCGACGGTTGCGCCACCGCATGATAGGGCATTCCACAAGGGCACCACAAGCCAGGATCTTATCGACACGAGCCTGATGCTTCGCCTGAAGGCCTTGCTGCCGAGGTTTGCAGGCAGGCTGGAAACGATAGTGGATGGGCTGGCAGCCCATGCCAGCAATGCCGAACTGATGGCGCATACGCGCATGCAGGTGGCTTTGCCAATCACCGTTTCAGACAAAATCTCCATATGGCAACGGCCCTTGAAAAGTGCTCTGGAACAGGTGCCGACGGTCTTTCCCCTGCAACTGGGCGGGCCGGTTGGAAACGGCGAAGCGCTCGCTGACGACTTCCATGCTTTAGCAAACCTGATGGCCAGCGAACTTGGGTTGAGTGCGCGGGAGGCAAGCTGGCACACGGATCGCACACCCTTGCTAACGATAGCGAATTGGGCGTTGAGTGTGACAACAGCGCTTGGCAAGATTGGTCAGGATGTCGCGCTGCTTAGCCAAAATGAAATAGGTGCTGTTCGTCTGGCGGGCGGCGGATCATCTTCCGCCATGGCTCATAAGTCCAACCCCATACTGGCGGAAAATCTGGTGACTCTGGCCCGGTTCAACGCCACGATGATTGGTGGCTTGCAACAGGCAGCGCTTCACGAAAACGAACGTTCCGGTGTTGCCTGGACACTGGAATGGATGTTGTTTCCTCAGCTCATCATTGCAACGGGTACCGCGTTGCGAAATGGGGAAGAACTGGTCCAAAAGCTCAGCTTTCCCAAGCCGGGCTGACCGACCGTTGGCTCTGAACAGACAGGTTCAGCCAGCACCCAGATTTTGCAGCTTGGCGTAGACACCCTTTTTGCGCTTCATCAGCTGGGCATGGGTGCCCTGATCGGCAACCTTGCCGCCGTCGATGACGATGATCTTGTCGGCACTTGCGATTGTCGAAAGCCGGTGCGCGATTACAAGCGTTGTGCGACCATTCATCAGCGTGTCGAGCGCTTTTTGAACCTGGGCTTCCGATTCATTGTCGAGCGCCGATGTTGCCTCATCAAGCAACAGGATAGGTGCGTTGCGCACCAGCGCCCTTGCTATCGAAAGACGCTGACGCTGACCACCGGACAGGCTCGTGCCGTTTTCGCCCAGCACGGAGTCATAGCCCTTCGGCAATGCAACGATAAAGTCATGAGCCTGCGCATGGCGCGCTGCGGTCTCGATCTCTTTATCGGTCGCATCAGGCCGGGCATAGCGCAGGTTTTCGCGAACGGTGCCCTGAAACAGGATCGGGCTTTGCGACACATAGGCAATGTTTGAGCGCAGCTCGTGGGTTGCGACTTCAGCGATGTTCTGGCCATCAACGCTGATCGTGCCACTGTCCGGCTCGTAGAAGCGCTGAATAAGCGAAACGATGGTCGACTTGCCGCCGCCTGAAGGGCCAACCAGCGCGGTGGTCTTGCCCGCTTCTGCGACAAACGACATGCCGGAGATGACCGGCGGTTGCGCCGGAGCAGATTTAACATCGGCAGACTTGGCCGCGGCATTCTTTGCGCTGGCGGCCCTGGCCTTGCTTTCAGCAATGGCCATGCCCGTGGCGGCTTCGTAGGAAAAGTGAACATCGTCAAAGGCGATTTCACCCTGCTGCGGCGTGAATGGTTTGATCGACCTGGAATCGTTCTCCACCTCGTCGGTGTCGAGAATTTCATAAATCATGCGCGCATTGACCATGGAGCGCTCCAGCGTGACCCGAAGGCGTGCCAGTTTCTTGGCCGGTTCATAAGCCAGCAGCAATGCTGTCATGAATGATGTCAGATCGCTGGGTTCATAACCCTGATTGATCACGCGCCAACCGCCATAGGCGATCACGGCCGCAATACAAAAACCGGCCAGCGTTTCCATCAACGGGCTGGTGCGGGCGGTGATGCGGGCAATTTTGTTCGACTGCAATTCGGCCTGCACGGTGAGGGCATCGAGCTTTTTGCTCAACTGCTCTTCCAGCGTGAAGGATTTGACAATGGATATGCCGTGGGCCGCCTCCTGCATCGCGGTGGCCACACCCGCATTGACCTGCACTTCCTGCCGCGCGATCCGCTTAACGCGGCGCGCATAGCCAGCCAGCGTTGTGAGCGCCAACGGGCCGATGATCAGGATCGCCAGCGACATGATCGGGTCGCGATAGATCATCACGCCTATCAACCCGATCAAGGTTACAAGGTCGCGCACATAGCCCAAGATAACCGTGTTGAGCATGTCGCGCACGGCAATGACGTTGGAGTTGATCCGGCTGATCAGCGCCACCGAATGCTGAGCGGTGAAGAACCCGACATTCAGTTGCAGCATATGGGCAAACAGCCGACGCCGGTAGCGCGCAACAATGTTGTTACCAATGCGCTGCAGGATAACGGTCTGCAGATAGCTCACCCCGCCTTTGAGCAGGAAAATGAAAACCACAAGCACCGAGAGGAACGTAGCCCGGTTCATGTCATTGCCGTAGAACACATCCTTGACGATGGGGCCCATCAGCCATGCGCTGTAAGCCGTGATGCCGGCTGTGATCAGCAGGCAAACAATCGCCACCGCATATTGATTGCGGTAAACACGGAAGTTCTCTGACGCCATGCGACGAAAGACTCCCTGCTCCTCTTCAGACTTGAAAAGCCGTGCCGTGATTCGGTCGAGTACAGACATGCGTTATGCAGTAATCCATGACTTGCAGCCTTCAAGGCTGGAACAACTCTGTGCATTTGCCGGAAACGCCATCATTGAGACCGCGTGGCCCCTGCTGCCCAGCAAACGGTTTTGGAGCGGTGTTGCTATGGCACGGATGCGCGCAGAAAAACAGTCTTTCCATGCCAATGCGGTGAACGGGCATTCTGACCTGCCTTATCGATCAGCCCTTCGTCCAACGCCGCCCGCTTTGCGAAACGACGAAGTCCGCAGGATTCCTGGCATAGGCGCTCAGACCCACGAGGGCGGGCATGGCATGCATTACCAGATAGGTCGGTATGGAGCGCATGAGCGCTGTGTGCGGTGCCTTGTCTTCAAACGCGGCTCTGAACCCGCTTTGCGCCAGAAAAGGCGCGATTTTCTGGCCAATGCCGCCGGCGATGTAGACACCACCCCGGGCCATGGATGTCAGTGCCAGATCGCCTGCAATCCGGCCAAGGCAGGTGCAGAACAGATGCAGTGCCTGGACTGCGATCGCGTCAGACCCATCGAGTGCACGGGCTGAAATGATGGCCGGATCATCGGTTGCGGGTTGTACGCCAGATGCCCGGGCGCAAGCAGCATAGGCATTGCGCAACCCGTCTCCGCTGAGAATCTGTTCGCCGGAAATACGTCCCTCAATCGTTTCCAGATGATCCCAGATTTTGCGCTCGGCATCGCTGCGCGGACCAAGATCAACGTGACCGCCCTCCCCGGAAACGGGCACCCATGCGCCTGATGCAGCGACCAGCAACCCGACCCCGAGGCCGGTACCGGGGCCGAGCACGGCCTTGGTCAAGTTCCGGCTTTGGGCATCACTTGCATATCCAGATGTTCCATCGGCCATCGTGTCGCGCGGGCTTAGTGAGACGAGGTCGTCCTCGTTCAAATAAGGCAGGGACAGGGCCTGTGCCTCAAAATCGTTCATCAGCATCAATGAGTGAAACGGCCCGTTTTTGACCAGATCGTCGGGGCAGATTTCCCAATGGGTGTTGGTCAGGTTCACGCCATTGGACGTGATGGGACCGGCCGCTGCCAAAATGGCAGAAACCGGTTTTTGTTCGACATTTGGCAAAACAGCCGCGTTTATCGCGTCCATCGGCGTCGCATGATCGGCGGTTTTGACCGTGACTTCGAAAGCCGGCTGTCCGTCATCAGCACGGCCCAGAACACGAAAGCGGGCATTCGTGCCCCCAATATCTCCCACAAGGACGGGAAATTCATGTGGATTGGCTTCGTGCAGCATCAAAAAGACCGGAATTGAGTGTGAGCGCGCATGCCACGAGGCCGAACATTCATCGACTCCCGGACGCTTTGCGGCCTTACCTAAGGCCAAACAGAACAGGACTCCAGCCCCTTTGTCACGGCAAGCAAAGGTGTTCAAATGCGCTTGGGAACAAAGATGTTTGCGGGTTTAAGAAAATGCATGCATTGGTCACGCAATCGTGCAAAGCTTGAGGCCGAGGGGATGAGCACACGGGTTTTCAAACTTTTGAGAAACCGGATGTCATCTCTATTTTTGTCTCAATTGGGGCCTTTGTCTTTCTTGGGGCATGTCCGTCACCTTCGGTGACGACCATCCATCGTCTCGCATGGCGTGTAAACCAAACACGGCATACGTGGCGAACCAATAAAATGGGGCAGCAGGCAAACGCCTTCGCTCGAACCAAATAACCGGCCAGAATGTGTGCGGCTCACAGCCCAGCACGTGACTGCCGGATATCAGAGGAACGCTTTGAAAGGAAAACGAAGCATGAAAAAAATTATTCTTGGCCTTGCCGCCGCAGCTTTTTCGGCTGTCAGCGCCTACGCCGCAGACCTGAAGCCAGCCCTGGTTTATGACCTCGGCGGCAAGAACGATAAATCGTTCAACGAATCCGCCTATACCGGTGCTGAGCGTTTCAAAAAGGAAACCGGCGTCGACTACCGCGATTTTGAAATCCAGAACGACGCCCAGCGCGAGCAGGCCATGCGCCGCTTCGCCCGTGATGGCCACAACCCGATTGTTGTGATCGGCTTTTCGCAGGCCGCCGCTCTTGAAAAAGTGGCCGCTGAATTCCCCGACACGAAATTCGGTATCGTGGACATGGTTGTCGACAAGCCGAACGTGCGCTCCATCCTGTTCACCGAGCACGAAGGTTCTTACCTCGTTGGTGTCATGGCCGCGAAAGCATCTAAGACCGGCAAGGTCGGCTTTGTTGGCGGCATGGACATTCCGCTGATCCGCAAATTCGCTTGCGGCTACGTGCAGGGCGTGAAATCCGTGAACCCGGACGCTGAAGTGTTTCAGAACATGACCGGCACCACCGGTGCTGCATGGAACGACCCGATCAAGGGCGGCGAGCTTGCCAAGTCCCAGATCGAGCGCGGCGCTGACGTTGTCTACCACGCGGCAGGCGGCACCGGCATTGGTGTTCTTCAGGCGGCTGCTGACGGCGGTGCATTGGGCATCGGCGTTGACTCCAACCAGAACGGCATGCACCCCGGCAAAGTTCTCACCTCCATGCTGAAACGCGTCGACAATGCTGTCTTCAACGCGTTTATGGACGTGAAAGAGGACAAGTGGAACGCAGGCTTCAACGTGCTCGACCTGAAAGCCAATGGTGTTGGCTACGCGATGGACGAAAACAACGCATCGCTCGTCACCGACGACATCAAGAACGCTGTTGAAGATGCATCGGCCAAGATCAAGTCCGGCGACATCAAAGTACACGACTACATGAGCGACAGCGCTTGCCCAGCAAGCTAAGCTGAAGCTTCATGTGACACAGTTTGGGGCCGCTTCGGGAAACCGGAGCGGCCCTTTTCTTTCGGATATCAGGTGACGTGCTGAACTGATTGATTGTCGGACCGCCAAAGGCGATCAGGCCGCGTCGCGCCAGCGGCGATAGCGTTTGGTGCGTTTGCGTGTGCGCCAGCGTTCGGCAATCAGCGCCATCACGGGCGAAATGTCCGGTTTGGCAGGCTTACCGTCAGCCATCCGTTCCAGCTGTGCCTTGGCCAGCGCCATGGTGGCCAGACCGGCAAGCGGTTTGCTCTTCCAGGTCACTTCCGGAACCTGAACTTCGGTTTTTCGACCCGCTTTCCAGTTGTTGGGCAGGTCGGGTTCAAACGCTAATGCGCGAGCGATACCCAATATCGAAACACCCGTTCCCGCCTCATCCACCGTCAGCGCATCGACAGCCGTTTGCAGCTTGCGAATGCCACCGGTGACCATGACCGGCATGTTGGCAACCGTTGCGATATCGCGGGCGAAATCGATGAAATAGGCTTCGCGTTTGCTGGTGCTGCTTTCATCGGTTCGGCCCTGCATGGCCGGACTTTCATAGCTGCCACCGGAGAGTTCGACGAGATCAACGCCCATGGTGTTGAGCTTTCCAACAACCCATTTTGCATCGTTCTGGTCGAAACCACCCTTTTGAAAATCGGCAGAATTGAGCTTCACCGACACGCAAAAAGATGGCGCAACTTTCGCGCGGACGGCCTCGACCGTTCGCAACAGGAACCGCGCCCGGTTTTCCAGCGATCCGCCCCATTCATCGTCGCGCTGATTGGTCAGCGGCGACAGGAACTGGCTGATGAGATATCCATGGGCTGCATGAATCTGAACGCCGGTGAAGCCAGACTTTTCGGCAAGAGCGGCCGTGGTGGCAAAACGTTCGATGATCGCCTCCACCTCGCTGCCGGTCAGCGCGCGCGGCGTTGGAAACAGTTTTGAGAAACCGGGGATGTTAACGCCGACTGCCGATGCCGAAACGGCCTCTTCTTTCATGTCGGCATAGACCTGGCGTCCAGGATGATTGATCTGCATCCAGAATTGCGCGCCGTGCGAGCGACCGGCGGCAGCCCATTTTTCAAATCGTTCCAGTGGTGTTCCCGCTTCGAGAACGACCCCACCCGGGCCGGTAAGAGCAGCGGGGGAAATCATAACGTTGCCGGTGAGAATAAGCCCTGCTCCGCCCTCAGCCCAGCGCTTGTAGAGCGTGAACAGGCGCTCGCCCGGGAGCTGTCCTTCCTCGCTCAAATTCTCCTCCATCGCGGCCTTGCACAAACGGTTCGGGATGATCGCACCGTTTGGAAGCTGCAACGGTTCGAACAGAGGGGCAGACGATGTCATGCGAGAAATCCGGTGTGTCTTGACTGATGCGCTTATGTCGTGGGCGCGTTGTACGAGTTCAAGAGCGAACCATCACGAGGATTACTCGGCGCACCAGCATTGAACGCTAAAATTGCGGCAAACTCTGGTGATTGCCATCTATCGGCCCCATACTCGTTTCAGAATTGCGGCAATGTTTGAATGACGGGTTGAGTGGGACAATTGCAATGTCAAAAGACTTGAGAAAAGCGCATTCGGGTTTGGAACTGATCACCGGATCAACGCTTGCCATTCTGGCTCTGGCATCCGGTGTCTACACCTATCTGGGTGTGCGCGAATTGCTCAACGGCTCCGCCACCGTCGTCTTTCTTGGCGCGGTGATTTACTCCGTCGCGGTGTCGGTCGGCATATTCGGCTTCTGGTCTTATCTGATGCGGTTCATGCCGCATGTGAAATCGGGTCAGGGACGCCGCTATCTCTATCTTGCCATGGCGATTGGCTCAGCGATGATTGTTGCCATGTCTTCGTGGCTCAACGCAGCCGCCCTCGCTGGCGGTGCGGCACTGGAACAGCATCTCGCGAACACAACTGAACAGTATCAGCAAAAGCTTGAACAGGCGCATGACAATGCGCTCGCCGCACAAAGTCTGCTGCCAGACATCGAACTTGCCTCCCAGCGCTTTTCGCGGTTGGCTGATCAGGAAGCCGCCACCGGCGCTCTGACCGGCACTTCAGGCAGCGGCACGGTGGTGCAATTGCTCACCCAGATGTCGCGCCAGCTTCAGGGGCTTTCAAGCGAAATCGTTAATTCACGCGAACCAACCAAAACCATGTTTGAACAGGGTGGCGAGCACCTTTCGCAAATGCGCAAACTGGTTTCCTCTCCCGGTCCGGTCGTGGCGCGCGCCAATGCGTTTGCGGAACAGGCAGTTGCGCTTTCCGGCACCATCGCAAGCCTGCAACAGACTTCCATTGCACCGGCGGTCAAACGCGCGGCGGAAGATCTGGGGCGGACTTTTATTGCGCCGGTGGCAGACGGTTCAACGGTTGATCTCGCCAACCGGCAGACCGATGTGGTTGGCCGTGTGGAAGCTTCAGTGAAATCACAAAGCGAAGTGCTGGCTCAGGCGGCTGACGAAATTCTTTCCCGCCCGCCGGTTGAGCAGGTGCGCTTCACACCCCTTTCCTCACCGGAAGCAGTGCTGCGCTATGCAGGCGATTTTCTGCCCAGCTGGGCGGGCGCGATTTCCATCGACCTTCTGCCTGCCGTGATGATTTTCATTCTGTGCATCGTTCAGGCTGCCATTCGCAGCGAAGAAGGCGATGATATGGAAGCGCAGGATGTTACAGCTGCCGATATGATGCGTTCGGTGCGGCTCTACAAAAAACTGCATGAATCGGACAATCTGCTCGAAGAGCCGGACGGTGCTCCGGAACCGGATCCAGAAAAATCGCTGCCGGACACGCCCAAAAGCGAGCCGGGCAAGGTGACTCCGATTACGCTATCCTCATCCAACACCTAGGGCGGATGTGATGCACGATGCCGCCCGCAATCCACTGTCCGCTCTGATCCGCACCATCCAGGACGGACGGTTTCTGCGTGTCATATTTCTGGCCATGCTGGCCCTGTCTGCCGGTGCACTGGTCGTCGATTTTCAACAATTGAGTGCTGCTTCTCCGGATGGTCTGCCGGGGTCGCAAAGGCTCGAACCCGCACCGCTGAGCCTGCCGCAGCCGGGCGATCAGACACGGCCCTATTTTCCCAAAACCATGCCACGCGCACCCAATCGCGGTAATCCGGTTCTGCCCGGTTATTCCGGGCCTCTCGACAGCAAGGCCGTGTCGGGGCCCATGGCGTTCTTTGAAGGGGCGCAAGGCCAGTTTTCCGCGGTGGGCACAATCACGCCCGGCACGGCGGCGCGGTTGAAAGAGTTTCTGGAAGACAATGACAAACGCGTTGGCGAACTTCATTTGCACTCACCCGGCGGTTCGGTTTCCGACGCCCTCGCCATGGCGCGGATGGTGCGTGAGGCGGGCATCACCACGGTTGTGCCTGCCGACGGCTATTGCGCCTCGTCCTGCCCATTGGTTCTGTCAGGCGGTCTCTACCGCAAGGCGGGCGAGCGGTCTTGGGTCGGCGTGCACCAGATTTACGCACCCGGCGTAACCACCGGCACATTGCAGCGCGGCATGGCCGAAGCCCAAAGCGTGTCTGCAGCGTGTCAGCAATTGCTGGTCGATATGCGGGTCGATCCGCAGGTGTGGATTTATGCGATGCAGACGCCTTCAGACCAGCTGTTTGTGTTCACACCAGAACAGCTGCGCCGATTTAGCCTTGCCAATCGCAAGGGCCGCACGGGCCGCCCCACCCCGCGCCCGGTTGCTGAGGGCTGACTTTTTAAAAGCTGGCAATCGCTGATGCGCGGTCAGCCCTTTTCCTCGTGTAAACCGGCAAGGGCTGCTTGCAGACCATGATCCATGTCTTCTGCCGTCATTGCGGGCCCAAGCCGGATAGCAGCATCACCGTGCAGCCAGACGCCCGCGCAGGCCGCTTCAAATCCCGGCATGCCCTGCGCCAGCAGGCCGGCAATCGTGCCTGCCAAAACATCACCGGTTCCGGCGGTGGCGAGCCACGGACTGGCGTGGCGGTTGACCGCCAGGCGTTGCCCGCCAGAACGTTCGCATGATGCAATCACAGTCTCACTGCCCTTGTGCACCACAATGGCGCCTGCACGCTCTGAAGCCCGTGCCGTGATCTGCATCTTGTCCGCGTCAACAGGGCCAAAAAGGCGCGCGAACTCTCCTCCGTGAGGTGTTAGAACGGTGGCGGGCGCGGACTCGCTATCACAGGCCTCGCGCTCCGCGATCATGGCGAACAATGTGTCGGGATCATCACTGAACGATGTTAGCGCATCGGCATCGAGCACGGTGGCGCAGTTGCTTTCCAGCACGGTCTGCACCTTGTCACGGGTTCGGGTTCCCACGCCGAGGCCAGGCCCCGCCACGACGGCGGTGAAGCGCTGGTCGTTCAATGTGGCGGCGATATCCTGCGGATGATCGGCCTTGCGCAGCATCACCGCCGTCAAATGCGCGGCGTTGACCAGTGCTGCTGAGGCAGGCGTTAACACGGTGACCAACCCGGACCCAACACGCAGGGCTGCCATGGCGGCAAGACGCGCTGCACCGGTTGACAATGCGCCACCGGACAGAACGGCTGTATGGCCGCGATCATATTTGTGACTGTGCCTGCCCGGTTTTGGAAGTTGATCAAGCCACAGATCAGGCCCGTTCTGGACACCCGATCCAGTGTAATTCGACACCGATCAGTCTCCGCCTTCGATGGCGCGCAGGAACGGTTTTCCAGCTTCACCCTTTTCGCTGCTCTGCGTTTGGGCAGCACCGAACTCGAGCGCTTCGATTTTCGCACCATGGCGGGTGAGCTTGTCGGTTGAAATCAGAATCTGGTCAATATCCTTGGCGGACTGGTCGTGATGGGACTTCAGTTTGCGGATACGGTCATCAAGGCGGTTCAAATCCTGCATGAACTTCAGCACTTCGGCCTGAATGAGATGCGCCTGTTCGCGCATGCGGGCGTCTTTAAGAATCGATTGAATGACCTGGATCGACAACATCAACAGCGATGGTGAGACGATAATCACCCGCGCCTTGTGGGCGCGCTGAACGATCTGTTCGAAATTCTCATGAATCTCCGCGAAGATCGATTCCGACGGCACAAACAGAAACGCCGTGTCCTGCGTTTCACCGGGAATGAGATATTTGTCGGCAATCGCGGATATATGCACATCCATATCGCGGCGAAACTGCTGGCCGGCGGCCTTGCGCAGTTCATCATCTGCCGCATCGCCCAAGGCACTCCACGCTTCGAGCGGGAACTTCGCGTCGATCACCAGACCGGGTGACTCATTGGGCATTTTGATCACACAGTCCGGGCGCTTGCCGTTGGTCAGCGTTGCCTGAAATTCAAAACTGCCAATAGGCAAACCGTCCTGCACGATGGCTTCCATGCGGCTTTGGCCGAATGCGCCGCGTGTCTGCTTGTTGGCCAGCACGGCCTGCAAGCCAACAACATTGGCGGCGAGCGATTGAATGTTGTTCTGAGCCGTATCGATAACGGCAAGCCGTTCCTGCAGTTTCGACAGGCTTTCCTGCGTGGTCTTTGTGGTGTCCGCCAGCGACTGGGAAACGCGGCCTGTGACATTGGCCAACCGTTCGTCGAGCTGTTTGGAAAATGCCGCCTGACTGGTTGTCACATTTTCCTGCACCGATGCCAGCCGACCGGCCAGCTCGTTCTGGGTTGCGATCATTTGGGCGATACGGGCTTCCGCCTCCCGAGCGCGGGTTTCAGCCGCAGTCCGGGCCAGCTGATCGTAACCATGCCGTCGCGCCGTGCCTCGCCAGATGGCGATCAGCAAAAACAATATGCCAAGCGCGACGACGCCACCCAAAACGACAAGGCCGTCGGCACGGGTCAGTGTCGTGTCACCGATAGTGAGCAGGGTTTTTTGAAGATCAAGCGCTTGCATGGCATGCACCCTAGCCGATTCGGCTTTGAGAATAAAACGCGAACATCATTTCTTTTCAAATGCGCGCGGGTGATGGCGCAACCGCTTTGGGCCGTTGACCCCAAACCGCTTACCGCCTATCTGACAGCCATGAGTATCAAGCCGATTGTTCACCTTCCTGACCCCATATTGCGGGTTGAATCAAAACCCGTTGAACGGGTCGATGATGCGTTGCGCGCATTCATCGCTGACATGCTGGATACGATGTATGATGCACCGGGAATTGGGCTGGCCGCTGTGCAGGTGGGCGAACCGCTGCGCATCTTCACCGCGGACTGTACGGAACGTGCCGAACGGGAAGATGAGGACGGCGACGGCCCCGACCGCAAGCCCACCAGCGAAGAAAACCGCAACCCGATTGTTTTCATCAACCCCGAAATTGTTGCCACCACCGATGATGCGAATGTCTATGAGGAAGGCTGCCTTTCAATCCCGGACTATTATGCCGACGTCGAACGCCCAGAAGGGGTGACAGTCCGCTATATCGACACTGAAGGCGCGCAACAAGAAATGGAGGCGCACGGCCTTCTGGCAACCTGCATTCAGCACGAATATGACCACCTGAACGGCACGCTGTTTATCGATCACATCTCGAAACTGAAGCGCGATATGGTGGTGCGGAAATTCACTAAGATCGCCAAACAAAACGGGACGCAGTTCATCGGCTAACCTGCTGATCCCGCGCCCGACCACACCCGCTTTCAATTTGAGGCCAACCCTTGTCCCTGCGCATCGTCTTCATGGGTACACCGGAATTTGCAGTGCCGGTTTTGCAGAGCCTCGTTGACGCGGGCCATGACGTTTGTTGCGTCTATTCACAACCGCCGCGCCGTGCCGGACGCCGGGGCCTTGAGCTGACGCCTTCGCCGGTTCACAAACGGGCCGACTCGCTCGGCATCGAAGTGCGTTGCCCCACCAGTCTGAAGGGTGAAGAAGAACAGGCTGCCTTTACAGCGCTTGCGGCGGATGTCGCGGTTGTGGTCGCCTATGGCATGCTCTTGCCGCAGCCCATTCTCGACGCGCCACGATTTGGCTGTTTCAACGGTCACGCGTCGCTGCTGCCGCGCTGGCGCGGTGCGGCTCCGATCCAGCGCGCGATCATGGCGGGGGACGATGAAAGCGGCATCATGGTGATGAAAATGGAAGCAGGGCTCGACACCGGGCCTGTCGCCATGACGACGCGCGTCCCCATCACCGACGCGACCACAGCGCAAGACCTGCACGACGCCTTGAGTGAAGCAGGAGCTGCGCTGATGGTGAAGGCGATGGCCGCGCTGGAATCGGGCACATTGCAATTGACGCTACAAGATGAAACCGGTGTGACCTATGCCGCGAAGATTTCCAAACAGGAAACACGCATCGACTGGACGCAGGATGCTGCGATTGTTCACCGGCACATTATGGGCCTGTCGCCCTTTCCCGGTGCCTGGTTTGAATTGCCCGTCGATGACAAGCCGGTGCGTGTGAAAGTGCTTGATGCACGGCCTGCTGGTGGCAAGGGTGACCCGGGAACAGTTCTCGACGATGCGCTGACCATTGCCTGCGGCACGGGCGCGGTGCGACTGTTGAAATTGCAAAAAGCCGGATCGAAACCCATGGATGCGCAGCAGTTTCTCAACGGCAACAACGTTGCCGCCGGTACCCGGCTGGATTGATGGCATGGCGCGCTACCGGTTTCTGATCGAATATGACGGCACGCCCTATTCCGGCTGGCAGCGGCAGGATGATCGGGCAACGGTTCAGGGCGCGCTGGAGGATGCGCTCACCCTGCTTGGCGAACCGGGCCCGCTGGTTCAGGGCGCGGGACGCACCGATGCCGGCGTCCACGCCTTTGGTCAGGTGGCGCATAGCGATCTTGCACGACCATGGGCACCTTTCCGCCTGATGGAAGCGATGAACGCACAATTGAGGCAGGCCAGCCAACCCGTTGCGGTGCTGGACTGCGAAAAGACGGACGAGGAATTCCACGCGCGTTTTTCTGCCACGCAAAGACGCTATGTTTATCGCATCATTGCACGACGCGCGCCGCTGACGGTGGAGCGTGGGCGGGCGTGGAATGTGAAACAGTTTCTTGACGTGGCGGCGATGGACAAGGCCGCGAAACTGTTGCTCGGCGAGCATGATTTCACGACTTTCCGCTCCACCGAATGCCAGGCGAAATCGCCCGTCAAAACGCTCGATACGCTTGATGTACAGCAGGTTGAGCACAACACGGTGCCTGTCATTGAAATCTCCACGACGGCGCGCTCCTATCTGCACAATCAGGTGCGCTCCCTCGCCGGGGCGCTGAAACTGATTGGTGAAGGCAAATGGGGCGAGACCGATCTCATCGCATCGCTGGAAGCCCGCGACCGAAAGGCCTGCGCGCCTGTTGCACCGCCTCACGGGCTGTATCTGGTTTCGGTGGGATATTGATCATCGGGGCCATGACGGCTGCGTGTGGTGGTGTATAGTTCGATCAAACTGATTGCGGGAAAGTTTCATGGCGCGTGCCTTTTTGTTTGTTTTGGATTCCGTCGGCATTGGTGGCGCGCCGGATGCGGCAGCGTTTGGTGACGTCGGTTCCAACACGCTTGGCCATATCGCAGCCGCTTGCGCGACGGGCGCTGGCGACCGCGACGGATTGCGCAGCGGGTCGTTGGTCCTGCCCAACATGGAACGCCTTGGTCTTGGCTTTGCCGCGCAAGCTGCCTGTGGCGAACGCCCGGCAGGTTTTGCATTTGACGGCCCTGCGACAGGCGGCTGGGCCTGCGCGGCAGAAACCTCAAGCGGCAAAGACACACCGTCCGGCCATTGGGAGATCGCCGGTGTCCCGGTGACATTCGAGTGGGGCGTCTTCCCCCACACCATTCCGGCCTTTCCGGTTTCGCTGACCGATGCGATGATTGAGCAGGCAGACCTGCCAGGCATTCTCGCCAACAAACATGCGTCTGGAACCGAGGTCATTGCGGAATACGGCATGGAGCACATCACGTCCGGCAAGCCGATTGTCTACACTTCGGCGGATTCCGTTGTGCAGATTGCTGCGCATGAGGAATTCTTTGGTCTCGACCGGTTGTACAAATTATGCGCCATCACCCGCAAACTGGTTGACCCATTGAACATCGGGCGGGTGATCGCGCGTCCGTTTGTCGGCAAGACGAAAGACACCTTCGAGCGCACGGGGAACCGGCGCGATTATTCCGTTCCGCCACCGGAACCGACCCTTCTGGACAGAGCAGAAGAAGACGGGCGCGCGGTGTTTGGCGTCGGGAAAATCGGCGACATATTCGCACATCAGGGCGTAACAGATGTGCGCAAGGCGAACGGCAATGATGCGATGGTCGACGCAACCTTGCAGGCGATGGATGATGCCGCCAATGGCGACTTCGTTTTCACCAATTTCGTCGATTTTGACCAGCTGTATGGCCACCGCCGCGATGTACCGGGCTATGCCGCCTGTCTTGAACATTTCGACCGGCGCCTGCCGGAAATGATGGCCAAACTGCGCGATGGCGATATGATGGTTCTGACCGCCGATCACGGCAATGATCCGACATGGCATGGCACGGATCACACCCGCGAACAGGTGCCGGTGCTGATCACCGGGCCGGGACTTCCAACCGGCGATCTGGGCCAGCGCGATACATTCGCCGATATTGGTGAGACCATTGCAAAACATCTTGGGCTGGCGCCCGGCCCGCACGGAAAGAGCATGATATGAGCGATCCCTTTCGATTCAAGAGCGCAGCGGACGGCCATCTGACGCCGCAAATGCAGGCGGCCTTTGAAAAATATGGCGTGCTGGTTCTGGAGGATTATCTCTCGAAGGACGAAACACGGGGATTGCGTGATGCGTCGGACCGGCTGGTGGATGAATTCGATCCGCAAAGCGTGCGCACTGTGTTTTCGACTGATGATCAAAAACACGCCGCCGACACCTATTTCCGGGAGTCGGGCGACAAAGTTCGCTATTTCTTTGAAGCCGGTGCGATCGACAACGACGGCAATCTGGTGCGGGAGAAAACACGAGCCCTCAACAAGATCGGCCATGCGCTGCACGATCTTGATCCGGAATACAGCGCGTTTTCACGTGCTGAAAAACTGGAGAATACAGCGCGCGATTGCGGGCTTGCCGACCCAGGCCTCATTCAATCCATGGTGATTTTCAAGCAGCCGGAAATCGGCGGCGAGGTCGGTATGCATCAGGATGCCACTTTCCTGCACACCGACCCGATTTCAGTGGTTGGTTTCTGGTTTGCGCTGGAAGATGCAACAACCGAAAACGGCTGCCTGTTCGGCCTGCCGGGCAATGAGGGGCGCGCACTGGCTGAGCGGTTCCACTACGACGGAGATGATCTGACCATGACGAAATTGTCGGATCAGCCGATGCCGATGGAGGACGCGGTGCCGCTCGAAGCCAAGGAAGGGACGCTGGTTCTGCTCGGCGGCGTGTTTCCCCATGCATCGCACCCCAACACAAGCGACAAGTCGCGACAGGCCTATGCGCTGCACATGATTGATCGCGCGGCACATTGGTCGCCTGACAACTGGCTGCGACGCGCGATGCCCGTGCGCGGTTTTGAGGTGCGGTCATAAGCGATGATCAAGGCCGAACTGCATTGCCATATCGAAGGGGCCGCCGAGCCTGATCTTGTGCTGCGGCTCGCCCGCAAATATGGCCTCGACATGAGCGACGTCATTCGCGAAGGGCGCTATGTCTGGCATGATTTTACCAGTTTTCTGAACGCCTATGACAAGGCGTCGACCGCCTTGCGCGCGCCGGAAGACTACCGGCTTTTGACCTATGAATACTATACAGCGCTGGCCGATCAGGGCGCGATCTATGGCGAGGTTTTCGGCTCATCCGACCACGCGGCGCTGATGGGCATTGGCTATGAAGAGCTGGTGGAAGCAATCAGCGACGGCATTGATGACGCAACGCGCGACTGCGGTATTGAAGGCCGTATCATCATGACCTGCGTGCGCCATCTGGGGCCGGAAAGTGCAGAAAAGGTCGCCCAACTGGTCACCCAAAATCCGCATCCGAAGGTGACCGGTTTTGGCATGGGAGGCGATGAACGCATGTTCACACCGCTGGATTTTGCCCCCGCCTTTGACATCGCCGGAAATGCAGGTCTTGGGCTGACCTGTCACGCGGGAGAATTCGGTGGCGCACAAAGTGTGCGTGACTGTCTTGATCATCTTAACGTGACGCGCGTTGGCCACGGCGTGCGCTCGGTCGAAGATCCGGAACTGGTGGAACGGCTGGTGGACGAAGACATCGTGCTGGAAGTGTGCCCGGAGTCGAATATCGCATTGCAGGTTTTCCCTGATGAACGCTCTCACCCGCTTGCACAATTGCGCGACGCCGGGGTGCGACTGACACTCAACAGCGACGATCCACCATTTTTTCACACCAGCCTTTCCAACGACTACGCCTTTGCTGAAACCCATTGTGGTTTTGACGACGAAGCGCTGTTGCAATGCACTCGCACCGCGTTGGAAGCGGCTTTTGTAGATGACGCAACACGGGCAAAGCTCATGCGCAAACTGCCGGGCTGACCGGGGTTTTCGAAAACGACGGGAAAACTCAGTTCACCAAACTGAATCTGGGGAGCCGATCTTGTTTGCCGGTTCAGGACGTTTCAGGATGATGTTTAAGGTGGCCATCGATTGATGTGAGCCGAAACAGATTTCGAACGAACAGGCAGGATAAAGCGTATGGACGGTGTTACGGTTGTCGATCACCCCTTGGTGCAACACAAACTTTCAATCATGCGCGACAAGAACACGTCGACCGGCAGTTTCCGTCGCCTGCTGCGCGAAATCTCACTGCTGCTTTGCTACGAGGTGACACGGGATCTGGAACTCACCACCAAGAGTATTGAAACGCCCATGGAGGAGATGGACGCGCCTACGCTGAAAGGCAAAAAGCTGGTCTTCGCGTCTATCCTGCGAGCCGGCAACGGGTTGTTGGAAGGCATGCTTGATCTGGTGCCGTCAGCGCGTGTCGCTCATGTGGGGCTGTATCGCGACCACCAGACGCTGGAGGCGATTGAATATTACTACAAGGCACCGTCCGATCTGAGCGACCGTGTCGTCATTGCGGTGGACCCCATGCTCGCAACTGCAAACTCCGCGACGGCTGCGATTGAAAAACTGCAGCAAAGCGGGGCCAAGGATATACGCTTTCTGTGCCTGCTGGCCGCGCCTGAAGGTATCGAGAATTTTCGCAAGCGCTTACCCGATGTCCCGATCTATACAGCGGCGCTCGACAGCCATCTGAACGAAAAGGGATACATTGTTCCGGGTCTTGGCGATGCGGGCGACCGCATGTATGGAACGAAGTAGTACAGCCCCTTTTTTTGCGAACAGCCATGACCGAGATTGCGAGCTATCCCAGCCTCAAGGGCAAGACAGTACTGATTACCGGCGGTGGCAGCGGTATCGGCGAGGCCATCACCACGCAATTTGCGCGGCAGGGTTCGAAGGTCGGCTTCCTCGATATCGCTGATGCACCGTCGCAGGCTCTGGCGGACAAACTGACCGAAGAAGGGCACACGGTTCGATATTTCCGCTGCGACATCACCGACACGTCAGGCTTGCAGAAAACCATCAGCGATGTGCGCAAGGCGCTTGGACCGATCACCATTCTGGTCAACAACGCCGCACATGACGAACGCCACGTTTTTGAAGATGTGACGCCCGAATATTGGGACAGTCGTTTGAACATCAATCTCAAACACCAGTTTTTCGCAGCACAAGCGGTTGCTGAAGATATGAAAGCGGCCGGCGGCGGCTCGATCATCAACATGGGGTCGATTTCATGGATGCTCGGGCAAGGCGGCATGGCCGGGTACACAACATCCAAATCAGCCGTTCTGGGCCTCACCCGCTCCTTGGCGCGTGACCTTGGAAAACATCATATCCGGGTCAATTCAATCGCGCCGGGCTGGATCATGACAGAACGCCAGCGCACATTGTGGCTGACGCCGGAATCCGAAGCGGAATTGCTGGAAAAGCAATGTCTGCCGCGCCACCTGATGCCTGATGACATTGCCCGGCCTGTGCTGTTTTTTGCCTCAGACGAAGCCGGTGCCTGCACCAATCAGAGCTATATCATTGACGGCGGCTGGGTTTAGGCTCCGTTTACCCTCCAGACGGTTTTCCCAGCAACGAACAAGCCGAATTAGATGCCTGTTAGCCTCATTGTGAGATGACACCCTTGCATGTTCGCAATGGGAGAGGCCCGTATCATGAATTCAATGACACTAACCGTTGTCATGGTGCTCAGCCTGGGCGTCGCCGTTCCGATCGTGATGAAAGACCGGTCCGGTGCTGGAGACCAACATCTGGCCAATGTCAAAAGCGAAACCGAGACGAGCAAAAGAAGCGGAACCGCCACGGCCTATCGTGATCGCAACGGGCATTTTGAATTCAACGCCAGTATGAATGGCAGCAATGTCCGTGTGCTGGTCGATACGGGAGCCTCTGCCGTGGCGATCAACCGAACAACAGCGCGCCGCATTGGCATCAAGGTTCGCGACAGCGACTTTCGCCACCCGGCCAACACGGCGAACGGCAAGATCAATGTCGCCTCAGCAACGATCAAAAAGCTGCGTATTGGGGGTGTTTCCATGCGCAATGTAAAA
Source organism: Pseudomonadota bacterium (assembly GCA_039180085.1). Taxonomy (GTDB): domain Bacteria; phylum Pseudomonadota; class Alphaproteobacteria; order Rhizobiales; family Rhizobiaceae; genus Pseudahrensia. The sequence continues at coordinate 35,239 of JBCDDX010000001.1, forward strand.
GCCATGGTCTTGGACGATCAGGCGCTCAACAACACCCTGCTGGGCATGTCTTTCCTCAACCGGCTGAAAACATTTCAGTTCGAAGGCAATCGTCTGAAACTTGTGCAGTAACGTCCGAACGTTAATCGCGGTCGATCTGGCGCAATTCTTCCGGCCGCGGCATGGAAACCGTTGAGTAGCCGGAATCCACGAAATGCACCTCGCCCGTCACACCCGACGACAAATCGGACAACAGATAAAGCGCTGAGCCGCCAACCTCTTCCAAAGATACGGTTCGACGCAGCGGAGCATTGCGGCGCTGATAATTGAACATCAGCCGCGCGTCAGAGACGCCTGACCCGGCCAATGTGCGCATCGGGCCTGCTGAAATTGCGTTAACGCGGATATTCGATGGGCCGTAGTCCGATGCCAGATAGCGCACGCTGGCTTCCAGCGCAGCTTTGGCGACACCCATGACATTGTAGTTCGGCATAACCCGCGATGCGCCGCCATAGGTAAGCGTCAAAAGCGATCCGCCATTTGGCATCAGCGTCGCCGCCCGCTTTGCGATTTCAGTGAAAGAAAAACAGGAAATCACCATGGTGCGGGAAAAGTTTTCGCGCGAGGTATCGGCATACAGCCCCTTCAGTTCATTCTTGTCTGAAAAGCCGATGGCATGAACCAGAAAGTCGATTGTGCCCCATTTTTCCTTCAGCGCATCGCAAACCGCATCAACGGATGCGGTATCTTCAACATCACAGGGCAGGAGCATGGTCGAGCCGATTGACTCAGCCAGCGGTTTTACACGACGGCCAAAGGCATCGCCCTGATAGGTGAAAGCCAGTTCTGCACCATGTTGTGACAGGGTTTTTGCAATGCCCCAGGCGATGGAATGATCGTTTGCGACCCCCATGATGAGGCCGCGTTTCCCGGCCATGATATTGGACTGCAGTTCAGCCATGCGTGTTCTTCTTCCAGTCAGCTAAAGGGGTCAGGCGTAGCGCTGGAGAACCAGCGATGCATTGGTGCCGCCAAAGCCGAACGAGTTCGACAGGACGGTGTTGATCTTAGCGTTGTCGATGCGCTCACGGACAATCGGCATATCGGCAAATTCGGGATCGATCTCGGTGATGTGGGCGCTTTCGCAGATGAAATCACCCTGCATCATAAGCATCGAATAGATCGCCTCCTGCACCCCGGTCGCGCCGAGGGAGTGCCCGGTCAGAGACTTTGTCGCCGAAATCGGCGCGCAATCATCGCCGAAAATAGTGCGCAGAGCGCCAATTTCCTTCGCATCACCAACCCCGGTCGAGGTGGCGTGCGGGTTGATATAGTCAAGCTTTTCGCCAACCGTTTCCATAGCCATGCGCACACAACGTTCCGCGCCCTCGCCAGACGGTGCAACCATGTCGTAGCCATCGGAGGTCGCACCATAGCCAACGATCTCAGCGTAGATTTTTGCGCCGCGCGCCTTGGCATGCTCCAGTTCTTCCAGAACCAGCACACCGGCACCGCCGGCGATAACAAAACCGTCGCGGGACGCGTCAAAGGCCCGCGATGCGGTTGAGGGGGTGTCGTTGTATTTCGACGACATGGCACCCATCGCGTCGAACAGGTTGCTCATGGTCCAGTCAAGGTCTTCCGACCCACCGGCAAAGATCACGTCCTGCTTGCCAATCTGGATGGTTTCATAGGCGTTGCCGATACAATGGTTTGACGTCGCGCAGGCCGAGGAGATGGAGTAATTCACCCCTTTGATTTCAAACTGGGTTGCAAGGACCGCCGAGGCGGTTGAGCTCATCGCCTTGGGAACAGCCGTCGGCCCGATGCGCTTGGGTGAACCGGTTTCGATGGTCTTGGCTGCCGCTTCCACAATCGTTTTTGTGGATGGGCCGCCCGAACCCATGATGATGCCTGTGCGCGGGTTCACAACATCAGACGCTTCAAGCCCGGAATCGGCGATTGCCTGCTGCATGGCAATATAATTCCACGCAGTGCCTTTCGACATGAAGCGCACCGTGCGCCGGTCCAGAACCTCAAAGGGATCAAGGTCCGGCGCGCCATGAACCTGGCAGCGGAACCCGTGTTCAGCAAATTCGGTAGCCGTGCTGATGCCTGATTTTGCTTCGCGCAGGGAGGCAGTCACTTCCTGCGTGTTGTTTCCGATTGAAGAGACGATGCCCATGCCGGTTACGACAACACGTTTCATCTAAAAACCCTTTGCTCAATTCTGGTGAGGTTCCGCATTGCTTGGGGTTGCTCCTCGTAGACCTCAACCCGCCGGTGCACAACATGGGCGAAACGACCGTCTTATTCAATGCTTGTTTCGAGGCTTGTTGGTGAAGCGGTCTGCAATACGGGGTTCGCTGAACACCCATATCAAGCCAATTACGAGGCCGTCGGGCGAAAGACCGGCTTTCGTGCAGGCAACCGGATTTCCGATTTACTTGAACAGGGCGACACGCAGGTCTTTGGCGGTGAAAACGACCTCACCATCGGCTTTCACCTGCCCGTCCCCGATACCAAGAACAAGGCGGCCCCGCATGACGCGCTTGAAATCAATTTCGTACTCAACAAGGCTGGTTTCCGGCGTTACCATGCCGGTGAACTTGACCTCACCGGTGGAAATGGCACGGCCTTTGCCAGGCTCATTGAGCCAGCCGAGGTAAAATCCGGTCAATTGCCACAAAGCGTCAAGCCCAAGACAGCCTGGCATGACCGGGTCACCCTGAAAATGGCAGGGGAAAAACCACAGATCTTCATGAATCTTGAAATCGGCGCGAATAAAGCCCTTGTCATGTTCGCCGCCGGTTTCCGAGATGTTCGTGATACGATCAAACATCAGCATGGGCGGCAGAGGCAGCTGGGCATTACCGGGACCGAAAAGCTCTCCCCGACCGCAAGCCAGGACTTCCTCGTGCGAATAACTCGATTTTTGCTCAGGCATTCGTGTTCAAAACCTTTTTCGGCCCCTGTCAGCAGCGGGCAAAGTCATCTGAAGGGGCTTACATTGCCTGAACTTTATGGTCAAACCCGTGTGGCCAAGATTTCCGAACGTCTGCAGGGTTTTGCGGGCCATATTTTCCAACTGACAAACCGCAAAAGCGGCATTTGTGCCGCAGACTCACCGCTTGCAGAGCGGGCAAGGCTTTCCTATGATAAAGTGGTAAGTGGCCTTACAAACAAAGCCCGCTTATGCGATTGCCGTTTGGCCACAGATACAGGGTTTCTCTACGATGCAATTTAAGGGCGACAGCAATACGAGCAGAGATCTCGGTCGCGATGAATGCAGCACGATCAATTTGATGAGCAAATTGCGTGATGCAGGGCTGCGTCCGACACGGCAGCGTCTTTCGCTGGCCCATTTGCTGTATTCGCAGGGCGACCGGCACGTTTCGGCGGAAGCTTTGCATGAAGAAGCTGTTATCGCGCGTGTGCCGGTGTCGCTGGCAACCGTTTACAACACGCTGCATCAGTTCACCGACGCCGGATTGCTGCGCGCCGTGGCCGTTGAATCGTCAAAAACCTATTTCGATACGAACACGAGCGACCACCACCACTTTTTCATTGAGAGTGAGAACCGGGTCGTCGATGTGCCTGCATCTCACATAACGGTCACAGATCTGCCGGAACCTCCGGATGGTATGGAAGTGGCACGCGTCGATGTGATTGTTCGGCTGCGCAAAAAAGACTGATTGCAATCAATTTAAATGCAAAAGGCGCTTTGTTCGACCAGACAAAGCGCCTTTTTTTGTTATTTCAGTCTAGAAGGCTCAGATGCCTTTAACCGTCAACTTTCTCGTCAGGATAGACGCCCCAAAGCTTGTCTTTTTCAAGCCAGAACTGTTCGCTTTGCGCTTCCAGCTGACACCACTTGCCGGTGCAGGCATCAACATCAACCACAAGACCGGCTTCGAGCCGGGCGGCGACATCTGAACTGCTGCTGGCGGCATGTTTGGCCTCGACAAACCGGGTGCGGGTGATCGCGCCTTCACGCTTGATGTCCCACGGCGCAACGATAGCGGTGCGGCGGTTGGACAGGAGAGAATGCAGCACCCAACCGGTCGTTCCTTCAGAATCGCGAATGCGGCGCCACTGGTCGAATTCTTGAATCACTTCAACAGGAAGACCATGTTTCCGGTAATGCCAGGCGATCGCGTAGCGGCGCCCAGGGCCGACCCTCAGATTGACCGCTTTCGATTTCAGACTGACAAAACGCGGGATCGGCAACCCGGTTTCGCGGCCGGTTTTGATGCCATCTGCGGCCGCGATATTGGTATTGCCAAACATGCCCAGACCAAGGCCAAGCAGCACAAGCAGGCTGATGCAGATGCGGGTGCGGCTGAGTGAACTGAAAAATCGATGTGTAAGCTGAATTGCGCTCATGGTTGTCCCTGCGTGCAAGCGCAAACGCAAGGCGGTGGTGCCTTGCGTTACGGCGCTTGTCTGTTACAAAAGTCCGGCTTGTCCCGAGCCGTGTTATGATGAACGGAGTGTGGCAGAGCTAGGTTAAATCGCCCTCAACAGGTATGGTTAACCAATGCTGACCAGACCGGTTTTTCGCTCTGCATTTCCCGGTCGCGTGACGTAGGATTGACAGTTTTTCCGCCCAGCCGGGCATGCAGGCGAAGGTCTGCAATGGGTTTTGTGAAAGGTGTTTGAGGTATATGGCAGGCAAGAAACCTCATGTCGTTGTAACCAGAAAGCTTCCCGATGCGGTGGAAACCCGCATGCGGGAATTGTTCGATACAGAGCTGAAGTTTGACGACACGCCGCTGACGCAAGAGCAACTGATCGCTGCCGTCCAGAAGGCCGATGTGCTGGTGCCCACCGTGAGCGACCGGATTGACGAGGCAGTTATTGAAAAGGCCGGAGATCAGCTCAAGCTGATCGCCAATTTCGGGAACGGCGTCGACAATATCGACATTGCCGCCGCCGCCAAACGTGGGATTACCGTCACCAACACACCACGCGTTCTGACCGACGACACCGCCGACATGATCATGGCGATGATGCTGGCCGTACCGCGACGGCTGGTTGAGGGCGCCAAAGTGATGTCCAGCCCCGAAGGCTGGCCGGGCTGGTCACCGACCTGGATGCTTGGGCGTCGTGTAACCGGCAAGCGCCTTGGCATTATCGGCATGGGCCGTATCGGAGCGGCTGTCGCCCGGCGCGCCAGAGCATTTGGCCTGTCGATCCACTATCACAACCGGCAACGCGCGCACCCAGATCTGGAGCAGGAACTGGAAGCGACCTATTGGGACAGCCTCGACCAGATGCTGGCACGAATGGACATCATTTCAGTCAACAGCCCCTATACGCCTGCAACCTATCATCTGCTGTCAAAACGTCGTCTCGAACTGGTCCAGCCTTCGGCCTATATCGTTAATGCCGCGCGCGGCGAAATTATTGACGAAGAGGCGCTGCTCGATTGTCTGGAAGCAGGCAAAATCGCTGGCGCGGCGCTGGACGTATTTGAGAACGAACCGGCGGTTTCCAAGCGCATGCTGAAACTCTCCGAAGAGGGAAAGCTGGTCATGCTGCCTCATATGGGCTCTGCCACCGTTGAGGGCCGTAACGAGATGGGCGAGAAGGTGATCATCAACATCCGCACATTCTTCGATGGCCATCGCCCGCCCGACCGCGTGCTGCCGGGGCGGGACTGACACTACTATTTCGCGTGATTGCCGATTGGATAGTTTCAGCTGTCATGCACCTTGCGGCTGTCTTGCGGTGCCTGCTCACGATCATGCAATCCGTAATCGCGCATGACATGAGCAACGCGCAAGCGGTAGTCACTGAAGACGCCCGCACGTCCTTTTGATTGCGCACCATGATGGGCGTTCAGCGTTCGCCAGCGCTCAATCGCGGCCTCGTCCTCAAAAAACGATAGCGACAACAATTTCGTGGGGTCTGTGAGACTGCGAAAACGTTCGACAGAGATGAAGCCTTCGACCTGCTCCAGCATGGGACGCATGCTGGCAGCAATGTCGAGATATTCGTCCTGCCTGCCGTCCGCAGGCTCCACTTCGAAAATGACAGCAATCATGATTTTCCGATTTCAGAAAGAGGAAGAGAGACACACTTGAGAAATGTTCGGTCTTCCCGCAACAGGAATTTCTCCCGCTGGGCGAATTCATAGTTTTCCCGTCCAAGCGGGTCCGCAGCCAAACGGGCCCGATACGCTTCATAAGCTGCGAGGCTCTCTATGTTGTAGACACCATATGCCAGCGTGGATGACCCTTCATGTGGCGCAAAATAGCCAACCAGATCGGCGCCACACTTTGGAATGGCCTCTCCCCAATTGCGTGCATAGTGCTCGAACTGAGCCTTCTTTGTTGGGTCTATTTGGTAGCGGATGAAACATGTAAGCATGGCCGGAATTCCATTGGTGATTGATCGGACCATGATAGCGCAGAGCCATCAGTGATGTTTCGATAGCGGACGAACTGTGCTCATCGGGCAAACTTCGAGCCGGACAAAAGCCCCTCCGCAACGTTACCGACACTTCGACCGGCATCGAAGCATCTGTCGGCATATCGAAGGTATTGTGGGTTTGAAGTCCTCACATCCCGTATTGTCTCATGTTGCTCAACTATCTCTATGCCAACTTTCTCGAAGAGCATGATTTCGCCAGGGCCTGTGGCCTTTCGGAAGATGGCTTGGCCGCCATGATGGAAAATCAAATCATTCCGTCAGCCTCCTACACGTACAGTGGTCACGGCAGATCGACCTCATTTGTCAGCGATTTTCATGATGAAACAGTCTGCCGCTTTCACCTGAAAGGACATGTGGACTGGCAAAAGACGGTCACGCGTTTGGGGCTGAACCGGGAATCCGACGCTCGCGCGCACTTCTTTCAACGATACAACAACGCGATGAACACCTTTTTTACGAACGTTCTGGGACAGCAATTAAGTGCTGTCGAGCCGGATATTGAAAACCGGTTCAACAGCGAGCATGCAAACGCAACATGGAGAAATTTCCTGGACGGCGTGTACGGTGTTTGCACCCGCGATGGGCAACCTGAATCCATATTCCAGAAACAGGTCGGCGTCATGTTTGTCGAACACTTGATCGCAGGGGAGACAGATGAGTTGCCGCAAGAACAGCTTGATCTTCTTGCTCGCACGGTGTCGTTTCTTGACGCGGTTGCATCCGAATTCGCACCGCATGAAACTGCCATTTCGTCGCGACAACGGTGCATAATCGATGTGCGTGCGCGATTTTTAGGCAGCACGTGTGATATGGTCAGCGCATGAAAGAAGGACCTGACATTGCGCGCATAGGGGCGCTGATTGGCGACCCAGCACGCGCCAATATACTGACAGCACTTATGAGCGGCAAAGCACTGACGGCCACGGAACTGGCCGGTGAAGCGGGTGTAACGCTGCAAACCGCAAGCGCTCATCTGAAAAAGCTGGAGAGTGCCAGCCTGTTGCGCCAGCGCAAACAAGGACGGCACCGGTATTTCGCGATTGCCGATGATGATGTCGGCAATGTGCTCGAAAGTATTATGGGCCTCGCCGCCAAGCGCGGCATGTTACGCACACGCACTGGCCCCGCCGACGCAGAGCTGAAAAAGGCCCGGGTCTGCTATGACCATCTGGCCGGAGATTTGGGTGTTTTGCTCTACGACCGACTCCTGACCAACAATCTTTTGTTGGAGGACGGCGACGAGGTTGTCTTAAGCTCCAGGGGCGCTTTATTTGTCGCCAATTTCGGGGTTGATCTCGGCAGGTTGCAAAAGAGCCGAAGGCCACTTTGTAAGGCCTGTCTGGACTGGAGTGCGCGCCGCTCTCATTTGGCGGGCGCATTGGGCGCTGCTCTGCTCGACGCGCTCTATGCGCGCAAATGGGCGACCCGGAAGCCGGGTTCACGCATTGTGGCGTTCACCCGCTCCGGCGAGAAGCAATTCATCGATTGGCTGGACTCAGAGAGTTTCGATCAGGTGGTGCCGCGCTAGCCGATCTTAGCGACCACGCGACCACGGATTTTACCTTCGACGATATCCTGTCCGGCACCAATGAGATCATCAAAACCGATTTCGGTGGTCAGGCTTTCAAGCTTCGCCATATCAAGATCAGTCGCGAGACGCGACCACGCTTCCTCACGCACGGCCTTGGGAGCCATAACGCTGTCAACACCGAGCAGGCTGACACCGCGCAGGATGAACGGCATAACGGTTGCGGGAAGATCAAAACCCTGCGCCAGACCGCAGGCAGCGACAGCGCCGCCATATTTGGTCTGTGCCAGAACGTTGGCCAGCGTGTGGGAACCAACGGCATCGACGCCACCGGCCCAGCGTTCCTTACCCATCGGACGGCCGGGTTCAGACAATTCAGCACGGTCGATAATTTCGCTGGCACCCAGACCTTTGAGAAAGTCCTCTTCCTCAGCACGGCCCGTTGATGCGATGACATGATAGCCCAGTTTTGACAGAATAGAGATGGCCACGGAGCCGACGCCGCCATTGGCGCCGGTTACCACAACGGGCCCCCGGTCGGGCGTGATGGCATGGCTTTCCAGCGCCATCACGCACAGCATTGCGGTATAACCTGCCGTTCCAATCGACATCGCCTGCAAGGCGGAAATACCGGACGGGCGCTTGATCAGCCAATCGCCGCTCACACGCGCTTTTTCAGCATAGGCACCCCAATGGGTCTCACCAACGCCGAAGCCGTTGAGAATAACGTCATCGCCTTCCGCAAATCCGGCGTGCGATGATTCCAGAACCTTACCGGCAAAATCGATGCCCGGCACCATCGGCCAATGGCGCACGACGGGCGATTTTCCGGTGATGGCCAGGCCATCCTTGTAGTTCACTGTAGTCGCTTCAATGGCAACGGTGACGTCACCTTCCATCAAATCGCTGTCGTCCAGTTGGGTGACCTCAACCGACTGTTTCTTGTCTTCGTCACGCGAAATGAGAATAGCTTTGAAGGACATGGAAAGCTCCTGAATACGCGCAGCTGCGCTTAAGATGGTTTTGATTTCGCTTTACGCCGCATGGCGAAGAGTTCGTCAACAATAATAGCTATGGCGCCCATCGTAATGAAGGCGTCAGCCGGATTGAACACGGCAAATGCCCAGTTGTCAGTATGGAAGAGGAAAAAATCAACCACATGGCCAAGCATGACACGGTCAACGAGATTTCCCAGCGCGCCACCGATGACGAAAGCGAAGCCTACGAGGGTCAATTGCTGGTCGCGCGGCACGCGCTGCCACAGCCACACCATGAATATGATAATGACACCTGTCAGCAAAACGAGACCCGTGCTCCCCAGCCATTTCATCATCGAGAAGGCGATGCCGGTGTTGTGGGTGCGAAACAACGAAAAGAGAGGCAGGATGTTGACCGGCTCCTGATAGGGCAGATTGGCCTCGACCCAACGTTTCGACAGCTGGTCGATTGCCACCAAAACCAGAACCAGCGAATAAAGCCCGCGCTTCAAATTCATGATTCAGCACCCTTACCTGTCATCACCGCCCCGCGCGCTGATTGCCCATCCAGTTGCGGTAAAGCATGACGACGGACTTCGAACAACATGATGCCGGTTGCCACCGCAAGATTGAGGGAATCTGCGGCACCTTCCATAGCAATTAGCGCAAGATTTGTGCAGGCCCTGGCGAGCGCTGACGTCAGTCCCTGTTGCTCATTGCCCATCAGCACGATCTGAGGTTGGGCGCTGTAGTCGATGGAGCGGTGATCAACGGCACCCTCAAGATGCGTGCCAGTGACTGCGCCTCCGGCGGATTTCCACCTGTCGGCAAAGGCGATAAACTCCGCCTCGCTGGCGCGAAAGATTGGAACGTGAAACAGCGACCCCATAGTGGCGCGCACCGCTTCCAGCGCAAATGGATCAGTGGTATCGCCCACCAGAATCACACCCTTTGCACCCAGCGCATCGGCTGTGCGAACAACCGTGCCCAGATTGCCGGGATCGCGCACACGGTCCAGCGCCAGCCAGACGTCATTTCCCGAAGGTTTGATGTTCGCCAAATCGGCATAGGACTGCTGCAAGACGCTGACGACCATTTGCGCATTGTCCCGACGGGTGATCGACGTGAGCACCTTGTCATTGGTGATCAGAACATCTGCACCTCTGGCCCGCGCAGTCGTTGCCAAAGACAACACACGGTCACGCAAGCGCTCATCATCCAGCAGTTTTTTGGAATGGATGAGCATGCGCATTTGCCAGCCTGTTTCCATCGCATCCTGAGCGAGTTTCATACCCTCGGCCAAAAACAGACCTTCGGCCTCGCGCTTCTTTTTCAACGCGAGTGCCTTGACCGATTTGATACGCGGATTGGAAACCGAGGTGATTTCCTCTACGCGCCCGGCTCGCACAGATGCGGCGGACGGTTTGTTTCCGCTCTCCCCGCTCACAGTTCCACCTCTTTGCCAGTGAAACGTGAGAACATCGACGTCGAAAGCCGTCTTCCGCCTTCCTGCTGAACAAGCACCAGTTCGCCGGATTCAATACGCCCGGCCATCCCGGCGAACACGTAGTTCATGAGTTCATGCAATGCGAAATGCGATGCGCGAATGGCATAGGCCGTCAAAATGGTCATGACCGGATTTTTGCTTTGCAGGGCGCGGACCAGATCGAGCATGTGCGGAAGGTGTTCGAACAATTGCCAGACTTCGCCCTTTGGCCCACGGCCATAGGCCGGTGGGTCAAGGAGAATAACGTCGTAACGCGAACCGCGACGCACTTCGCGGGCACAAAATTTCACAGCATCGTCGATGATCCAGCGGATGGGTTTGTCTTCGAGACCCGCTAAGGCCTGATTTTCCTTCGCCCAGCCAACCGCCTTTTTGGATGCGTCGACATGGGTCACTTCTGCGCCAGCACGTGCCGCAACAAGGGAAGCGAGACCTGTATAGCCAAACAGGTTCAGCATGCGCACCGGCCGCCCGGTTTGCCTTGCCTGATTTATGGCCTGCTCCAGCGATCTCCAATGTGCGGCCTGTTCTGGGAACACACCCGTGTGCCGAAACGACGTAAAGCGGCCATGATAGGCCAGTCCGTCAAACCTGATGGGCCAGGTTTCGGGCAGATGGCCAGAGGGGTAATGCCAGCGGCCCTGCCCTTCCTCGTCGGTATCGCCGGTAAAGATGGCATCTGCTGCCTCCCACCGTTCAGCGGGCAAGCTGGGCCGCCAAAGCGCCTGCCCCTCCGGGCGGCGAATGGTGAGCGCGCCGTATTGTTCCAGCTTTTCGCCATTGCCGGAATCGATCAGCGCATAGTCGGAATCAGGCCGTGTTTCCAAAATGATACCCGCCGATCCGGCAAGCCGCGCTCCCTGTCGCGGCTCAAGTTCCGGCAATACGGTTTTTGGGGGCTTTGCGCGAGCTGGTAATCCGGCGTCCTGCTGCCGCTTTCCCTCTCGCAAACCTTCGCGGGGTGCCGCATGCTGTGGAGATTGGTCAGCCGTGCGTTTGGGGCGACGACGGCTTCCGCCAGCGCCAGCCTTGCGTGCCGATTTGTATCCGGGTTTTGCCATGTTCATCGCTTTAGCCGTTCAGGCGCGATGCGCAAAGCTTTTCCTGCGCATGCTGGTTGTGCAACACGACCTGAACCCTTGTTGGCGCGCTTCGCTGCTGATACGAATTTCATGAGACACAAGTCGTGCAAGGACGCTATCGATGGAAATGAATGGCAGTCAAATTATCCCGGCAGATCGTGAGGCCGTATGGGCGGCGCTTAACGATGCGGAGGTTCTGAAAGCATGTATTCCCGGGTGCAAGGAACTCGACAAGCAGTCGGACACGGAAATGTCCGCCACGGTGGTCACGAAAATCGGACCTGTCAAAGCAACCTTCAAAGGCGAGGTCACGCTTGAAAATCTGAACCCGCCTGAAAGCTACACGATTGTTGGGGAAGGCAAGGGCGGCATTGCCGGATTTGCGAAGGGGGGCGCGGATGTAAAGCTGACCGAAGTTCCCGAAGGCACCCAGCTTGACTATGCGGTCAACGCAAAGGTGGGCGGTAAAATCGCACAGCTTGGTTCGCGCCTCATTGATTCAACCGCGCGCAAGCTGGCTGATCAGTTCTTCACCAATTTTTCAAACCACATGAGTGGTGGCGAAAACGCCGAAAGCTGACATCCTTCAGAAATCCACCAACGACAAAGGCCGGGAAATATGAGTTCAGAAACGTATCGTGAAAACACAGGCAAAGTCGTTTTTTGGGGGCTCGTTGTCTGCGCCGTTCTTGGCGCGATTGTTTATGCAATTGGCTAGGTCGCGTCCGGTTTCGGTGGCGAAACGCCGGCGCGCAGACTGTTTCCGAACAGCGCCTGCTCTCGCAAGTCGGGCATCTGCTGCCATTTGTTCGGGCCGTTCCCGACCCAATTGAACAGTTTTTATGAATTTACGACCGCGTTAACGCGGGCTGGTTGGCACCGGTCGCGGTGTTGGCGGTCTGGCTCAGTTCCTGCGCGCGCTCCTTGTGCTTTTGCGCCTCAAAACCCTGCTTGGTTGCTTCAACTTTGGCTGCGCGGGCAGATTTGCGGTGCTTTCCCTGGCTGAACCATGTGGCTGTACTGCCGATGACCATGCCCAGAAAGACCATCAAAAACGCAAGCACAAAAAGCGGAACTGTGAACAGAACCATTGGTTGGCCAGCGACTTCGAGCGGCAGCGTAACATCGACCGGCTGGCGATTTGCCACCGCGAGCGCGATTACAACAACGCCAATGGGCACAAGTATCAAAAGGGTGACGAGGCGCTTAATCATTCGATTGATCCCAAACCTGCCGGATTTCCAATTTCAGGCAATAGCTGACGCACAAAAAAACTCGTTCATGACCTAGCGCATGAATGTGGTTTGGGAAAGGTGGATTGCCTTCAATCCAGGCAACGAGCGAACCAAAACAGGAAGATAAGGGGCGTGCGCAGGCAGCCGGTGTTCCTGATTTTGGATCATTCCGTTCACGCATAGGGCGTGGCGACGCATTCAACTTCGCGATGACGTCCCCCCGACCGCAATCGCAAAGGACGGTTGGTTAGCTGTGCTCGTTCAGCCGCTCTCGAAGATCTTTACCCGTTTTGAAAAAAGGAACCCACTTTTCCTCAACCTCAACACGTTCTCCAGTTCTTGGATTACGGCCGACACGGGCACCACGGTTCTTGACCGAAAATGCTCCGAAACCACGCAGTTCCACGCGGTCACCATTGGCCAACGCGTCCGAAATACCATCCAGAATCGCACTGACGATGTTTTCAACATCGCGCTGATACAGATGTGGATTTTGCTCGGATATGACCTGAACAAGCTCTGACTTAATCATGCTCTTCCCTTCCCTTCGCCGCAGAATCGAGGCGGGCAATCAGAAATGTAAACGCTTTCATTTTTGGGCAACAAACAATTCATTCGTGAATTGAAAGCAGTCCTTCCAGAAAGAGTCTTTTCGGAACGATACCGGGCAAGCTGTTGATATCGTCCATCTCCACCCAAGCACCCGTACCTTTCAACAACCTTACAAGCTGCGATCCGAACAAAATGCCTGATCTGTTTATTTCAGGCTTCCAGTCCAGTATTTCAAAATCTTGCGACAGCCCTTTTTCCTTTACCAGCCAAGACTTAGCGGTCTCTTCGCCGCCGAGCTCATCCACCAGTTTTTCCCGGAAACCGCGGTCACCGGAAAAGATGCGTCCGTCTGCGAGACGCAAGACTTCCGCTCTGTTCAGAGGGCGACGCTCGGTCACCAGGTCAACAAACCAGTTGTAACTATCGTCGATGAGCACCTTTATCACCTCTTCCGCACCCGGAGGCGGGACATGAAACGGCGAGGGCTCAGCCTTCAGTGGTGACGATTTTATCTCTTTCACCTGAACTCCGATCTTGTCGAGGAGTTCGCTTGCTTGGGGATACTGAAAAATGACCCCGATGGAACCGACGATGGATGACCGGCGCGCCACTATGTGGTCAGAAGCAGTGGCGATCATGTATCCGGCGGAAGCCGCCAGTGTGCCAACACTTGCCGTGACCGGTTTTTTCTCGGACAGACTGCGAACAGCTTCGAATATGGCTTCGCCGCCGACGGTTGTTCCGCCCGGTGAATTGATGGCCAGAATAACGCCTTTGACGTTTTCGTTCTTTTCAACCTTCTTGATCAGCGAAAGCAGCTTGCGATCCTCAGTGATCATGCCGCCAATCTCGATGCGCGCGATATGCGGGTTGGCCGTCTTCAAACCTGAAAACGCTCCGCTAGCGCTCAGCGCGAAAATCAGGGCGAGCGCAAGCACCACAAGCGCTGCAATACGCCAGAACGTCAGCTTTTTGCGCAGGTTGCGCCGATCAATCACGGCGTCAATATCAAGAGACATTCAGTCTTTTCCTTCTAAGGCGCCGATCGTCGGCTTAGCGACGTGAATCAACTGCGAATTGCGCAACAGATACAAAGGCGATACCCCGAGCACAAGGCCACATTTGGGCGCGGTCGTTCCAAGGATCGGTCATCAGTCGCTTCAGCGCAGGGTCCGGTAGGCAAGTGCGACGCGGCTTATTGTGGTCACAGCCACGATGGCTGCAAAGATGTAGGCGATAGACGCAAAGTGCTGCGGAAACAGGCAGAACGCCGCAAACGCAGCGTATGTCTCGGTCGCCTCGGCCAAACCGATTGTGTAAACCAGCGACTTTGATCCACGTGCGGCTTCGGCAGTTCCGCGCTTTTCTTCCATGATCGCGAAAGCAAGAAAGCTTGCTCCGTTGATATAAAACGTAAGCAAAAGGACGGCCCCTGCGACACCATTCGCTGAGGGGTCAGCCAAAACAAATCCAAGCGGAATGAGGCCGTAGAAAGCAAAATCCAGAACGATGTCCAGATAGCCACCCAGGTCTGTTGTGCCGCGAAATCGTGCCACCGCACCGTCCAGCCCGTCGCACATGCGGGACAGGAATATGAACAGCAGCGCGGTCCAATAGAAATGAAAGACAATGAGAGCAGCGGCAGCCAAACCAAGCCCAAATCCAGTCCAGGTGACAGCATTTGCTCCGACACCGCGTTCTGTCAGCCCGCGCCCGATGAACTCCACAATGGGATCTGTGTAAGGTCGTAGTTTCGAATCCAGCATTTTGAGGCTATGGTTGACCTGTATGGTTTGGCAGACCATTCCTGTGTGCTGCAACACAGCCGCGTGTGCAAGGTGTCCCGGCACGGCGCACATGCCGCCAGGATAACAATGGAGCAGCGCAGTTATCGTGAATTCAACAACCAGTGAGCAAACCTACGAAGCGACCACCCGTGGCATTCTGGTGCGCGTCACGCCACGGTTTTTGCCTGAACAGTCCGACGCTTCCATTTCGCGCTATGTCTGGGCCTATGACGTTGAGATTGAAAATCATTCGGAACAGCGCGCTCAACTGGTCACACGAACCTGGGTGATCACCGATGGTCGCGGCAAAACCGAACACGTGCACGGGCCCGGCGTTGTGGGAGAAACGCCCGAACTCCAGTCGGGCGAATCCTTCAGCTACACAAGCGGGTGCCCTCTCACCACGGATTCCGGCTTCATGCGCGGCCATTACACGATGGTCGATCCGGACGGCGGCATGTTTGATGTTGCGATTCCCACTTTCTCACTCGATATGCCGCAATCCCGAAAAAGCCTGAACTGAGACCCAGCGATGTCCAACGCCTTTGGTGAGTTACATCCCGGTGAACGGGGCCGACGACGGGTTTTTCTCGACCTGCGTCCCATAGCGCTTGTTGTGGGCGTGTTGCTGGCAATGCTTGGAACGGCAATGACCATTCCAGCACTTGTGGACTACGCGTCCGGCGATCAGGACTGGCGGGTGTTCACATTCGCCTCCGCGACCACTTTGTTTGTCGGAGGGATATTGTATTTCGCCACGCGCGGAGGGCGCACGAAGCTCTCCACCCGACAGGCGTTCATCATGACCAATCTGGTGTGGCTGGCGCTGGCTGCATTTGGTGCCCTGCCATTCTACTGGTCCGGCCAGGTGCCGACATATACTGATGCCTTTTTTGAATCGATGTCCGGCCTGACGACGACCGGCTCCACCGTGATGACAGGGCTTGGAGACATGCCGCCGGGCATTCTGCTCTGGCGCGGCATTCTGCAATGGCTCGGCGGCCTGGGTATCATCGTGATGGCGGTGTCCGTGTTGCCGATGCTGCAAATCGGTGGCATGCAGTTGTTCAAGGCGGAAGCCTTTGAGACGCCGGAGAAAATTCTACCCCGCGCGACACAGATTTCCGGTTTCATCACACTCGTTTTCGTCGCGCTGACATCGCTTTGCATGCTGGCATATCTGGCG
The DNA here is from genome assembly GCA_039180085.1 of Pseudomonadota bacterium. Taxonomy (GTDB): domain Bacteria; phylum Pseudomonadota; class Alphaproteobacteria; order Rhizobiales; family Rhizobiaceae; genus Pseudahrensia. The sequence continues at coordinate 51,510 of JBCDDX010000001.1, forward strand.
GCTGGCATGTCTTTTCTCGACGCGGTCGTGCACGCGATGACCACTGTCGCAACGGGCGGGTTTTCCAATCATGACGCATCACTTGGTCATTTCAACAGCCCGGCGGTGGATATCACAGCCACGATTTTCATGATCATCGGATCGATGCCATTCCTGCTTTATGTGCAGGCCTTGCGCGGTCAGCCGGGGCGTTTGTTTGAAGATGGCCAAGTGCGCACAATGCTCGGTCTTCTGGCCTGTCTCATTTTGCTGGCCTGGACATTGGAAGAGGCGCGCGGCGTGAATGAAGGCACGCAAGCTTTGCGGTTTGCCATGGTGAATGTCACCTCCATCATGACCGGCACCGGCTATGCAACCACCGCCTATGATGGATGGGGCTCAGCGGCGATAGCGTTCTTCTTTTTCATCATGTTCATCGGCGGGTGCGCGGGTTCGACATCCTGTGGCATCAAGATTTTCCGCTTTCAGGTTCTGATCCAGAATTTGCGCCAACACATTGCCAGGGTGATCTACCCGAACGGGGTTTTCACCCAACGCTTCAGCGGCCGGCCCATCAGCGATGATGTGACCGTGGCTGTGATGAGCTTTCTGTTCCTCTACATCCTCACCTTTGCCGTTTCTGCAACCCTGCTGACATTGACAGGCCTTGATACACTAACCGCGTTGTCCGGAGCGGGTTCGGCCATCTCGAATGTCGGCCCGGGCCTTGGCGCGTTGATTGGGCCTGCCGGAACCTACCAACCGCTGGATGATCTGCCGAAATGGATACTGGCGATCACCATGCTGATCGGTCGCTTGGAGCTGTTCACCGTCCTTGTGCTGCTATCGCCACGCTTCTGGCGAGCGTAAAGCGACGAGAGGCTGCTTATTCGGCAGCGGGCAGCGCCGGGGCGTCAGGTTTTGGACGCGTATCTGCCATCGCTTTTTGCCGACGCCCGAACACAAACCGGATGGCATTCTGGATATCGTCGCCTATGCCCACAAAGGCAGGCACCAGAAACAGCACCAAAACGGTGGCCGATGCCAAGCCGAACACCATGGTCGACGCCATCGGCAGCAGAAACTGCGCCTGCAGGCTTTTTTCAAACAACAATGGCACAAGGCCGCCAATCGTAGTCAACGAGGTCAGGAGAACGGCACGTAAACGATCACGGCTTGCGCCAATCGCCGCCTCTTTAACGCTTTCGCCATCGCTTTGCCGTTCATCCAGCCGACTGACCAGAATGATGGAATCATTGACCAGAATCCCGGATAGTCCCAGCAGGCCAATGACCGAAAGAATGGTCAGCTTCAGACCCATGAGATAGTGCCCAAGCACCGCGCCGACGATGCCGAAAGGAATGATCAGCATGACAGCGAGCGGCCGCCAATAGCTGGCAAACACCCATGCAAGGACAATGTAAATGACCGCCAATGCGATTACGCTGCCGATGCGCAGATCAGAAAATGCTTCACGGCGCTCCTCATCACGACCGGAATAGCGATAGGTCGCTCCGAACTTTGAAACCAGTTCAGGAAGGCCCGACGCTTCGAGCGTTTTGATGGCTTCCTCTGTCGTGTTGAGCTTGGTGTCGATATCCGCCGTTACAGAAACCGTGGTCTTGCCATCAATGCGCTCAATGGCAGCGAAACCCTGGCTTTCAGTGATTGTCACAACTTCGTTCAACGGCACGAACTCGCCAGACGGGCTTCGCAAGGCAAAGTCTCTCAGCGCACCTGTGCCTTCGCTGCGCATGACTTTGGAAACGCGCACGGTGATCTCGTCATCCCCTTCCGCGAAACGACGCGGAATGGCGCCTTCAAATGCATTGCGCAATTGACGACCGACATCGTCGATTGAAAATCCAAGCGCAGAGCCACGTGGCTTCAGTTCCATCGTCAATTCGGGCTTGCCGTAAGCCAGATCATCGGCAACGCCGGAAACGCCTTCCACCGTTTCCACAAGCGGTATAATGGCGGTCGCAGCCTCTTTCAGACGGGCAATCGACGCGCCCTGCAATTGAACCTCAATGTCACGCCCGGGTGGTCCGCCCCGGCTTTCAAACAGCGCCACGCGTCGCACGCCGGCAATCTTTGGCACGGCCTTGCGCCAGGCTTTGACGATCTCGGGCGTGCGAACAGTGCGTTCTTCCGATGTCGTCAACTGCACACGTATCGACGCCAGATTGTCGCCCGTTGAGCGACCGGCGGAACCCAGTGTTGAAAAGCTGGCGACAATGAGTTTCTCGTCGCCACCGGTGAGATTTTGTTCCGCCTCCCGAACAGCGGCTTCTATCCGGTTAAGGGCCGCGATAGCCTTTGCCTCAGGCACGCCCGCGTTGAAAACCACACGCGCGTTGATGTTTTCCGCCTCAGCACTTGGAAAGAACACGAACCCGACTTTGCCGCTGGACAGCATGCCCCAAACGCCAACAATGACCGTCGAAACAGCGACAGCGATGGTGAAGTAGCGAAACGAATAAGAAACGCGCACCAGCGCATCAAACGGGTGGTCGCGAAACCAGTTGAAGCCTTGGTCAAAATTGCGACGGAACCAGCCGTCTCGCAACATCTCGTCGTCCGCAGTCCCATTTCGCTCGGCGCGGCGAAGTTTCATCGCCGCAAAAAAAGCAAGCACGCTTTCAACAAGGACCGAAGCCACATAAGCGCAAATCGCCAGTGCCAGGATGAACAGCGGCATCGGTGCTTTCTCGCGCTGCGCCTGAATGAATTCAACCAGACCTTCGATTGAACCCGGAAAGATGGGGAGCGGAAGATAATCGCGGATGAATTGCATGATGCCGTTGAACAGCTGAATCACCCAACCGCCACTACCACGCTCCATCACCGAGACCGCGAAAACGCCCACGATCAGTGCGACAAAAAATTGCCGCCAGTAAGACCAGCGTCGCGCCGCGCGTGGCTTTAGTGTGTGGGCAAGGTGGCCGGGCAGGATGAGGAAGCACTCGATCAGCGAGGCGATGATAACGGCAATAACCACCAGCGGCAAAACACCGATGATCTGACCCAAGACACCCTGGATAACGAGGATCGGCGCAAAGGCGGCAATGGTGGTGATCATGGCCGCGTACACGGGCGTCACCATCCGTCCAGCACCGTTTTCAGCGGCCTCAAAAGACCCATCGCCCGCTGCAAATCGCGTTGCGGTGTGCTCGCCAACCACAATGGCATCGTCAACGATAATACCGAGCATCATGATCAGCCCGAACAGCGAAATCATGTTGATGGTCTGACCGGACACCCACATGATGCCAACGGTCGCCAGCATCGCGACCGGGATGCCCGCAGCCACCCAGAACGCAATCCTCGCATTTAGGAAAATGAACAGAATGCCGACGACAAGCGCCAGACCGCCCAGGCCGTTGGTGACGAGCAGCATGATGCGCTCGGTCAGCGCATTGGCACGGACGTCATATTCAACGACTTCAATTCCCGGCGGAAGATTGCCTTTGATCTCATCAAGATAGGCGGACAAGATCCGGTTTGTGGCGAGCGTATCGGCGGTTTCCGCCCGCTGTACCTCAAGCTGAATGGCACGTTTGCCATTCATGAAGCCCTGAATAGCGGTGTCCTTAAACCCGTTTGTGATCGTTGCAATTTCAGACAGGCGCACCTTTTCGCCGGTACCAAAAGAACGCACTTCAATACCGCCAAGCCCTTGTGGCGTTTCGGCGTCAGCAAGGGTGCGCAGCTGTTTTTCGATCTGACCTTCCATCTGCCCGGACGGCAAGTCGCGCGAATTGCTCGCAATCATGCTGGAGACTTCACCAACCGTCATGCCAATGCGACGCAGATCACGCTCGGGAATATCGACCTTCAATTCCCGTTCCCGAAGGCCCTGAAAAACCACCTTGTCGATCCCGCGTTCGATGAGATCATCCCGGATTTTCTTGGCGTAAAACCGAAGCGCCGTTTCCGGCACATCGCCGGTTACTGCGAGACGGGCCACGCGGTCGAAAAAGGCGCGTTGCTGGACTTCCGGGGACTCGGAATCTTCTGGCAGGTTGGTGACCGTTTTAACCGCCGTCTCAACTTCCCTTTGGGCTTCCTTCATGTCCCAGCCCTGCTCATATTCAAGGCCGATGGAGGCAAGCCCTTCGCGTGCACGCGACGTCACACGATCCACGCCATCGAGGTACCGGACTTCAGGCTCAATGATTTCGAGAATATTGGATTCGACATCCTCCGCGCTGGCACCGGGCCATTCAACAGTAATCGTAACGACCGGGATTTCGGTTGTCGGGAAGAACTGAGTGTTGATGCGCCCCATGGCGAAGATGCCGAAGATCACCATCAGGATCATGACAAGGTTGGCGGCATTGCGGTGGCGCACAAACAGGCTGATCAGGCCACTGGACGATGGTATGGAGCGAGTGACCATGGTGTCCCCTAGCCTTCGCCTGCGGTTTCCCGCGCTGTATTGCGCGGTGGAACAGGATCACCCTCGCGGCGCACGGACAGGCCTTCACTCACTTCCGTAATGCGGGTGGTCAGCACTTCATCGCCCGGCTCCAGACCCGATGAGATGATGACATTCTCGTTCTCGAAAGCGGCGATTTCGACCTTTCGCTCAACCAGCTTTCCATCAACCGCCACATAAACGGTGTCATTGTTATAAAGCGCGGTATCGGGAATGCGGAAACTGTCGGCAAACACAACATCAGGCACGCGCACTTCAACAAAGGCGCCCGGGCGCAGAGCCATGGAATTCTCCGCCTGTTCGATTGCGGCAATAACCTCTACCCCACCGCGATTGGAGGTTATGTCGGCGCCAATGCGGGCAATGCTGCCATCGAAGAGAAACTCTTTGCCGCCAATGCTCCAGGCCACCGTGACCGGACGGTCGATAAGCCCGCCCTGCTGGCTTTGCAAGCGGCCAAACTGCGTGTCCGTCAACGTGAACTTCGCCTCCAGACCATCTGCCTTGTAGAGAGAGACAACCACATCATTGGCCGTGACCAGGCGGCCAAGCTCGGCATTGCTGACCCGCACGATGCCATTAAACGGTGCGACCAGAACCGTTGAATCCAGATTGCGCTGAGCCTGATTGACGCGCCATTGCAGGCGATCAATTGAAGCACGCAACTGTTCCAGCTTGGCCTGTTGAACGCGAATAGTGTCCTGCGTGACAGAAACGGTCTGCCTGCGTTGCGACAGCACTATCTTGCGCGCTTCGACCTGCTGCTGTGTCGTAGAGCGAGAACGGAAGAGCGATTCAGCCCTTTCCAGATCTGCCTGCGCGAATTCGAGCTGCTCCTGCGCTGAAACAAGCCGGCCTTGTTCAAGCTCGATCTGAGCCTCGTTTTCCGTAATGCGGGCCTGCGCTTCGGCAAGATTTGCCTTCGCCTCAGACAGCGCGCCTTCAAAGGCGAAGCGGTCGATTTTGAGCAGTGGATCGCCTTTTTCCACCCGCGCGCCGCCGCGCAGGTTTGGATTCACTTCAACGATCTCGCCGGACACCAGAGCCCGCAGGTCAACCGTCCGTTCAGCCACCGTTTGACCGTAGGAGACGAATACGGGTTGGTTGTCGGCAGCCACAGCCGTGGCCGTTTCCACGGTATAAACGGTTTTGAACGGCGGGCGGGACCGGGGCTCGGGCTTGCTGGCAATCATGCGCTGCGCGATGAAGTAAGAGGCCGCGAGCACAGCAATCATCAACCCCGCCTGCAACAGGATCATGAAAAACCGCGAAACGAAACGCACAAATCCTGATCGCTCCGGAGCGACCGAGAGCGTCAATGGCTTTTTCTCGCTTTCGCCGGAAACTTCCGTCGATGGCTTTTGCACGACTTCGGAGGATGCTGTTTTCGCGACTGCGGTATGCGATTCAGACCGTTTGCCAGCGTCAGCGCCACTTGCGTCTTCTGCCCCGTCGTCGCTGACCTTATCCAGCATGCAGCTACTCCTTAAGCCCCACCCTTAAAGGCTCCTGTGACACCTCTCAAGTTAACTTTATGCAACCTGAGAGGCTATTGGAACTGGTCGAGGCCAAATGCATAGGACTGGCTGCAGAACTCGCAGGTGACCTTGATCTGCCCATCTTCAGCGCTTTCAGCGCGTTCTTCTTCGCTGAAACCTTCAATCATGCTGACCACTTTTTCGGAAGAACACGAACACCGGTCCTGCACCGGAACGCCCGGGAAAACCCGAACGCCCTGCTCGTGAAAAAGCCTGAACAACAGGCGCTCCGGTTCGACAGCCATGTCGGTGAGTTCCACATCTTCCACCGTGTTCAGCAACGCCTTTGCTTCAAGCCACGCATCATCTTCAACAAATCCGTCATTGGCGGAAGACCCGTCACCACCATCAAGGTCCTTCTGGCGCATGCGCTCCGTTGAATCGGGCAGAAACTGCATCAATATGCCACCGGCAATCCAGCTGTGCTTCGGCTCAGCATCTTGCTGCCGGGTAAAAACCTCCCCCACGGCCAGACGAACGTCCGTCGGGATCTGCTCGGATTGCAGAAAATACCGCCGGACAACCTCTTCAAGGCCGATACCGTCAAGGGCAACAATACCCTGATAACGTTGGCTGAACTGCCCCTGATCAAGGGTCATGGCCAGTGTGCCATTGCCCAGCAGGGCAACAGTGTCCGGGTTATCGAGCGCAGCAACGGCTTCGGGGTCGAAACGGGCATAGGCACGCATGGCGTCCGGTGTGCGAAAATCTGTCACAATCAGGGAAACGGGACCATCGGTCTGTGTTTGCAGCAAAAACCGGCCCTCAAATTTCAGTGCTGTCCCCAGCAAAACCGTCAGACAAATGGCCTCAGCCAGCAACCTTGCAACCGGCTCTGGATAATCATGGCGGCTCAAAATGGTGTCGAGCAAAGGGCCAAGCTGCACTGCGCGGCCACGGATATCGAGTTCTTCAACCTGAAACGGAATCACCATATCCTGGCCTGCGAAGTCGATACTGATCGTATCCGTGCGAATGCTCGCGGTTGAGGCGGAGGAAAATGCCTTTGTCATCTTACTGTTGCTTTCACTGATCGGGCAGCAAGCTGCGCTCCACACAACGCATTTTGTGAAGGAGCTTTTCGAAGCGCCATTGCCCATTGTTTAGCGGGGAACCAAGCCCGCATTCTGGCAGTTATCTGGTGTCGATCGTCCCGTTTGGCAAGGCCATCACGGTCGATGGCCAGACTTGCTCAACCGCCGAGACACCATTTCAAAATACCCTTTTGAGCGTGGAGGCGGTTTTCGGCTTCATCAAAAACCGCCGATTGCGGACCATCCATCACCTCGTCCGTCACCTCTTCCCCGCGATGGGCGGGCAGGCAGTGCATGAAAATCGCGTCCTTGTTGGCCTTGGCCATCAGTTCCTGATTGACCTGAAACGGTGCAAACACGTTGTGGCCGCCCGACACATCTTCCATGCCCATGGATGTCCATGTGTCGGTGATCACGCAATCCGCGCCCTGAACGGCAAGGTTCGGATCGTCAAAGAGATTGACCTTGCCGCCTTCGACCCTTGCCCAGTTCAGATAGCGCTCGTGCGGGCCATATCCCTCAGGCGTCGCCACATTCATGGTGAAGTTGAAACGCGCGCTGGCTTCCATCATGGAATTGAGCACATTGTTTCCATCACCGGTCCAGGCCCAGGTGCGCCCTGCAATTCCGCCTGCCTTTTCGCGAAATGTCATAACATCCGCCATGATCTGACAGGGGTGTGTTTCGTCGGTCAGGCCATTGATCACGGGCACAGTGGCGTGTTGCGCCAGTTCCAGCAAACGGTCATGGGTGGTCGTGCGGATCATGATCGCATCGACATAGCGCGACAGAACCCGCGCCGTGTCCGAGATCGTCTCGCCGCGTCCCAGCTGCGATGATGCGCCTTCCAGAACGATGGTTTCGCCACCCAACTGACGCATTCCCACGTCAAACGAAACGCGGGTGCGTGTAGATGGTTTGTCGAAAATCATCGCCAGCACTTTGCCTTTGAGCGGTTGATCTTCAGCGTCCGTGCCAAGGGCACTCTTCATCGCATCGGCCGATGCCAGAATAGCATTCAGATCATCGGCTGATGTTGCCGAGATATCGAGAAAATGACGTGCCATGGTCAGCCTATGCTTGATCAGCCGACATGGCGGAAAGCGCTCGATCCATACGCGACAAGGCATCATCAATATCGTCGCGCGTTACCGTCAGAGGCGGGATGAGGCGCACGACATTATCACCTGCCGGAACCGACAACAGGTTTTCGCCACGAAACGCGCCCACAACATCGGTATTCGTTGCCTTGCACTTGAGGCCCTGCATCAAGCCATCACCGCGCGCACTTTCGATGAGATCGGGATGGGAGTCAGCCAGTTCGGCCAACCGCTGACGCATATAGATGGCTTTTTCCTGAACGCTTTCCATGAAACCCTCTTCAAGGATGACATCGAGAACAGCGTTGCCAACCGCCATGGCGAGCGGGTTGCCACCATAGGTAGTCCCGTGTGTGCCCGGCTGCATCGCGGAAGCTGCGCGTTCTGTTGCCAGACAGGCGCCTACGGGAAAACCGCCGCCAATACCCTTGGCGATTGCCATGATATCAGGCTCTGCGCCCTCGACCCATTGATGGGCAAACAAACGTCCCGTGCGGGCAATTCCACACTGCACCTCGTCATAGATCAGCAGCAGGCCATGCTCATCGCAAAGCTCCCGCAGACCGCGCAGACACTGATGCGGCACCGAGCGGATACCACCCTCGCCCTGAATGGGTTCAATGAGAATGGCAGCGGTGTTTTCATTGATCGCCGCTTTCAGCGCATCATGGTCACCAAACGGAACCTGCACAAAACCGGGTGTCTTTGGGCCGAAGCCCAGCATGTATTTTTCATTGCCGCCAGCGGTGATTGCAGCAAGTGTGCGGCCGTGGAAGGCACCTTCAAACGTGATAATATCCGTGCGCTCGGGCGCGCCGTTGTCGTGGTGCCAGCGCCGCGCAGTCTTGAAGGCGCATTCCATCGATTCCGAACCGGAATTGGTGAAGAAAACGCGTTCTGCAAAACTGTTTTCGCACAGACGGGCGGCGAGCGATTCCTGCTGCGGGCTCTCATAAAGGTTAGACACATGCCACAGGGTCTCGGCCTGCTTTTGCAGCGCCTTGACCAAATGCGGGTGGGCATGGCCGAGCGAATTGACGGCAATGCCGGCGGCAAAGTCCAGATATTCCTCGCCAGTATTGGTGAACAGACGTGTGCCTTCGCCGCGCTCAAAATGAATTGGCGCCCGTGCGAAGGCTGAAAACAATTGCGAAGACGAATTTTGAGCACTGGACATGGCAATAAGCCCCATCGATTGACCAATCCGCTGCACTGAATCGGTGCCGTTTTCACCTTCCCCTGAGAGGAGAGGCGACGGCAGGACGCCGCGCAGGTTTGGTTGATAAAACAAAAAACCGCCCAAAGGCGGTTGTTAGCGACACATTAGGCAAGTGAATCCTGCTGTCAATGTGAAAGAAAGCAGAAGCAGGCTCGCTCTCATGCAGTCTCAACTTTTTGTGCGCGGCCACAATTTAGACTTGGATACGCTGCCATAAATTCTAAATGGAGCCAAATGGCGAGAAACAAAAACGCAAGAGCAAAAGTAAATTACGGATTAAGATTCTCCGATTGTCCCCAGTTTCATTGAAAAATTGGAATAGGAAACCTTTCAGTTGGGGACAAACTGAAAAAATGATTCGTGTTGCTGAACCGACTCTTGCGAGCGAGTCAATGGCTATTGTAGCTTGCCTTCACAACGCCCGGTCAGACGGCTTGGGCAGCAATCCATACTGAAAACCTTGGCTTTTCAAGGGCTTCTAATCTGCGCCTGCATTGGTGCGGAACGGGTTTTTGTGCGTCTGACATGGTGCCCGACGGCTGATGCCGAAATTGATATGATGCGGAGATAATAAGATGTCCTGGACTGATGATCGCGTTGCACGCCTTGCAAAACTCTGGAGTGAAGGACTAAGCGCAAGCCAGATTGCCAACGATCTGGGTGGCGTGACCCGCAATGCTGTGATCGGCAAAGTGCATCGGCTTGGCCTCTCGGGCCGAGACAAACCTGCCGGAAAGTCTAACGGCGGTTCGACAGCACGACGCAAACCAAGCGCACCACGCACAACAACGACAGGCGGCGGCTATTCCAAAACGGCTGCGACCGGCGGCTCAACACGTACGACTTCAACCCGCACTGTTGGCAACGCGGCCCTGAAAATGGAAATGGACGTTGAGGCTGAAGCCGTCATTGAAATGAAGGCCCAGGAAGATGTCGTCGTTCCGATTTCGCGCAAGCTGACCCTGATGCAGCTGACGGAATCGACCTGCAAATGGCCTAACGGTGACCCCACTATGCCCGGCTTTTCATTTTGCGGGCACACCAGCGCCGAGGACAAACCCTATTGCGAGTTTCACTCCAAACTGGCGTTCCAACCGGCCAACGAAAGACGGCGTCGGCGCTGAGTTGGAAGGCCGCGCTGGTTGAGCTGAACAGGCATAGAGGGCCATGCTGGATATCACAATTGACGGGGAAACCCGCCCATTTGACCTGGATGACCCCAAGCTGCCTGACTGGGTGGCCGACGAGGCATTCTCGTCCGGCGACTATCCATATGCTGAGAAACTGCGCCGCAAGGACTATGAACAGCAGTTGGAGGTTTTACACCACGAACTGGTAAAGGCGCAGGCGCACCGACTGGAACACGGCAATCGTGTTATTATCGTATTTGAAGGGCGGGACGCAGCAGGCAAGGGCGGCACAATTGGTGCCATGCGCGAATATCTAAAGCCCCGCAACGCCAAGATTGTCGCCCTTTCCAAGCCGACCGAGCGGGAAATGGGTCAATGGTATTTCCAGCGCTATATCAAACATTTTCCCACTGAGAGTGAGATGATCCTGTTTGACCGCTCCTGGTACAACCGGGCAGGCGTGGAACCGGTTATGGGCTTCTGCACACCGCAGCAGCATCAGGACTTTCTGGAACAGGCGCCCCAATTTGAGAAACTGATTGTTGATGAAGGCATCACATTCATCAAGCTCTGGCTGAACATCGGTCAGGAAATGCAGATCAAGCGTTTTCATGACCGCCAGCACAATCCGCTAAAATCATGGAAACTTTCACCGATCGATCTGAAAGCGCTCAATCAGTTTGATGACTACACGAAGGCCCGTGACGTCATGCTGGAAGCCACCCACAGTGCCCACGCACCGTGGACCATCATTCGTTCCAACGACAAGCGCCGCGCGCGGTTGAACGCCATTCGCACCGTGCTTCGGAAAATGAGTTATGATGGCAAAGACGAAAAGGCCATCGGCGAGATTGACCCTCTTGTTTGTGGTGAAGGACCGGAGTTTCTGAACGAGCGTGGGGCCTGACCTGTTTCAGTCTCTGGCTGAAGCAAATCATGGCCATCGCTCAATGGATATAGCTCGCCTGGCTGCGTCGCCCGGCTCCATAAAATCCTGCACCGAAAAGGCGAATGCCAACGGAAATCTGGGACTTCAGCAGCCCTCACTGCGGATTCAGCGGTGATCAGGACCCGGTGCGAACCCGAACCGAATACAAATCAACCGATTCTCCGCACAGACTGACATCTGTCATGATGGCCAGGTTTGCGGACTGCCCTGGCGCGAGATCCTTGTCGTTGACCAGAACGTCGAAAATAAAGGCTTCAACCTGGTCACGCGCTTCGAACCGTTTACGCCCGCAGCTGCCCATGTCACCGAATTCGCAGAACACCGCAAATTGGTGACCCTCTTCGCCTGTGGCGCGCAAGATCACTTCAAACGTCGCTGATTTGCCCCGCAAAGTCTGCATGACGCCGGGTGGGACACTAATCAAAATGGTGTTGCTGCTGCTTCCGGCGCGTGACGCCATGCGGGCAAAAGTGCGCCCTTCCGCGCGAATAAGCTCAACCGCGCCCCGGTCGGCAAACTCCAGGGCCTCCGGATTGCCATCGGCAGAAAAGACCGACACCCAGCCATCGCTGCCTTCCGGATTGAATCCTTCAGCGAGAATGGTGGGGCTTGGATTGGGTACTGACCCGTCCAATTGCTGACGCAGCAGGGTTGGACCAAATGTCCATGCCCACCACAAGAAAACACAAAGGCCGACGAGAATGATCGTCCACAACAGGGTTTTGGCATAAGGCTTGCGCTCCTGAAGGAGCGCTGGATCGTAGGACGTGTTCTCACCTTCAAGCCGCACTGCATCAACGCTGGCCTCTTGCCGTGTTCCGAGAGCCGGCGCGTCCGGATCAGGTGGCGGTGGTATGTTGGGCATGGCAAAGCCCGGCTCCACCCTTTTGCTGCCACCCGCTGGCGGCGGAACACGATTTCCCACGCCAGTTGGTGGCGCCAGTGGCGCCTGCGGTTGCGGAGCCGGACGAGCAGCACTGCTGGGCATTGGCGCCCGACTGGCTGAGGCTGCGCTGGCAGGCGAACTTATCGAAGGTGCCACGGGTTGGACTTGTGGTTGGGCAGGTGGCGGGGCTTTGGATTGGACAGGCGGCTGTTGCAATGGCTGCGAAACCGGCGAGGCGGGGTCGCTGCTAAAATCGGATTCAATGTTCCGGATTGCGGCTTCAAGCCGCGATCGCTGAGTGTTTTGCGCCGCGCTGTCCAAACCCGGGTTCTTTTCCAGCATACGCTCAAGCGCTTGACGGGAAGACTCATAGACGTTCGCACGGCTTTGAGGCGTCGTCGTACCCTGCTTGGCCAGGGCATTACGGATCAGATCATCAAATCCCGCCAACTCACTCTCCTCGTCCCACCCAGATCCTTTGGCATTTGCGCCCGGACCCTTCCCTTATAGACTTATCTGTCATCGCAGAATTTTAAAACCGGGTTTTTACACTGATAACGCTATCTAATTGTATTTGCGGCTTCCGGTGGCGGCCTCACGACAGGCCTTCAAGATTGACCTTTGCGTAAGAATTTGTAGGGTGCCTGACAGCTCAATGGGCGCGGCATTCCGCTCTCGACAACTCCTGAATTCGAATTGGACGATCCATGGCCGTACCGGCGATATTGAAAGACGGGCTGGCACTGCCAGCCATTGCCTCCCCACTCTTCATCATTTCCCATCCGCCCTTGGTGATCGAGCAATGCAAAGCCGGTGTTGTTGGCTCGTTCCCAGCGCTCAACGCGCGCCCGGCCTCTCAACTGGATGAATGGCTGGCGGAGATTACAGAGACACTTGCAGCGCACAATGCCGCCAATCCTGACAAACCGGCAGCGCCTTTCGCGGTCAATCAGATCGTTCACAAATCAAATGACCGTCTCGAGCACGACCTGGAAATGTGCGTGAAATACAAAGTGCCGATCGTCATCACATCGCTGGGTGCGCGGCCGGAACTGAACGATGCCATTCATTCCTATGGTGGCATTGTGTTGCACGACATCATCAACAACCGCTTTGCCAACAAGGCTATTGAAAAAGGCGCCGACGGTCTGGTTGCAGTTGCAGCAGGCGCAGGCGGGCATGCGGGAACGTTGTCGCCCTTTGCTCTCATTCAGGAAATCCGCGAATGGTTTGACGGGCCGCTCCTGCTTTCCGGATCAATCGCCACCGGTCAGGCCGTTCTTGCAGCGCAAGCGATGGGCGCAGATATGGGCTATATCGGCTCTGCGTTTATTGCCACAAAAGAAGCCCGCGCTGTCGATACCTATAAGGAAATGATCGCTTCAAGCTCGGCAGATGATATCGTTTATTCCAATCTTTTCACCGGTGTTCACGGCAACTATCTGAAAGGTTCCATCGAGGCCGCCGGAATGGATCCAAACGATCTGCCGGAATCCGACCCAACAAAGATGAACTTCGGAACCAGCGAAGGAAAAGCCTGGAAGGACATCTGGGGTTCTGGCCAAGGTATTGGCGCAGTCAAAGAAGTTGTACCAACCGCCGAACTCGTCGCCCGTCTGACGCGCGAATACAACGACGCGAAAGCCAAGCTCTGCGCCTAGCAGTATTTGACACGAGGCCAGGCTGATTCATTTATCAGCATCGTCATACATGCAAATGCCGCCGCTTTCTGGAGTTGAAGGCGGCGGTTTTTTTGACCGGACTGCATACAAACCACCCCACGCCCCATGTGATGCCAGGATGTGTAATGCACCGAAACCGGGCTTTTGAACGTCATAAATTGACGATTACGTCAAAATTACACTGACTTTTCTGAACTTTTACCAATTGATAAAATTTTGAAACCGGATAGTCTTTCTATCGCGTTGCCGTTTCTGCGGCGCTGGCACAGTCGGTAGGGAGAGACGCGAATGTCAGGAACGGCCATTTCAAAGCAGCCCGAACAGGGCCGCCTGAAGGACGGTGTCGCCGCCGGTCGATTGAAACCAGCGGCTCTGGCCGAAAACTTTTCCGACATACATCCACCGCTCGACAATCACGAAGCGCTTGTCGCCTCGGACCGCTGCTATTTTTGCTATGACGCCCCTTGCGTCACGGCCTGCCCCACCGAAATCGATATCCCGCTTTTCATTCGCCAGATTTCAACCGGAAACACCATTGGCGCTGCAGAGACGATTTTCGAGCAGAACATTCTGGGGGGCATGTGCGCCCGGGTTTGCCCGACTGAAACGCTGTGCGAACAGGCCTGCGTGCGCGAGGCTGCCGAGGGCAAGCCTGTGCAAATTGGGCTTCTGCAACGCTTCGCGACCGATGAAGCGATGGCGAGTAATACGCAATTTTTCAAGCGCGCCGAGAAAACCGGCAAGTCAGTCGCCGTTGTTGGCGCAGGACCAGCTGGCCTTGCCAACGCACACCGCTTGGCAATGCATGGCCACAACGTGACGGTCTACGAAGCGCGCAAAAAACCCGGGGGCCTCAACGAATATGGAATAGCGACCTACAAGACCGTGGACGACTTTGCCCAGCATGAAGTGGATTACGTGACTGCGATAGGCGGCATCGACATGCAATATGGGCAGGCGCTGGGCGATAAAATCACGCTGGACAGTTTGCGCAAAAAACATGATGCGGTTTTCCTGGGAATGGGCCTTGCCGGGGTTAATGCATTGGGTTTGAAGGGCAAGGAACCGGATGGCGTGATGAACGCTGTCGATTTTATTGCGACACTGCGCCAGGCCAAAAACAAAGGCCGTGTTCCGGTTGGACGCCGCGTTGTTGTTATCGGAGGTGGCATGACCGCGGTCGACTGCGCAGTTCAGGCCAAACTGTTGGGCGCAGAAGAAGTGACCATCGCCTACCGCCGCGGTCAGGAAAGCATGAACGCCTCTCGCTACGAACAAGAGCTCGCTGCGACCCACGGCGTCGTCATTCGCGACTGGTTGCAGCCCGTGAAACTGAAATCGAAAAACGGTGCCGTCAGCGGTATCACGCTGGAATACACGAAGCTCGACAAGAAGAAACTGGTCGGCACGGGCGAGACAATCACGCTTGAGGCTGATCAGGTTTTTCGCGCCATTGGACAAACGTTTGGCGATGACAATCAAAGCGCGGTCGATAATGCCATCAAGCTGACCGCCGGACGTATTGCCACTTTTGACGCTCACGGGCAGACGTCATTGCCCGATGTCTGGGCCGGCGGAGATTGCACGGCCGGTGGCGATGATCTGACAGTCACAGCAGTGGCTCAGGGGCGGGATGCGGCGGAAGCCATCCACGCCAGGCTTACAGATTGAGGTCAGCGCAATGTTTCAGCGAATCCAATTTCAGAGCCTTCCTGCAACAGATGTCACCCGTGCTATGGAATTCTATCGCGACATCCTGGGAATGCCCGTTCAAACAGACCATCCAATGCCCGACGGCGGCCGTTGGGTGTTCATGCAGATGGGCAATAGCGAAACGTTGCTGCATCTCGGCCATTTCGCGATGAAACCGGATGCCCAGGGCACAGTTCCGATGCTTGCCCTGACGAGCGATGATGTTGATGCAGAAGCTGAGAAAATGAAGTCCGCCGGCGTTGAATTGGTGGATGATGCTCGGGCCGCACCATGGAACGAGCATGTTCGTTACGCGACCTTCCGCGATTGCGAAGGTAATCTTGTCATGATGCAATCCAGCTCGAAGGAGTCCTGACGATGGCCGATATTTCGAATAATTTCGTCGGGATCAAATCTCCAAATCCGTTCTGGCTGGCGTCTGCGCCTCCCACCGACAAGGCCTATAATGTCGAGCGTGCCTTCAAGGCTGGCTGGGGCGGCGTTGTATGGAAAACGCTGGGCGAGGAAGGCCCACCCATCGTCAATGTGAACGGGCCCCGCTACGGCGCGATCTGGGGCGCGGATCGTCGCCTGCTTGGCCTGAACAACATTGAGTTGATCACGGACCGCGACCTCTATCTCAACCTGCGTGAGATCAAGGAAGTGAAGATGAAATGGCCTGACCGGGCCATGGTGGTCTCTCTCATGGTGCCTTGCGAAGAACAGGCCTGGAAGCAGATATTGCCACTTGTCGAGGAAACCGGCGCTGACGGTATCGAACTCAATTTCGGCTGCCCGCACGGCATGAGCGAACGTGGCATGGGGTCCGCCGTTGGACAGGTGCCTGAATATATCGAAATGGTCACCCGCTGGTGCAAACAGACCACCCGCATGCCGGTGATTGTGAAACTCACGCCCAACATTTCCGACATCCGCTATCCCGCCCGCGCGGCAAGGGCCGGGGGAGCAGACGCGGTCTCGCTGATCAATACGGTCTCATCCATCGTATCGGTTGATCTCGACTCGTTCTCCCCCGAGCCATCCATCGACGGAAAAGGCAGCCATGGCGGCTATTGCGGACCGGCTGTCAAGCCGATTGCGCTCAACATGGTGGCTGAAATTGCCCGCGACGGAGAAACGGCCGGCCTTCCCATTTCTGGCATTGGCGGTATCACCACATGGCGCGACGCGGCGGAATTCATGGCGCTGGGTGCTGGTAATGTGCAGGTGTGTACAGCGGCCATGACCTATGGTTTCAAGATCGTTGAAGAAATGATCGCCGGGTTGGAAAACTGGATGGACGCGAAAGGCCATCGCTCGCTCGATGATGTGGTTGGCCGCGCAACGCCGAATGTCACAGACTGGCAATATTTGAACCTTAACTACGTCACCAAAGCAAAGATTGATCAAGATCAATGTATTAAGTGCGGAAGGTGTCATATAGCGTGTGAGGATACCTCCCATCAGGCCATCACATCAATGCTGGATGGTGAACGCCATTTTGAGGTGATCGACGAAGAATGTGTGGGGTGCAACTTGTGCGTCAATGTTTGCCCCGTTGAAAACTGCATCACGATGGAGCAGGTGCCTGCTGGTCAGGTTGATGCCCGGACTGGAAAAAAGGTGAAAAAGAAATACAGCAATTGGACCGAACATCCCAACAATCCATCGGTGGTGGCCGCTGAGTAAGGCCGCCACGATGGCGTGTTCGAGTAGGGCTGGAATAGCGTGGACTGTCGATCTACTGCCCCCAGGTTGACAGTCATAACACGATAGGCTGGTCCGTCTCGCGAAGGCGGAGGCTCTTGGACAGACCCTTTTGTCCAGGTGCCTCCGTTTTTATTTCAGATGCGTATTAAGATGCGGCAGTCTCTGTTTGAGCAACCACCAGACCGTCGACGAACAGCATGTCCAGAAAGCGCGCTGCCTCTTCAAAATGATCTTCGCCATCTTCTGGCAAGCCAAGAACGACGCGAATTTGCGCGTCGAAATCGGCATAGTGTTGCGTCGTCGACCAGATCGCGAAGAAAAGGTGACGCGGGTCGACCGCCTTGATTTTCCCGGCTTCGGCCCAGTCGCGTATGATGACGGATTTCTCGTCAACCAGCGTCTTCAGGTCTTGCAATTCTTCCGCGATATGCGGTGCGCCCTGCAGAATTTCATTGGCGAACAAGCGGCTCTCACGCGGGTAGTCGCGCGCCAACTCCAGCTTCTGGCGTATATAGGCGCGCAGTTCCCAAACCGGATTGCCATTTGGATCGATGGCCAAGAGCGGCTCGAGCCAGTCTTCCAGAATGCGATCAATCAACTGCCGATGGATAGCCTCCTTGGAATTGAAATAGTAAAGCACGTTGGGTTTCGAAAGATTGGACAGCGACGCGATCTGGTCGATCGTCGCTCCCCTGAACCCGTAGGTTGAGAAAACATTCAGCGCTGCATCGAGAATGGCCTCTTCTTTCTCTTTCTGAATGCGCGTTCTCTTTTGAGTGGTTGATGCACGAGATGCGTTTTCTGCATGAGGCAAGGTGAACTTCCTGATTGGGGCGTTTGGTCGGCAAGGGGCGTTATTTGGTGTGATGCTGGCACGGCAATGCGCGCAGAAACAACCGCAAAATGAGCACAGGCAATATTTCCAGTACGGTGGCCATTTTATCCCTTGAGAGCAAGCGGGAAACCTGTAACCTTGACCGCACGGTCAAAATTTTGTGGCCTGCGGAAAACGCGTTGCAAGCAGATTTGATCGTCTTTGAAACAAACCACGCCGGGAGCATAGGGCATGGCTGATCAACTGGCTTCAGGTGGCGAAAACCTTCGGATTAACGGTGACCGGCTCTGGAACACCATACACGCCATCGCTGAAATCGGACCCGGCATCGCCGGAGGCTCAAACCGACAGACGGTGACGGACGAAGACGCCGAAGGGCGCAGACTTTTTCAAACATGGTGCGAGGAGGCCGGTCTGACCATGGGAGTCGATCAGATGGGCACGATGTTCATGCGCCGTGAGGGAACCGACCCGGACGCTCTCCCCGTCTATGTCGGTTCCCATCTCGACACCCAGCCGACCGGCGGGCGTTACGATGGTGTTCTGGGGGTGCTGGCTGGCCTCGAAATCGTGCGCACGCTCAACGATCTCGATATCAAGACCAAACACCCAATTGTTGTGACGAATTGGACCAATGAAGAAGGCACACGGTTTGCACCCGCCATGATGGCATCGGGTGTGTTCGCCAAACAATTCACCCAGGAATGGGCCTACGCGAAAACCGATGCCGAGGGAAAAACCTTCGGCGACGAACTGGAACGCATTGGCTGGAAGGGCGAGGAGGTTGTTGGCGATCGCAAGATGCATGCGTTTTTCGAGCTGCATATCGAGCAAGGGCCAATTCTTGAGGCTGAGGGCAAAGACATTGGGGTTGTGACCCATGGACAGGGCCTGCGCTGGATTGAATGTACGGTGACAGGCAAGGAGAGCCATACCGGGTCAACCCCCATGCCGATGCGCAAGAATGCCGGACGCGGGTTGGCCCAAATTACCGAGCTTGTGCATGAAATTGCGATGGACAATGCGCCCAACGCGGTAGGGGCCATCGGCCATGTCGATGTCTATCCCAACAGCCGCAACATCATTCCCGGCAAGGTGGTTTTCACAATCGACTTCCGCTCCCACGAATTGGACCGGATGAACGGCATGGTGGACCGGCTGATGGAAGAAGCACCCAAGCTCTGCAAGGCTTTGGGACTGGAGTTTTCATCCGAAATCGTCGGTCAGTTCGACCCGCCGGAATTTGACAAGAACTGCGTCAAAGCCATTCGCGATGCAGCGGAGCGATTGGGCTATTCGCATATGGACATTATTTCAGGTGCCGGCCACGACGCCTGCTGGATCAACCGCGTCGCCCCCACAGCCATGGTCATGTGCCCCTGCGTGGATGGCCTTTCTCACAACGAGGCGGAAGACATTTCCAAGGAATGGAGCACCGCGGGAGCCGATGTGCTGTTCCACGCGGTGGTGGAAACGGCGGAGATCGTGGGGTGAGGTCGAAAAAATGGACTCAGTGACGATTTTGAGTTTCGCACTTCTGGCCAGCCTGTTGGTGGTTTCGCCGGGGCCAAATGGGGTTTTGATTGCGAAAACGGTATCTACCTCAGGGAGAGCTGCAGGCTTTGCGAATGCTTTGGCTTTCATCCCCGCTTTTTTTTTGCACGGCGCACTTTCAATTTTTGGTATTTCCATTCTTCTGCTTCAGTCTCCGACTGCCTTCTGGGTCGTGAAGCTTGTTGGCGCGGCTTACCTTTGCTGGATCGGCATCAAAGCGCTTGTGGAAGCCTGGAAGAATGGAACGTCAATACAACGGGCTGTTCCAAAAAGCCGCAAAAGGACTCTTTATGCTGCGGCACTGGAAGGCTTTTTGACGAACGCGCTCAACCCTAAAGTCTCAATGTTTTATCTTGCTGCATTTCCGCAGTTCATCCAGAGCGGCGATCATGCAGTCGTTCTCGGGTTCGCTCTGGTTGGCTTGCATGCAACGATTAATTTGCTCTGGTTTTCAACAGCAGTGATATTGTTTGATCGGATGACACGTTTTGCAAAATCCGGACCTGTCCAACGCTGGATCAAGGGCATCACCGGATTTGTGTTCATCGGGTTTGGTGTCAAACTCGCGACTCTACGTTCATAAGGATTTGTTCCATGACCACGACAATCAAAAACGGAACCATCGTCACCGCCGACCTCACTTATAAGGCCGATGTTCAGGTTGAGGGTGGCGTCATCACGGCCATCGGGCCGAACCTTTCCGGCGGGACGGAGCTGGACGCCACCGGATGTTATGTCATGCCGGGCGGGATTGACCCACACACGCATCTGGAAATGCCGTTCATGGGCACCTATTCGTCGGACGATTTTGAATCCGGCACCCGCGCGGCTCTGTCCGGCGGCACAACGATGGTGGTGGATTTTGCCCTGCCAGCACCCGAGCAAAGTCTCCTTGAGGCGCTGCAGATGTGGGACAACAAATCCACCCGCGCCAATTGCGATTATTCCTTCCACATGGCGATCACCTGGTGGGGCGAACAGGTTTTCAACGAAATGGAAACGGTGGTGCGTGACCGCGGCATCAACACGTTCAAACATTTTCTCGCCTACAAGGGCGCGCTGATGGTGAACGATGATGAACTTTACGCCTCGTTCCAGCGTTGCACGGAACTGGGGGCAACACCCATGGTGCATGCGGAAAACGGCGATGTGGTTGCCGAACTTTCCGCCAAACTGCTTGCCGAGGGGAATAATGGGCCGGAAGCCCACGCCTATTCCCGCCCGCCGCAGGTGGAAGGCGAAGCCACCAACCGCGCCATCATGATTGCCGACATGGCCGGAGCGCCGCTCTATGTGGTGCACACGTCGTGCGAGGACAGCCATGAAGCCATCCGCCGCGCCCGCGCCCAGGGCAAACGCGTTTGGGGCGAACCGCTGATCCAGCATCTCACACTTGATGAAAGCGAGTATTTCAACAAGGACTGGGACCACGCCGCACGCCGTGTGATGTCGCCACCTTTCCGCAACAAACAACATCAGGATTCGCTCTGGGCCGGGTTGCAGTCCGGCTCCCTTTCGGTTGTGGCAACCGACCACTGCGCCTTCACCACCGAACAAAAACGCTATGGCGTTGGTGATTTCACCAAGATTCCCAACGGCACAGGCGGTCTGGAAGATCGGATGCCCATGCTTTGGACCTACGGCGTTGCGACCGGTCGGCTGACGATGAACGAATTCGTTGCAGTAACGTCGACCAATATCGCGAAAATTTTGAACTGCTACCCCAAAAAAGGCGCTATTCTTGTCGGGTCAGACGCCGATATCGTGGTTTGGGATCCGGAGAAGGAGAAAACCATCGCCGCCGACAGCCAGCAATCCGCCATCGATTACAACGTGTTTGAAGGCAAGCATGTCAAAGGCCTGCCCCGCTACGTGCTCACACGCGGCCATGTTTCCGTGATGGACGGCGAAGTTCAGACACAGGAAGGGCATGGCAAGTTCGTCAAACGCGAGCCGAATGCGGCCGTCAACAAGGCACTGTCGAGCTGGAAAGAGCTGACCAATCCCATGCCGATCAAGCGTACGGGCATTCCGGCAACGGGGGTATAAAACGGGGCAAAGGGCGTGCGAGAAACCTGAGCAATAACCGATTGTGTTGGCAAAATCACGCTCATCTGAAGCCGTTGAAGCGCTCTGACATTCAGAGCAGTGGGGTTTGATCGCAGGACATGTTTGACGACACGCCACTCATGCCAAAAATTGTGTTGCTGCCTTTTCTGTTTGCGGCGGCAAGTCTCATTGCGGGGCTTTACGGCGTTCTTCACAATCAGATTTCCTACACCGTATCGCATGAGTATTTCAGCCTGTTCAAATTCAATCAGTTCGCGATTGAAGATCAGTTCCGCAACCGGATCGGTGCCAGCGTGGTCGGCTTTTATGCTAGCTGGTGGATGGGTGCATTGATGGGTATTCCCGTATCCTTGGCAGCCCTGTTTGCATCAACACCACGTCGATGCGCGACCCTGTTTTTGGGTTCAACCGTGATCGTCGTCATCATTGCGCTGACGATTGGCCTTGGCGGACTTGTATTCAGCCCATTCATGACACCATCGTCCGGGTTCACGAGTGCGGCAGAAAAAGCTGGGGTTATCGACCCGTCAGCCTTTTTCAGAGCAGGCACAATGCATGACTTCAGCTATCTTGGCAGCATTGTTGGCATGGTGATTGCGATTGGCTGGATTATTATGAAGATAAAACAAGCCGATAAGAAAACAGAAATTGCTTGATGACCGTTGTTTCCGCACAAAACCTGTCCCTCACCTTTGAGACCAATGACGGCCCGGTCCATGCCTTGAAGGACGTTGACCTCTCGGTTGAGCAAGGGGATTTCGTTTCTTTCATCGGGCCGTCCGGGTGCGGCAAGACCACTTTTTTGCGGGTGATTGCCGATTTGGAAAAACCGACCGGCGGTACGATTTCCGTCAATGGCATGACGCCGGAACGCGCGCGACAGGCGCGCGCCTATGGCTATGTGTTTCAGGCCGCGTCGCTTTTGCCGTGGCGAACGATTGAAAAGAACATCGCCGTTCCACTGGAAATCATGGGGATCAATGGTGCTGAACAACGCGAACGCATTGAGCGTGTTCTGGCATTGGTCGATCTGGCGAATTTCGGCAAGAAATATCCATGGCAATTGTCCGGCGGCATGCAGCAGCGCGCATCGATTGCCCGCGCACTCGCCTTCGATGCCGACCTTTTGCTGATGGACGAACCCTTCGGCGCGCTTGATGAAATCGTGCGCGATCATCTCAACGAGCAATTGCTGAAGCTGTGGGACAGCACCAACAAGACGATTTGCTTCGTCACCCATTCGATTCCAGAAGCTGTTTATCTCTCCACAAGAATTGTCGTCATGTCGCCTCGCCCAGGTCGCGTCACCGACGTGATTGAATCAACGCTGCCGCGCGAGCGCCCACTGGATATTCGCGAAACACCGGAGTTTCTGGAAATCGCCGCGCGGGTGCGGGACGGGTTAAGGGCCGGACACAGCTATGATGACTGATGGCGCTTTCATCATTCGCGACGCCAAGGCTGATGATCTGCCAGCCTGCGCGCAGATCGTCAATGACTGGGTTGATGCCAGCCCCTGGATCAAACGCGTGTTGAGCCACGAAGAAACGGCAGCACTGTTCACGCCGGACCTGCTGACAAAGCGTCTATTGATCGTTGCTGAAAGCGATGACGAGGTGGTGGGTTATCTGTCGCTCGAAAAAGAGAAAGCCTATATCCACGGATTTTATATCAGTGACCGCGCGCGCGGACACGGCGTCGGGAAAGCGTTGATGGATGGCGCGAAACAGCGGTGCCCTGAAAAACTGGAACTGAGCGTATTTGAACCGAATGCAGCAGCTATCCGCTTTTACAAGCGCGAAGGATTTGAAGAAGTTCCGGAAGGCCGCAAGGCGGAAACCGAGGAAGGCGTTCCAACATTGCTGATGCGGTGGAGCGGCTCGGCATGACCGCAAAGAACAAGACCATTCCAATCCTGACCATCGTCGCGGCGCTGATTGTCATCTGGTATGCCTGTACGGTTTGGATGAATGCGGCTTTTGAATACGACAAGGCGGTACGGGGTTCCCAACCTACGCCTTCAATTGCGCAACTGATACCGGCCACAATGGCGCAGGAGCGCCCAGTACTGCCGGCCCCGCATCAGGTTGTCCGGGAGATCTGGAAAACAACGGGCGCGATGGTCCAAAAAGGGCGACCTTTTTCCAAACGCTCCCTAATTTATCATGCGTGGATTACGCTGTCCGCGACCCTGATGGGCTTTTTCATGGGTACGGCGCTGGGCATCGCGCTCGCCGTTGGCATTGTACACAACAAGGCGATGGACAAATCCGTCATGCCATGGGTCATCACGTCCCAGACAATTCCCATACTGGCCATCGCGCCAATGATCATTGTGGTGCTGAATGCGGTTGGCATTTCAGGCCTTTTCCCCAAGGCGGTGATTTCGACTTATCTGTCGTTCTTTCCCGTTGTGGTGGGCATGGTGAAAGGCCTGCGCTCGCCCGATGTGGCGCAGCTTGATCTCATGCACACATACAGTGCGACGCGCAGCCAGACCTTCTGGAAACTGCGCTGGCCGTCTTCCATGCCTTACCTCTTCACCTCGCTGAAGATTGCCGTCGCGGCCTCGCTGGTGGGAGCGATTGTTGGTGAGTTACCAACCGGTGCCGTCGCGGGCTTGGGCGCGCGTTTGCTCGCTGGTTCCTACTATGGGCAAACCATTCAAATCTGGGCGGCGCTGTTTGTCGCCGCAGCCCTTGCCGCAACACTGGTCGCATTGGTGGGTCTCGCCCACGCTTATGTGCTGCACCGTATGGGTGAAAAACCGCAAGGGGCTGCAGCATGACGCTTGTGATTGCTGCAGTCGTATTTTGGATCGTCGCCTGGTGGGTCAACCAGCGGCTTGTGGCCGTTGATACCGGGCAAAACATCACACTTACCCGAACCATTAATCTGGCTGTGCCCGTTCTGTTTGGGGTAACGCTGTTTGTGATGTGGGAGCTGATCACGCGTGGGCTGAATGTTCCTGCAGTGCTCCTGCCACCGCCGTCCATGATCGGCGCGCGCATTGCATCTTCGCTGCCGATCCTCTGGGCCGACTTTCAGCAAACGTTCCTGAAAGCGGTGCTGGCGGGCTATGTTCTGGGCTGCGGCTCTGGCTTTCTGGTCGCGCTGTTGGTCGACCGGTCGCCATTTATGAAACAGGGGCTCCTGCCGCTCGGGAATTTCGTGTCGGCCCTGCCCATTATTGGCATCGCGCCAATCATGGTGATGTGGTTTGGCTTCGACTGGCCGTCCAAAGCTGCGGTCGTTGTGGTGATGACGTTTTTCCCCATGCTTGTGAACACGGTGCAGGGGCTTTCCGCAACATCGTCTATGGAACGCGATCTGATGCACACCTATGCGGGCAGTTGGTGGCAGACACTGACCAAACTACGACTGCCTGCCGCAGCGCCCTTTATTTTCAATGCATTAAAAATCAATTCCACCCTTGCACTTATCGGTGCAATCGTGGCTGAATTCTTTGGCACGCCGATCGTCGGCATGGGCTTTCGCATTTCCACGGAAGTGGGGCGCATGAATGTCGATATGGTCTGGGCAGAGATTGCGGTCGCCGCACTGGCGGGGTCTGCCTTTTACGGGGGAGTGGCACTCATCGAGAGGGCTGTAACATTCTGGCATCCGTCCATCCGGTCAGGAAGGGCATAATAAGGAGAAAATCACGATGAAAAAAATCGCACTCTTACTGGCAGCCGGGGCGCTGTCGCTTTCGGCATCCATGGTGCAGGCCGCCGACAAGGTGACGCTGCAGCTGAAATGGGTGACCCAGGCGCAGTTTGCCGGGTACTATGTCGCGAAAGACAAGGGCTTTTACGAAGAAGAAAACCTCGATGTTGAAATCAAGCCCGGCGGGCCCGACATCGCGCCCGCCCAAGTGCTGGCCGGCGGCGGTGCCGATGTAGTGCTGGACTGGATGCCATCTGCACTGGCTACGCGCGAAAAAGGCGTACCGCTCGTCAACATCGCCCAGCCGTTCAAATCATCTGGCATGATGCTGACCTGCCGTAAGGATTCCGGCATCAAGACACCGGCAGACTTCAAAGGCAAAACACTGGGCGTTTGGTTCTTCGGCAATGAATATCCATTCCTGTCATGGATGAGCAAACTGGGCATCAAAACCGATGGTTCACCTGATGGTGTGACTGTTCTGAAACAGGGTTTCAATGTCGATCCCATCCTCCAAAAGCAGGCCGATTGCGTTTCCACGATGACGTATAATGAATATTGGCAGATCATTGACGCGGGCCTTACAGCCGATGATCTGATCACCTTCAAATATGAGGACGAAGGTGTCGCCACTCTGGAAGATGGCATCTACGTGCTTGAAGACAAACTGAAAGACGAAGCCTTCCAGGACAAAATGGTCCGCTTTGTGCGCGCGTCCATGAAGGGCTGGAAATATGCCGAGGCGAATCCGGATGAAGCGGCGGAAATCGTGCTTGAAAACGATGCTTCCGGTGCTCAGACCGAAAAGCACCAGAAACGCATGATGGGCGAAATCGCCAAGCTGACAGCCGGTTCTAATGGCACTCTGGAAGAGGCGGATTACAAGCGTACGGTTTCCACACTTTTGTCGGCCGGTTCTGATCCCGTGATCACCAAAGAACCTGAAGGTGCTTGGACGTCGATCATTACTGACAAAGCGCTGAACTAAGCTGCTTCGTCTTCCCCGATAAGGGGCATGACATTCAAAAATGGCGTGGGCATCGGCCTGCGCCATTTTTTCTGCGCTCATTGCGTCCCGATCCCTTGCCAATTGCGACACGACAAATCACACAAAGACATGTGTGAAACATCCGCCAAGCTCATTTTGTCAGACGACGAACCGCCCTTCTCCACGCGGTTCGATGATCACTATTATTCACGCCACGATGGGCGCGCGGAATGCGTTCATGTGTTCATTGATGGCAATGATGTGCAGACGCGCTGGACCAAAGCCGAGCGTTTCACCATCGGCGAACTGGGCTTCGGCACGGGACTGAATTTTCTGGAAACATGGGCGCGATGGCGGGAAGACCGGCCACCCGGTGCCATTTTGAAATTTGTGTCCATTGAAGCCTTTCCGCTTACGCAGGACGAGGCCCGAACAGCTCTTGCTGCATGGCCAGAACTCGGTGAGCTTGCCGAAATCATGCTTGAACAATGGGATGCGCTCGACGCGCCGGTTATGCTGGATGATCAAACATCCCTGCACGTTGTTCAGCACGAAGCGATGCAGGCCGTTTCAGAATTCCCCAACGATGTTGACGTCTGGTATCTCGACGGGTTCTCGCCTGCCAAAAACCCGGATATGTGGAGCGAAGACCTGATGCGGGCGATTTATGATCGCACAGCGCCGGGCGGAACTTTTGCAAGCTACACGGCAGCCGGTTGGGTACGCCGCAATCTGGAGGCAAGCGGATTTACGGTCGAAAAGCAAAAAGGGTTTGGCACCAAACGTGACATGATTGCTGGCCGAAAAGCCGGACCGGAAACATGATCGCAATTGTTGGCGGCGGCATTGTTGGTCTGTCCATTGGCTATGCGCTCTCCAAACGTGGCGTCGCAGTCACCGTTCTCGAAGGAGCAACCATCGCTAGCGGGGCGAGCGGTGTAGCGACCTCCTATCTGGAGCCGAGATTGGGGCACTCACCTGTGCGCGCGGTCGAGTGGGAAGGATTGAAACGCTGGCCTGCTCTGGTGCGCGATCTGGAATCCGAAACAGGCCGCAATCTGGGCTTGCGCCGCGAAGGACAGATTCGCATTGCTTTGCCGGGTGACGAGGAAAAGTTTGAACGCGACCTTGCAGAACGGCGCGAACAGGGATGGAAGGTCGAATTGCTCAGTCAGGCAAAACTGGCAAAACGCGAGCCAGCGCTCACGTCGCATATATCAGCGGCGGCCCATCTGCCGACAGTTCAATGGCTCAACGGCAGGCAGGCTTGCCTTGCGATGGCCGATGCCATCGCAGCCAGTGGCGGGCATGTTTATGAAAACTGGAGTGTACGGCAGATAGACCCGCTGGAAGGTAGCGTTCGCCTGACTGGTCCGGATGGCAATCGGTTGAACGCCGACAAGGTAATTCTTTGCAGCGGTATGGGGATGAATGAGGTACTCGGCCTGCCAGACGACGTTCCGGAAAACCGGGCGGTTCGCGGCGTCAATCTCACATTCGATATGAGTGGGCTTTCAAATCCTCTTATCCACCTGATCAAGCACAATCGCGGCACCCTGTGCCCCCGTGGCGATAGGCTGATTGTCGGCACCACCTACGAACACGGGGTGACAGATACGGAACCTGACGAGACCGTGGTCAAAAAAGTCATTGCCAGCGCTGAACGCGTGTTACCGCACTTGCGAGACTTGCCGTTGCTCAAAAAGGCGGCAGGCATTCGCACCAAAGTGGCCGATGGGTCGTTGCATTTGGGGCGCAGCGCTTCACATCCTGAAGTCTACTACAGCCTGGGTCACTCCGGAGCCGGTTTTCTACGCGCGCCGGTATTGGCGGAGCAAATGGCGGAGTTCATCTTGTCGGATGAAACGGGTGAGATTTAAGCTGTTTTCTGGCGCTCACGGCAATTCGGCTTTGCCAAATGCCTGCGCGAGCGCGGCGCAAAAGCGCCGGGTTGCTTTTCGCAACCTGTTGGTTTGTTCAAAATCTGCAACGCATCAATCAAACTGACCTTCACCATTACGCGCCCAATCGGTGACGAGCCGGCTTGCGATGGCGATATTGGGTGGCGTGAAAAACTGCGGAACGTCATCTTCTGTCAACGGTCCGTTGCCATCAAGAATAGCCAGAATTTCATCGCGGGTGAACCAGCGGCAATCGTCCAGTTCTCCCTCGTCGCGAACGATCTCGTCGCTCAGCGCTTCACCGTAACAGCCAATCATCAGCGTGTGAGGAAAAGGCCAGGGCTGGGTGGCGTGATAGCGGACACGGCCAATGTGAATACCGGATTCCTCATGGGTCTCCCGTCGCACGGCGGTCTCCATCGTCTCACCTGCCTCCACAAATCCGGCCAGAGCTGAATACATGCCGGGCGGAAAGTGGGGTGAGCGGCCCAGAAGGCATTTGTCACCCCGGACCGTCAGCATGATCACCACCGGATCGGTTCTGGGAAACTGATCGGCTTTGCAGGATTGGCAATGCCGTTTCACGCCGCCGCCCTTCATTTCCGTTTGCCCACCACATCGCCCACAATACCGGGCCGAACTGTGCCAGGCGAGTGTTGCCGCACCCTGCGCCATCTGACCCAGCTCGCTGTGTGAAAGAAGTTTCTGAATAGCCAACGAACGAAAATCGACCAGCTTCACATCGTCCGGCAAAACGAGGTTCTCATCATCCGGATTGAGACCCAACGGCACGGCAAGACGGGGCGCGCCATTTTCGTAACCCAGTAGAATTGCACGCTCCCAGCGCGGCTGATGATCAGACAAATGATCATGCGGATGAAACCCAATGGCGTCTTCACCATTGAAACGCAGCACAACACGACCGCGTGCGATGCCTATGAACTGCGCATCAGAGTGTTCCATTGCACGGTCGACACAATCGTCTTCACGTGCCTCGGACTGGCGGTCGAGGTGATTGCCGGAAAATGCAAGTTTTGCGCTGTGTTCGGTGGGCTGGAAATTCGGATCAAGAAAATAGGGTGGCACGGAATGTTTCTTTCAGACTGTCGCAGAGCGCTTGCGCCTCGGCTTTTGAATATCGTTCTGCCACGCCATATCCCCAAACCGGTGCTGGCCAGTTGGGGTCATTTTCACTTCGGGCAACCACGTGAATGTGCAGTTGGCGCACAATGTTGCCAAGTGCTGCGATGTTGATTTTTTCGCACCCGGTGTGCGCCTTGAGATTCTCGCCCAGATGGCAGGCCAGTTGCAAAGCGCTTTCGCGACGGCCCGGAGCAAGATCGTGCAATTCTTCAGCGTTGTTGATCATTGGAACAACGATGACCCATGGCCAGCGCTTGTCGTTCATCAGAAGTATTTTCGATTCCCCAAGGGTGGCAATTTCTATTGTGTCCGCTGCCAGCCGCGGGTCCATCTGCCAGGTTTTGCGCAATTCAAACATGGAATCGAGCTTACAGCGGCCACAACGGAATTCCCACTTGCATTTAGGGACGGCACACATGATATGTTGCCCTTGGAAGGTTGGTTTGTGGACGTGCCACTCGCCAATCGGGTCAGGTCGGGAACGAAGCAGCCCCAACGAGATTGCGGTACGGGTCACGCTAAGCCAGCCTTCCACCCAACCGCGCATGCGCGGCGAAATCATGAAATGCGAGACTGGGAGCTCCGGCACAGCGTTATGAGTGATGTGACCGCAGAAACCGAATACCGCGTTCTTGCCCGCAAATACCGCCCTCAAAACTTTGATGATCTGATCGGCCAGGAGCCGATGGTGCGCACGTTGTCAAACGCGTTTGCCGCCAATCGCATTGCCCAGGCCTATATGCTGACAGGCGTGCGTGGCGTGGGGAAAACCACCACGGCGCGCATTCTCGCCCGGGCACTGAATTATGAGACCGATACGGTCAAGACACCCAGCCTTGATTTAAGCGAACTCGGCATTCACTGCCCCGCAATCATGGAAGGCAACCATGTCGACGTCATCGAGATGGATGCAGCATCGCACACGGGCATTGGCGATATTCGCGAAATCATCGCCAGCGTGCGCTACAAGCCAGTTTCGGCGCGCTACAAGGTCTACATTATCGACGAAGTGCATATGCTTTCGAACCAGGCGTTTAATGGCCTTTTGAAAACGCTGGAAGAACCGCCGGAACATGTGAAGTTCATTTTCGCAACAACCGAAATCCGCAAAGTGCCAATCACGGTGCTATCGCGCTGCCAGCGCTTCGACCTGCGCCGCATTGGTGCTGGCGAGTTGACGGAGCACTTGGCGAAAATTGTCGATGCAGAAGGCGCACAAGCGGAACGTGACGCGCTGGTGATGATTTCGCGTGCCGGTGAAGGCTCCGCCCGCGATGCCTTGTCTTTGCTGGATCAGGCCATTGCCCATGCCGGAGGCAGTGGCAGCGAAAGCGGCGGAAAAGTTCTGGCCGAAGATGTGCGCAACATGCTGGGCCTGGCTGATCGTGCACGGGTTATCGACCTGTTTGAGCATCTCATGAAGGGCAATATCGCCGCCGCCCTTGGCGATCTGAAAGAACAGTTCGATGTGGGTGCCGATCCGGCCACCGTGTTGAACGATCTGGCTGAATTCGTTCACTTCGTCACACGCGTTCGCTATGTCGATACTGCGCTGGACGACCCGACGTTGAGCGAAGAAGAGAAAACGCGTGGCAAGGATTTTGCTGAAAAGCTTTCGCCCCGCATTCTGGGGCGCACATGGCAGATGCTATTGAAGGGCATTGCCGAAGTTCAGGTTTCCTCACGCCCGCTGGCTGCGGCTGACATGGTGTTGGTGCGCATCGCCCATGCAGCAGATTTGCCCACCCCGGATGAGGTGATCAAGACGCTTACTGACAATCCGACAACCAGAACTGCATCAACCAGCCGTACTGTCTTGACATCCAATGGTCCCGAAACATCAGCCTCCCCGCCTCAACCGGCTGTTTCGGAAACGGCCATGCCTGTCCGCCCTCAGCCGGGTACGCAGATGAAACAGGTGGCCAACGGACCGTCACTAATCGTCGACAACGGGCAGCCGATGGAACGTGCGGTTTCTGAACCCGTCGCAGAAACGCAGTTGAACGAACCGGCGCTGCGTTCGGTATATGATTCAATCGAGACGTTTGACGACCTTCTCAACGTTGCCGAGAAAAAACGCGACATCCGTTTCAAGATGATCCTGCGCAACAATTTCAGCGAAGTGTCTTTTGAACCCGGGCACATCACGTTTTGCCCGGTGGGCAATGCGCCACCGAATACCGTTCAGATGTTGCGGGATCGCCTGAAACAATGGACCGGGGAACACTGGCAAATCACCGTGAGTGAGGATGCGGGCCGGGCAACAATAAAAGAAGTTGAAGTGGCAACGCATGAAAAGAACGTTGCTGACGCGGAAGCCGACCCGGTGGTTGCCGCGGTTCTGAAAACTTTTCCGAAGTCAAAAATTGTCGCTGTTCGTTTTCCGGAACACGAAAGCACCGATGGTCTGGACGAAGCCGCAGCTGCGGATGCCGCGCTGGAAAATCCGGACGACGAAATGCAAGAGAATGCCAGCGACCCGGGCGCAGGCAGTATGGACGACTATTTCTAAGCAATGAAAAGAGACGCGCGATGAAAGACATCATGGGCATGATGGGCAAAGTGAAGGAAATGCAGGCCAAGATGGAAGGCATGCAGGCTGAACTTGAAGAAATGGAAGTGGAAGGCGTGGCCGGCGGCGGCATGGTCAAAGTCACGCTCAATGGCAAAGGCCTTATGCGCGGGGTTCATATTGAACCAAGCCTGCTGAAGGAAGACGAGGCGGAAATTCTGGAAGACCTGATTATGGCCGCCCACAACACCGCCAAGGAGCGTGCGGAAGAAGCCGCCAAGGAAAAAACCTCAGAACTGACCGCTGGTCTGCCCATTCCGCCGGGTTTCAAACTGCCGTTTTAAACGCTTGCACCTGATCCGTTGATCTCTCCAGCGAAAGCCTGAATGCCCATGACCGAATCCAAGAAACCTTCCCATGGCCTGATCGGGCTCGGCACGATGGGAGCCAATCTTGCGCTCAATATTGCCGAGAAAGGTTTCCCCATCGCGGTTTTTAATCGAACAGCATCAACGACACATGCGTTTTTTGAATCCTCCGGCGAGTTGGCCGCCAAAATTGTTCCGACAGAAACGCTGGAGGCTTTCGTCAAAGCGATTGCACCACCGCGCAACATCATTCTTATGGTACCAGCGGGTGAAGTCGTAGATGGGCAGATCGAAGCTTTGCGTCCACTCTTGAGCGAAGGCGATCTGATTATTGATGCGGGCAACGCGAATTTTCACGATACCAATCGGCGGGCCGAAGAAGCTGAAAACAATATCGAGAGCTTTCTGGGTATCGGGGTATCGGGCGGCGAAGAAGGTGCCCGGCATGGGCCGTCTATCATGGGAGGCGGCGACCGTGCCGCCTGGGACCGGGTCAGCAATATGCTGACCGCTATAGCCGCTCCTTACAATGGCGAACCATGTGCTGCCTATATGGGTACAGGCGGCGCGGGCCACTATGTCAAAATGGTTCACAACGGCATCGAATATGCCGACATGCAGATGATTGCCGAAGCCTATGGAATGATGCGCGACGGTTATGGCATGACCGCATCCGAAATCGGCGATGTGTTTGCCAGATGGAACGAGGGGCCATTGCAATCATATCTGATTGAGATTTCATCTCACGTCGCGAAGGCTGCCGACCCGGAAACGGGCAAACCGGTTCTGGACATCATTGTGGATTCAGCAGGCCAAAAGGGAACGGGGCGCTGGACGGCCATCGAAGCGCTCCATCGTGCCTCGCCGGTTACATCGATTGATGCGGCTGTCGCAGCGCGTAATTTCTCATCGCGTCGTTCGGAACGCCAGCGTGGTGAGGCGTTATTTGGTGCCGCTCCAAAGCCGATGGAACGAGACGATCAAAGTCTGGAACAACTCGAACACGCTTTGCTCGCCGGGAAAATTGCCTGCTATGCACAGGGTTTCGGCATGCTGACGACAGCATCAGACGATTTTGACTGGAAGCTTCCTTTGCCTGAAATTGCCCGGGTGTGGCGTGACGGCTGCATCATCCGTTCCGCCATGCTGGACGACATGGCAACCGCGCTTGAAAACAACGCGCAAGATAATCTGATGTATGCGCCGTTTTTTGCCGATTTGATGGGCAAGCACCATAACAGCTTGCGTAACGTCGTTTCAGCGGCAGTCTTGTCCGGTAATCCCGCACCGGCGCTGAGCGCTGCACTCAGCTATTTCGATACCATGCGCACGGAACGTGGAACGGCCAACATGATTCAGGGTCAGCGCGATTTCTTTGGCGCGCATTCTTTCGAACGTTTTGATGCGGACGGCGCGCACCACGGCCCATGGGGCATGAACAATTCGTCGAGCTGACTAAGGACGATCCGGACTTGCCGGATACACACCCAAAATACGTTTCTCTGCGCAGAAGAACTCCATCTCTTCGAGCGCGAGTTTGACATTGGGCAATTCGGGATGGCCTTCAATGTCGGCGTAAAACAGCGTCGCGGTGAATGAGCCGCCAAGCTGGTAGCTCTCAAGCTTGGTCATGTTGACACCATTGGTGGCAAACCCGCCCATGACTTTGTAGAGCGCGGCCGGAACGTTGCGCACACGGAAAACGAATGTCGTGATGGCGAGGCCTGAATCCACCGCCGGGATTTCCGGCTCACGCGACAAAATGACGAACCGCGTGATGTTGGCGCCTGAATCCTGCACGTTCTCCTGCAGAATGTTCAGACCATAAAGCTCTGCAGCCAGTGTTGGGGAGAGTGCCGCCGCCTTGCGATCATTGGTTTCAGCGATCATGCGCGCTGCACCGGCCGTGTCGCCGGCAACAACGCCCTTCCAGCCATTGTCGCGAATGACACGCCGACACTGGCCCAGCGCGTGAATGTGGGAATAGACAGTCTCAATGTCATCCATCTCAACACCCGGCAGCGCCATCAGCTGAAAATCTATGGGCAGGAAATATTCCCCAATGATGTGAAAGCCGGATTCCGGCAGAAGATGGTGGATGTCCGCCACCCGGCCGGCCAGCGTGTTCTCAATGGGAATCATTGCCAGGTCAGCAGTGCCGGATTTGAGGGCCTCAAACGCGTCTTCAAAAGTGGCGCAGGGCAACGGCTCCATATTCGGGAAAACATTGCGACAAGCCGTATCGGAGTTCGCTCCCGGTTCGCCCTGGAATGAAATTGTTCCGCTTCTGTCGGTCATGGTCAGTCAGCCTGTCTGGCTTGCGCCCAAAATGCGGCGGGCGCGTTCAAGATCATCGGGTGTATCCACGCCAAGCGGCACAGTGTCAACGAGGGCAGCATCCACACGCATGCCATCTTCGAGCGCCCGCAATTGCTCCAGCTTCTCCCGCAGTTCTAGCGGCGAAGGTGAAAGGCTGACGAAACGGCTCAGTGCGGCGCGGCGCCAGGCGTAAAGCCCGATGTGATGATAAAGCGGGCCGTCGCCATGGGGCGCCGTAGCCCGAGTGAAATAAAGAGCGCGCATACACCGCTCGCTGACCGTTGTACCCACCAGTTTCACAACGTTGGGGTTGGTTTTCTCGTGCTCTTCGGTAATGAGGGTCGCAAGCGTCGAAATCGCGACTTCCGGCACGGCCAGGGGCACCAGACTTGCTTTGATAGACGCGCTGTCGATGGTTGGCAGGTCACCTTGCACATTGACGATGGTATCGACCGTCTGTTCGACATCGATTTTAGTCAGGGCTTCCCAAATGCGGTCCGATCCGGACGGGTGGTCTTCGCGCGTCATGACGGCTTGACCACCGTGATCATGGACAGCATCGAACACCTGTTTGGTGTCAGTCGCGACCACCACTTCGCCGATGTCGGCTTCCAGCGCGCGGCGCATCACCTGAACAATCATCGGAGCTCCGGCGATATCCGCCAACGGCTTACCCGGCAGTCGTGTTGACGCCATGCGCGCCGGAATCATGACCAGCACGCGCCCGACAGCCTCTTTGATTGGCTCACCCATGAGGATTTGCACCACCATGACGCCCACTTCCTTGCGATGGAGGCAGAAAAGCCGTTGAACTGTCAAAAAGTCTCATGATTGAGCCGCTTATAGGTGTTGCAAGATGGAGGCAAAAGACATAGTTTCCGCGCCGAAATCAAGGTTATTTCCGACCGTGACAAACCGCAATTTGACAGCAAGTTGCGCAGCTGGAGCTGATCAATGGACTCGTTTGAGTGGAACAAGGTATTTGGCGCTGTACTGGCAGCAGCGTTTGTCGTCCTGGGCGCAAACTTTCTGGCGGAAGGTCTGTTTAAAAGCGAAGCGCCGGAGCAGGCCGGCTTTGTTCTCGAGGGTGGCGAGCTCGAGGTGGCGGCCGCGACTGACTCTGCCCCAACCGTTGAACCGGTGAATGCTTTGCTTGCGACTGCGAGTCTTGCCGATGGCGAAAAAGTGGCGAAGAAATGCGTTGCGTGTCACAGCTTTGAAGAAGGTGGTGCCAACAAGGTGGGACCGGGGCTCTACGATGTGGTCAACCGCGCAATTGCAGGCGTTGAAGGGTTTGGTTATTCGTCCGCGCTCGTTGCCTATGGTGCTGGTAAAGTCTGGGATTATGACGAACTCAATGGTTTTTTGTACAAGCCAAAGGACCATGTGAAAGGCACGTCCATGGGATTTGCCGGGGTGAAAAAGACCGACGAACGGGCCGCCATCATCGCTTACCTTCGTTCTTTGGCGGCAGAGCCTGCGCCTTTGCCGGAAAGCTGACAATTATTGAGATTTTCATACTTGAGGCCGCGTCGGAAAGATGCGGCCTTTTGTGTTTTTTGCCCATATCGCAACCATCATAGTTTTTATCGGGCGTGACATAAACGTGCCTTGACCCAACGCGCATCAATACACAGTGTATAACACTGATCTTGAAACCAATTTGGGTGGGTCCATGAAGCGTTTGTTGTCTGCTGTTTTTGTTGGGGGTCTCGCTGCACTTTCCAGCGCGCTCTATTACGAAGCCCGGGCCGATGACAGGGTTTGGCGCACATCGACATCGCTGATTGGTAAAAGCAAATATGATGGCGGTTTCACCCATTACGACCATGTGAACCCGAACGCACCCAAAGGCGGCACGCTCAACGAAGCCGTCAACGGCACCTTTGACAGTTTCAATCCGTTTGTTGTGCAGGGCACACCAGCAGCGGGGCTCAATTATCAGGGTGGGCTGCTGTGGGACCTGATGATGGCAAAGGCGATTGACGAGCCATCGGCGTCCCACCCGCTGATTGCCGAAGCTTTCACTTACCCTGACGACTATTCCTCCGCCACATACCGGCTGAACCCGAAAGCGCGTTGGCATGATGGCAAACCGATCACGCCGGAAGACGTCAAGTGGTCGATCGAAACGCTGAAAGAGCATTCGCCTCAATACAACCGTTACTTTGGCGATGTGAAGGAAGTGCGCATCGATAATGAGCGTGAGATCACCTTTATTTTTGCCCAAACCGGCAATCGCGAACTGCCATTGATTATCGGGGATTTGCCTGTGCTTCCCAAACACTGGTGGGAAGGTAAAGATGCCGATGGCAAACAGCGCGATGTGACACGGCCGACGCTGGAACCGCCTTTGGGCAGCGGTCCTTATAAAATCGGAAAATTCAGCGCCGGGTCCAGCATTGAATGGGAACGTGTTGAGGACTATTGGGCTGTCGATACGCCCACCCGAAAGGGACGCAACAATTTTGCCAAGCGCAAATACACCTATTTCAAGGACCCCAACGCAATCTGGGAAGCGTTCAAAAAGGGCGGACTGGAAGATGTCCGGGTAGAAAATCGTGCGGAATTCTGGGCGCGGCGTTACAATTTTCCCGCTTTCGAACAGGGGCTTGTGAAGAAGGAAGAATTTGAAGAGACATCTGGTTATCCGATGCAGGGCTGGGTTTTGAATACACGACGCCCTCAGTTTCAGGATCGCCGTGTGCGGAAAGCGCTGACATGGGCGATGAATTTTGAACAGATGAACAAGACTCTGTTCTTCAACCAGTATGAACGCACCAAGAGCTATTTTGGTGGCTCGGAATTGCAGGCAACCGGGATCCCGGAAGGCCGTGAGCTTGAAATTCTAACTGAGTTCAAGGATCAACTGCCGCCTGAAATTTTCACCGAACCGTTTGAACTCCCGGTCTACGAAAAGCGCAGCGATGAACGCAAATTTCTGCGTGTTGCATTCGATCTGCTGAAGGAAGCAGGCTGGGTGCGAAAGGGCAGCATGCTGGCAAACGAGAAAACCGGTGAACCGTTCAAATTGGAAATTCTCGGCTTCAACCCCAGCAGCGAGAAGGTCAACGCGCCATGGCTGACCAATCTGCGGCGTTTGGGCATCGATGCGACATTCCGCGTTGTCGACACGTCGCAATTCATTCAGCGTGTGAACAATTTTGACTACGATGTTGCCTCGCTCCCCACACAGCAGAGCCAATCACCCGGCAACGAGCAGCGCGAGTACTGGTCCTCTGCAGCTGCAGACCAACCCGGATCGCGGAACTATATGGGCGCGAAGAGCCCGGTGCTCGATAAGCTGATTGAAATGATCATTTTCGCCAAGGACCGCGAAGAGCTCGTTGCCGTTACGAATGCGCTCGATCGTGTGCTGCTCTTTTCCTACTACACCGTCCCACAATGGTATCTGAGCACAACGCGGGTGGCCTATTGGGACAAATTCGGCATTCCGCGTCCGCAACCGAGCTATCGTGGCATCGATTTGGAAAGCTGGTGGATTGATCCGGAAAAGGAAGCGGAAATCAATGCCGCGCGCAACTAACGACAAAAACGGCCACCCCATGGGTTTAACCCGCCGTCAATTTGGGAAACTGTCGGCAGCAGCCCTGCTCGCCGGGCCTGTTGCTTTGCGAGCACAAGTGTCATTGGCAGCCAATCCGGCCGGAGTGCAACTGCACGGAATATCCGCCTTTGGTGATCTGAAGTACACGGCTGACTTCCCCAACTTCAGCTATGTGAACCCTCAGGCGCCGAAGGGCGGCACGTTCAATTTCAGTGTACCCAACTGGGGTTTCAATCAAAACCCTCAGACCTTCGACACGCTCAATTCCTTCGTCCTAAAGGGCAATGCACCGCCGCGCATGGAACTGTGTTTTGATGCGCTGATGATCGCACCTTCTGATGAGGCGTCTGCGCTTTACGGAATGCTCGCAGAAACGGTTGAAATATCACAGGACCGCAACCGCTACACATTTCGCCTGAGGCCCGAAGCAAAATGGCATGATGGCACGCCCGTTACATCGCAGGATGTCGCCTTTTCTTACGATGCCTTGAAGCGCGATGGGCACCCGTCATTGTCACTTTCCCTGCGTGATCTGGTGGGCGTCACCACAAGTGACCCGCGTACCTGCACGCTGGAATTCAATGGCAAACAGTCAGACCGCGCGATTCTAGCGGCGGCTGTAATGCCGATCTTTTCCAAGGCCTGGTACACAGATAACGCTTTTACCGAAACCACTATGACACCACCGCTTTCATCGGGAGCATACCGGGTCAAAAAAGCCGTTGCGGGGCGCTATATCGAATATGAACGGGTGAACGACTATTGGGCGAAAGACCTGCCCTTTTCAGTGGGGCGCGCCAATTTTGATGTTATCCGCATTGAGTTCTATCGGGAGCGCCAGGCC
This sequence comes from Pseudomonadota bacterium, assembly GCA_039180085.1. Lineage (GTDB taxonomy): Bacteria > Pseudomonadota > Alphaproteobacteria > Rhizobiales > Rhizobiaceae > Pseudahrensia. The sequence goes on from JBCDDX010000001.1 coordinate 90,641, forward strand.
GCTTTTGAGGCATTCAAAAAAGGCGATGTCACCTACCGGCAGGAATTCACGTCAAAAACCTGGGCGACGGAATATGATTTCCCGGCGATGCAGGACGGGCGTGTCAAGAAGCAGCTTTTCCCATCAGAAAAAGTACCCTCCTTTCAAGGTTGGGCGATAAACAAGCGGCGCAAAAAGTTCGCCGATAAGCGCACGGTTCAGGCCATCGCCCTGTGCTTCGATTTCGAATGGACCAACAAGAATTTCTTTTTCGACGCTTACGCGCGAACCCAGTCGTTCTTTTCAGGCTCCGACTTTGAAGCCAAGGGTAAGCCTTCTAAAGAAGAACTGGTTCATCTGGAGCCACTGCGCGATCAGATTGATGCAAGTGTTTTCGGTGAAGCTTTGCTGCAACCGGTGTCCGATGGCTCGGGGCGCGACCGCAAACTTCTACGTCAGGCCAACAGTCTGTTGCGCGAAGCTGGCTGGAAGCGGAACGGGAACCGACTGGTCGATGCTGATGGAGACGTATTCACGCTCGAATTCCTCATTCGGTCACCGACTTTTGAACGTATTCTTGGGAAGTTCGTGTCCAATCTTCAAGCGCTCGGCATAGATGCATCCATCCGATTGGTAGATCCCGCCCAGTATACGCGCCGGCTTGAAACCTATGATTTCGATGTCACCGGGCTTGCGCGCAACTATGGTGCGACACCGACACGCGAACTCATCGAACAATATTTCGGTTCCGCAACGGCTCTTGTGGAAGGCAACACCAATTATGCCGGGCTTCAAAACCCCGCGGTGGATGCTTTGATTGCGAAAATTTCGGATGTTGAAAGCCGCGCTCAACTGGTGCCGCTGCTGCAAGCTCTCGACAGGGTGTTGCGTTCCACGCATAGCTGGATTCCGAACTGGACGTCGGCGAATCACCGCGTGGCTTTTTGGGACATGTTTGGCTTTCCAGAGACCAAACCGGACTATACATTCCCGGTGGAAACTTTCTGGTGGTTTGACGTTGAAAAAGCCAAGGCTATTGGAAAGGCCTAGTGCCGCATGGCACGGTCGAGACGTTCTAGAAGCCGCCTGAGCGGGAAGGAGTAGCAACAGACCAATGGGTGCCTATATTGCACGACGCCTGTTGCTGATGATCCCCACCATTTTGGGGATCATGCTGCTGTCGTTCACCATTATTCAGTTCGCCCCCGGTGGCCCTGTTGAGCAGGTTATTGCTCAACTGACCGGACAGGGCGGCAGCGCCACCGATCGTATTTCCGGAGGCGGGAACGATTTCAATTCGGGCACTGAGAATGCCCAGACCGACGCCAGCGGCGGCGGATCGTCGAAATATCGTGGGGCGCAGGGGCTGGACCCCGAATTCATTGCCAAGCTGGAACAACAGTTCGGCTTCGACAAACCGGCACATGAGCGGTTTTTCAAACTGGTCTGGGACTATATCCGGTTCGATTTCGGCGAGAGTTATTTTCGTTCGATCTCAGTGCTCGACCTGATCCTTGAAAAGATGCCCGTATCGGTGTCGCTTGGTCTTTGGATCACCTTTATTTCCTATGGTATTTCAATTCCTCTTGGCATCAAGAAAGCCGTTCAGGACGGCTCCACTTTCGATGTGTGGACCAGCGGCGTCATTATCGTCGCTTACGCTGTGCCCGGTTTTCTGTTCGCCATACTATTGATCATATTATTCGCTGGCGGGTCATTTCTCGACTGGTTCCCGTTGCGGGGGCTGGTGTCGGAAAACTGGAGTGATCTCCCGTGGTACGCCAAGATCACAGACTATCTGTGGCATCTGACACTTCCGCTGATCGCGCTTTGCCTATCGGCATTTGCGACCACAACGCTTTTGACGAAGAACTCGTTTCTCGATGAAATCAAGAAACAGTATGTTGTGACGGCGCGCGCGAAAGGGCTGACCGAAAACAAGGTTCTCTACACCCATGTTTTCCGCAATGCGATGTTGATCGTCATCGCAGGATTTCCCGGCGCATTCATATTTGCGTTCTTCACCGGCTCACTTCTGATTGAAGCCATCTTCTCTCTCGATGGGCTGGGCTTGTTGGCTTATACCGCAACGCTTGGCCGTGATTATCCGGTCGTTTTTGCGACGCTCTATATCTTCTCGCTGATGGGTCTTTTGGTCAGCCTGCTGTCCGATGTCACCTACACGTTGATCGATCCACGGATCGACTTCGACCGCAGGGATGTCTGATATGAGTGTTGCATCAGCCCCCCTTGGGAAGACCAGCGTCGCCATGACGGAAACACCGCCGCGCAAACGGTTTGCCCTGTCGCCGCTCAATCAGCGCCGCTGGCAGAACTTCAAGAAAAACCGCCGGGGCGTCTGGTCGCTGTGGATATTCATGATCCTTTTCGTGCTGACCCTTTTTGCAGAATTCATCGCCAACGACCGGCCTGTTCTGGTGTCCTACAAGGGCGAGTTGCTGATGCCGGTTTTTGTTGACTACCCGGAGGAGAAGTTCGGCGGTTTCCTGCCCGTCACTGACTATCGTGATCCGGTCAATATAGAAGAGATCGAAGCCAATGGCTGGATGCTCTGGCCGCCCATCCGCTATTCATACCGCACCACAAATGTGGATGTGCCGCGCCCTGCGCCCTCCCCACCAACGTGGATGCTGGACACGGAAGAAGCGTGCCGAAAATACGAGCAAGGCATCGAAGATCCGATGTGCAACTACGGCAACTGGAACTGGCTGGGTACGGACGATCAGGCACGCGACGTCGCCGCACGTCTGATTTACGGTTTCCGTATCTCAGTGCTGTTCGGTCTTATCCTCACACTATTTTCCGCCGTTATCGGCGTCTGGGCGGGAGCGGTTCAGGGCTATTATGGCGGTTGGGTGGACCTGCTGTTCCAGCGTTTCGTGGAAATCTGGACCTCGATGCCGGAGCTTTTCATCCTGATCATCATAGCTTCGGTTCTGCCGCCAGGCTTCTGGATATTGCTGGGCCTGATGCTGCTTTTCCGATGGACCGGTTTTGTCGGTGTCGTGCGCGCCGAGTTCCTGCGCGCCCGGAATTTTGAATATGTAAACGCGGCGCGCGCGCTTGGCGTGGGGAATGGGACAATCATGTTCCGCCATCTGCTTCCGAACGCGATGGTAGCGACCCTGACTTTCATGCCGTTCATCCTGAGCGGCTCCATAACGGCGCTAACGTCACTCGACTTCTTGGGCTTTGGCCTGCCACCCGGCTCACCATCGCTCGGGGAAATGCTGCAACAGGGCAAAAACAACCTTCAGGCACCTTGGCTCGGGATCATGGGTTTTGTTGTCTTGTCGCTGATGCTGTCGCTCTTGATATTCATCGGCGAAGCGGTGCGCGACGCCTTCGACCCGCGCAAGACGTTTGCATGAGGATGACATGAGCACGCCCTTGCTGAACGTCAAAGACCTTTCGGTTGCCTTTTCCGCAGCAGGGAAGACGACCACTGCAGTCGACCGGATTTCGTTTCACATCGACAAGGGCGAAACGGTGGCCTTGGTCGGGGAGTCGGGATCAGGGAAATCAGTGTCAGCGCTTTCCGTTCTGAAACTCCTGCCCTACCCAGCCGCCAGTCATCCGTCGGGCAGTATTGAATTCAACGGCATGGACCTGTTGACAGCAAGCGAAGCGGATTTGCGCAAGGTGCGTGGTGACGACGTCACCATGATCTTTCAGGAACCGATGACATCGCTGAATCCACTGCACACGATTGAGCGGCAGATTGGGGAAATCCTCACCCTCCACAAGGGGCTGGTCGACAAGGAAGCGCAAGACCGCACGCTGGAATTGCTGCATCAGGTTGGCATTCGCGAACCCGAGAAACGTCTTGGCGCTTATCCACACCAGCTTTCCGGTGGGCAAAGGCAACGTGTCATGATCGCCATGGCACTTGCCAATGAGCCGAAACTGCTAATTGCCGACGAGCCAACCACGGCGCTGGATGTAACTGTTCAGGCGCAAATTCTGGAACTGCTCGGTGAACTGAAACGCGAGCGTGGGCTTTCCATGCTGTTCATCACCCACGATCTGGGCATCGTGCGAAAATTTTCTGACCGGGTCTGTGTCATGACCAATGGCAAAATTGTTGAGCATGGACCGACCAAGGAAATCTTCGACAACCCGCAGCATGACTACACCAAGCACTTGTTGGCTGCCGAACCGAAAGGGCTGCCACCGAGAGCTGACCATAACGCAGATGTGGTGATGGAGGGTCGGGATGTGAAAGTGTGGTTCCCCATCAAGGCCGGGTTGATGCGCAAGACCATTGATCACGTGAAGGCCGTTGACGGGATCGACCTTACCCTGCGCGCAGGCCAAACACTTGGTGTGGTTGGTGAATCCGGCTCGGGAAAGACAACACTTGGTCTGGCGCTCACGCGAATGATCAGTTCGCAGGGCGCAATCTCTTTTGTCGGCCGCGACATTGCCAAATATTCCTTTAAGCAAATGAAGCCGTTGCGCAGCGAAATGCAGATCGTGTTTCAGGATCCCTACGGTTCGCTGTCACCTCGCATGTCAGTTACAGAAATCATTGCTGAAGGTCTAAAACTGCACCGCCCGAACCTCGGCGTCGATGAGGTTGATCGCATGGTTGCCGATGTTCTTGAAGAAGTGGGGCTCGACCCGCTCACACGCCATCGCTATCCGCACGAATTTTCCGGCGGGCAACGTCAACGCATGGCTATTGCGCGCGCCATGATTCTGGAACCACGTTTTGTGATGCTGGACGAGCCGACGTCGGCGCTGGACATGAGTGTGCAGGCGCAGGTTGTGGACCTGCTGCGCCGCCTGCAAAAAGAGCGCAATCTTGCCTATCTGTTCATAAGCCACGACTTGAAAGTCGTGCGTGCGCTGGCCAACGACGTCATCGTCATGCGGTTGGGCAAGGTGGTGGAACAAGGCCCCTCCGAACAGATTTTTGACGCACCGCAATCGGACTACACAAAGGCCCTCATGGCCGCGGCCTTTGATCTCGAAACCGCACCAACGGGCGTCGTTTCGCAGTGAGCCATTTTGATGCTGACAGACCGCTGGCCGTTACGGAAACAGCGCGACACGAAGCCTACCGCGGTTTTCGAAAAGTCGATGTGATCTCCTACCGTGAAGACCATTCTGGCATCGCCGCCCGGCGTGAAATTGTGGTCGCCCGGCCAGCCGTCGCCGTCATCTGCCATGACCCGAAGCGTGATCGTCTCGTCATGGTTCGTCAGTTTCGCTACGGCGCGCAAATGGGCACGGGTAAAGGCTGGTGCGCGGAAGTCGTAGCCGGACTGATCGACGACGGTGAAGACCCAGCCAACACTGTGCGTCGCGAAGTGCAGGAGGAAGCAGGAGTCGAGGCGACGCATGTTCGCGAGCTCTGCTGTTTTCTCACAACACCGGGCATGAGCGATGAGGTCATTCACCTCTACTACGCCCAGGTGGATTCCACACTTCTGCCAGAAGAAGCGGGCGTTGAACACGAGACCGAGCAAACATTTCCCTTCGCCCTGACTTTGGATGAGGCGATGGAAGCCGTTGACAATAACCGCATCACCAATGGCATCGCGATGCTCGCCCTGATGTGGTTTGCACGACATCGCACGCAACTGACAGAAGGTGCAAAATGAGCGCCCGCGACATTCTTCTCGCCGGAGATATCAGCGCAGCTGAGAGAGATGCTTTTCTCGAGCGCCTTTCTGACAGAATGTCTGACGAACCTACGGACGCAACGCGATATGCGATTGTCTGGAAACCTGATCCAGACATCTTCCGCAACACACCATCACTTGAAGTCATCTTTTCCCTTGGCGCGGGCGTCGATCATGTCCTGAACACCCCAAACCTGCCAGATGTTCCGGTTGTGCGGTTTGTCGATCCTGATCTGACCGGTCGCATGATGGAGTATGTTTGCCTGCAATGCCTGCTGCACCTACGTCGGCAACGCGCTTATGATTCCGCGCAACGCAATAAAACATGGAACCAGATTGCGATGCCAACGGCCCGCGAGATAACGGTTGGGATCATGGGTTTTGGTGTCTTGGGGCAAGCATGCGGGAGAGCATTACTGGCCCTTGGTTTTAATGTGCGGGGGCTGGCGCGCTCAACTCGCAAAGTCGAAGACATCGAAACTTTCACGACCGAACAACAGGCAGGCTTCCTCGCGGGAACAGACATGCTGGTCAACCTGATGCCGCTGAGCGAAGAGACCCGCAACATGATTGATGCAGATCTGATTTCGCACCTTCGTTCAGAGGGTGCATTGGGTGGTCCCGTTATAATCAATGCCGGGCGAGGCGGAAGCCTCGATGAATGTGCAGTTATTGAAGCGCTTGAAAATGGAACGCTCGCCGGGGTGTCGCTAGACGTTTTCCAAACTGAACCACTGAGCGCCGACAGTCCTCTTTGGGGTTTCGACAATGCGATTGTCACCCCACATGTGGCGGCAATTACCGATCCCAATGCGCTTTCCAACTATGTGCAACGACAGATCGACGCCTATGAAAATGGTAAGCCAATGGAAAACGTGGTTGATCGTTCGCGCGGCTATTGATCTCTAGTCCGGTCGTCGCAACTGCACTGGCTTGCCATAAAGATAACCGATCCTATCGACTGCATCGACCAGTGGTTCCAATGCGACATTCATGGTGTGCCCGTTGGCGTGAAGCAGAGTTTGCGCGTCGCGCATCATGCCCACATGTCCTTTCCAGAACACGAGATCACCGCGCCGCAATTCGTTCAGATTTTGCGGAAGTTCGCGTCCTATGCTCGCCATCTGCATATCTGAGTCACGCAAAACCGTTCGCCCGCACATGCGCATGCTCAGCGCCACGAGGCCGGAACAGTCAATGCCAAACCCGGTGTCTCCGCCCCAAAGATAGGGCGTGTGGAGCAGGGTTTCTGCCACCGCGACATAGTCGATCTGCCATTCACCAATTTTCATAAGATGGCGACTGATCACGGCATCGCCGTTTGCAAGTATTGCATAGTCGGTTCCACGAACCGTGGCGCGGTCGACAACCACGAGCGCGGACCCCATGGATCGATAGCCGGTCCTTGGCGATTTCAGATCAGGTTTTGAATACAGGAATGTGCGTGGCGCGAGCACCATATGGGTCGGTTCACCTGTGACGTCTCCAAGTCCGGCTTCCGCTACATAACCGACATAGCCATCGCTTTTTCTTTGCACCCAGGCGTATCCGTTTTGACGCTCAAACACGTTCAGAACGTCGCCATACAGGAACTGCGCCTGGAGAGAAGCATCCGACCGGGGTTCAGCAAGCGCGTCGCAAAAATGGCTCACGACGCGAGCTGTGCGAGCCTCAACATAGCACGCTGCCTCAACCTTGTTCTTCAATGCCACATCCGCAAGATCACTGCGAAAAGCGTTCAAACGAGGGTCAAGGCCATTCGCCATCAGACCACAGTTTCCGCTTCGTGCGCCACCAGCAGACCCAGACGCTCCAAATATTCCGAACCCTTGACTGTGCGCTGTATGAGGACGTTGCGCCGGTCCCGCTCGTCGCGCCGGCGGCTTACAAAACCCATAATACCCATCGTATCGAGCGCCCGCGTAATCACCGGCTTGGTGACGCCCAGATGCTCCGCCAGACCGCGCACAGTGTGGGGCGGCGGATCAAGATAGATCGTCAGCAAGATGGCCATCTGTCGCGTTGTTAGATCCGGATCATCATCACGAACCTGCGCCAGCATCGCCCGATGCCAAAGGGTGAGCGCCTGCCCGGGTTTGATCACCAACATCACACAACTCCATAATTACGCTACCGGAACAATATGACTCAAAGTTGCTGATATTCCAAGCATGGGAGCGAGAAGGCGAAATTTACCGGTCGTAACGAGCTTTGATTGTTCCAAAGAGAGCGCGAATGCCTTGCGCTTCTCCGCCGGTTCTGGCCCATGGTTTGTCTGCCGGAACCCAACCGTAAATATCAAAATGCGCCCATGTTTTTGCATTTTCAACGAAACGCTCCAAAAACAGCGCCGCTGTAATGGACCCGGCCATGCCACCTGAACTGATGTGATTGATATCGGCAATTTTGGACTTCAGAAGTTTACGATAGGAAGGCCATAGCGGCATGCGCCATAAAGGGTCGAAAGTTGCGTTAGCCTGATCGGCAAGCTCATCGCAAAACATGTCGTCGTGGGAATAGAACGGAGGCAGATCGGCCCCAAGCGCAACACGTGCAGCGCCCGTTAAGGTAGCCATGTCAATCAACACGTCCGGCTTTTCTTCGTCCGCGAGCGCAAGGCAATCACCCAGAACAAGGCGGCCCTCGGCGTCGGTGTTGCCGATCTCAACCGAAAGGCCCTTACGAGACTGCAAAACGTCTCCCGGACGAAACGCGTTGCCAGAAATGGCATTTTCAACCGCACCCACAATCAGGCGCAAACGTACGGGAAGTTTTGCTGCCATGATCATGTGCGCCAGCGCTATGACATTCGCCGCCCCACCCATGTCTTTTTTCATCAACGCCATGGATCCGCCCGGCTTGATGTTCAGGCCACCAGTGTCAAAGGTTACGCCCTTGCCGACCAACGTGATCTTGGGATGTGACGTCTTGCCCCAGCGCATGTCCAACACCCGCGGGGCTTCGTCACTCGCGCGCCCAACAGCGTGAACCATTGGAAAATTTTTCGTCAGTAGCGCATCACCTTTGACGACGGATGCCCGCGCCATATGATGTTTGGCGAGAGACCGAAAAGCCTTCTCAAGAGCCTCCGGCCCCATATCATTGGCCGGAATGTTGATGAGGTCGCGAGCAAGATAGACTGCCTCGACCGCAGAATGCGGAACATCTTTTGACTTCACAGCCAGACGCGGCATCTGTTTTGACGGTTCGACATAACGCGAGAAAGAATAGGCCCCCATTGCCCAGGCCAGAGCCGCTATTCCATCTTCACCAGGCTCATTCTCAAAATGGAATGTTTTCGGCGGCAGACTGCGTGCCAGCCCGCCAAGCGACAGAGCAATCTCCGCATTTGTGCGTTCGCCCGCTTTCAGATCACCAAGTCCTGCAAAAACACATGCGATCCCACCCTTTGCATCGGGAAGCGTGCAGAATTGTCCACGATTGGCTTTGAACCCGTTGGCCAACGCCCAATCCCGCTGTTCATCGGGATGCTCAAAATTGCTGGCGGCCCATTGCGCATGATCAAGGCAATAGATGGGGATTGATTTGCGCGACGGCCGTGCAAAACACGCAGCGGGGTTGGTTTCCAAATGCATTTTCAGCCTCTCTGTCCGGCGTATTCACACGCCATATTAACCATCCATTAGGGTTAACAGAATATTTCTTAATGCCGAAGCGCCGCCTTTTTGGGGGGCAGTGCGATCCGCGATGGAAGGCATAGACACAGATGATCCGTTCGAACACCGCATCTCAGCGCATATTCGGCAAACACACACTTATCGCTGCTCTGACCGCCACTCTTTTGATCTCCGGCTGCGCCAAAGATCGCACCACCACGGGTTCCGTTCCAAGCAATCTGCGCAAGCCGGTCGCAGAAATGTCGATGGGGGAGCTGAGACAGGCGACAAGTTTTTGGCAAAAGCAATACACGCGCAATCCGAAGAACAAACGTGTTGGATTGCAGTTCGCAACCGCTCTGCGCATGACAGGCCGCAATGAGCAGGCCCTCGCCGTCATGCAACAAGTGGCGATCCACCATTCAGAAGACCGCGAAGTGCTTGGTGCATATGGCAAAGCTTTGGCCGGCACCGGAAATCTGCCAAAGGCCCTGGAGACGGTGCAGCGAGCCCAGACACCGGACAATCCGGACTGGAAGCTTTATTCCGCAGAAGGCGCCATTCACGATCAGATGGGCAAACCTACCCTCGCCCGGGCAAGCTACCGCAAGGCATTGGATCTGAAACCGGGCGAGCCATCGGTTCTTTCCAATCTGGGCATGTCTTATCTTTTGACCGGAGATCTGAAATCATCCGAAACTTATTTGCGTCAAGCGATCAACCGACGTGGTGCAGACAGCAGAGTGCGTCAGAACCTGGCTTTGGTGATCGGTTTACAAGGCCGTTTCAAAGAAGCTGAAACAGTTGCAGCCGGCGAATTGCCACCGCAAGAGGCACAGGCAAATGTTGCCTTCCTGAAACAGATGCTTTCAGAACAGAATTCCTGGAGCCAGTTGAAAGACAAGAACTAGCGCACGTCCACAATATTGCTCGCGCAGCGGGTGATAATGCGTTCTGCATCAGCGACCATTTTCTCAATGATATCCGCCACCGGCTCCACGCTGTCTATCAGGCCGGTTGACTCACCAACGAATGTGTTGGCCGTTGTCACGTCACCGTTCGCCCAGGCTTCTTTCCACAGGGCAGCCTGTTCTTCTGCATTTGCAATGAGGCCGTCGAGGTCCCCATGCCATCTGTCGGTGAAGGCGTTTTTGAGTACGCGAGCGGTGTAGCGGTCCGGCCAGTCAAGTTTACGGGCGATGTCCATGACACTTGATCTGATGGTGTCGTCGCCCGTTGCAGCAAGTGCTGCCTTGTGCATTTCAGGATGAACACTTGCCTCTTTGCTGGCCCAAAGCCGAGAGCCAACCAGAACACCATCGGCACCCAGCATGAGAGCTGCGGCCAATCCCCGTCCATCGGCAATTCCACCGGCCGCGCACAAAAGCGTTTTGGGATGAGCCCTGGCAAGATGGTCGGCAACCTCAGGCACAAGTGTCATGGTCGCCCGTGCCTCACCATGACCACCAGCTTCCGACCCCTGAGCGACCACAATCGATGCGCCGATGTCGGCTGCGTGTTTTGCGTCCCGCAACGTCTGGACCTGAACAATAAGCTCAATGCCAGCGTTCAGAATTGGCTCGACATAGGGTTCAGGATCACCAAACGACAGCATGAGAGCATGCGGCTGACGTTCGATGATATCGTCCAGCAGGCGCGGCGCGGAAGATATCGCATGCTGCAGATTCCAGGTGATAAACCCGCAGCCTGTTTTTGCGTTTCCCGCTTCTTTGTACTGTTCGTCCAGCCATTCAGCATCGCCATAAGCACCACCGATCATGCCAAGGCCGCCTGCATTGGTGACGGCGCCTGCAAGGGCACCTCCCGCGGCGAAAGCCATAGGTGCCGAAATAATGGGATGCTGGATATCCAGATGGCTGGTCAGGCGTGTCTTTATCATTCATGTGGCCAGATCGGTTAAAACGAACGGACACACTATTTCACGGCCCATGCCTTAGGCATAGGGCGTTTGAAAACCAAGTGACGTCAATTAGCCTCAAAGATGGCAAATGCACGAATGATCGCCGGCGCAAGAATGACGCAGAACAATACCGGCAAAAAACAAACCATCATGGGAACGGTGAGTTTTGGCGGCAATGCGGCCGCCTTCTTTTCTGCCAGATTCATGCGCATATCGCGGTTTTCCTGACTGAGAACCCGCAAGGCTGCAGATAGGGGTGTACCATATTTTTCGGCCTGAATGAGCGACAGCACAACGTTTTTCACCCCCTCGAGACCGGTGCGCTGCACCAGATTGTCATAGGCAGTCCGACGGTCCTGCAGGAACGACAATTCAGAAGTGGTGATCATCAACTCTTCAGCCAACGCCATCGACTGGGCACCGATTTCGGCAGCCACTTTGCGAAACGCCACTTCAATCGTCATACCCGATTCCACGCAGATCAAGGTCAGGTCCAGGGCATCCGGCCATGCCCGTGTGATCGAAAGCTGACGTGCGCTGACACGGTTCCGAATGAACAGGATCGGCAGATAGAAGCCTGCGAAACCAGCCATCAGACACATCATCAGGGTCTTCATACGCGCTTCTTCTTCAACGCCCTGGATGATGTAGAAGTAAAATGCGGCAATACCCATGAACAGAAACGGCAGCCCAAAACGACAACCAAGGAAAATGAACAGGGGTGACTGGCCGCGATAACCTGCCTGAATGAGAGCCAGTTCGGTTTTGTCATCCGCCAAAGCTGTGCGCAGGTTAAGCTTCTCAACGATCGCTTTGATAACGGCACCCGGCTCGCGCTTGGTGACCTTGGTACGCCCGTCTTTCTTTTCATTTACAAGACGCGCGCGTTCTTTGGCGCGCAATTTTTCACGTTCCAAAGCAACCGACTTCATACGATTGCCAAGCTGATCCTTCGCCAGCATTGGCATTGCAATTGTCAAAATGGTTGCAAAAACCGCGATCGTCGTTGCGATAGCGAGCAGGTTCTGAGGTTCGACGAGAAATTCAATCATAATATCGCGCGCTCCATCAGAACTTGAAGTTGATCATTTTCTTCATGACGAAGATTCCGAACGCCATGGAGATGGCACAACCGATCACGATCTTGTTGCCGGTCTGCGTATCGAAGAGGGGATTGAGATAGCCGGGTGTGGTGAATGCGACCAGGCTGGCCACTATGAAAGGCAACGAGCCGATAATGATCGCCGATGTTTTGGCTTCTGTGGAGAATGCCTTAATTTTGTCAGACATTTTCCGGCGCTCACGCAGCACCTTGGACAAGTTTGCCAACGCTTCGGACAAGTTGCCGCCCGCAGACGACTGAATGGCTATCACGATAGCAAAAAAATTGGTCTCAGCAGTTGGAATGTTTTGATAGAGGCGCTCACAGGCATCTGGGACCGGAATGCCCATCTGGGTCGATTCCACAAGCTTGCGAAATTCGCCGCGAACAGGCTCTTCGGAATCATTGGCAATGATACGCAGGCAGTCATTCAGCGGCAAGCCGGATTTGATACCGCGAACAATAATGTCAATGGCGTTGGGGAAGATCAAAGTGAACTTGGCAAAACGGCGCGCGCGCTTGAACCCCACAAACCATCTTGGCACGCCAAAACCGGCCACAAAGGCCAAACCAAAAGCAGCAGGAACAGGCACTTTGCGCGAAATATAAAGCGCAACGAAAACCAGCAAGCCAAACAGAATGGAATAGACGTAGAATTTTTTTACGCTGATTGTCATACCAGCCTGAACCAGTTTTGCCGGCAAATTGACCGACGCGGCTTTCTTGCCCGTCGCCCGCTGGGCATCAACGTTTTTCAGCGTTTCTTCACGCAGCTTACGACGTTGCTTTTCGTCCATGCGCTTGGCCTGGACTTTAGCTTTTGTCTTTGTGTCAACCTGCATGCTTTTGACACGCTGGTTGGTTTTCTTTTCACTTGCGATGGAATTGTACATGAAGGCGTACAGCAATGCGCCGACGGTCAGCGCCGCTAACGCAATCATCATGATCATTTTCAAGTCCATCGGTCAGGCCTTTCCACGCAATACAATTCTCTGGCTGCCAAGCCTAGCCGCCTAGCGAAACGAGCCCTTAAAAAGCTGATTCAGATTCAGGCTTGGTTTCTGAATCGTCCAGAGCTTTCGCCAACCGCTGTTCCTCGTTGTAGTAGCGCGCGCGCTCCCACATCTTGGGACGACCAACACCACAAGAGCGGTGCTGACCGATCAGCTTGCCATTGGCGTCTTCACCAGTGATATCGTACAGGAAAATGTCTTGCGTAATGATTACGTCGCCTTCCAGGCCGATCACCTCGGTAATGTGCGTGATACGGCGCGATCCGTCGCGCAGACGTTTGGCCTGAATGATGACATCCACTGACCCCACGATGATCTCACGCACTGTCTTGGCGGGCAGAGAAAATCCACCCATCGCAATCATCGATTCCATACGCGACAAACACTCACGGGGTGAGTTTGCGTGGATGGTGCCCATCGAGCCATCATGGCCTGTGTTCATGGCCTGCAACAGGTCAAACACTTCGGGTCCGCGCACCTCACCCACGATAATGCGTTCAGGACGCATACGCAGGCAGTTTTTGACCAGATCGGTCATTGTAATTGTGCCCTCACCTTCCAGATTAGGCGGGCGGGTTTCCAACCGAACCACATGAGGCTGCTGCAATTGCAGTTCAGCGGAGTCTTCACAGGTGATAACCCGCTCATCCTCGTCAATGTAGTTGGTCATGCAGTTCAGCAGTGTCGTTTTACCGGAGCCGGTACCACCGGAGATGACCAAGTTGCAGCGGACACGACCGATGATTTGGAGGATTTCGGCTCCTTCAGGAGAAATCGCTCCGAACTTCACAAGCTGATCCAGCGTAAGCTTGTCTTTCTTGAACTTACGAATGGTGAGCGTAGGCCCATCAAGAGCGAGCGGTGGTGCAATCACGTTAACACGTGAGCCGTCGGCAAGGCGTGCGTCACATATAGGCGATGATTCATCAACACGGCGGCCAACCTGACTCACAATGCGCTGGCAGATGTTCATCAACTGATCGTTGTCACGAAACCGCACGTTGGTGGTCTGGGTTTTCCCATCGACCTCGATAAAGGTCTGTTTCGCTCCATTGACCATGATGTCGGCGATGTCATCGCGCTCCAAAAGCGGCTCCAGCGGGCCATAGCCAAGCACGTCATTGCAGATATCGGCGAGCAATTCTTCTTGCTCAGAAATCGACATGACAATCGATTTGATCGCGATGATGTCGTTTACAATATCGCGGATTTCTTCGCGAGCGCCTTCGTTGTCAAGCTTGGACAATTGCGACAGATCAATAGTGTCAATCAGCGCCGAAAAGACCTGTGTCTTAACATCATAATATTCTTCCGACTTAATGCGAATCTCTTGAGGAGCAGGAGCCGTCTCAATCGGAGGGGCCGCAGCCTTGATCTTTTTAGGCGGCAGAGGAGCAGCTTGTGGTGCGGGCTGTGGAGCGCCGGCACCCTGCGGCATTGGCTGAGCAGGAGCAACCGTGGGCGCAACGGGCGGGGCAGCCTGCGGTGCGGGCTGCGGCGGCGCTGCTGGTGCAGGGTTTGGTGCCGCTTTTGACGCTTCAGGTGGCATCGCTAATGGTTTATTGAACCCGCCACCAGACACACCACCTGAGCCCGAACCACCCCTTTTTCCAAACATTTTTACGCCTCTTCCTGACCCAGACCCGGGTGCTCAATACGATGCCTGATACAGGCCGAATTCTGTTACTTCTTTTTCAGGGCGAACCGTGAAAGCAGCCCACCCAATGGAGACTTTGCGACGTCCTGTATTTCGCGGCGGCCGGTAATGATTTGGGCCAGCAAATCGAGCGAAGATGCCACTTCGCTTTTGGCATCGGTTTCCGAAATCATCTGCCCATTGTTTGCTGCCAAACCAAACAGTGCGGGATCAAATGGAATGACAACGGACGGCTCCATGTCGAGCGGGCCGGTAAAGTCGTCAATCGCAATTTCAGGTCGTTTTGGAACATTGCACTGGTTCAGGACAAGAAATGGTTTTCCGTCGTTCGGACGCAAGTCAGCGAGCGTATCGACAAGATTTTTTGTGTTGCGAAGGCTGGCCAGATCGGGCGTTGCCGTAATAACCACCTTGTCAGCTGCCGCCAGAATTTGCCGCGTCCAGCCGGTCCACATATGCGGAAGATCAATCACAACATTCGGCGTTCCCCGTTGCGCGACCTCAAGCAGCTGATTGAAATCGTCAGCGTGGAAATCGTATTCACGATCGAGAGTTGAGGGTGCGGCCAGCAAGCTAAGATGGTCCGAACACTTCGCCAAAAGACGATCAAGATAGGTTTCATCGATACGGTCGGCCGAGAACACCGCTTCAGCGACGCCTTGCGCGGGGTCTTGATCAAAGTCGATGTTCGCCGTTCCAAAGGCAAGATCGAGATCAGCCAATACGACATCACTTTCGAAATTGCTGGCAATCGCCCAGGCCACATTGTGCGCAATCGTCGAAGAGCCAACACCTCCCTTTGCGCCGACAAATGCAATTGTCTGCCCAAGCGGCGCGGCGTCCGGATTGACGAAAAGTGTCGTCACGATGTCCATCACATCGGACATCGAAACAGGCGCAACCAGATATTCTGCCACGCCACGAGAAATCAGATCGCGATAGAGCTGAACATCATTTTTGTGACCCACAACAACAACATTGGTGCCTTCATCACAGACTTCCGCAAGTTTTTCCAACTCAGCAATCAGTTGCGCACCCACCAGACCCGATTCGATCATGATCAGATTGGGAGTGGTTGCCGTCTGATAGAAATCCACCGCTGCAGCGATGCCGCCCAGTTGGACTTTCACATGCGCCTTGCTCATCCTACGGTCGCGCGATGCGGCCTCTATGACGGACGCAACTCCCTCGCTCTCGCAAAAGGCTTGTATCGCTACGCGCGGAACCGGGCGGTGAGTGCTCAGATCCTCCGAAGGTGTTTCGTGTACGCCGGAATAGACTTGCTCTTCCGGATGTCCATATTCGGGAACAGCCGACTGGGCATAGTCTGCAGCGGGAGCGGCCTCCACACCTGCTTCAGCATGCTCGGGCTGCGGCATATGGGCCTGTTCCTGATGCGCCGGTTCTGACATTTTTTGTCCAATTCCTGATTTTTGTCTTTTGTTCAGCTGAGACGATTTTGCCTTGCACTATCGCGTATAGAGCGTTGGTGGCGGGCCCTGGAGAATCGAGCCATCTTCACGATAGTCCTGAATAACCGTGCTGCGCCGTGCCGCGTCTGTCTCAGACATTCCGCGCGGGCCCAGCAGGTCAGCCGGATTGGCAACCATGACCGCAAGGTTGTTTTGCGAAGCACAACCGAAATTGTGGTAGTTCTTATTTTCTTTCGTATCGCCAAGGTCGGCCGTCCACTTGCCACACCCTTTCACACTGGCTGAAACCGCATTGTATGACAGTCTTACAGGCGCTGTGGGGCCATGACGGGAGGCGTTGTACGTAACCATCCGAATTCGGTTGGACTGGATGCCGGAGGTATAAAGCGTGTCGACGATCTTGTTGGAGATCGTACGGGCGGCAGCTTCGTTTGGAGAACCGGACGGCATCAGCACAGTTATAACGCCACTACCAGCCTTGCTGGACCGATAAGCGAACCCTTCGACCACGCTGGCGGATGCCTTGGACAAATTATATGTTGAACGGGCGACCGGAATGTCGACTGTATGCTCTTTTTCATCAATGACGATTGGATGCTTGGTTTTGTAGTTTCCTGGCACCGAACCAACTGTGAAATGATCCTTCGAAAAGCTGGCACAGCCAGTCATTGCGACGGCGGGCGCCAGAATGAGAACGGTCATCAGACCAGTCTTGCCATTCCTGGGTTGAGGCACAGGCACCTGTTTTCTGTTTGTCATCATCTGTCTCCTACGCCTTACTTGAGAATGAAACCGATGGAGCCGGTGTAACGACCCTTTGGCAGATTGCCCTGTTTGGTTCCGTAGACGCGGTTAATACGCCCCATGAAATAGCCGGCAGCATCGCTTGCAGGCATGAAATTTTCGTCCGGTTGAGCGATCTGTTTGCGCGCTGTCGGCCGCACCAGATAGGGCGTCACAACGATCATGACTTCGGATTCGTTACGAATGAATTCACGGCTTCGGAACAAGGATCCCAAAACCGGAATATTCTTCAGACCCGGATGTCCGGAAACCACCTGACGCACATCATCCTGAATCAGACCGGCAATCACCATGGAGCCACCGGAGGGCAATTCCACGGTGGTGTCAGCCTGGCGGTGCCGGATGCCGGGCAGGTTGGCCCGCGCGTTAAATGTACTGGAGCCCTGAATGGTCGGCTCTTTTACCTCTGTGTTAATTTTCAGGCTGATGCGGCCTTCGGTCAAAACGACAGGCTTGAATGACAGCGAAATACCGTATTCGAGTGTGTCGTAACGAATGGCCACGCCATTTTCTTCGTTCTCGATGTCCTGGGGCTGCTGAACGCGACCGCCGACATTGAAATTGGCTTCTTCGCCGGAAATTGCGGTCAGGCTGGGTTCTGCCAAAGTGCGCATAACGCCGGCGCTTTCCAGCGCTTGCAACTGTCCCGTGATGGAGTTCAGACCATGGTTCAGGCTGACCGATCCGCCAAGTGTTGCCGCTGCAATCTGCTGAAACACGCCACCAGCACGAGCTGTAAACCCGAAACCATCCGAACCGGGATTGTTTGCCGTTGTCGTGATCCCAAGCTGTTTGATGACTGACCGGGAAACCTCAGCCACTGTAACTTTAAGGTGGACCTGATCTTCTCCCTGAATCTTCAACAGGTTCACGGTCTGACTTTCCGGCTCGTCGCCAAACAGCGCAGCGAGCGAGTTACCCTGGTTGCCGCCTTGCGTTTGCTCACCTCCCTTGACGAAGATTTCAGCCAGCGAAACAGCTTTCGCTGCAGATTGCGGATTCGGCACTGTTCCTGTCAGCACGATATTGTCGCTGATCATTTCGACCTGAATGTCAGAGTTGGGAATCAGACGGGCGAGAGTTTCCTGAAGACCGGCGATATCGCGTTCAATGCTGATTTCCATGGCAGCCACTTGATTGCCGGCACCATCAAAAACGAAGATGTTTGTCTGTCCGATCTCTTTGCCGAACAGGTAGATGCGGCGCGACGTTCTGGTAACAGCGTCAGCCACTTCGGGGTTGGCAACCAGAATGTCATGCGCGTCCGCTGGCAGATCGACAACAAGCGATTTGTCGAGCCCAAGGCGAATGCGCTGCGGCGTCTGCGCCTCAGCGGCGGTGATGCGAATATGATTGCGCGACGTTGATTGCGCCTGTGAAGTTGAAACTGCTAAAGGCTGCGCTATCGTGGCCAGAGCGAGTGTGGCAATGCTGGCCCAACACGTTGTGCGGGCAAGGGCCAAACTGGCATATTTACCGATGCGGCTGCTGGTGCTTTTCACGTTGTTGATCATCTTCAACTCAATCTCATACTGGTTTTGCGTTTCGTGCAGGCGTTCTGCACCGCGAACTAATTCTTGGTTTTGATCTCTGAAGCTTTGCCGAAACGAATGAGGCGAACATTGCCGCGACGTCCTCGCTTTTTGCCCGCAACAACCTGGGTGTCCTCCACGCTGCGCAGAGCAAGTGTGAGTTTGTTGTTGGAAATCTGAGCAGCCTCAGTGATGATCTCCACCTGCTCGGAGTTCAGCTCGAGTGTCACCGTGTCGCCGACTTTTGCCTTGTCCCCTTCCTGCTCTTCGATCACCTGGTCGATCGCGAGAACACGAATATTCTGGAGGATCGTGTCAGTGATCCACTCATCATCTTCGTTTCGGAAGCTCATGATCACGTCGACATGATCGTTAGGAAGAATAAAACCGCCAGCAGAGGTCTTCGCATCAACGCGGACCGCCACAGCGCGCTTTCCAGCTGGCAAGATTGCCGAGAGATAACCGCTGTCGGAGCGGACGATTTTCTCTTCCCGGATTGGTTCGCCTGCAAAAAAAGTGGAACGCGCAATAGTCGGCGCATATTCCTGAAGGCCTTCCGGCTTGTCCGATTCCAAAATGAAACCTTCATGGACGCCATCTTCCGGCCATTCCTGCCAGATCAGGCGTTCTGTCCCCAAGGCGGAACCCATTGGAATGTTCTGTCCTGCGACCAGAACTTTTTTCAACTTGATCTGTGGCACAGGAGCGGCCGCCTGAATGACGGTCTGCGGTTGATCATTCAAGGTCATCATCACGAAACCGGCGCCAATGGCTGCGGTCAGTGCAACAGCAATCAAAATGAGCTGTATGGGTTTCATGGCGAAGGACTCCGGTTACGCGTTGCGCATTTACTCAAAGCCAGTCTTGACGCTTATTGGTGTACTTATGGTTAATGGCGTTCTGACAAAGATGGTTAACGACGCGTTTGCAAAACTTTTCATGCGGCTGATGCTGACGTCGAAAACAAAAAACGGCTGCTTCTGTTTCCAAAAGCAGCCGATAAAACTTCGGATCGGGTACAGAGCCGGATTTATCCAATCAACTGACCGGACGTTATGAATTCCATCCAATTGGAATCGGTAAACACCAGCATTGCAGCCGGTCCAAGAGCCGCACCATAAGGCACACCCTCGCTGCGGTCGTGCAAGCGGGCCACCCAGCCGATGGTTGCCAGCCGAGGCGGCAGCGGCATTCTGCGGGCGATAATGATCATGATGGTCAGAGCGCCACCCATGATGCTCGCGATCAGCAGATACGGAGCTGTGAACGCAGTTCCAAACCACAAAGCCGATGCAGCCAGGAGTTTTGCGTCTCCTCCGCCCATGAAGCCGAACGAAAAGAAAACGTAGCCCACCACCAAAACAAAAAACGCCACACCGATGTGCCATGCCGCTGTCTCCAGGCTCATACCGGCCAAGGGAGCGAGGACCGCGAAACCCACAACGAGTGCAATGCAGATTTTGTTCGGAATCGTCATCGTGAACAGATCATAGAAAGTTGCAAATATCATGCAGAGCGGGAACATGGCCAGAATGGCAATGGCAGTAATTCCGGTCATGGAATTCTCCAAACTGAAAGGAAACGGTCTGGGTTTGCAGACCTTTGGTTGGACAAACTCTAGCTGGCGTCCACTAAGCAAGCGTTAAACAAGAACGATATGGACAGATGGCCAAAAGAAACGGGCCGCTCTGCGAACCGCGCGGCCCTTCCGGTTTAGAACCGTTGGTCTTGGCTTATTAGCCGCCAACAGCGCCGGACAGATCAGATTCAACCTGCTCGAACAGAGCTTTCAAGCTCGAACCAGCGTTCGTGAATGCAGTCACGCCAACAACCGAGATAAGAGCAGCCAGGAGGCCGTATTCGATTGCAGTTGCACCAGATTCGTCAGCGAAGAAACGTTTGATGTTGGTCATGAGTATAATCCTTACTCCACGTGTTACAGCAAAACCGTCGGTTTGTTGTTCTCCGATCGGTTGAGCAGAAACTACGCACCTCGCCTTAGGATCGACTTAAAAAACAGCCTTACCAAAACGTAACCTGAGAAGAGCCGTAAACGCGGTCAATAGAAGGTTAAATGACCGGCGCATTGTTTAATTTCGAAAGCACTGCATTGCAGCCTTTCAACCCACCCCACGAAATAGACCGAACACAAGCGTCCCAAAAGCAGGCTATATATATATAAATGAATCAGGCGGCTTTCTTCGTCAAAAACACGCCGGTGTTTTGCCAACGCAACCCAGGCTGGGATGTGACGCAGCCACGGACTGCTGCGCCAGACTGGTTAAAGCTTATTTCACCATTTTTGACGACAGTGAGATTTGTTCTTGCGTATGGGTGATTGTGATGGCGTTCCCGAAATTGAAAAAAACAGCACGGGCTGCTGGCCTTGTTTTGGCATTCTCAACGATGGCTGTCCTGAACTCCAATTTGACGGTTCATGCAGCGGGTCAGGAAAACGCAAATGCCGTCGAACCCGACGCATCGCGCAATGACCGCGGATCTTTAAAAATCATTATCGACCGTGCCAAGGTGGTTCGCATCGCCAAAACGGCTGACACCATTATTGTTGGCAATCCATCGATTGTAGACGCAACTATTCAGGATGGTCGCACAATCGTTCTCACCGGCCGCAGCTTTGGCGTGACAAACCTCATTGTGCTCGATGGCAACGGCAACCCTATCGTTGATGAAACTGTCACCGTGCAGGGGCATGAGCAGAATACGGTTCGCATTTACCGCAGGTCTGTTCGTGAGACTTTGGCTTGCGACCCGGTTTGTGAACCGACGCTGACGATTGGTGACAACTCGGAAAACTTCAACCAGTCGGTCGGTCAGATTGAATCGCGGAACGCGCTGTCAAAGGCTGCCACCGAGAAATAGACACTTCCCGAGACCACGTGTCTGTGCGGTTAACAGGTTGCTAACATAACCGTCAAAATCTGTCCTATCGCCTCACAACTTCTCAAGTTTTTCCGACTACCTTGCAACCTCGAATTCTTTTTCCTGCCGGGGTTGAGGTTATGGAACAAACAAATAATGGGAAATATGGTGCGAGGCGCAGGAGCTTTCTGTCGCGTTGGGCCTGTTTCAAAAAATCACAAGACGGGACTGCAGCGATTGAATTCTCCTTTGTCGCCATCCCGTTCCTGATGATTATCTTCGGCACCGCCGAGATTGCGTATAATTACACCGCCAACCGCATGCTGAATGCGAGCGTTGATGCCGTTTCTCGCCAATTGAAAACAGGTCAAATACAGTCGGGAAATACCAACGAAGCCCAGTTTCGTCAGATCCTGTGCAATTACAAACTCATGTTCATGTTCGATTGCGGCACCCTGTTTATCGACGTGCAGGAAGTTGATGTTTTCGAGGACCGCCCACCAGAGTTTGACGAGGAAGGAAATCTCGACAGCTCCAATTTCGGGTTTGAGCCCGGCGGCCGTCAGACAATCAATATCGTTCGCGTGTTTGCGAAATGGCCAACCTTTCTCAATTGGACAGCTTTCGGTGTCGACGCATGGTCGGGCGGTGATCGCCTGATTATGGCAACTTCAGCATTTATGACCGAGCCTTACACCCAAGTTGGACCAGCGGGAGCAGGATCATGATCGGTAAGAGAAAATATATTCATGCCAGTGCCGCCCGCGTTGCCATGCGGGCCAGTCGCCCGAAAGGTTTGCGCGCAAGGCTGAAACACTTTGCGGCCGATGAGCGGGGAACCAACGCGATCGAATTCGTCATCGCCGCGCCGTTCTTCCTCACGCTCATGTTTGGCATGATCACTTTGCTCGACACTCAAAATATGACGACTCAAGGCGGTAAAGTGTCCAGCACGGTTGCCGACATTGTCGCCCAGTCAACACTAGTGAACCGCGAGATTATCGATGCAACACTGAATGCTGGCGAAGCCATCATGGGTGCGCGTGCCAGCCAGTTGCAGCTTTACGTGGCAGGCATCAACATCAATGATGATGGCGAAGCGCGTGTTTTGTGGGCTCGAGGCAAAAACCTGTCTTCTCTCACCTTACCGGCAATCGGGAGCATTTATCCTCTTGCGCCCGCATTACTCAATAACCGTGGATTTATCGTGACATCCAAGGCGCGCATCGAACATCGTCCGCTGTTTGGGTCTGGCGACGACTGGAGCTATTGGTTGGGCTCCAACCGGCTGAAAGCGGAATCACATACCTATGATTACGAGAACAGTTATGTTCCGCGTGAGGATCTTATAACCAACTGCTCGGATTGCTGAGAGCAACTCCAAAACGAAATTTTCAAGGGCGACCGCAAAAGGTCGCCCTTATTTGATTCCGGCACCCTAAAGACCGAGAAGCGATGAAAACCCTTCCCTGACGACTATCGAAACCGCCGTTGTCATCAAAAAAAGAGCCACGGCTTTGGCCAGCGTTACATCAAGAGATATGCGCAGAAGCCTGACCCCTGCCAATACCAATATTGCAATGGAACCGGCGACCAGGAATGGCGCCAAAGATGCACCGGATTGTTGATCAACGGCCAGCACCGACGTGATCCAAAAGATCGGCAGGAACACAAGGCTCAAGACGGGCGAAGCCCAGTTCTGTGCTACAAGTGCAATTGGAAACCGAGCCTGTTCCTGCGGCGTTCGGCAAAGCAGGTAGAGAGCAAACAGAGATGCTGCATAACCCGCGAATGCGCTGATCAGTGACCCTAAAATATATGTAGGCTTGCCGGTTGTGGGATCTGTTTCGGCGGCATTGTAGGCATCAAACGTGATGGAAACACTCGCCGCATCGATAAGCCCTGTAAGCAGCAAGCCGTAAAAAGACAGCCCGACACCGGCAGCACTGAGATCGAGTTTCGACAAGCCGCTTTGCCGACCCAGCATCATCTCTGCTGCGCCAATGAGATTGCTGTCGAGGGTTTTATGCGATGGCGGTTTTTGGGCGGGTCCACTCATCGTGACGCTGCCAAAAAGTAACCTTCAATAAAGCGCTCGTATATGGCAGACAGGGTTTCCAGATCGTCCAGCGCAACACGTTCATCAATCTGGTGCATGGTTTGGCCCACGAGGCCGAACTCAACGACCGGACACACATCTTTGATGAACCGTGCATCGGAAGTACCGCCGCCGGTCGATAGTTGCGGCTCGCGACCACAAACCTGCTCCACGGCCTTTGAAAGCGACTCAATCAACGCCTCATCGTGGGTCAGAAAAACATGGCTTGGGCGATCCGTATATTCCAGCGTCCAGTTGATCTCCGGCCGCGGCTTGCCATCAACTGGCTTGCGCAGTCGGTCTGACTTGGCGGCATCTGCCAAACGTCGCTCGATCTCCTGCTTGACCGTATCGGCAGTCCAGGTGTCGTTGAACCTGATATTGAACTGAGCACTGGTATTCGCAGGAATGACGTTAAAGGCCTTGTTGGCCACATCCACCGATGTCACCTCGAGATTGGTTGGCTGAAAATTGTCCGTTCCGTTGTCAAAGGGTTCGGCCAGCAGCGCATCGCAAAGGGTTATCATTCCACGCACCGGATTATCTGCAAGATGCGGGTAAGCTGAATGGCCTTGTGTTCCTTCAACACGCAGTATGCCGGACACTGAACCACGCCGTCCAATCTTTATGGCATCTCCGATTGCGTCAGGATTGGTTGGTTCGCCAACCACGCAGGCATCAATCTGCTCGCTTTCCTCAAAAAGCCAATCCAGCAGCGCTTTTGTGCCGTTGATTGCGGGGCCTTCTTCGTCCCCGGTAATCAGAAACGAAATGGACCCCTCAAGCGGCATGCCGTTCTCGACGCGATTTTGGACGGCTGCGAGAAAGCAGGCGATGCCGCCTTTCATGTCCACAGCCCCACGTCCCAGCATTTCGCCATCAACGATATCGCCGGAAAAAGGGCCTGCACTCCAAAGACCCTCATCACCCGTTGGCACGACATCCGTGTGGCCTGCGAAACAAAGATTGGGGCCGACGGTGCCAAGCCGCGCATAGAGATTTTCAACATCCGGCGTGCCCGGCGTTGAAGCGACGCGACGCTTTACCGTAAATCCAAGCGCTTTGAGGCGCGTTTCAAGCACGTCCAAAGCACCTGCTTCATCTGGCGTAACGGACGGGCAACGGATCAGGTCGCGTAAAATTTGTGCAGAAAGGGAAAGATCACTCATGGAGCAAGCTTTAGGCAGCGACCTTTCAGCCGTCAATCGACATGCTCTGCTGTCAGAGATTTATTCGTCATAGATCGGATAGTTGGAGACGCCAGGCATCAGATAAACGGTTGGCACTTCCGGCAGATTGCGCACGGACAGGGTCAATCGCTTGTCCGGCCACTGGATGATGGGAACATCATCGCCCAAGCGCGCCAGAAACTGCGGCAGGGCGCCCGCAAAGCGAACATGCATAGGCAGGATAACCGACGAGCGCAGGCGTTGCAGCAATTCGCCCACGCTTGCGTGAGTGATCGTCAATCCACCATCTACCGGCACCATGACAACATCCAACCGACCAATCTTGGCGTAATGGTCTTCGCTCAAACGATGGTGCAAATGCCCCAGATGGCCGATGCACAATCCCGCAGCCTCGAAAATGAAAATGGAATTGCCATCCGGAATCGACGCAAAGCGCAGAATGTCCGTTGTCACATTGCGAATAAGCACGTCCCCGACCATCTTGTTGTGACGGGCAATGTCGCCGTTTTCACCCCATCCGCGAAATACGTGCTGGATTTTGGGATCGGGGAAATCAGTGTAGTGCGATGAATGCGCCCGATTCATCGTAACGGCTGTGGGTGTGATCGGGTCCGTCAACCAACCAGCAAAATCAGTCGCGATGGAGACGCCGCCCGGACTCTCGATCAGGTAAGTCGAGTGGCCCTGATAGGAAAAACTGACCTGATACGTCTGATCAGAGACAGGCCCAACAGGCCCCGCATAACGCACCGACAATCCCGGCTGCTCAATGGAACGCGCCACTGCAAGACAAGTGCTGATGGGCCCCTGAGATTGTGAAGATTGGGTGTTCGTTACACCTGAACTGGCATTGGCAATCGGAATTGAGAACAGCAAGCTAAGAGCACCGAGTACCGCTGCGGCTTTGGAGACGAAACGTGGGTTAGACATGGAGCACCGCCTTTCGCAAGCCCAGCCTGCTGGAGCGGAAGGCTGAACACGGTACAAGTCTAAGCTCGACTGACCCAATTTGCCAAATGGGCAAAGTGTCCTAACGCGTTTTAGGTCTTTGAACGCACAGGTGGCGGCCCGTAATCATTATTATCCTGCTCACCCGGCACAACGGCAAGAGCTGTCAGTCCAGCGATCGTGAGAAACGGAATGAACGTTCCTGCAACCACAATTATC
This sequence comes from Pseudomonadota bacterium, assembly GCA_039180085.1. GTDB lineage: Bacteria > Pseudomonadota > Alphaproteobacteria > Rhizobiales > Rhizobiaceae > Pseudahrensia. The sequence continues at coordinate 116,685 of JBCDDX010000001.1, forward strand.
AAAGCAAAGAAGCCTCTGTATCCAAGATCGTGCAGGCGTTTGTGCGCCAGAGCGTAGAGGCAATAACTCGAAAACAGAACAAGAGCTCCAAGCGTCAGAAGCCAGCTTTCCTGCTCGCTTGAGCCATCGACCGCTGAAAACACCTGCGCCAGACAAACCCACCAAAGTGTAGCAATAAGAGCAGCACCCAAAAGAAAGGTACTGCGCCTGATGCGGCCCCTTAACGAAAATAATGCCCAGAATACCGAGCGAGGTCCAGGGCGTCCTGCCAACGCGCGATTCCTTTTTATTCAGTCTCGGAGCAATTCATTGATGGCCGTCTTCGACCGGGTTTTCTCGTCTACGGTTTTGACGATCACGGCACAATAAAGGCCCGGGCCTGGTTCGCCATTGCCCATGGGCTTGCCCGGCATCGTGCCCGCGACCACCACGGAATAAGGCGGTACTTCTCCATAGGTCACCGAGCCTGTCGCACGGTCCACAATCTTGGTGGACTGACCGATGAAAACGCCCATGCCCAGAACAGCACCTTCGCGTACGATGCAGCCTTCCACGACTTCTGATCGCGCGCCAATAAAGCAATTGTCTTCGATGATCACAGGGCCGGCCTGCAATGGCTCAAGCACCCCGCCAATGCCGACGCCACCGGAGAGATGTACGTTCTTGCCAATCTGTGCGCAGGAGCCAACGGTGGCCCAGGTATCGACCATCGTGCCTTCGTCAACGCGCGCTCCGAGATTGACGAAAGACGGCATCAGCACAACGCCTGGTGCTATGTGAGCAGAATGGCGCACGATGCAGTTTGGCACGGCGCGGAAACCGGCTGCACGAAACTGGTTGTCGCCCCAACCAGCGAATTTCGATGGCACCTTGTCCCACCAGGTCGCCCCTCCAGGACCATCGGAAATGGCTTCCATGTCGTTGAGGCGGAAGGACAACAGAACAGCTTTTTTGAGCCATTGATTGACGACCCAATTGCCATCACTGCCCGGTTCTGCAACGCGCGCTTCTCCGCTATCGAGCATGCCAAGCGCCTGTTCCACAGCATCACGGACAGCACCTTTGGTCGACACACTGACGTTGTCGCGGTCGTCAAAGGCAGTTTCAATGGTAGACTGAAGGTCTAAGATGCTCATAGCGATCATTTTCCTGATGTTGGGCTCTGTGGCAGAGACATTTTTCGCCTTTATAGCGGCCCGCGTTTCAGGAGCAATGGAAAAGCGCCATATTGAGGGTCTTGTCGCAGGCGTCATCCCCCTTTCTTTGACGGCGCGGTTTGAGGCAGCTATGCGGGTGGTCTTGCATTTTTCATTTGCAGTTTGCTCACGATCAAGGCCGCCCCATGAACAATATCATCCATCCCTCACCCCGTAATCCGCTCAAGCGCTCCTCAAAAGACCGCGAACAGGCAAAGAGCGTCCCCGACACGCCGCAAACCCGGTCGCCGGCCTATCGGCTGGCTTTCGACGATCCCGATTTTCTGTGCCGACCCGAGACACGCCCGATCCGGCTTCAACTGGAACTGCTGAAACCGGAAATGATGATGGAAGATGCCGGGATCGTTTCCACCACGGTCTTGTTTGGTGGTGCGCGTATTGCCGAACCAGGCAAAGACCCGTGGGCTGCAAAAAATGATGTACAGCGCGAAAACCTCAAAAAGAGCAGTCGCTATTATGATGAGGCCCGCGAGTATGCGCGTCTGGCATCCGAAGCATCAAAGGCCAGCAACTTCACCGAATATGTTGTCGTAACAGGTGGCGGACCAGGCGTTATGGAAGCAGGCAGCCGTGGCGCGCTTGACGCAGGCGCTCCCAATATTGCGCTCAACATCGTGCTGCCTCACGAGCAGGCACCGAACGAGTATGTGACACCAGAATTCTCATTCAACTTTCATTATTTCGCGATCCGGAAGATGCATTTTTTGATGCGTGCCAGTTCGGTTGCGGTCTTCCCCGGTGGTTTCGGTACGCTCGACGAGTTCTTTGAGACGCTCACTCTCATTCAGACCGGACGGATGGCGCGCATTCCGGTTCTGCTGTTTGGAAAGGAATTCTGGGGACGAGTCATCAACATCGAGGCGCTTGCCGAGGAAGGTACGATCTCGCCGGATGATTTCGATCTCTTCACGGTGGTCGATACCGCAGCGGAAGGTTGGGGCGTTGTGAGCGCATTTTACGGCCTTGGCGGTGGTGCAAGCGCATGAGCGAACCGACAGCCGAAGAACTGGAGCATGCCCGGCTGAAGGGACTTGGCCGCAAGTTCTTTTCCCTGCCCTGGATTTTTGTGCGCGGTGTTCCATCCATGAAGTTTCTTCCTCCGGAAGGACCATTGGAAATCGCGTTTGCAGGACGCTCCAATGTCGGCAAATCATCGCTCATCAACGCGCTGACCGGGGCGAAGGGACTGGCGCGGACGTCCAACACACCCGGCCGCACTCAAGAGCTGAACTTTTTTGTTCAGGACGGCGAATTCGAAAATGGCATCCCGCCTTTGGCCTTGGTCGACATGCCAGGCTACGGGTTTGCCAAAGCACCAAAATCCGTGGTCGATGCATGGACAAAGCTGATCTTTTCTTACCTTCAGGGTCGTTCAACATTGCAGCGCGTTTTTGTGCTGATCGACAGTCGGCACGGAATCAAGAAGAATGACGAGGAGGTTTTTGACCTGCTCGACAAGGCGGCTGTCTCCTATCAACTGGTGTTGACCAAATCAGACAAAATCAAACCACCGGCGCTGAAAAAGCTTGAAACAGAAACTCTGCAAAAAATTGCCGAGCGCCCTGCAGCCTTCCCAGCCATTGTGTCGACATCAAGCGAAAAAGGGACGGGTGTTGATGATCTGAAAGCTGCGATCATGTTCGCCTGTCACCTCGGTTAGAGGCTGTCCGTACTCAATCATCACTAACACGCCCGCGCAGCTTTTTGACGCTGCCACGTTTCGTTTTTGAATCCATGCGTTTCCGGCGGGCAGTCAAGCTCGGCCGGGTGGGCTTGCGCTTTGGCGGCGGCGGCTTTGCAGCCTCGCGAATAAGAGCGACCAACCGGGCACGGGCATCGGCACGGTTCTTCTCCTGAGACCGGAACCGGGTCGCCTGAATAACGATTTCACCCTCACTGTTCATGCGGGAGCCGGCAAGGCGCTCGAGCTTTGCAATCATATCAAATGGCAAGGTGCCCGCCGCGCGTGGCGCGTAGCGCAATTGCACACCGGTCGCGACCTTGTTGACATTTTGACCGCCCGGCCCGCCGGAGTGAATGAACTTCTCGCGCAAATCGCCTTCCAGAATGTAGGTGTTGGGCGTTATTGGAATGCGAACTTCAGCCATGGTGCGTTTTAAGTGCAGCGCCAGCAGATCGCAATTGCGCGATGGTGACAAACATCAGCAAAGATGATTGACATATACCAACACTGGCCAAAAATACGCCCAGCAAAATCCGGAACAAGACAACCATGACCAAGCACAAAAAAGACAAAGCAGATCTGCGTTCAAAGCTGTGGTTTGCCAACCCGGACGACTATGACATGACCGCGCTTTATATTGAACGCTACATGAACTGGGGCCTGACCCGTGAAGAGCTGCAATCGGGCAAGCCGATCATCGGCATCGCACAAACGGGTTCTGACCTCTCCCCCTGCAACCGCCACCACATCATTCTGGCTGAGCGGGTTCGCGAAGGCATTCGCGAAGCGGGTGGAATTGCCTTTGAATTTCCCGTACATCCCATTCAGGAAACCGGTAAACGCCCGACCGCCAATCTTGATCGCAACCTGGCTTATCTTGGTCTGGTGGAAACACTGTTTGGTTATCCGCTCGACGGCGTTGTGCTGACCATTGGTTGTGACAAAACCACCCCAGCCATGCTGATGGCGGCAGCAACCGCCAATATTCCCGCCATCGCCCTTTCCGTCGGCCCGATGCTGAACGGTTGGTACAAGGGCCAGCGCACCGGGTCTGGCACCATCAAATGGCACGCCAAGAAAGAGCTTTCGGCAGGCAATCTGAGCTACGAGGAATATACCGATATTGTGGCCTCTTCAGCCCCCTCTCCCGGCTATTGCAACACGATGGGCACCGCCACCACGATGAACTCTCTGGCCGAAGCGCTGGGCATGTCGCTCGCCGGATCGGCTGCCATTCCCGCGGTCCATAAGGAACGGGCGAACATGGCCTATCTTACCGGCAAGCGGATCGTTGATATGGTTTGGGAGGATGTGAAACCATCCGACATCATGACGCGCGAAGCCTTTGAAAATGCCATTGTCGTCAATTCAGCAATTGGTGGATCGACGAACGCCCCCATTCACCTGAAAGCCATCGCCAATCACCTGGGCGTGCGACTGGAAAATCAGGATTGGGAAGATTTGGGATGGGACATCCCATTGCTGTTGAACCTTCAGCCGGCAGGCGAATATCTTGGCGAAGACTATCACCATGCCGGTGGCGTGCCCGCAGTGGTCAACGAACTGCTTGGTGCGGGAAAACTTCCCAATCCAGACGCCATGACCGTCAACGGCAAAACAATCGAAGACAATTGTCAGGGGGTCGAAACGCTCGATCGCAATGTGATCTGGCCCTTCGACAAACCGATGCTGGAGCAGGCAGGCTTTCTCAACCTGAAGGGCAATCTGTTCGATACCGCCATTATGAAAACCTCGGTGATTTCCGAAGAATTCCGCGGCCGCTATTTGTCCAATCCGGATGACTTGAATGCTTTTGAGGGCCGTGCCGTCGTATTTGACGGGCGCGAAGACTATCATGCCCGCATCAATGACGAGTCCCTCGGCATTGACGAATACACGTTGCTGTTCATCCGTGGCGCGGGTCCGATTGGCTATCCCGGCGGTGCTGAGGTGGTCAACATGCAGCCACCGGATGCACTTTTGAAACGCGGTATCTCGTCTCTGCCCTGTATTGGTGACGGTCGGCAGTCCGGAACATCTGGGTCACCATCCATTCTCAACGCTTCGCCGGAAGCCGCCGTTGGCGGCGGGCTGGCGCTGATCGAGACCGGCGATCAGGTACGCATAGACCTCAATACGCGCGAAGCCAACATTCTCATCAGTGATGAAGAACTGGCGAAACGCAAAACAGCAGTCGAGGCCAAACTTGCCAAAGGCCGACTGGATTATGTGCCAGATCACCAGACGCCATGGCAGGAAATTCAACGCGGAATGGTCGACCAGTTTCAGGAAGGCATGGTGCTCAAACCGGCCACCAAATATCGCGACGTCGCCAAGATTGTTCCGCGCGACAATCATTAGGTGACCGCGCGCTTACGGCACTGGTCAAAAAGTCATGCAATTTGTTTGAGGGAACAATGAATCGGTATTTGAAGGTTCTTGACTACGACGATCCGCAGATGAAACGTCTTTATGCGAATGAGCCTGTGTTGCGACGTCAGGCGATTCAATTGACCAATCTGTCCCGCCTTTTCATCGGACTGCTGATTGTCAAAGGCGCCATATATTTGCTTTCCGGCTCACTCATTCTGGATGTATGGGCCAAGCTCTTTACTATACCGCTCTTGCTGGTGGTCATTGGCCTGTTGGCAGTGACGTGTCACCTTTTTGAATCGGGACAAGATACTCGCGGTCGCTTTGCATTGGCCAGCATCATATCTGGTTCATGCATGTTGTCAGTGGTGATGTGCGGCGGGTTTCTCAGTTCACTTGCCACTCCGATCCTGATTTTTCCTGTGGTGCTGAGCTTCAGTATCCTGCCCATAAAATGGGCGCGCCGTTATTTTGTAGCGATAATAGGAATCCCTCTTGGGATGGATATTGCTTTTCGGCTGATGACCATCACGCCGCCGAATTTCACCTCTGCTTCGAATCCGGCCATAATTGTTGCCAGCGTTATGTTCACGCTGTGTGCGGCGCTGTACTTCTGCCTCGCATACTGGAAACAGGCACATCACGGGTCTGTTCCCAGCGATTCATGACACTGGAAAAAGACCTCAGCAACGGAATGCAAGATGACTGACATTGCCAGCTTCGGCCCACACTGCACTCTTGGGGAAGGCCCGCTCTGGCACCCCGAGAGGGAACGTCTGTTCTGGTTCGATATTCCCGCCGGGATTCTATATTCCACCAATCCATTTGGTGGACAGTTGCAGCAATGGCGCTTTGGAGAAGCGGCCTCTGCAGCCGGTTGGGTTGATAACGACACGCTTATTGTTGCAACCGAAACGGGATTGCAGAAGTTCGACATCCCGAGCGGAAACTGGCAAACGCTTGCTCCACTCGAAGATGGCAATCCAATTACCCGAAGCAATGATGGGCGCATTGGCCCGGACGGGGCCTTCTGGATCGGCACAATGGGCCACAAACTGGAGCCGCACGTTGGCAGCTACTATCGCTACAAGAATGGACAAATTCACCAGCTCTTCGACAGTGTTTCTGTTCCGAATGCCACATGCTTTGCCCCGGACGGGTCGTGCGCCTATCTCGCTGACACATTTAAGCAGGTAATTTGGCAGTGGCCGCTTGATGGTGACGGCAACCCCACGGGCGAACGCGAAAAACATATTGATTTGCGAGATAAAAATCTGAACCCGGATGGCGCGATCTGTGATGCTGAAGGTTTTCTCTGGAACGCCCAATGGGGCGCATCGCGAATCGCGCGCTATGCGCCCGACGGCTCTCTCGACAAAATCATCGAACTGCCAGTCAGCCAGCCAACCTGTCCGGCATTTGGTGGCCCTGATCTGAAAACTCTTTTCATCACCTCCGCCCGCGAAGGACTAAGCGAAGAAGCCTTGGCAGAACAACCGGATGCGGGACGAACTCTTCGCATTGAGATGGATGTTCCCGGAATTCGCGAATTTCAGGCTTCCATCATTACCGCCTGATGATGACGTAATTTGCGATGGTTAATGGAATTTAACCCTGTTCGTGAACGGGTTATTTACTGTTGCTGTTCTACAACGAGATAGTAAATCCGAAAATTTAGTTCAAATTGTTCACACCGTGTTAAGATTCGGTGAGCGATGATGTGTGCTCAGACCAGGAGGTTTCCATGTCTTCAGCACACTTGCACTCACTGAATGAAAAACCGGTTCCAATTCCAGAGAACGTTTTCGGGCAGATCGCGCGCGCTGAACCCGCTGATGCGGTTGAGATAGCGAGCCAGCTACCACTCGAAAACCGGGCTCGTCTGGCTGCTTTTTGCTACGGCAGACGTCATCTCAATCATCTGGGACTCCTTATCGCTTCGACTTGTGACCGAATGGCACTTCGTCGTGCCATGGGCCATGCCGGAGATGTGGTTTTCAAGCAGTCACGCGATGTCGAAAAAACCATGACCGCCGACCGCAGTCGCCGTCTGTCATCCTCTAAGGTCACTTTGGCAAAAGCTGCCAATGTAGTGCCTTTGCGTAAGCCGGACGACGCAAGCGACGATTGAACGGAAAGCGCGCAGGCTACATCGATTTCAAATGCCGCCTGCCTAACCAGTCGACAGTTCGGCTGAAACCGCATCGCTGATCTTCCCTAACAGCTTCCAATCTGGCAAAAGCCAGTTGTGCCCAAGACCCGTCAATGGTCGCGCGAGGCACAGTCCTTTTTTGGGTTTTGGTGGCTTCCTTTGACATATATTTTCAACTCCCCGCCCGTTTCCAGCCTGCCGATCGCTGGAACCGATGCGTTGTTTCCCATTCGCCGCGTTTTTTGCGTAGGGCGAAATTACGCCGATCACGTTGTCGAAATGGGCGGCGATCCTGACCGCGAAGAACCATTCTTCTTTTGCAAGCCCGCAGATGCGGTGATCGCCAACGCCAGCAACATCCCTTTCCCGCCCCGCACCGATGACTTTCATCATGAAGCGGAATTGGTGATCGCGATTGGAGAAGCCGGTACAAATGTAGCAGTGGATGACGCGCTCAATCATGTGTTCGGGTATGCCGCTGGCGTCGATCTGACCCGACGCGATTTGCAGGCCGAAGCCAAAAAGCGCGGGCGACCTTGGGACATGGCGAAAGGGTTCGATTGTTCCGCGCCCATCAGCGCGATTCAGCCAGCCGGCGCTATCGGTCACCCTGAAGACGGTGCCATTGTTCTTTCGGTGAATGGCGAGATCAAACAGAACGGCGATCTCAATCAACAGGTCTGGAAAGTGCCAGAAATTGTTGCCAACCTGTCAACATACGTCACGCTGGCCGCAGGTGATCTGATCATGACAGGCACGCCTGCAGGTGTTGGACCATTGGTTCCCGGTGATGTGGTTTCCTGTGAGATTGGAAACATCGGCTCGGTCAGTTTCACCATTACAGACAGGGCGTAGCATCACAGATGCCAGACAAAATTGATTTCCGCGACTGGTCGCATCGTGTCGCCGACTGGTCTGCAGACTACCTTGATACGATCGAGACTCGTCCCGTTCGCCCCAAGGTGCAGCCCGGTTCGATTTTGTCTGAGATTGGCGATCAGGCCCCCGAAGTCGGCGAAGCCATGGAGACCATTTTCTCCGACTTTGAAGCGATTATACCCGATGGCATGACCCACTGGCAGCATCCACGATTCTTTGCCTATTTTCAGTCAAACGCAGCGCCCGCAGCTCAGCTGGCTGAACAGTTGGCAACTGCTTTCGCAAGCCAATGCATGTTGTGGCAGACATCGCCTGCGGCCACAGAGCTTGAGATCAAGATGGTGGATTGGTTGCGTCAAGCGGTCGGTTTGCCTGACACGTTCAAGGGTACCTTTCAGGACACCGCATCATCCGCAACGCTTTGCGCCATTTTGACGATGCGCGAGAAAGCGCTGAACTTCACGGGCAACACTAAGGGCCTGTTTGGCCAGAAGCCCTTGCGCATTTATGCGTCCGGCCAAACGCACTCCTCTGTAGACAAAGCATTATGGGTTGCCGGGCTGGGGCAGGACAATCTTGTAAAACTACCCACGGGTGCCGGCCCATTGTTCCCAATGGATGTCGATGCGTTGCGCGAAGCCATCGCGTCCGATCGTGCCGCTGGTCTTCAGCCCGCCGGAATTGTAGCCTGCGTGGGCGGAACGTCGATTGGTGCCACTGACAATGTCCGCGCGGTTTGCGAAATCGCCCGTGAGGAAGACTTGTTTGTTCATGTCGATGCTGCGTGGGCTGGGTCAGCGATGATCTGCGAAGAGTTTCGTTCCCTTTGGGATGGGGCAGAGCTTGCCGATTCCATTGTTCTCAACCCGCATAAATGGCTGGGTGTGCCGATGGAGTGTTCGCTCCATCTCGTGCGAGAGCCGGAGCTTCTGGTCCGCACCATGGCAATTCAGCCGGAATATTTGAAAACCCACGGGCAAGACGGCATTGTTAATTTCTCGGAGTGGTCGGTGCAGTTGGGCCGCCGGTTTCGTGCGCTGAAAGTTTGGTTCCTGTTGCGCGCTTATGGTCTTGAAAATCTGCGCGCGCGTATCCGTAACCATGTCGCATGGGCGCAGAATCTGGCTGAACGCTTGCGAGGCCAACCAGGGTTCGAAATCGTCAGCGAGCCTGTTCTTTCGCTCTTTTCATTCCGTCACGCACCGGACAGCGTGGATGATATCGACGAGCACAATCGCCAACTGGTCAACGCCATTAACGACGACGGGCGCATCTATCTCACTCAAACGCTCACCCAAGGGGTGATTGCGATTCGTTTTGTGGCTGGTCAGTTCGACATGAGTGAGCGCGATATCGAAATCGCATTCGATGCAATCACCGAAATTGCCGACGTGACCACACCCCAACGAAACGCATGAAATTGCTCGCAACAGCTCCCATCACGCAACGTCTTGCGGCATTGGGGTCCGAATGCTGGGCCATTCATTTTGAAGGGCGCCGTCGCATCGCAGCTGGCGATGATATTATTGAGCTGACCATCGGCGAGCCGGATGTTCCAACACCACCCCATCTGATTGCTGTCGCAGAAGCCGCCATGCGCGCCGGGCGAACACGCTATGCCAGCGGGAAAGGTGAGCCCGGTTTGCTTGCTGCAGTTGCGCGCAAATATACCGCGCGAACCGGTCGCTCTGTTACGCCTGAGCAGGTTCTCGTATTCCCGGGAACGCAGGCGGCACTTGCGATCTGTATGATGTCTTTGGTTGAGGCGGGTGACGATGTTCTGGTTCCCGACCCTTATTACGCCACCTACGAAGGTGTGGTGCGAGCGACAGGCGCAAATTTTGTGCCCGTACCCATGAGCACTGACAACGGATTTCACCTGACAGCCGCCCAGGTTGAGAAGGCGGTGACACCGCAATCAAAAGTATTGCTGCTCAATTCACCACACAACCCAACCGGCGCCGTGCTCGACAAGGCAACCATTCTCGAAATCGGAGCGGTGTGCGAAAAACATGGCCTTTGGATCATCAGCGACGAAGTCTACGAACCGCTGACTTATGATGGTGATTTCGCCTCGCCGTTCAACGATGAAAATCTGGCATCGCGGACAATTGCCATGGCTTCGATTTCCAAAAGCCATGCCGCTCCAGGTTTTCGGTCCGGTTGGGCGGTCGGTCCGCAATGGGTCATGGATCGCATCCAAAGCGTCTCAGAAGCTCTGCTGTTTGGAACACAGCCATTTATCGCTGACATGACGGCACATGCACTCGATCACCCCGACACGACGGCCGAGCAGATGGGAGCAGCATATCAACAGCGCATCAGTCTTTTGATGGAAGCTTTCTCCGCGAGCCCATTGAAGCCACTTGAGCCAAAATCAGGTATGTTCATGCTGGTCGATGTGTCGGCGTGCGGCATTACAGGGGAAGCCTTCGCCAAACAATTGCTCGATGATGGCGTTTCCGTGATGCCGGGAAATGCTTTTGGTAAACAAGCCGATCATTTCATTCGGTTGAGCCTGACCGTTGATGAGGAAAAGCTTGCGGAAGCTGCAGGACGCATTGTTGCGCTTGCAGAACGGATTTGAAACTCTCGGCCGCGGTGATTACAGATGCTATTCGTCGCTCGCTTCGCGGCGGCTGCAATAGAGCTCCAGGCGATGATGAACCACATTGTAGCCGAGCTCTCGCGCAATTTCCGCCTGCAGTCGTTCAATTTTTTCCGAATGAAATTCAATGACATCGCCGGTTTCAATATCGATGATATGGTCATGGTGCGGCGCGTCAGCGGCTTCAAAGCGGGCAGGCTCTCCCTGAAATGAGAGCCTGTGAATGACATCGTTTTTCTCCAACTCAGTCATCGTGCGATAGACGGTTGCCAATGATACGTCCGCGTTGATTTCGCGCGTACGACGGTGAAGTTCGTTGGCATCCGGATGATCGTTGGAACTTGACAGGGCTTTGATAACGGCGATGCGCTGTTGCGTCATACGAAGCCCGCTGGCCTTGAGCGCGCTTTTGAGATCTTCAAACCGGGATGCATGCGTATCCCTGACAGATTTGGAAGTCATTTTCTGCACAACCCTGTTCGTGATCACCATCAGTTCGGCGTTCGATACGGCCAGATATCGGTTTGCCGCAACAGCCATTTCACAAGCATTTTTGCAAAATAATTCCAGTTGCGATGCATTTGCAAGAGCTAGTTGCAAATCATTCTCATTTGCATTGACGAGAGCATTCCGCTTCACCATATTGCCGGTTCGAGGCCATTTCTTGCCGGAATGCAGGTATGGCCTCCCTCACCCATTGGTAGAAACAGAACGTAGATGAACATCCGAATGAAGCGCCAAAACCTCGCTCGCTTATCATCAGGCGCCATGACTGCCCTGCGTAATACCTGCCTCTGCATGCTTGCTTTTGCGATGGTTGTCTTGTCTGAGACCTCAACGCACGCGCAGGAGAAAATGCGTGTCGTCACAACATTCACCGTGATCGCCGACATGGCGCAAAACGTTGCCGGTGACGCAGCCGTCGTGGAATCAATCACTAAAGTGGGTGCTGAGATTCACAACTATCAGCCCACCCCGCGTGACATCATCAAGGCAAGCCGGGCGAATCTGGTCTTGTGGAACGGCCTTAATCTGGAGACCTGGTTTGAGAAGTTTTTCCAAACCGTGCGTGACGTACCGGAAGTTGTGGTTTCCGAAGGCGTTAAACCCATAAGTATTGGCGAGGGGCCCTATGACGGCAAGCCAAACCCCCATGCATGGATGGGGCTCAATTCCGCAATGATCTACATCGACAATATTTGCGATGCTTTTGTGCGTTACGACCCCGATAATGCTGCAATTTATGAGGCCAATGCAGACGCCTATAAAGCTCGCATTCGCGATACTATTGCTCCGTTGCGGAAACGCGTGCAGCAGGTTCCAGAAAGCAAGCGCTGGCTGGTAACAAGCGAGGGCGCATTCAGCTATCTCGCCCGCGATTTCGGTTTGCAGGAGCTTTATTTGTGGCCGATCAATGCGGATGCCCAAGGCACGCCGCAGCAGGTTCGCAAAGTGATCGACACAATGCGGGAAAACGATATTCCGGTGATCTTTTCGGAGAGCACCGTATCGCCAAAACCTGCGCAACAAGTCGCGCGCGAAACCGGAAAACGCTATGGCGGGGTGCTCTATGTCGATTCCCTAAGCGGACCCGACGGGCCAACACCGACCTATCTCGACCTGCTGCGCGTGACGAGCGAAACCATCGCCAACGGGCTTACCCAATGAACAACAGCGCCGCACCCATGGATGGATTGCGGGTCAAAGATGTAACGGTAACCTATCGCAATGGGCATACCGCATTGCGCGACACCAGTTTTGCAATTCCCCGCGGCACAATAACCGCGCTGGTGGGTGTGAACGGCAGCGGGAAATCGACACTCTTCAAAACGATTATGGGGTTTCTCAAGGCTGCAAAAGGCAGCGTGGAAATACTGGGAGCACCTGTCAAAAACGCCATCCGCGATAATCTGGTTGCCTATGTTCCTCAGGCAGAGGAAGTCGACTGGTCATTCCCCGTTCTGGTGGAAGATGTTGTCATGATGGGGCGGTACGGCAAAATGAACTTCATGCGCATTGCATCCAAGGCCGATCGCGAGACGGTGGCAAATGCATTGAGCAGGGTCGACATGCTTGCGTTCAGCAAGCGTCAGATCGGCGAACTTTCCGGAGGTCAGAAGAAACGGGTTTTTCTCGCCCGCGCGCTTGCCCAGCAAAGCGAGGTTATCCTGCTCGACGAACCGTTCACGGGAGTCGACGTCAAAACCGAAGACGCAATCATTGATCTGCTGCGTATTCTGCGCGACGAGGGAAAGGTCATTCTCGTCTCGACCCACAATCTGGGCAGTGTGCCGGAATTTTGTGACAGGACAGTGCTGATCAAAGGTACAGTCCTGGCGCACGGGCTGACCCGGGATGTATTCACAACAGACAATCTGCAACTCGCCTTCGGTGGCGTTTTGCGCCACTTCGTGCTCGGCGGAACCGATCTTCACGATGATGATGATGCACGCCAGGTCACAGTCATCAGTGATGATGAGCGACCCTTTGTCGTCTATCATGATTCAGCCGACGACACGTCGCACAAAAAGACTGGCGATTGAGTCGATGGGCGTTCTGTTGGAACCGTTTGGCTATTCCTACATGATCAATGCGATCTGGATATCGGCTCTGGTGGGCTGTGTGTGTGCCTTTCTGTCGGCCTATCTCATGCTCAAAGGGTGGTCTCTGATTGGTGACGCCCTGTCTCATGCAATCGTACCCGGTGTCGCGGGCGCTTATATGCTGGGCCTTCCATTTTCGATTGGGGCGTTCTTTTCCGGTGGCTTGGCTGCTGCCGCAATGCTTTTTTTGAATCAGCGCACCGGCCTGAAGGAGGACGCGATTATCGGCCTGATTTTCACATCCTTTTTCGGGCTTGGCCTGTTCATGGTGTCGCTGTCGCCGACATCAGTGAACGTTCAGACTATTATGCTTGGCAACATTCTCGCCATTACACCGCAAGACACGGTACAGCTGGTCGTCATCAGTTGTGTGGCGCTGTTTGTTCTCACAGTGAAATGGCGCGACTTTGCGCTCACTTTCTTCGATGAAACGCATGCCCGGGTGGTCGGGATCAACACCAATCTTGTTCGCATCGTCTTTTTTGCACTGCTTGCAGCCTCGACCGTAGCAGCGCTTCAAACCGTGGGCGCTTTTCTCGTGATCGCGCTTGTAGTGACGCCGGGCGCGACGGCCTATCTGCTGACTGATCGGTTTTCCAGACTGATCGTTCTGAGCGTCACCATTGGCACTGTGACCAGTGGTCTGGGTGCTTATGTTAGCTATTTTTTTGACGGTGCGACGGGCGGTGTGATCGTGATTTTGCAAACCCTGATCTTTCTGACAACGTTCGTGTTTGCACCCAAACACGGCATGCTCGCCGCACGTCAGCGAGCGGCAGAGGCTTTGCTGTCTGGCACCAAGACCGACATTGAAAGACGGGTGTGATGGAAACATTGCTCTTTCCGCTTTCGTTTGAGTTTATGCGAAATGCGCTTCTGATCTCCGTTCTGGTGGCCGTTCCGACTTCACTGCTGTCGTGTTTTTTAATTCTCAAAGGTTGGTCATTGATGGGCGATGCTGTCTCCCATGCGGTCCTACCGGGCATTGTGCTTGCTTACATTGCAGCCGTTCCTCTGGCTGTCGGCGCATTTGTTGCTGGCCTATTTTGCGCTCTCGCCACCGGATTCCTGCACGAGAACAGCCGCGTCAAACAGGATACGATCATGGGCGTGGTTTTCTCTGGCATGTTTGCGCTTGGCATCGTTTTGTACACAAAGGTTCAGACCGAACTGCATCTTGATCACATCCTGTTCGGTGACATGCTCGGCGTCGGTGCACGTGACCTCTTGGAAAGCGGTGTCATCGCCCTCGTCGTAACAGCATTGATTGCTCTGAAATGGCGTGATCTTGTGGTTCACACATTCGATGAGACGCAGGCGCAGGCAAGCGGCCTGCCCGTGAAACTGCTGCACTATGGATTGCTCATCTTGCTTTCGCTTACCATTGTCGGTGCGCTGAAAGCCGTCGGCATCATCCTCGCCATCGCCATGCTGATCTCGCCGGGCGCTATCGCATTTCTCGTTACCAAACGTTTCGGCACGATGTTGGTTGTTGCCTGCTTTATCGGTACAGGAGCATCGCTTGCAGGCGTTTATGCCAGCTTCTTCATTAACAGCGCTCCGGCCCCGACGATTGTCATGGTCCTGAGCGGCATCTTCATTGTCGCCTTTATCCACACGGTTCGCCGGGCGCACCGCACCGAAGGGACAGGCTGACGACTCATGCGTATGTATGGACGGGCGTTCCGGCCAACGCAGCAATGTTAATCAGTCCGCGCGTTGTAATCGATGGCGTCACAATGTGGCTGCGGTTGCCCATGCCAATGAGGATCGGGCCAACTTCAATGCCTCCGGCAACGGACTTCAGCGAGTTTTTGACCCCGCCAGCCGTTTCTGAATTTGAAAATACAAATGCGTTCGCCTTCCCGACTAACCTTGAGTCTGGCAGCATGCGATCACGAATTTGCGGGTCCAGCGCGGCATCGACTGGCATTTCGCCTTCGTAGATGAAGTCGAGATTTTGCGCATCAAGCAAAGTGAGTGCGGCGCGCATGCGACGCGCGCTTTCGGTTTCCAGTGTTCCAAATTGCGAATTCGAGCAGAGCGCAATTTTGGGTTCAAGGCCAAAACGCCTTATGTGACGCGCCGTTCCTATAACGGTTTCGGCAATCTCATGGGGTGTCGGCTCAGGATTGACGTGGGTATCAGCCACAAACAATGGACCAGAATCGAGAATAAGCAGCGACAGCGCGCCAATGGGATCAAGCTCCGGCGTTTCCAAGAGCTGGCGGACGTAATTGAGGTGCCACGCGTAATTGCCAAACGTGCCGCAGATCATGCTGTCAGCCTCTTCGCGATGCACCATGACAGCGGCGATGACAGTCGTGTTGGTGCGCAAAACCGCTTGGGCGAGCGTTGGCGAAATGCCCTTTCGTTTCATCCTGTTGAAATAGGTCTCCCAATAGGCGCGATAGCGGTGATCGCTTTCCGGATTCACAATTTCAAAGCTCTGCACGATGTTATCGGGGATGCCGTAGCGCTCGCAGCGTTGCTGTATCACCTCAGGGCGACCAATCAGAATGGGCTGGTCGACCGTTTCCTCCAGCATTGCCATGGCAGCCCGTAACACGCGCTCGTCCTCACCCTCCGCAAACACAATACGGCGCTTGTGTTGCGATGCCTGTTCAAACACCGGGCGCATGATCATCGACGAGCGATAAATCGAAGCATTAAGGCTTTCGATATAGGCGTCAAAATCCTGGAGCGGCGTTTGTGCAACGCCCGTATCCATGCCCGCCTTGGCAACCGCACCTGCAACGACAGCGAGAAGGCGCGCGTCGAAAGGCTTTGGAATCAGATAGTCTGCACCAAACTGGAGATCTTCATCGCCATAGACTTCCGCTGTTTCAGCCGACGATGTCTTGCGGGCGAGGGTGGCGATTCCCTCCACGCATGCAATCTGCATAGCATCGTTGATTTCTGTTGCTCCAACGTCGAGTGCGCCCCGGAAAATGAATGGAAAGCACAGAACATTGTTGACCTGATTGGGATAGTCGGATCGGCCCGTCGCAACAATTGCATCCGGCGCAACCTCCTGCACATCCTCAGGCATGATTTCCGGTGTGGGGTTGGCCAGAGCAAAGACGATGGGTTTCGCCGCCATCTTTTTCACCATGTCCTTGGTCAAAACGCCGGGGCCCGACAGACCAAGGAAAAGATCTGCCCCTTCAATCACCTCATCAAGCGTGCGCAGATCGCTTTTTTGGGCGAATGCCGCCTTCTGTTCTGTCATTTCTTCAGTGCGGCCTTCGTATACAAGACCAGCAATATCGCACAGCCACACATTCTCGCGTCTGACACCAAGCTTCAGCAACATGTTGAGACAGGCAATACCCGCAGCGCCACCGCCCGTTGAGACGATTTTCACATCTTCCCAATTTCGCTTTGTCAGGTGCAGCGCATTTTTTGCGGCCGCTCCCACAACAATGGCTGTGCCATGCTGGTCATCATGGAAGACCGGAATATTCATCCGTTCGCGACAGATTTTTTCCACGATGAAACAATCAGGAGATTTGATGTCTTCCAGATTGATCGCGCCGAAGGTGGGTTCCAGCGCAATTACATGCTCCGCGATCTTAACTGGATCGCTCTCGTTCAATTCGATGTCGAAACAGTCGATATGGGCGAACTGTTTGAACAGAACCGCCTTGCCTTCCATAATTGGCTTGGATGCAAGGCCTCCAATATTGCCCAGGCCCAGAGCTGCCGACCCATTTGAAACAACGCCAACCAAATTGCCCCGGCCTGTAAAGCGCGATGCCGCAATGGGATTTTTTGTAATCGCAATACACGCTTCCGCTACGCCGGGAGAATAAGCGAGCGAAAGATCGCGCGGGTTGGCGAGGGGCTTTGTGGGGCGAACCTCCAGCTTACCCGGACGAGGGAATTCGTGATAATCCAACGCGGGGGTTGACGTAATATCATCTTCAGTGCGGGACATGAGGGGCTCCGTGACGCTTGAAAATACGGCGGCGACAATAAGAAAATTAATGCGCACATTAGTACGGCGAAACCCGCCCCGCAGCCATCGAAAAAGCAACCAGAACACCTGCAATTGATGGAAATACCTCAGTTCACCCGATCAGCTGCAGTCAAATCATCACCAGAGGTCTTGCACTTGCAATCCGGAACTGGTCATTTGACCGCCATCTGAAAACGGAAGGGGAAAATCCGGTGAAACTTGTACGCTACGGTAAGGCAGGCGAAGAAAAGCCCGGTCTGATTGATGAGGATGGTGTTCTTCGGGACCTTTCACGCAAGGTGAAAGACATTGACGGCTCAAGCATTGATGACAAGACGCTGAAAATGCTGCGCGGTCTCGATCATAAGAAGCTCAAGAAGGTTGAAGGTCGCCAACGACTTGGAACATGCGTGGGCAATATTGGAAAGTTTTTGTGCATCGGCCTGAACTATTCCGATCATGCAGCCGAAACCGGCGCGGAAATCCCCAAACACCCTATTCTGTTTTTCAAGGCGAACTCCGCCATTGTTGGCCCTAATGATACCGTCTCCATGCCGCGCCAGTCGAAAACCACAGATTGGGAAGTGGAACTCGGCGTCGTTATTGGCCGCAAGGCCAAATATGTGGCGGCAAAGGACGCATTGCGCTACGTCGCGGGCTATTGCGTGGTCAACGATGTTTCGGAGCGCACGTTCCAGAGCCAGCTCACCGGCCAGTGGACGAAAGGTAAAAGCTGCGACACGTTTGGACCGACCGGACCGTGGCTGGTGACCCGTGATGAAGTCCGCGATCCGCAAAACCTCGACATGTGGCTGGATGTGAACGGCAAGCGCCGTCAGACCGGCAACACATCGACTATGATATTTTCGGTTGCTGAAATCATCGAGCATCTGTCATCGCTGATGACCCTGCACCCTGGCGACGTGATCACGACAGGCACACCTCCCGGTGTTGGCATGGGTATCAAGCCGAAACCCGTGTTCCTGAAAGAGGGTGATGTCATGGAGCTCGGCATTTCGGGATTGGGCCAACAAAAGCAGAAGGTCAAGCGCGACAAATAGTCGGGTCAGCTGGCCTCTTCCGATCAGTCCTCACCAGCTGCACTCAGCGTGCATAGGCGATGAAAGGCCCGTTCCGAAAATTAGCTTTTCCATATCGGAAAACAGATCCGTCCGGGTGTGTCACGCGCCCCCCGGCGGCCTGCAATATGGCCTGACCAGCGGCCGTATCCCACTCCATGGTCGGACTGAAACGGGGATACATATCAGCTTCTCCCAAAGCCAACATACCGAATTTGAGAGAAGACCCGACGGAGAAGATGTCCGACACACCGCATTCTGACAACCATGCATCGGTTTGGGCATCACGGTGAGAAACGCTCGCCAGCGCAACGGTGCGACCTGGTTCGCGCGACTTGCGTGTGATCTTCTTCCCGTTTTCAGTGACGCCGGAAACAGGATCTCCCACAAACAGTCGATCTATAGCCGGAGCGTAAATAATTCCCATTGTCGGCAAACCGTTTTCCACTAACCCTACATTGACCGTGAAAGCGCCCTTGCCGTCCGCTTTGACAAATTCACGGGTACCATCGAGCGGGTCGACCAGCCAGAATGCGGGAGCATCTTTCAAAGTATGGGTGGCCGGGTCTTCCTCGCAGACAATCGGTATATCACCGCTAAATGCGCGCAGAGCTTTTGTGAGGATTTTGTCAGCAAGACGATCCGCCTGAGTCACCGGAGAACCATCGTCTTTTTCATCGGCCTGAACACCGGCCCGATAGACATCCATGATGGCTGCGCCAGCCTCCCGAACCGCCGGGAGCAGCGATGCAATGCATGTCTGATAATCGATGTCAGACACACCGGCCTCCAAGCTCACCGCGTTTAAATCAGATCAGCATCGGTCATGATTTCAACGACCGCTGGTCCATCAATCTCCAATGCTTTGACAATAGCATCTTCGAGTTGAGAACTGTCAGTCACTTTCTGACCATGTGCACCACAGATTTTTGCAAATGCGGCAAACGACGGGTTGTGTAATCCGGTTTCCCAAACCTCCCACTCGCCGGCTCTTTGTTCCTTGGAAATTTTCCCGAGCTCGCCGTTGTGCAGAAGGATGTGGGTTATATCCATATTGTGTTTCACAGCGGTCGTAAGATCCATCGGATACTGGCCAAAGCCGCCATCGCCCGAAACCGAGATGACCTTGCGACCCTTGAACTCGTCAAAATCCTGCGTTGCCGCCCATGCACCCATGGCAGCCGGGAAACCGAAACCGATGGAGCCGAGATATCCCGACATCAAAACAGGCTGGCCTTTGGACTCAAAATAGCGACCGAAAGAATAGGTGTTGTTGCCTACATCAACAGCAATAATCGCATCCGCTGGTGCGGCGCGGCTCAGCGCATCGAAAATGGCAAAGGAGTGAATGCCCTTTGCACTCTCCTCTTCCATGCGCTTGATTTTTTCCTGTCGCCAGATCGCCCAGCGTTCGGCCACTTCTTCACGTTGGTCTTCGGCATCATCCGGACGTTTAAGTTGGGGCCCGACCACTTCGCAGAATGCGCCGATGTCACTCCAGACCGGCAGTTCGACAGCGTGGAACTTACCCAATTGCATGCGCTCACTGTCGACCTGAATAATTCTCTTACCCGGTTCAATGCCCGTGTGATTGGAAAACGAACTGCCCAGAGCAACGATCATGTCGGATTCGTTCATGAACCAGCTGGCAATCGGAGTGCCGGACCGGCCCAGCACGCCCGCAGCAAGAGGATGATCATCGGCAATCAACCCTTTCGCCTTGAACGTTGTCAAAACCGGTGCGCCGAGCTTTTCGGCAAACGCAATAACGTCAGCACGCTGATTCCATGCACCATGACCTACGACAAGGATTGGGCGTTTGGCCTCAGACAACATCTGGACAACGGCAGCAACATCCCCGTCGGAAGGCTTGATCCGCGGATTGCTCATACGCCCTTGCGGTGACGAAGCCGGTGCATCGCTGGGTCTGGTCTGCACGTCGTCTGGGAAAATGAGATGGGAGACATCGCTTTTGGTCAATGCGGTCTTGCAAGCAAGTGACATCAGCTCGCCGTGTTTGGAAGACTCAAGAACGGACTGCGAAAACTGTGTCACAGCCTGAAAGGCAGAGTGCAGATCGATGTCCTGAAACGCACCCGGACCAAAGACCTGGGTTTGTACCTGACCAGTGAGTGCCAGCACCGGTGCGCGGTCCACCTTTGCGTCCCACAATCCTGTCAACAGATTGGTCGCTCCGGGGCCAGCAATGGTGAGGCAAGCGGCTGCCTTGCCCGTCAATTTGCCATAGGCGGATGCAGCGAATGCGGCAACACCTTCGTGGCGAATGCCGATATAGTTCATTTTGCCCGCCAGCGTTTGGCGACGAATGGCGTCGGCCAGGCCGAGATTGGAATGCCCCACCATGCCGAATACGGTTTTCACATCCCAATTGACCATGGTCTCGGCCATCACGTCCGTGACAGTGCGCTCATGCTCCGGTTCAGGCTCAAGACCGATAAAGATTTCGTCGTCGCGAATTTCAATCGGATAAAGCTCTTGCCCCGTGTCCTCGTGGCCTCCGGGAGGGGAGCCGGTCAGTGGATCAAAATCCCAACCATGCCACGGGCAGCGAATCCAGCACTTGCCTTCCACGCCCTTTTCAATTGACCCCTCACCAAGAGGGCCGCCCTGATGGGGACAGCGGTTGTCCATGGCTGCCCACTGACCATCGAAATGAGACAGACAGATCGAGATCGTTCGGGCCGTGACAGTCTTCACACGGCCCTCGGGCAGGTCCGAGGTTTTGCCAACACTGATCCAGTCCAGTTTTTGGTCGCTCATTGTTCATTCCAATCCGGTGCAGATGATTTCAAGGGGCAGTCGATAGGAGGCAAAGGCAGGCTGGCAGCCTCTAGTCCTGGGCGCCAAAAACAGCGTCAAAGATTTTTTGCAGAGCGGTGAGAACCAGAAAGGCACCAACCGCCCAAATGACGAGTTCCATGGATGAGAAGTCGGTTCCGCGCAGCCAGCGTGCGAGCAACCCGCCTTGAGGTGGAAGCGACTTCAATTCGAAAAGACCGGGCCGGTCCCACCATGAAAAGAACCAGAAACGGGACAGATAAAGCAGCACCAGTGTGGCAAGGGCTGCCAGCAAAAGGCCTATGACGCGCTTCATGGCAGCACCCTCGTTTTGTCCATATCCATCTTGATCAGCAACAGATCGCCGCGCTGCTCAATTTCGCCTTCCAGTTCAATGAACTGGCCGACAATATGAAGCGCATCGGCCGGTAGTGGACCGCCATCAGCATCGCCGATCAGGAAAAATTCCTGACCCGCAACGGGCTTGCTTGATACGAAAACAGGAGGAATACCGCCAATCAGACAGAGGTTGGCGCAAGCCTTGTGCGCAAGACCTCGCCCTGGCTGCATGGCACCTGCGAGGCATTTGCCGTCGCATATTTCGCCCGCCAGTTTCCAGCGTCCAAGCGACTTGCTGAAAACGGACGGGGCCTCGCCTTCTAGGTCTTTCACACCGCGCTTGCCGCCCGCGAGCTGTAACATGTCGAGCTCGCCGCGCTTGAGCAGAATACCGGTGACTTCAACGAGCTCGCCATCAAGCTGCATCGCGTGAGGGGGAATGGTTGTCTTACCGCCACCCGACAGCATGATGGTACGCCCGGCATCAATGTCCTTGGATCCATTGAGCACCCGAACGGTTGGGTAAGGCTGAAGCTGCAGAACGCCCGTGACGGTTTGCCGGCCAAGGTCAAACCGGAACCCGGCTTTTCCAGGATCGTCCTGCGTTGCTCCGATCACAACAGCGGTGGCTGCAAATCCGGCAATAAAAAGAACACTCGCAATCAGCAGGAAACTTTTCAGCTGCGCTGGAATCTTCAAATAGCCGACGAAAAAGGGTGTCTTGCTGTTCATGCCACCTGCTCCTGCGCCTTGATTTCCAGACCGGGAACAGGGACCGGTTCGACATAGGTGCCCGGCGGGTTGGCCTTTGGATTGACCAACACCTGTCCGTTCTCCAATTTCACTTTATAGGTTGGGATAAGCTCGGTGAACGGTTTGGGAGATCGACCATTTGTCACGTCGTACTGGAATCCATGCCAGGGACATGTGACGAGGCAATCAATGATCTTGCCTTCGCCCAGTGGGCCGTTCTGGTGGGCGCAGGCATTGGAGATGGCTGAGAGCTTCCCCTGCTGGAGAAAGACAGCGACACGATCGCCATCCGGCAGAAGAGCAATTTTTGCGAAACCTTCTTCCATCTCGTCGACATTGCATACCGGCATCCAGTCTGCGCCCGCACGGACCGGTGTCGTCTTGTTTTTCGACCGTTCATGCACGGCCGCCCAAACGTGCAGGACAACCACAATGGCAGCAGCCAGAATGAATATGAATGTGAAAGCGTGGTTTTGTTGATCCTGAAGCACGCCCAGAACGATGTGCGCCACAACGGATGCGTAAGCGAAGTAAATCAGATAATGCAGGCGTTTCCAGACAGGCGGGGTTAGAAACTTGAGCCAGAAGTCATGGCTCGTGAATGTCAAAATCGCGAGACAAATCAGAGAAAAAATTCCGAAAGCCTCAAAGGGAAAACCGGAAAGCTGGTCGTAGCTGGTGTTGGCGAACAGCAGTGCTTCATATTTGTTCGCTTTTGAAAATGCGAAATACCAATTCACAATATAACTTGCATGGGTGATCGCCACGAACAGGGTCATGACACCAAAATGCCGACGGTTATAAAGCAGAGGCAAAAAGCGTTGGTCGAGCCGCGCAAGCGGCCCAATGCACAGGATGAAAGACAACATCAGGAATGCGCATGAGCCAAAAGCCCGGGCATTAAAAACCTGGACATTGATGCGGCCTTCTACTGTCTGCAATGACGGCGCGAAATTGATAAAAAGCCAAAGATACAAGCCGACGCCAATCAGCATGACGGCATCATATTTCCATTTGTTGGCGTTCCATTGAACCGGGATATATTTGACGCTCATTGGCTTTGCTCCACATCACCGGAAATAAGCTGTGGCTCATAATCCGTCGGCCAGGTCTGGCGCTGACCAAGGCCAATCGCGATTGTTGCAGCAACAACAATCGCCATCAAAAGCGCTGCCGTCCCATGAACCTTGCGCACGGGCTTGTATCTTTTGCGCCAGTCCTCAGTCCCGCGCTCAAGCGCAAACCAGCGCCACAGGACCAGAGGCCAGATCAGCACAACACCAGGGATCAAAAGGGGGCGGAAAATATATGCGCCCCGCGCGTCTTCATCGATACGGTCGATGCCGAAAATCAGGAAGAAGAACGCAACGACGCCACCGATATAGGCCCAGATTTTCACCGAGAAGAAAATCAGTTCCGCTTCGTTCATGACACACCTCCAAAAGCAACGCCCGAAAGATCAGCCATATCCCGTTTCCAACTTGTCAGATCATCACGGTTGAACTGTGACAAATGGTTATGACCGCATGCGCGCGCCATAACCTGCATAAGCTCAGTACTGGCCTGAAAGAAGTTAGCCAGTTGTCGCGCCGACTTTTCAACCACCAATCGGCTGACCAGATGCGGCTTCTGCGTGGCGATACCGACCGGGCAATTGTTGGTGTGACAGGCCCGCATCGCGATGCAACCCACTGCCTGCATTGCAGAATTTGAAAGTGCTATCGCATCAGCACCCAGTGCGAGCGCTTTGACAAAGTCAGCCGGTTTGCGCAAACCGCCCGTGATCACAAGTGTGACATCACTGCGACTGAGACCATCAAGATGGCGTCTTGCACGTGCCAGCGCCGGAATGGTTGGCACTGAAATATTGTCCCGAAAGATGATGGGGGCAGCGCCCGTTCCTCCTCCACGACCGTCGAGAATGATGTAATCGACACCGACTTCAAGCGCTGCATCGATGTCTTTTTCAATGTGCTGAGCGGACAGTTTGTACCCGATGGGGATACCACCGGTACGGTCTCGCACTTCGTCGGCGAAGGCGCGAATTTCTGACGGTTTTGTCCAGTCTGGAAAGCGCGGCGGCGAAATTGCATCCTCGCCCTCATCCAGCCCACGCACTTCTGCAATCTTGCTGTTGACTTTTGACCCCGGCAGGTGCCCGCCAGTGCCGGTCTTGGCACCCTGACCGCCCTTGAAGTGAAAAGCCTGAACCTTCGCAAGCTTCTCCCATTCAAAACCGAACCGGGCCGAGGCCAGCTCATAGAAATATCGCGAGTTTGCCTGCTGCTCCTCCGGCAGCATGCCGCCTTCCCCGGAACAGATACCTGTCCCGGCCAGCTCAGCACCGCGTGCCAGGGCGATCTTTGCAGGTTCCGACAGTGCACCAAACGACATGTCAGAGACAAACAAGGGGATGTCCAAACGCAGAGGTTTTTGCGCATTCGGCCCAATGATGATGTCGGTGCCAACTTCCTCATCTTCCAGCAAAGGCGGCTTGCTCAGTTGAGCGGTGAGAATCTGAATGTCATCCCAGGAAGGAAGCTCCGATGGTGGAACGCCCATCGCGTCCACACGACCGTGATGTCCGGATTGAGATAAGCCATGTTTGGCATAATGGCTGACAAGGCCCTTGTCCGGCTCTTCTGCCAGATTGCTTTCCGTGTCCGCATAAAGGCCCAGATAGCTGTCACGGTTGAAGGGCTGTGGATTGGCTTTTCCCCAATCCATAATTTCATCTTCATCAATGAGGATATCATCGCCTTCGACCCAGCACTGGAACTTCGGCAAAGCTTCTGAATTGTTATATTCCGAAACACCGCTGTCGAGCCGATAGTCCCAGTTGTGCAAGCCGCAGATCAGATTGTCGCCACGTACAAATCCGTCAGACATCAATGCCCCACGGTGAAGGCACCGGCCATAGAAGACCGAGACGTCATCGTCAAAACGCACAATTACGAGATCAACTTCGCCAACCAGCGCATATTCCGGTTGTCGGTCCTGCAATGCTTTAAGCTTGAAAATAGGCTTTTTGTTCATAAGAAATAACTTGTTTTGAAAATACTGGTTGTGACTCTAGTCTTTTTGTTTCGGCAATGTCTGCTCCAAACTTCACCCGTGCACGCGGCCAACTTCAACGCCGTGGCGTATGGCCAGCACAACGCCTTCCGGCAAAGGTTCCCATCCACTGTCATCCAGCGGTACGCTGGCCAGCAGAATGGTGTTTTGATCTTCAACTTCGACATGCAGACCCTCCGGAGCATATTCCGGACTGTGCTGGCAGATCTGGCAATTGCGAATGCTCATTCCCGGTGCCCGCGCTTCTGAAAAGCCGCCTTCTTCTTCGTAAATACGCCGGTGGGCATGGGCGAATAACAGCTCACCATCACTGTACAGAAAGTTGGCGGAACCACGCTGCTTCATCTCCGTTGCGAATGCTGCGAACAATTGCATACGGGCATCAACAGCAGGCATCTCAGGCGAGGCCTTCATCCATAATTCGCGCATGCGATCCATGAGAATGCAAAACGCCATTTCAGAATCCGTATCGCCGATCGGCTGATGATACAGAGCGGTGGCATCATGATCATCGTGAATGCCCTTGAGCGTGCCATTATGCGCAAAGACATGCATACGACCGGCCAGCGCCCGACGAAAAGGATGGGTGTTTTTGAGCTGCGGTTCCCCGATCGTCGCCAGACGCACGTGGGCTATAACACAATCACTTTTGCGGCCTTCTTCAGAAATATAGCGCGCCAAACCGCTGTCACTTGCCGGCAAGGGCTCCTTGACCAGAAACACATCTTCGCCCTCGAAATAGGCGATGCCCCAGCCTGACTTGTTTTTGTGTGTAAGCCCGCCGTGTTTCGCGAACTCATTGAGTGAATAGTTCAAGGAAGAGGGCACACGCGCAGACATGGCAAACAATTCACACATGCGCACTTATTCTCCGGACCATTGCCAGTTTCAAAAACCGATTTCAGCCACGTTACGAGATCGCTTTACCGACTTAAAGCGATGCTGGCTCAAGTCACGCGATTGTGGCATTGACGACCGGTCAGTCTAAAATGAACTCAAGACGCGAATGTTTCCCGAAACTGCTCACGCAGAGCGTTTTTTTGAACTTTGCCCATCGTGTTGCGCGGCAGTTCATCCAAGACATACAGGGCTTTGGGTTGTTTGAAGCGGGCAATTTTGCCAGCAATGCGTGCTTTAATGGCTTCGCAGTCCAAAGATGCGCCAGACGCGACCAGAACTCCCACAACCGCTTCGCCAAAATCCGGGTGCGGAACGCCAATGACAGCCGATTCCAGCACCCCTTCTTCCTCGTCGAGTACAAGCTCAACTTCCTTGGGATAGATGTTGTAGCCGCCTGAAATGATCAGATCCTTACTGCGCCCGACAATGCTGACATAGCCATCAGCGTCTATCGTGCCCAGATCACCGGTGATGAAAAACCCATCGTCGCGAAATTCCTCTTTCGTTTTCTCAGGCATTTTCCAGTAGCCGGAGAAGACGTTCTCGCCCTTCACTTCAATGACACCCACGTCGCCCTGCGTTACAGCCTCGCCGGTCTCAGGATCGCAAATGCGCAATTCCACATTGGGCAGAGGAAAACCGACCGTGCCAGCACGGCGCTCGCCAACATAGGGGTTGGAGGTGTTCATATTGGTCTCAGTCATGCCGTAGCGCTCAAGAATGCGTTTGCCGGTCCGCTCCTCAAACTGAACATGCGTTTCCGCCAGAAGAGGTGCGCTGCCGGAAACGAAAAGGCGCATGTGATCTGCAAGCTCCTGAGTGAAACGCTGGTCATCGAGCAAACGGGTGTAGAAGGTTGGCACACCCATCATGCTGGTGGCACAGTCCATATGTTCAATGATCGCGTCGAGATTGAAACCCGGCAACAGAATCATTGACGAACCGGCAATCAACGTGACGTTGACCGCCACAAAAAGCCCGTGGGTATGGAAAATCGGCAAAGCGTGGAGCAGCACATCATCACCGGTGAACTGCCACAGCGAAGCCAGAGCCCGGGCATTCGACAGCAGATTGTTGTGGGACAGCATGGCGCCTTTTGAACGACCTGTTGTGCCGGAGGTATAGAGTATGGCCGCGAGACTGTCTGCTCCACATTCTGCATTTTCAAACTGACTGGCGGCCTGCTGCGACTTTTCGCTTAAAGAACCGGAACACTTGCCCGAAGCATCCGACTGGCCAAGCGTTTCCAGACTGGCTCCATTCGCTTCGGCCATGGCAGACAATTCCGCTTCGCGGGATGGGTCGCATACAAAAAGACGCGCGCCGGCATCCGACAGGAAATATTCAACCTCGCCTGCCGTATAGGCGGTGTTGAGAGGCAGAAACACAGCGCCCATGCGCGCACATGCGATGTAGAGCATGATCGCGTCAAAGGATTTGGGAATCTGAACGGCGACACGGTCGCCCGCCACAACGCCAAGACCAACCAGTGTGTTCGCCAGCCGCGCAGACAGGGCAAGTCCTTCGCCATAGGACAAACTTTTTCCATCTGGGAAGCGCACAAGCGGGCGCTCATTTGTGGCATCACCGAAAAGCCCGTCGAAAAGATGGTTGGTCATAACTTGAATTCCATTTATCAGCCGTTCTGCGGTCGAAATCTATCTACAGTCCAGCTGCAAAATGGAACATGACCGACGGTTTGGAAACAGCATTCTTTCCATCGTCCGGCGTTGCGAGATTGGTTGTGAGACACATAAAGTAAGCCAACCGGGTTCTGGCAACTTTCGGGAAGGACACGCCATGCAACAAGCTCTCGATTTTCGAGCAGAAAGCGAAGCGCTCGATTTGCTTCTGTCCAGTTGCAACGACGCGACGTTTGCTCGGCCAACGCAGTTCAAGAACTGGAGCATTGGCGACATTATCGGCCATCTTCATATGTTCAATTTTGCCGCGCGTCTTTCGCTCGAAGCGCCACACGAGTTCCCAGCTTTTGCCAAACCGGTTCATAAAGGGCTTGTCGCCGGACGCAGCATGATGGACATGCAAGCGGAATGGCTGGACGGCCTGTCAGGATCACGGCTCTTCGACACTTGGCGGCTGGAATATCTCAAGACCGCCGATGCATTTGCACATATTGATCCCAAAGCACGGTTGAAGTGGATTGGGCCCGACATGTCGGCACGGTCTTCCATCACGGCGAGGCAGATGGAAACCTGGGCGCATGGGCAAGCAGTCTTTGATGTTCTAGGAACCGTTCGCCAGGACACCGACAGGATCAGGAATATTGCGCATCTGGGCGTTGCGACTTTTGGCTGGACTTTCACAAACCGAAGGCAGCCTGTGCCCGACCCAATGCCTTTCGTGGCATTAACCGCCCCGTCTGGTGCTATTTGGACCCGGGGAGAAGATCAGGAAAAGGACAGGGTCAGTGGCAGCGCCGTCGGTTTCTGCCAGATCGTTGCTCAAACACGAAATGTAGCTGATACAGATATCGTTGCCGTTGGAGATACAGCCCGGCACTGGATGAAAATCGCTCAGTGTTTTGCAGGCCCGCCTCATGACCCGCCCCGCGCCGGGCAACGTTTCATGGCCACCAAATGAAAGGTAGTCCAAATAGTTGCATATATTCATAAAGCAATTATAAGTTGTATCACCTGAAATATGACATGGGTGATTCACGTGAATACAGCTGCAGGTCCTTTGAAAGTGCACCGTTCGGACGCAAATCTTGAGACAGTGGAGTTGCATCGCACTTCGGCAACACGCGGAGAAGCTCCAACGCCTTATCTCAGTAAAAGTGAAATCAATTGTCTGTTGTGGTCTGCGCGCGGCAAGACCAGCTTCGAGATATCAAAAATTCTCAGCCTGTCTGAGCACACGATCAATCACTACTTTCTGGCCCTCGCGTCGAAGCTGTCAGCGACCAACAGAACGCACGCCGTGGCCAAAGCGCTCAAACTTGGCATCATAACTCCCGAACAAGTTTTCTGATCCCGCACTTTATACAGTGTGACTGAGCGGCACGTTCCGCACTGTTGCATCGAAACTGTGTGATCATCGCCCAAAACGTCAGTCAGCGCATTGCTGTGAAGCAGATTCACGCGGCTCTTGCAGATTTTTTTTGCCGCACTAGGGTCTTTTCATATTCGACCAAGCTCGGGCGGTTTTGAGCTCTTGTTCTGGGAAAAGGGGGCCGACACTTGTGTCTGTGAAAACAGCGACCAGAGCGTATCAACGCGCGTCTGAACTCTTGTTGCACGCAATCGAAATCGGAAACGAAACGCTCATTGCTGGTAGTGATGAGGCGCTTGAGTTTGCGTTCGAACAAGTGCTTGTCGCACACCCTCAAAATGATTCGGAATGTCTGGAACTCACGGAAGTTCTGCTTGATATCGTCGCAGAATATGACGTTGGGTCTGCTCAGGCTGTGCGAGCAAGAGAACGTGTTCTGCAACTCGTGGCACAATCAAAACCAAACGAAATTGCACCACTGGCCGGAATTCAGGGCAACGCCTGAACTACAATTCCTCCGGACGCGTATGCGAGACTGCTCTCAATGAATTCAGTTCAAAAGCACGCGCCAATCCGGAAATATTGGTATCGTAAGAGCCATCATCATGGTTTGTTTGCACACCCGTCAACTCAACAGATGCCGAAGTATGCCGAAGTGATAGCCGATACTCGTAGACGCATCCTGGCACATGGATCGCAAGATCGAGTGCGACCGACGGTTGCCCGTCCCAGGTGAGGTTGACGAACCCGTTTTCGCGGTAAACGAGAAATCCTGGAGTGAATTCCATCTCGCTTGCCGAATCCACAATATCTGCGATCTGGTGGTGATGGCCGAAGCGCAGAAACGCGACATAATCCTGCAAATCCACCAGTCTGAGTTCGCGCACAAAATTACAGCTTTTCTCCATGATAAGCTTTTCAAGAACGATCGCAGTTTTCTTGCTCATCATATCTGGCGCACCCCTTCCGGACCTTTTGAGTAGATAATGTTTATGAGTTCTGCGACTGCGGTATAAAACTCAGCCGGGATGATCTGATCGATTTCGACCGATTTGTTCAGCGCTCGGGCCAGTT
The DNA here is from genome assembly GCA_039180085.1 of Pseudomonadota bacterium. Classification (GTDB taxonomy): domain Bacteria; phylum Pseudomonadota; class Alphaproteobacteria; order Rhizobiales; family Rhizobiaceae; genus Pseudahrensia. Next base: position 147,193 of record JBCDDX010000001.1, read on the forward strand.
CAATTTTTTCAAAGATCGGCACACCGTGTTCGCGGGCCATTTCACGGATTTTAAGCGCGATGAGATCCTGCCCCTTCGCAACGACCACCGGCGCTTCGTCCCGTCCTTCATCGAACCGTAGCGCTACAGACACATGTGTGGGATTAGTAACCAGCATGGTTGCGAACGGCACAGCTTCAAACATGCGGTGACGATGACGGTCGCGGGCAATGGACCGCATTCGCGCCTTCAGAATTGGATCGCCCTCGGCCTGTTTCGTCTCATCGGAAATTTCCTTGCGGCTCATCCTGAGGTTTTCGAACCATGAGTGCCGCGCCCAAAGCATGTCGGCAGTGGCGATGATCACCATGGAAACGCACACGATGATCAACAGCCAGTCGATGAGTTTCAAGATCGCAGCGCTGTAAGACACCGGGCTTTGAACAATCCCGGACATGATCACATCGACCGATGCCCAAAGTGTCAAAAAGACCGCGAAACCGGTGACTGTCAGCTTGCCGAGATTTTTGGCGAATTCCATCCAACCTTGTTTGCCGAACATTCGGGTGAGACCCTTGGCAATTGAAATCTTGTTCCATTTCGGTTTAATCCGCTCCAGAACAAGCCGGGGTTCGTTTTGCAAAGCTGAGGCCAGTATTCCGCCAATCATGAGCAGGACGCATAGCGGCGCAAGCAAACCAATGAGCTGGCGGAAGGTATGTTGGAACAATTGTGATGCATCGAGGCCAGTCGTCAGGTCGATCTCGCCTGCGTTGGCAAAATAAAATCGCAGGCCATTCGCCGTATCCGTGAACAACTCCCCGCCATTCATGATGAGATAGGCTGTGAAGCACATCAAGGATACGGCAATCGGAACCTCGCGCGATGATGCATCCTGCCCCTTATCATGCGCATCTTTGAGTTTCTTTTCCGTTGGATCCTCGGTTTTGCTTCCTTTGTCTTCATCATCGGCCATCGGGCTAAGCAGCCTCGCTGAGCTGCGGCAGTTTCAGTTGATTTTGAGAAGACAATTGAAGTGCCATCGCAGAGATTTGCTTTCTGGCGACACGAACTTCATCCGCCGTTTTGCTGCCTGCGCTTTTCAGATCGGCTTCCAGCATTCGTCTTGTGCGTTGTCCAAGAGATGACAACACACTCTCGATCAAGCTCGGTTCCGCTCCATGCAACGCTGTTGAAGTGATGTCGGTTGCCACCTGGTCGAACAGGGTCGAGCGGGCGCTTTTCTCCATCAGTTCGATGTCCTCGAATTGGAAGATCAACGACTTGATCGATTTTATTTTTTCATCCGGCATGACTGACGCCAGATCCTCAAACAAGCGGTTGGACGCTTCCGCATCCAGCTCATTCAAAACACCGGCGACACTTTGCTGACCATTGGCGCTTTTGCGCATCGAAAACAGATGCGAAAACCCGGAGGTTACGAGATCCTCAATGGCTGCAATCGCGTCAGCATCAGGCGCCCGCACGGTCATCATGCCGGCCACAACCTGTTTGCGTTTGTCGGCCTCCAGCAGTTCCAAGATTTTCGCCGCGCAAGCCGGAGGCAGGCGTGAAACAATAAACGCAGCAATATGGAGATTCTCTTTTTCAAGAAAGGCGCACAATTCTTCTATGCGTGCGTCCTCCAGATGTTCCCAGATACTGCGTTTGCTGAGTGCAATCTTTGCGGCATCTGCCTGCTCAACAAGTTGGGAGAATGACTCCGGCGGAACCGACGATTCAATCGCTGCGCGGACACGTTCAGACGAATTTTGAAGGCCCGGTTTTTGCTGACAATCCTGTTCAAACTCATCGACAATTGCCTGCAGCTCGGTGTGTGAAATCTCTCCCAGATCACGTGACGCCCGCATCAATGACTTGAGCTCATGGGGCTCAAGTTTATTGAGCATGGTGGTCGCAGTCTGTTGTTCAACACTGGCGATCAGAACCGCAGCCTTCTGGGCGGGTGTGAGGGCGGAAACTGTGTCGGCATCAAACGTGGTCATGAGCCATCATCCGCGGAGCATTTCAGTTATGCGTATCCCAAAATCATCGGGATTATCGGGCATGGCGACGATTTCGCCCTTTGCAACAGCCCGTCCGTTGACAAGAATGTCGAGGGGTTCGGTTATCTTGCGGCTGAGCTCGATCAGGCTGCCGGACTCCAGCTCCATGAGCTTTGCAACGCTGAGCTGTGTTGATCCGATGAGAACGGACAGCTCAACCGGAATATCCCAAAGCGCAGCGGAAGCGGTTGAGCGTCCGGCATTTGACAGCGACGCATTTGGACGAAAGGCCGGATCGGCAAGCTCTTCAACTGCGCGATCAAAACGGCTCGCAGGTTTTTCATCCAAGCCCTCATCTACACTTACCGAACTGCCTTCGCCCGTATCCGTGTTCAAAACCGCCGCTGTATCGTCACTCATCAGAATGCCTGTGCCATGTTTTCGCGCGTCGGCGCGCTTGTGGGTTTCTTCGAGATCATTCGCGCATCATCCGTCGTACGATTGATTTTCAAACAGTAGGCCTGCCCCATGCGCCCGATCTCTCCCTCGAACACTGGTTCATCACGAACGATAAATCGCCCCTCAAGCCCACTTGGCTTTGCCAACGGCAGAACATCGCCCGTTTGAAGCAATTCCACCTGAGCCAAGGTCCGGCTTTTGAGTAGAACAACAACCTGTCCCGAAACTTGCGAGGAACTGATATCAATTCCGCGGGTGGGGTCGGATGCTTTCAGGTTCGAAGCCGCCGGTTCTGAAACCGGTAATGCGTGTGCGGCGATTGCCAGGTCGAATTCTCCGCTCAGGGCCTCAGCTTCGAGCCGCATGCGACAAGAACTGAAAACACCGGGTGATGACTGAGGATTCTCTTCGTCAGTCACCAGAGTGATCTGACATTTTTTGAAAGCGATATTTGCCTTGTGGCAAACCTGTTCAAAGATTCGAGCCGAGAAAAGCCACAGGAGCTGGATTTCACCATTTGTCAGATCCCCCGCAATCTCTTGTGCATTGGATTGCGTGTCGCCGCCCAAAAAAAGGCAGGCGACGACTCCGCGCATTGGCGCAGAGTATGAGAGGCGGGCAAATGGTTTGCGATCGATGGAACAGGTGAACGTTACAGCGCCGTCAAATGCCAGTTCTTCCTTCGCATCTCGCGGGGTGCCCACAATATCAATCTTGTGAAACAGTGTCTCGCGAAAGTGAGCACCGATATCACCGATCAGCAGCTTCCAAAACTGCGTTGCCTCACGATCTGCAGCACTGCCGGAATCGATAGAGCGGCTAAGGCCCGCCACAATCTGAGAGTGCATGTTCGCCGCATCCTGAGAACCCGGTTCGATGCTCATGCCGCAACCGCCGCGCCAAACATCTGTTCTTCCACTTCGTCCACTGACGGACGATCATGGGCAGCAATCGCCTTGCGTCCGAACTCAAGTGCAATCTGCGGCGCAGCGCCGTTCATATAAGCAATCAGGGTTTGCTTGGCGACGAAATAGACGCGCATGTTCTGGCTGCGCACCACTTTCAGTTTCGAAGAAATTGGCGCCATCACCGCATAAGACAGAAAAATTCCCAGAAAGGTCCCAACCAGAGCAGCGGCAATCAGACCGCCGAGAACCTCCGGAGATGAATCAATCGCCCCCATCGCCTTTACGACGCCCAAAACAGCCGCAACGATGCCCAGCGCCGGTAAGCCGTCGCCAACGGCATTCAAAGCATGAACTGCTTCCATCTGCTCGTGGTTGATGGTGTTAATCTCTTCCTCCATCAACGCCTCGACCTCGTGAGGACGGGCATTACCAACCATAATCAGCCGACAGTAATCACAGATGAAATTGCGCAACTCTTCATGGCTCAGCACCATGGGATGCGCCTTGAAAATCTCGGACTCTTCTGGGCTGTCGACATGCGCCTCAACTTCGCTTTTCGGCTTGTTCTTGATTTCCTGAAGCAGGCTGTAGAGCAGGGAAAGAAGTTCAAGAAACTCAGCCGAAGACGCTGTCTTGGCTTTCAGCGCTTCGACAACTCCCCGCCCCGTGTCTTTGATCACAGCCATGGGGTTGGCGACAAAGAAAGTGCCGATTGCCGCACCGCCAATAATGACGAATTCCCATGGCTGGGCGAGCACAGCGATGTGTCCGCCCATGGCCATGAAGCCTCCAAAAACGCATCCCAGCGTTATGATCAATCCGATGATGATACCCAAGGCCGTTTGAATCCTGACGGTTTGTTCCGCCTTGAGGTCTATTGGCTACGCCTTGCGCGGAGCTTGATGAACCCGACATTCGGGCCGGAAAGTCTCACGCAAGGATGCGTGCCCAATACTGGCGCTTGCACAAATTCAACCGTTTACGGAACGCCATCATGATCACCACCTACACCGGCTACCAGAATGCGGTGCGTGATCTACCACGCACTCTGGAAGTCGTCGCATCGGATCAACAGGTGAGCCGGGAAACCGATTATTATCTCGCCAATATCGGTTCGGTGAAATCGATTGACGATTTCATCAACGATGACCGGCTCTTCAACTACGCCATGAAAGCACACGGCTTGGCGGATATGAGCTATGCCAAAGCGCTGATAGTGAAGGTTCTGGAAGGTGGGACGCAGGAACAGGACGCTTTTGTCAACCGAATGGCAGATGCGCGCTATCGCAACTTCGCCGAGAGTTTTGACTTTGCCAGCTTCGGCTCTGCAACAACGTCCTTTTCCAGAGCGCAGGACGGCGTTGTCGACAAATATCTGCGACAGCAGTTGGAGGAGAATGCCGGTGCTTCCAACGAAGGTGTACGTCTGGCGCTTTATTTCGAACGCAAGGCTCCAGAGCTGACCAGTGTGGAAGGCATTCTGGCCGACCGCGCGCTTTCGACTGTCGTGCGAAGCGCTCTTCAGATTCCTGACGCCACGGCTTTTCTCGACATCGACAAGCAGGTCGCAATGATTGAGGAGCGTCTGGATATCGATGATTTCTCAGATCCGGAAAAACTCGACGCTTTCATCAACCGTTTCGTCAACCTGTGGGATGCGGCCAATCCTGTCCAGGACGATGTTAGTCGACTTTTCAATGGCGGTGGCGGATTTGCTGTGTCGACTGATTTGCTGCTCACCATTCAAACACTGCGATAGGAAACGGTAAAATGGACACAGGATTGTATGTTGGACTGTCTTCCCAAATGGCACTGGAGCGCAGGCTGAGCACCGTTGCGCACAATATTGCGAACGCCAATACGGTCGGGTTCAGACCATCGCAAATTCGGTTCGAGGAAGTGCTGGACGGCGTGGCAACACGCTCGCCCTCTTTCGTGTCCGAAGGACAGTCATTTGCCAACACTGCAAAAGGTGCTTTGGAGCAAACCGGCAACAGCCTCGATTTCGCCGTCAAAGGAGGTTTCTGGTTTTCGGTTGAAACACCAGCAGGCACGGTGGTGACCCGCGACGGGCGCTTCAAAATGACCAATGAAGGCGCACTCGTTTCGTTGGACGGTCATCCGGTTCTGGATCCGGGTGGCGCACCCATTCAGCTCAACCCAGCGGGCGGCACGCCCCAGGTGAGCAATGACGGGTTTCTGATGCAAAACGGGCAACAGATCGGAGCAATCGGCATATTCGAGTATGATCCTCAAGCCAATTTCAAGCGCTATGGCAATTCGGGAATCGTTACCCATCAACCGCCCGTTGCTGTCGTTGATGACCCTCAGGCTGGCGTCGTTCAGGGTTATGTTGAGAAGTCCGGGGTGAATGCTGTTGATGAGATGTCGAAACTCATCATGATCCACCGAAATTTCGAAAATATCACATCCCTTTTACGCGACAGTGAAAGCTCCCTTGAAGCAGCCATAAAAACTTTGGGCGGCAGTTCCTGATATGGCCGCTCTTGCGAAACTTGCGGAAGCGTTGCGCAACTATCCTGACCAGCAACCCTTGATTCAACATGGCGGTGTTGTGAACGCCATGAACGAGAACGCTATCCAAGCGTGCGGGCTGGATTCGCGTGTCGCACTCGGCGATCTCGTTGCCATCGGAGCCGCAACGCTTGGTGAGGTCAATCAGGTGAATGGTCGCGAGGTTTCCATTACACCGTTGCAAACCGGCAACCAGGTCCGGCTTGGTGATCCCGTTTTTCCTGTTCCCACTCCCGATTTAAGCGATGTTCTTGCTTTGCCGGGCAGAGTGATAAATGCGCTTGGCCACCCGATAGATGGCAAACCTTTGGCACGCATTCCCGGAGTTTACGAACCAGCAGAAGGCAAGTCCTCGAGCCATGTCAAAGAGAAATCTGCGCTTGGGCGACAGCGTATCGACACACCATTGCTGACCGGGATCAGGGCAATCGACATTTTCACGCCGCTTTGCCTTGGGCAACGCGTTGGAGTCTTTGCCGGTTCCGGTGTTGGCAAATCGACATTGCTTTCGATGCTTGCAAAAGCCGGGGCCTTCGATGTGATCGTCGTTGCCCTTGTGGGAGAGCGCAACCGGGAAGTTCGGGAATTCATTGAAGACGCAATTGGCACCGAAAACCGGGGCAGGACAATCATGGTCGTGGCCACAGGAGATGAAAGTGCTGTCATGCGTCGCCGTGCGCCTGAACTCGCCATGAATATCGCAACCGATTTACGAGACGCCAACAAACAGGTGCTGCTTCTCATGGATTCCGTCACCCGTTATGCCCATGCCCTGCGGGAGATCGGCATTGCGCGCGGCGAGCCTGTCGTTGCACGGGGGTATCCGACATCCGTGTTTCAACAATTGCCAAAATTTCTGGAAAGGGCTGGGATGGGTGTGCAGGGTGGAGGATCAATCACCGCCATCACAACCGTTTTGGTGGATGGCGATGACCACAATGATCCGGTTGCTGACGCGGTGCGCGGCACAATTGATGGACATATCGTTCTTGACCGCGCCATTGCGGAAGAAGGGCGTTACCCGCCGATCAACCCCTTATCTTCCCTTTCGCGATTGTCCAGTCACTGTTGGACTGCCCAGGAGCAGGCGCTTGTTTTGCAGCTTCGCAAAATGATTGCTCTTTACGAAAGCACAACCGATTTGCGCATGCTCGGCGGGTGGTCGCCCGGCGGCGACGCGAGCCTGGACAAGGCCGTTGCAACCGTTCCTTTGATTTACGACGCGTTGCGTCAAACGCCGGGCGAAGCCCATTGCGCCAACCCGTTTGAGGTGTTGGTGGATCATCTGAAACAAGGAGGTTTGACGGCCGATGGATGATCGAAAAACCGACAGTCAAAAACGCAAACGCTTCAGACGTTCGAGAAAAAACTATCTGACGGATTTCTCACTTGGCATTGCTGGCGTTTGTTTGGCGGTCGCGAGCGCCTATCTGCCGTGGCACATCCATAAGAACCCAGACAGTTTCTCGCCACCACGCATGGCGTTTACAGGACAGTTGGATGCCGATTCCGCCATTCCAGACCTGCCCGTTGCGCAAGTTCAGCCACGATCTCAATTTGGTGTCCTCAATATCAATGACCTGGATTTGACGGTGACTGGTTCCATTGAACCACGACAGCCGGTGCGGGAAATACAATTGCCCAGCCCGTCAAATCAAAGCCGTTCGAAACCAACGCCCAAAGACGGATACACTGTCATATTCGCCAGTGCAGGCACAGCGCTGATTTCCGATGGGCGCGATGTCTTCCCCGTGTCTTCCGGTTCAAAACTGCCGGACGGCTCCACCGTTGTTCGCATCAGCAGAACAAATAATGGGTGGTCGGTTGCGACCTCTGACAACGCATCATTGATTTGGAACCCGTAAAGCACGGGAAGCCGACATCAGCCTCACACAAGACGCATGTTCTATCATCGGGCCTCAAACGGAAGCACAGCAAATTTGCCGGGCAAGGGTCGCGAATATGGAGATGGAAAAAGTCAGCCTGTTCAAGCTCGCCTCACAGCAAGCAAACTGGATGGAAGTGCGGCAGCATATGGTTGCCCGCAATGTCGCCAATATGAACACCAATGGCTACACGCCTGTCGATGTTGTCCCATTCAAGCAGGTTTTGTCGCAACGAGCATTCGGACTTTCCACCACCGACCAAAAACATATGGGCGGGGGCGTCACCGAAGGCAGCAGCCCGGTTGCTGTGGAAGTCAAAACTGACGAACAGGGACGGGCAAAAAAAGCCACACTGCAGGACGAGTTGATAACGGCTGGCGAAGTGCGCCGTGGCTATGAGTTGAACACCGCGATTACCAAATCATTCCATCGAATGATCCTCATGACGACGAGGGGTGCGTAATGGATGCACTTTCGGCCGCCATGCGGATCGCCGGCAGCGGATTGGAAGCTCAATCTGCCCGGCTGCGTGTCGTATCGGAAAATATGGCCAATGCCACATCAACTTCCAGCGTTGCAGGCGGCGATCCCTACCAGCGAAAGACCATCAGTTTCAGCGCTGAGCTCGATCGCGCAAGCGGGGTTGAACTCGTTCGGTCCAACGCGATTGCGCGCGACACCAGCGCTTACCCGACCGAATTTGACCCCAGCCATCAGGCGGCGGACGAAACCGGTCTGGTCAAACTCCCGAACGTCAACATGCTGATCGAGATGGCCGATATGCGCGAGGCCAATCGGTCATACGAGGCCAACCTGCAAATGATCCGGCAAGTGCGTGACATTGTTTCCATGACTATCGATCTGATGAGGCAATCCTGATGATTGAAGGTATTTCCGCGCTTGCCGCTGCCAACCGAAACCTGTCTGTCAATGCGTCTGGTACTACCAGCGGTGCAACGCCAACTGGCGCGACAGGCACGACGAGTTTTTCGCAGACACTAACCGACATGGGACAGGAAACCATGAGTAATCTTGCCCGCGCAGAGGCGGTGTCCATGCAGGCGCTCAGCGGTGGGGATGCAGGACCACGTGAAGTGGCGGAAGCCGTCATGGCGGCGGAACGGTCGCTTCAGATGGCCCTTGCCGTGCGCGACAAAGTCGTGACCGCCTATCTCGAAGTCAGCCGAATGGCCATTTAAGGAACATCACATGCGCGCCCTCTCCATCGCCGCCACCGGCATGAATGCTCAGCAGAAAAACCTCGAAGTGATTGCGAATAACATCGCCAATATCAACACCACCGGCTTCAAGCGGGCGCGGGCAGAGTTTTCTGATCTGATCTATCAGACCGAGCGCGCCCATGGGGTGCCCAGCCAGGCCAATCAGGCGATTGTGCCGGAAGGGGCTCATGTCGGGTCTGGGGTGCGCACCGCCGCCGTACGCAATGTCCACCTTCAGGGCAGTCTTGCAAGCACCGGCAACACCTTCGATTTGGCACTGACCGGTAATGGCTGGTTTCAGATAGAAGGCGCGGACGGGCAGACCTATTATTCACGTTCAGGGGCGTTCAACACCAATGCAACGGGACAGTTGGTGACACTCGATGGATTGCTGGTTTCCCCGGCAATCACCGTTCCTGAAAACACACTTGAAGTGGTCGTTAATTCGACCGGCCAGGTTTTTGCACGCCTTGCGGATCAACAGGATTTGCAAGAGCTTGGCCAATTGACGCTGGCGACATTTGCAAACGATGCGGGCCTGACACCTCTTGGTGACAATCTGTTCGGGGTCAGCGCCGCATCGGGAGACGCAAATACAGGTGTCCCGGGGGACCCGGGATTCGGCACCATCCGACAGGGTTATCTGGAATCATCCAATGTGGACCCCGTGAAGGAAATTACCGAACTGATCTCCGCACAACGCGGGTACGAGATGAATTCCAAGGTGATTCAGGCCGCTGATGATATGGCGTCTGTTGTATCCCGAAACATTCGGTAAGCTGATGAAACGGGTTCGGCACACATTCAAGGCCGCCGCTTTGACGGCGCTTTTCAGTCTCTCTTCAATCGCACCAACCCTGGCTGAACAGGCCATTGTTTCGACACGAACGGTATATCCAGGTCAGACAATTGAAGCGGTGGACCTGAAAGCCGTCATTCTGACGAAGCCTCCGCGCATTCGTTACGCCTTCGTTACAAAACATGAAAATGCGATTGGTAAGATCGCTGTTCGAACCATTCTGCCCGGCCGTTTCATCGCCACCACGTCATTGAAAGTAGCGCCGGTCGTTCGGGCCGGGGAACCGGTTCGCGTTCGGCTGCGCAATGCCGGCCTGCAAATTGAAGTGCTCGCAATGGCTTTGGCCGATGGGGCAGCGGGCGAAACAATCAGGCTGCGCAATCCAGCCAGCGGCAAGGTATTTGCTGCAAAGCTTCACGCTGACGGGTCAGCGGAAGTGGAACAAATATGATGATGCGATGGATTGCGTTTGCAATAGCTTTCATCTGGCTGCACCCGGCTTTTGGCGCCTCGCGCGTCAAAGACATCGCCTATCTTGAAACCGCGCGCGACAACATTCTGGTTGGCTATGGCCTCGTCATCGGCCTGAAGGGTACAGGCGACGGGTTGCGTAACTCCCCCTTCACCGAGCAATCGCTGAAAGCCATGTTGACGTCTCTCGGCATTGCAAACGGCGAACGCGCTGCGCGATCGAAAAACATTGCCGCCGTGGTCGCGACTGCGAAACTGCCAGCCTTCGCGCGACCCGGAACCAAACTGGACGTGACGATTTCATCGATAGGCGACGCAACATCACTGCGCGGCGGCACACTGGTCATGACCCCGCTTCGTGGGCCCAACGGAGACATATTTGCCGCTGTTCAGGGGCAGGTACTGGTTTCCGGGTTTGAGGCAACAGGCGACGCGGAAAGCGTAACAGCCGGCACGCCGACCACAGGTCGCATTCCCAATGGCGGTGTCGTGGAGCGAGAACTGCCTGACAAGCTCGAAGATATGAAGAACCTGAAAGTCCGTTTGCGCAATGCCGATTTCTCAACCGCTGTTGCGCTGACTGATGCGGTCAACGATTTTGCCAAACAACGCTATGGCACCTTGGTTGCGCGCGAACTCGACGCTTCCACTATTGTCTTGCACAGGCCGAAAAATATCTCAGCGGCCCGGTTCATCGCCCAAATCGAAAACATACGGGTTCAGACCGATTCCGTTGCTCGCGTGGTTCTGGATGAACGCACGGGAACGGTCGTGATCGGCAGTGGCGTTCAGGTCTCAACAGTTGCGGTAAGCCACGGCACGCTGACTGTAAAAGTGAGCGAACTGCCAAAAGTGGTTCAGCCCCTACCCTTCAGCAACGGCGAAACAGCGGTTGAGCCGACGACGGAAATCGCCATCAATCAGGACGGCGGTCAGATTGCGACACTGGGTGGCACGAACCTTCAGGACCTTGTGGGCGGGCTGAACCAGCTTGGCGTCAAGCCCGCCGACATCATTGCCATTCTTCAAGCGATCAAAACCGCTGGCGCGCTTCAGGCAGAGCTGGTGCTTCAATGATCAAAACGGATTATTTCACGGCAATTGCCGCTCTGGCCGGGTTTCTCACTCTTTCTGCCGCCCCAGAAACGTTCGCAGCTTCGCCGGAAAAACCGGCTGCCCAGAAGACCTCGCCCAAATCGGATGATGAAACGTCCAATTTCTGCACCAACTTTCAAGATCTCGCCCGCGAACAGCGGTATGCATTGAAAACCAAAGAACTGGCGGAACTCCAGTCGCAGGTTGAAAAACGCATAGAGGCTTTGAAGGCGCGCAAACAGGAACTTGAGGCTCTGCAAAAGAAACGCGACAACTTCACCGCGCAGGCGCAACTCATTCTGGTGGAAATGTATTCCAAAATGCGGCCGGACGCGGCGGCAGGGCGTCTGGAAATTCTCGAACACTCACTGGCCGCCGCGTTGCTCATGAAACTGCCGACCCGGCAGGCCGGGCTGATCCTCAATGAGATGGCGGCAGAAAAAGCTGCCAATCTCACAACCATTATCGCCTCGCTCGGCAAGGACATGGCGACCCAATGACCCGCCCCAGCCACCGTATCTTTCTCAGTCTCTTTGGCGCTTTGGTCCTGACCGGATGCGCTGAGACTTTTGCCGATATCGGGCGGGCGCCTTCAATGTCGGCTGTGGACACAAGGCCCTTGGGAGCCATCAACGGTACCGTGACAAGGCGTGGCTCTTACGGTCGAAAAAACGCGAATTTCTCAATATGGGACAACCGAAAGGGCGATCTGTTTTCCGACGATATCGCCATGCAGCCTGGCGACATCCTGACCGTCATCGTTTCAATTGACGATCAGGCGCAACTGAACAATCAATCGAACAGCAATCGCACCGTTGGTCGAGGCCTCAATGGCAGCGGAGACTTTGCCGTTGGTGGTGTTGGCAATGACGCTGAAGGCAATGCCAATGTCGGCTCGACGTCGAACTTTTCCGGCGCCGGTGGCACGAGGCGATCGGAATCGATCAGTCTATCCGTTGCAGTGCTTGTCGAGGACACGCTGCCCGGCGGCAATCTAATCGTGCGCGGGTCACAGGAAGTTCGTGTCAATTCAGAGCTGCGCATACTGACCATCGAAGGCATTGTGCGGCCAACAGATATCGGTCCGAAAAACACCATTTCCTATGAGCGTATTGCAGAGGCACGCATTTCCTATGGCGGTCGAGGGCACGTCTCGCAGGTTCAACGTCCACCCTACGGGCAGCAACTGCTTAACCGCATTCTCCCGTTCTAGGCGCCCGTAATGTCGAAACCGAAGAAACCTGCAAAGCAGGACCAGGAAGGCGGAAAAGCGGAAGCCAAAAAGCCTTCGATGGTCCTCAACATCATCGTCATTCTCTTGCTGACGGCAATCGCTGCCGCGGCAGGTTTTGGCACTTCCATGATGCTGACCCCAATTAACGGGACCGCGATCTCGTCAGCTGATGAGGAGAGTACAAAGAATGGTGAGATGGACAGTAAAGGAGAAGAAGGAGAACACGAAAAGAGCGAGAAGGGTGATGACAAGGATGCACCTTCTCTGACTGGCTATGCGAAGACACTCGCCCCCATTCTGACCAATCTGGCAGCGCCGTCCGATGTCTGGGTCCGCCTCGAATTGGCGCTCGTGGCGGACGACATGGTGGATGATGCATTGGCTGAAGCGATCCATCAGGATCTTTTTGCCTATATGCGCACAGTGCGCCTGCATCATGTTGAAGGCCCAAGCGGCTATCTCAATCTGAAGGCCGAACTGGCTGAACGCGCTTCAATTCGCAGCCGTGGCGCGGTCGAAAAAATCCTTGTTCGAACCCTGTTGTTCGAATGACGTCCGCGATGTTGTTCAAAATCGGCAGGGCAGCCGCTTTGAGCTTGGCGGTCGTGGCGATGGCAACGGGCGTTGCGGAGGCGCAGCAACTCGATCTCGAGGCGCTCAACCCACTGCAAGGCGGGCAGACTTCAGGGCAGATCATTCAAGTGTTCGGCCTGTTGACGGTCCTTGCCCTTGCACCTGGAATCCTGATTGTTGTGACGAGCTTCACGCGGTTCATCATCGCGTTTTCGATTCTGCGCATGGGCATTGGACTGCAGACGACGCCAGCCAACCTCATCCTGATCAGCCTATCCCTGTTCATGACGTTTCATGTCATGTCTCCAACGTTTGACAGATCGTGGAATGAAGGACTGCAACCACTTCTCGACGGGCAAATCTCGGAAGCCGAAGCGTTGCAGAAGATCGCAGACCCTTTCCACGCATTCATGATGCGCAATGTGCGCGACAAGGATCTGATCCTCTTTGCAGATCTGGCTGCGGAACGCGACCAGTCCGTACAGAACGCTGACGAAACTGTCCCTTTGAGAGTGCTGGTTCCGGCTTTCATGATCTCCGAAATCAAGCGTGGTTTTGAGATCGGATTTCTGATCCTTGTTCCGTTTCTGGTCATTGATTTGATTGTTGCAACAATAACGATGGCTATGGGCATGATGATGCTTCCCCCCACGGTGGTCGCACTACCGTTCAAGGTTCTGTTTTTCATCCTCATTGACGGCTGGAACCTGTTGGTTGGAAGCATGATGCGGTCCTTCCTTTAGTTAAGGAAGAGTCACCCAGGCTGTGCTGAAATTCCCACTGCGAATAGTGTCCTGCACATCTTCATGAACTCGCAATTCCTGTTGTCCAGTTTGACGCCACCACAGCAAGCCGACGGGATGGTCGGTGGCATGATGCCAAAGCTGTTTCCGGTCAGGCCGGAATGTCCCTACTAATTTGTACAGCGTAAAAAGGGGACATTGATGTCCAGTATCATAACAAACACGTCAGCGATGACGGCCCTCAAATCACTCCAGGCGACGAATGCGGCGTTGAGCACAACGCAGGAACGCATTTCCACGGGTCTCAAGGTCAATGGCGCATCCGACAATGCTGCCTACTGGTCAATCGCAACGACCATGCGTTCGGACAACAAGGCGCTGGGAACCGTTCAGGATGCATTGGGTCTTGGCGGTGCCAAGGTCGATGTGGCCTATACCGGTATGACCGCAGCAATCGACGTGGTTGACGAGATCAAATCGAAACTCGTTGCTGCCCGTGAACCCGGTGTCGATAAATCAAAAATCCAGAGCGAAATTGGCGAACTGCAAAACCAGTTGACCAGCATCGCGACATCAGCAAGCTTCAGCGGCGAGAACTGGCTAACCACAGACTCTTCCGCCACAGGTTACAACGCAACGAAAGAAGTTGTCGCTTCGTTTAACCGCGCGGCAGACGGTTCAGTCTCCGTTGGCACGGTCGACATCGACACAAGCACGACTAAACTGTTTGATGCCAGCGCGTCCGCCAGCGGTATTTTGGACACCGAATTCACCACCACTGGCACAGGTGCTGTAACGGTGACCGTCGCAAATCTTGATGTCTCCGCCGCGACACTGACGGACGCGGACATCGACGACATGATTTCCGCCGTCGATACGGCAATTTCCAGCATGACAACAGCAGCATCCGATCTAGGTGCATCGAAGGGTCGAATCGACATGCAGTCCGATTTCGTTTCGAACCTTATGGATGCTGTCGATCGGGGCATCGGCACGTTGGTCGACGCTGATATGACGAAGGAATCGACACGCCTGTCTGCTCTTCAAACGCAACAGCAATTGGGCACTCAGGCACTCTCCATCGCAAATGGAAGCGCCCAGTCGATCCTGTCACTTTTCCGATAGGTTAACGAGAACCAAAACCGGTAGCAGCAATGAAGACCGTCGGTGGGATCAAACCCATCGGCGGTCTCTTCGATTTTTAGCCATTGGTCAACTCGGCGGTCATATCCGCACAAGCTTCCTGCGCTAGTTTCGCAGCAAATCTTGTTCAGGAATAACGGTTTGCCGCAGCAGCTTCAAAACATCGCTTCGAATCTCGCGGCACTTGGTCCGCGACGTCTCGGCCTGATGGCTGCGACCCTTGCTTTGATCATGGTTGTCGTGGGTTTCGGCGCGCGGTTCGTCAACCAACCGGAGTTTGAGACCCTTTATATCGGCATCGAACGCGATGACATCAACAGAATGGGGATTGTGCTTTCGGAAGCTGGTATCGGATATGATGTCGACAGTGGCGGGACGTCCATCTCGGTCGCGCGCGGCAAAACCAGCCAGGCCCGCATGATACTGGCCGAAAAAGGTCTGCCAGCGAGTTCCGGTTCCGGCTATGAACTGTTTGACAATCTTGGATCGCTTGGCCTGACATCCTTCATGCAGGAGGTCACGAAAGTCAGGGTTCTTGAAGGGGAATTGTCCCGCTCCATTCAGGCTATCAACGGTGTGAAGGCAGCACGCGTTCACCTCGTCTTGCCCGATCAACGCAGCTTCTCAAACCGCAACAGGCCTGCATCCGCATCGGTTCTGGTCAGAACAGACGGATCAGAACCAAAGCGATCAGCGCTCGCCATTCGGCATCTCGTTGCCGCCGCGGTGCCTCAACTGTCCATCGAGAATGTGACCGTTTTGGACGGGCGCGGTTTGGTGCTTGCCGCGGGCGAAGACCCGGCCACCAACATGCTGACCAATTCAATCGGCATTCAACAGACTGTCGAAGATCAGCTCGCCCAGAAAGTGACAACGGCGCTCACCCCGTATTTGGGAACACTGAACTTCCGGGTCAGCGTTCAGGCCACGATCGACACCGACAAACGGCAGACTGAGGAAACCATATTTGACCCGGAATCGCGGATCGAGCGATCCGTCCAGGTTGTCAAAACGCAGGATCAGACCTCACAGCGATCAGCATCTGAGCCCGTGAGCGTGGAACAGAACCTGCCCAACGCCGAAGAACAGACCGCTGCTGGACCCCAGTCTTCTCAGGAAAGCGAACGGCGTGAAGAGACCACGAATTACGAAATCAACTCGAAGAAAGTGGCGACGGTCAGCAATGGATATTCGATTGCACGCCTGTCCGCCTCCATTATCGTCAACCAAGCGATCATCAATGAACTACTGGGACCAAACGCTTCGGCGCAAGACATCAACCAGCGGATTGCACAAATCGAACGCGTAGCAAAGGCTGCCCTCGGCTACGACGACAAACGCGGTGACCTGATTGATGTCAGCGCGGTCGAATTTGCAGACACAACGTCTGCAATCGAGCCCGTTGAGGCGCGGCTTTCAGACACCGTCATGGATCTTGCCGGCACTTACATCAATGCATTCGCTTTTGTCATTGGCTCGCTCCTCCTGGCCCTGCTTGGAATACGGCCTCTCATCAACGCGGTGTTGCGAACACCGGACACGCTTACGGGAGATGCATCAATACTGGCCAATGACAATGCGCCCGCGTTGGATGGGCCAAAGGCCGATACGCAACTGCCAGCGCCGCAATCTGACACATCCATGGAATCGGCTCCTCTAAACGACCAATCAGGAACCGGCATTGAAGCGGCACCGCAGGAGATACCTGCACCAGAAGAGCGCTTGCGTGACATAACCAATCGCGATCAGGAAGCTGCTGCCCGGGTTCTCAAGCGCTGGGTGGGGACAGAAGCTGCGTGATTGAGAAGGCTGATCTCCAGAGCGGCTCCGCGTTTTTCCCCCTATCTCCACAAAGAGAGCGGAGCGGCAAGTCTTTTAGGCCGCTGTTCAAGCATGCTCCGGCAGCACGGCAATGGCACCCGTTGCGAAAAGAGGAAATGGAACAGGAAGCAGAAAAACCTGCAGCGAACACTCCTGCAGAGATGATCATTGAACCAGCACTCCCGGAACCTGACGTATCTGTTGCACCAGCAGGTTCGGCAGAGCCTGAAGAACAGCCGCCTAGGCAGAATGATCACCACGTGGCAATTGATGAAAACGTATTGGCTCTCCTCTCAAAGCAGATTGAAGATACCCTCCAAACAGCTGTGAAAGAGGCCGTCGCGCATTTTGAACTCGATCTTGTCGATGCATTGATGCCGCTGGTAGATGCCGATGTGACTAGGAGATGCGTGCAGGCAGCCACCAAAGAACTCGATAATATTCTGCAGGAAGACACTACCCAACGCCTGACGTTGCGTGGTCCAAAAGACATCATCAACACGCTGCGTGACCAGCCATTGCCTAATGGAATCGTTTTTGAATCAAATGACTCTCCCGATGGAGAACTGGTCGCGACGCTGGGGGATCGTGTCATGTCGACCCGATACAACGCCATAACCGCACAACTTCGCGAGTTGCTGACACCATGACAAATGATGATGAAAAACAAGAAATCATCATCGTCAAACGGGTGATGAATGGGGACGACGGCCACCACGGCGGAGCCTGGAAGATTGCTTTCGCCGACTTCATGACAGCGATGATGGCGCTGTTTCTCGTGTTGTGGCTCGTCAACGCTGCCAATGAAGAAACAAAGAAATCCGTCGCCAGCTACTTCAACCCCGTCAAACTGGTTGATCGCAACCGCAGTACAAAGGGTCTGGAAGAAGCTTCCGGTCTCGAAACCAAAAAACCGAACAAACCGGGAAAGGAAACCGAGGAACCAGCATCAGTCGTCAAGCAAGACTTGCCCCAGCAAAAAAGCCAGTTGTTTCTCAACAATCCAATGCCTGTTTTGGACCGCCTTGCAGAACGGGAAAGGATGCGCATCCTGTCGTCAGAGACGACACCAGACCTGACGGGATCTGCCACAACCCTGATTGACGACGCCTTTCTGGACCCGTTTGCTCAACCGGTTTCGCTCGCAGGGGAAGACAGCAAAGGCCCGGAGACCGAAGCGAGAAATGCACCGCCCGCTGACAAGCCAAAACCAACCCAAAAGCCTTTAAGGTTGGGTGGCGAACAACGCGAGGCTGTGGAGCCGGTGTCACCGGAAGCGG
The DNA here is from genome assembly GCA_039180085.1 of Pseudomonadota bacterium. Classification (GTDB taxonomy): domain Bacteria; phylum Pseudomonadota; class Alphaproteobacteria; order Rhizobiales; family Rhizobiaceae; genus Pseudahrensia. The sequence goes on from JBCDDX010000001.1 coordinate 165,345, forward strand.
ATGTTGAGCAAGCCGAAGTGCAAAGCGCTGACGAGAAAACAAAGGACCGTTCTGAGAAGCCCGACGATCAAGCTGAAGTCTCGGCCCTGAAGGAAGCGGAAAGGGACGAAGCGCAAAAGAAGCTGGAAGCGGAGCAAATCGCAAAAAGCATTGAGGCGGATTTGAAAGCGGCTTTTTCCAACAAGTTCGAGCAACAGAACCCTCTCGCCAAAGGTGTCAAAATAACAACCACCGACGATGGTGTTCTCATCTCTGTCACCGACCAACTTCAATTCAGCATGTTTGAAATCGGCTCAGCCGTGCCAGCAGGACAACTGGTTCTGGTGATGGAAGAAATTTCACGTGTGCTATCCGACCGCCCCGGAAATCTGCACGTGTTTGGCCACACCGACGCGCGTCCCTATGCGGGTGCTGGATATGACAATTGGCGTCTTTCCACTGATCGCGCGCATTCTGCACGTTTGATGCTGCTTCGAGCCGGAATGACCGCGTCACGTTTCAGCCGGATCATTGGTTTTGCCGATACAGAACTGCAAGACAAACGAGCACCAGAAGCCGCTGTCAACCGTCGCATAGAAATTCTGCTGGAGGCTTCGTGATGAAACGCGCTTTACGAGCCAAGATGCCCGGTCTGGCGATCGTTTTCTGCGTGGGTTTCTTTCAGCATGCAGATGCTGAGGAGAAGCTCGATATCACCTCGCTGATGACGTCGCTCTTCCAGGTTCAGGACCGGATTGCCAGCGGCGACCAGGCCGCATTTTCTTTGCAGGATCATTTGCGCAAGCTTGCGATTGCGTGGGTCAGCGAAGCGGAGCCTGTTGCGAAATGGACCGATGATCAGTTTCGCTCGCTCATTGTTCTGGCTATAACGGGCGCATCCTCACAAGCCATCAACCGGGTTCTTGCACAGCCTCAGGCCGATCAGACTCGCGTCAATCTGGCACTGGCGGCTTTGCGCTATCGTCAAGGGCGCCCGGTGCAGGCAATGAAGGCGTTCCAGAGCATCAACGGCGCGCAGACCGATGAAAGACTGCGTCCCTATATCGACTTTGCACAGGCCAGCCTGTGGGCCAGAGTTGATCAAGCTAAAGCGATCTCTTCTTACAACACGGTGCGCCTGAACGCGCCCGGCACTCTTCTGGAAGAAGTTGCCCTGCGCAGATTGATGACATTGCACCTGTCGGCAGAGAACGGACTTCCGTTTTTTTCAGTCGCCAAGCAATATGCCAGGCGTTTTTCCGCATCGCCCTATCGCGCCCAATATCTTGCATTGCTGCGCAAGGGCGTTTCCGTTTTACGACACGGGCTGGAACTTGAAACCGTTGATGAGATCACCAGCCATCTGCCAGATGGATTGGGCGTAACGCTCTATCGTGACATCGCGCGCGATGCGGTCGTGAAGGCAAGGCTGAAACTGGCTGCTCATGCGACCGCCAGATTGAGCGCGCTTTCCCAAGCCAATCAACTTTTTGCAGTCAATCAAGACACGCTGAAACTCTGGTCGCTCATCGCGAGCATGAGTGAGAAGACACCCGGCGAAACCTCAGTTGCTCTCGTCTCGATTGAACGGTCAAAGCTTGAAACCGAAGATCAAAGTCTTTTCGACGCAACACGATCAATGCTCGCATCGATAACCGCGCCCCTCGCCGATTTGGGCCGAACCGATCCGCAAAAATCTGACCTGCAACAACCCAGCGCGCAGGCAAAGTCGAAAGACGGGCAATCATTGCCAGACACTGCAGACGAAGAACTGTCTGCAATGATCGAAGAAGGCAAAGCATTGCTTGGGACAATTGATGACATGCTGGCGAACTGAACCATGACCCCTATCAACAACATCGCGACGGAAACCCCGAAACTGCATCAATCAACGCATGATGGATCAGCCCTTCTTGGAAAGGGCGGGCAAGAAGATGGGCAAGACCAATCGACTTTTCAGAACTTGCTGAAGGGGAGTCAAAACAGACTTATGGCAGAAACGCGTGACCCTCGATCGCGAACGGAACCGGCAGCACTTGGTTCTGACAATGAAAAAACGGGCGATTCCCAGGAGGAAAAAAGACCATCTGTTCCGATTATCGTTGAACATGCAGAAACGAGTTTCGGGGAACCCTCTGGCAAGGAACCCAGCTTGATCGCATCTTTGAGCAAAGACAGTTGGCCGAAAAGCCATGCAATAAAGGTGGAACATGAAACCGTAGTCAGCGCGGGGGACACGCCTGAGGAACCGCGCAAGGAAATCGAGCCGATCATGTTCCAGACGCCTCGCCCGCAGGCTCTATACGCTTCATCGAAACTTGGAGATGAAGCCCCTGCCCAAATATCAGGCCACGCCGCTGGCAACAGTTGGGGCAATAGTCATCAAGACCAAGAGCTGTTCACTCGACTGAACGGTTCAACCGAACCCAAACCCCTGGCAGACGTGATGACACTCACCGAACCGGCTGCACCAACACAACGTTCTGGAACCGAACCTGCTGCAACGAGCGCAGCTGCCTTGAATCCTGTCGGCAAAACACTGGCGGAACTGCTCACCCAACAAGGCACTCACCCAACAGCAACAATTGCGTCTGCCGTTAAGACCAACCAGATAACAAGACCGGACGGGAGTGTTGTGAAAACGCTGAGACTCCAACTCAACCCTGCTGAGATGGGGATGCTGAACGTCAGCCTAAAACTCATCGGCGATCAAATGCAGGTTGAGGTTCGAGCGGAGAAGGCCATCGCCCATCAATCCATCCTTCAGGATCAGGAGGCGCTGGTTGCGGCACTACGGTCTGCGGGTATTCGTCTTGACACGATTGTGGTCTCCGGCCCGCAAGCAGCCGCAGCGCCCGAACGCCTGCCAGGCTCGGACTCTGGTTCAAGCGCGGGTGCCGGTCTGGCGCAATCCGGAGCGGGCAATCCGGACCACAAGCAGCGACAGTTGCAACACAATGGAGGCTTTGATTTCAACTATGGTGATCAATCAGACAAGGCGGTTGAGCCGCAGCCTTCAACTGTTCGCAGCCATGGCCTTGCTGTCATTTAACACACATGCAGTGAGCGCGGATGAAACAACTCATGTTTGCGAGAGACACATCATTTCAGCAGCGCACAAACATGGCGTGCCCGTTGCATTGCTCTATGCTGTAGGACAAACGGAATCCGGTCGTGGTGGTCGACTGCATCCCTTTGCTCTCAACAGCCATGGACGGACATTTTTTCCCAAGAATAGTTCAGAGGCCGACCGCATCATCATGAGAGAACAACGCGATGGGCGCTATCTGATCGACGTTGGTTGCATGCAAATCAACCTTCATTATCACCAGTCAGCCTTCCCATCTTTAGATGCGATGTTCGACCCGGGACGCAATGTTGACTACGCAGCAAAGTTTCTGAAACGCCTGAAATCGCGCCATGGTTCGTGGACTGTCGCCGTGGCGCGGTATCATGCCGGTGCCAAAAATCATTCCGCTCAAAAAAATTATGTCTGCAAAGTGCTCCGGAAAATGATCGAAATGGGTGCCGCCACCCATACCAAGCCCAGCAATAATTTATGTAATTCAATGCTTTAATTGGCGTTACTTGAATGGTTAATTTAGTGTTTACGCACCTATTACTTCCCGCATGCTAAATCTCGCAATAGTCGGCGAGTCCGCCGAAAATATAGCTCTTGTCCCATGATCAATTCCAACGATTCGGGCAAACACCATGATTCTTATAGTCGATGAACGAGAGCTTGTTCGTAACGGATATGCTTCGCAATTTTCCAACGAGGGCGTTGCATGCGCCGACTTTGCGCGTGACGATTTTGAAGACTGGGTCGATTCTGCACGTGGCGACGACATAGAGGCCGTTCAGGCCTGCATCATCGACTCAGCGCTGCTGGATGCTTTGTGCGCGCGTTCCCTTCGCCAGAAGCTTGGGGCAGCAGTGATTGCGTTGGCCGATCACACATCACTGGAACAAACGCTGGCACTGTTTGCCGGGGGCGTTGATGATGTGGTTCGCAAGCCCGTTCACGCTCGTGAGATCCTCGCTCGCATTGCCGTTATATCGCGACGCGCCGCCGACAAGGAAAACTCCTTCAAGCTGGATCGGCTTCAGGTTTTCTTTGATGGCCGCGATCCGGAAATCGATGGAAAAACATTTCCACTGCCCCGTCGCGAGCGCCGTATTCTGGAATATCTCGCATCAATCGGAAATCGTCGCGCCAGCAAGTCGCAGATTTTCAGCTCGATCTATGGCGTGTTCAATGAAGACGTCGAAGAAAATGTGGTGGAGAGTCACTTGAGCAAGTTACGCAAGAAGCTGCGTCACACGCTGGGTTACGATCCCATCGATTCCAAACGCTATCTTGGCTACCGCCTGGTCGCGCCTGAAAAAGCCGACAAGACAGCACAAAAGCATGCGACAGCCACACCGGAGATGGCCTGACAGGGCGAACAGGTTTCAGGCAAGGTTGATGATTTAGGCTGATGCAAGGCACCAAACAGGAGTAAGTTGCATGAGCCTTTACGGAATGATGAGGACCAGTGTGTCCGGTATGCAGGCTCAGGCGAACCGCCTCTCCGCAGTTGCTGACAATATCGCCAACTCAGACACAACAGGTTTCAAACGCTACAGCGCCGAATTTTCTCAGCTGGTGCGCCCAGGCGTGCAATCGATATACACAGCCGCAGTAAGTTCAGGCGGTGTGCTTACGGATACGCGCCAGGCCATTTCGTTGCAGGGCACGCTGTCCTACACAAGCTCCGTGACCGATCTCGCCATTGATGGCAATGGCTTCTTCATTGTTCAGGATCAGAACAACACGCCCTTCATGACGCGATCAGGATCGTTTGTCCCCAATGGCGATGGCGAGCTGGTCAACTCCTCCGGGTTGAAGCTGGCGGGATACGGTCTGGACAGCGGAGCCGCCGCTCCGGTTGCCAATGGCTTCGCGGGCCTCGAAAACGTTTCAATTGCAAATGCCGACCTTATCGCGGCACCCACCACCCAGGGAACCTTCCAGGCCAACCTGCCCTCGCAAACGCCAATTAGCGGCGGGCCTTTGCCTTCAGGCAACACCGCAACAGCCACCTTCGATCAAAAGACATCACTGGTCGTTTATGACAATCTCGGCGAAGAAAAGCTCGTTGATGTCTACTTCACCAAGACCGTCGCTAACGAATGGGAAGTGGCGGTTTTTGACAAGGACGATGCTGCCAGCACAGGCTTCCCTTATGCGTCCGGTCCTTTGACGACTTCGACCCTGAGCTTCAATCCCGCTGATGGCAAGCTGCCTGGCGCGAGCGATATTACTTTCACAGTGCCCAATGGGGCTGCCGCAACTATCGATCTGAGCGACATGTCACAGCTCGCTGCCGATTATGCAGTGCTTACAGCCGAGGTTGATGGCAATGCGCCATCGGCGGTGGTGCAGGTCGACATTGACGCGCAGGGCACATTGTTTGCCCGTTACGCCGACGGCTCCTTCAAGGCCATCTACCAGATTCCCCTTGCGACGGTGACCAGCCCCGATCAGCTGATCGGCCAGACCGGGTCCATCTTCGTTGAGAGCGCTGGTTCCGGTGATGTTCAAATTGGCTTTCCCGGAGAGGCCGGGCGCGGTGCAATTGTTTCATCGGCGCTTGAACAATCCAATGTCGATCTCGCTGACGAGTTGACCACGATGATTCAATCGCAGCGCGGCTACACAGCCAATTCCAAAGTCTTTCAGACCGGGTCTGAGCTGATGGATGTTCTGGTCAATCTGAAGCGATGATTAGGAGCGAAATATCTCCGCACGCCATGCGCAGTCTGTCAGCACGAAGGTCTGATTGATGTCACTCGGCTCCGCCCTTCAGATCGCGCAGAATTCGCTGCTCAACGTGTCGCGGCAAACCAATGTCGTGTCGCGCAATGTCACCAATGCGGGCAACGAAGGTTACACGCGACGAGCCGGCGTGGTCGACAGCAATGCGCTTGGCTCGCGTGTTGTGGTCATGCGGGAGAGCGGCGAGACGCAGCTTGTTCATGCCCAGCTCAAAGCGCTCTCACAGACTCAGGGTCAGACCATCGTTTCCCAACAGCTGGAACAGTTGAACCTGACGTTGAATGGCATAGACGGGTCACGCTCACCGTCTGCCTTGCTGTCCCAATTGCATGGCAGTTTGCAAAGCTTCGCTGCAAACCCGTCCAACAGCGCGTTGGCTGACAATGCCATTGACGAAGCAAGACAACTGGTACAATCGCTCAATGCTTCCGCCAGCTCGATCATGACATTTCGCGGCGCGATGGACTCTCAACTGGCGCAGGAAACGGATCGTCTGAACGGTTTGCTTGACCGCTTCCATGAACAAAACAGCGCCATCGTCAACGGTACGCGCGGCGGTCGTGATATCAACGACGCCCTCGACCAACGTGACGCTCTGTTGAAAGACATCAGCGCGATTATTCCTGTGAATGTGATCACGCGTGGAGAAGGGGATGTGGTGCTTGTCACCACCGGTGGAGCGACCCTTTTCGAGTCCATTCCTCGTGAGGTCACATTCGACGCAATAAGCACCTATGGTCCTGGAAGCATCGGCAACGCGGTCCGTATCGATGGCGTTCCTATCGCAGCCGGACAGGGCGGCGCGACAACATCAAATGGCACAATAGCTGCCCTTACACAATTGCGAGACGACACGAGCGCCACACTGGAAACGCAGCTGGACGAGACAGCTCGTTCGCTGATCAGCGCCTTTGCAGAAACCGACGCTACGGGCTCGGGGCAACCGCAACTGGCGGGCCTCTTCACCTGGTCCGGTGGCCCGGCGGTGCCGCCGGATGGTGTTCACGTTGATGGCATGGCCTACGACATCCGGCTGAACGCGCAATATGACGGTGGTCAGGGTGGGAGTGCATTGACGTTGCGTGATGGCGGCGCAAATGGCGCAGCATACCTTCACAACACCAGTGGTGCCGCATCGTTCAGCGACCATGTCATTCGCCTTGTCCAAAGTCTGGATCAGCCAACGACATTCGACAGCGCAACCAAAGTTGAAACGAACAACAGCATTTTGGGATTCGCCACCCAAACCATCGGCTGGCTCGACGGCGCGCGCTCCGACGCCATCTCTGCGCTTGAATCCAAACAGGCCCTATCGGCCCGACTGGATGAAAAACTGTCCAATCAGACCGGCGTCAATATTGATGAAGAGATGGCTCTTCTTCTGCAACTTGAGCGATCCTATGAGGCGTCGGCACGATTGATCGGCGCGGTCGATGAGATGTTCAACACGCTGTTTTCAGCGGTGAGGTAGGATCGTGAAGATTTCTCAGGTTTCGACATCTTCGATGTTTAATCTTCTTCGTTCCTCAACCGCTGGGTTGCAGCGAGACCTGGTCGACGCACAACGCGAGGTCACAACCGGGCAGCGCGCTGATCCCGGCCATTCTCTCGGCGAACGCAATGCATTGCGCCTGTCACTGCTTCAGGACATCGAGCGTCTTAACACCATCACTGAAACCAACGGGCTGGCTCTTGCGCGTCTTGAGATCTCTGAGTTGGCGCTGGAAAGCATCGGCGAAATTGGCGATGCGCTGTTGCCTGCCCTGGTGGCCAGCGTGGGGCAAGGCAGCAGTGCTTCAATAGCCAGCAATGCGGGGCAATCTGCCTTGGCCGAACTTCAGTCAACGCTCAACACAACATTCAATGGTGAGCACATTTTTGGTGGCATCAACTCATCCGTCCCACCGCTCGAAAACTACCAGACCAGCGGAGCCAAACTCGAATTGGAAGCACAGTTCACCAACCATTTTGGCTTTCCGCCTGACGACTCGTCAGCTCTGACCATCGACAAGTCGCAGATGGCAGGATTTCTTGACGTGGTTCTGGAACCGGCTTTGACCGGTGCGGGCTGGACCACACATGTTTCAGCTGCAAGCGACCACCCCATCCGAGCGCGTATCGGTCTGAATGAGACGCGCGATGTCTCTGTTTCGGCCAACGAAAGCGGCGCTCAAAAAATGGTTTTAGCTGGCATAATCTCAAGCGAATTCCTGTCCGGAACACTGGGTGGAGGCGCACAAGACGCCGTTCTGGAGAAAGCGATTGGCCTTGTGACATCCTCTCAGGCCGAAATCGCCGATCTGCGCGGCGATGTCGGCCTGACAACAAATCGCATTCAGCGTTCAAACGAACGCATGGTTGTTCAGAACGATGAAATGGAACGTTACGCTGTCGAAATGACATCCGTCGATCCGTTCGAAGCGGCGACACGAATGAACAGTCTGCTCACGCAGATTGAGACCTCCTACACTCTGACGGGGCGCATACAGCAACTCAGCCTGATGCGTTTCATCTGATACGGCCCCTAACTGGTGCGAGCCAGGAAACCTGAAAGGAAAACCGGTGTACCAGCTTCACTATGCTGATATCCAGCAAGATGCGGTGCTCGACGCCAAGACACGCGAGCGAGAGATCATCGGACGGTCCATCGCGCTTCTTGAAGCGGCGTCAGACCCTTCCGCCAGCCGCTTTGCCGTCGTCGAAGCAACTCATTTCACCCAGCGCGTCTGGTCAGCATTTCTGAACGACCTCGCCCAGGACGACAATCAATTGCCGGGCGAATTGAAGGCCAGTCTCATCTCCATTGGCATTTGGGTCTTGAAGGAAAACGAGCGCATTCGCCAGAACGAGTCGTCTGACTTTGAAGGCATTATTGACGTGTCCCGAACCATCCTGAACGGCATTAACGCATGAGCACTTTGAAAATATCCGTGAAGCCAAACGAGCGCATTTTCATCAATGGCGCCGTTTTGCGATTTGACCGCAAGACATCACTTGAGTTTCTCAATGATGTTCAATTCCTGCTGGAAAATCAGGTGTTGCAGTTTGAGGATGCCGATACCCCGGTTAAGCAGCTCTATTTTCTCATCCAGTCCCAGTTGATCAGCGGTGGCTTTTCTGCGGCTATGGCTGCCACAACAGCCGCTCAATTGTCGGTACTGCGCGAAGAGCTCACGGCCCCATCAGACCTGGCTATTTTGGCAGACGTGGAGAAGCTGCTCGAAGCCAACCGATTGCACGAAGCGATGAAACGCCTGCGGCGGACCTCGATCTGGGACGAACCACCACAGCAGGCAGGGCTATCCGACGATCACCTCGAAGCGCGGCAACCAACCATGGAGCAAGTGATATGAGTGAAACGCAGGCCATTGGAAGCACCACCGCGGCAGCGACCAACGCTTTCGCAAACACACGGGCGAGCACACCATCAACAGTCGACTACGACGCCTTTCTCCAACTGCTGGTTGCGCAAATGCAAAATCAGGACCCAACGAAGCCGATGGACTCAACCGAATATATGGCGCAGCTCGCAAGCTTCTCCAATGTTGAGCAAGCAATCCAAACCAATGAAAAACTGGACCAAATTCTCAGCTCTTCCCTGACCGCAGGTGCGGGTTCGCTGATTGGCAAAACGGCAACCAACGCCGATGGATCGGTTTCAGGAGAGATTGTGGAGGTTTCCATCCGGTCCGGTGCGATGACAGCCGTGCTCCAGTCTGGTGATCAGATTTCGATCAACAATCAGGTTACAATCAGCAAGTGAACCCGAGCGACGCTCTTGATATCACACAACAGGCGATGTGGGTGATCATGATCGCATCATCGCCCGCAGTTGTGGCCGCCATGGTTGTGGGGCTTGCAATCGCTTTGCTTCAGGCCCTGACGCAAATTCAGGAAATCACCCTGACCTTCATTCCCAAGATCATCGCGATCTTCGCCTCTGTCGCATTGGGAGCGACGTTCATCGGAGCACAATTGGGCAAGCTTGCGACGAGTGTTTACGGGCACATTCAATCCGGGTTTTGAAATGTACCCAATGCGATCCGTTTCAGATTCCATTCTCTAGTTCTGCGCAAGCTTGGCCTTCTAGCGTGAGTGATCAACACTGACACCGCTTGGAACAGGCACAGATGAGCGCCGTGGAAGCCACCACCGCAAGAGGCAGGATCAATCCGGGAAGCGGTGGGCGGGACATCGCCTTTGCCGGTGCGGTCATATTTATTCTCGCAATCCTGTTTCTGCCCATCCCGACCGTATTCATTGATATCGGGCTCGCCATATCGATTGCTCTTTCGGTGCTCATTTTGATGGTTTCGCTGTGGATCAGCAGACCCCTCGATTTCTCATCATTTCCGACCATTTTGCTGATTGCGACTTTGTTGCGATTGTCGATGAATATCGCCACCACCCGCAGCATCCTGTCGGAAGGTCATAACGGGGTGAATGCAGCCGGCTATGTGATAGGCGGCTTTTCACGCTTCGTGATGAGTGGAGATTTTGTGATCGGGGTGATCATTTTCCTGATCCTCGTGATCGTCAATTTTGTGGTCATCACCAAGGGCTCGACCCGTATCGCCGAAGTGGGCGCACGGTTCACGCTTGACGCGATCCCCGGCAAACAGATGTCGATCGATGCCGATTTGTCAGCCGGCATTATTGACGAGAAACAGGCGCAGGCTCGCCGTCAGGAACTGGAAGAGGAAAGCGCCTTTTTCGGATCAATGGACGGCGCTTCCAAATTTGTTCGTGGCGACGCCATTGCCGGATTGATCATAACCGCGATCAATATTTTTGGCGGGATCATTATTGGATACACGCGTCATGACATGAGCTTTGCTGAATCCGCAGATGTTTTCACCAAACTCTCAGTTGGCGATGGCCTGGTTTCACAAATCCCTGCCCTCATTGTATCGCTCGCCGCAGGCCTTCTGGTCTCAAAAGGCGGGACGCGCGGTTCGGCCGACAAGGCGGTGTTCGGCCAACTGGGCCGCTATCCCCGCGCATTGCAGATGGCAGCCGTTCTCATGGCTGTATTCGCGCTTATGCCCGGCCTGCCATTCATACCGTTTGCGGCTCTCGGATTATCCCTGGCGAGCGTGGCTTTTCTGATCGCCCGCAAAACGTCAAACGAGGCGGAAGAAGAACGCCTCACATTGGAGAAATCTCTTCAGGATCGGGCGGACACGGAAAACAATTCTGTCAAATCATCGCTTGCCACGGTGGAAATTGAGCTTGTGCTGGGCAAACAATTATCCGCGCATCTGATGCCGAAGCGTGAGGAAATGGCATTTCGCATGAGCAAGATGCGCAAGAAATTCGCATCCCAATATGGGTTTGTCATTCCGGACATCCAGCTCAATGAAGATCTGACAATCGCCGACAAAAGCTATGAGATCAAAATTCACGGCACCAGCGTGGCATCTCATGAATTGCGGATTGGCGAGATACTTGCGCTAATCGGTGAAGGCGACCCGCCTGATATTCCCGGCACCGAGGTCGAGGAACCTGCCTTTGGCATGCGCGCATTCTCGGTGCTGGAAAGCTTCCAAGCCGACATCAAGGCGCTTGGCGTTCCAACCGCTGACACGGTGACGATCCTGCTCACTCACTTAAGCGAGGTGGTGCGTAATAACCTGCCACAGCTGCTATCGTATAAAGACATCAAACAACTGATTGCCGGACTGGACCCGGAATACCGCAAGCTGACTGATGACATGTGCACCAACCACATCAGCTATCCGGGCCTGCAGGCGGTGCTGCGCCTGTTGCTGGCTGAACGAGTTTCAATCCGCAACCTCCATCTTATCCTCGAAGCGATTGCCGAGATCGCGCCGCATATCCGTCGGTCAGAAAAAATCGTCGAGCATGTTCGCATGCGCATTGCCCAGCAATTATGCGGCGACATTACGGAGAAAGGCGTGTTGCATGTTCTGCGCCTCGGTAATCGGTGGGATCTCGCGTTTCATGAGAGTCTGAAACGCGACCAGAAGGGCGACATTATCGAGTTCGATATGGACCCGGTTTTGCTGGAAGAGTTTGGAGCTGCAGCATCGGAAGCGATCAAGCTGCATTCGCAAAAAGGTGCGGGGTTCGCCCTCATCACAGCCCCAGACGTGCGCTCCTATGTGCGCATGATTGTCGAGCGCATGCATCCCAATCTGTCCGTCCTGTCTCACGTTGAAATTGCGCGCGGCGCTTCCATCAATATTCTTGGCGCGGTTTCGTGAGCGCCATTTTCTCTGATGCGGTACTTCTCCTCTTCGTTGCGTTCAGCCGTATAGGCGGATGTTTTCTGGTCCTGCCGGGCATTTCCGGCAGCAGAGTTCCAACGCAAGTGCGCCTGTTGCTTGTGCTTGCCATCACCATTGCGATGTTGCCGCAAATCTGGCCATTGCTCGGCACGGCCACAATCGATCAGCCTTCACTGCTGGCCCGATTGATCATTGCCGAAACGATTGTCGGTCTGATGATTGGTCTGTCGGTCCGCTTCTTTCTGCTGGCCCTTGGGTTCATGGCAACTGCTATGGGAACAGTCATTGGCTACGGCAATCTGATGGGGCCCGGGTTTGAGGAAACCGAACCGCAGGCTGCTATTGGCACACTGCTCACAATGGCGGCGCTGCTCATTTTGTTCATGCTGGACTTTCATCACGCCGTCATCCGCGCACTCATCAAAAGCTATGATCACATGCCAGTCGGTGGGCCGATGTTTGAAGACTTTTACCTGCAACACCTGGTCTCCACATTGCAGGAGAGTTTCATGCTTGTGCTGCGGCTGGGCAGTCCGTTTATCGCCTATTCGTTGATCATGAACCTGATGATCGGCGTTCTGAACAAACTCACACCACAAATTCCGATCTATTTCATTTCGCTTCCGTTTATTATCGTGGGCGGATTGATCCTGCTCTATTTCTCAGCGCCTGTATTTCTGACGCTGTTCGCGGAAGGGTTTTTTGACACGCGGGTTTTGCGCTGACATGGATCCGGACCTTGAAAGGCTGAAAAGACTCGTGAAGGCGCAACATGCGGTCGGCAAGCTTGCGCATGCAAAAGTTGCTCAGCTTGCCCAAACGCTGCAGACGATTGAGCAAAAAATCGCAGCCATCGAGGCGCTTTCAAATGAACGACGCTCTCCGGGCATTTTTGACAGCCACGCCATCCGCCATATGCATAGTCTATCCCGCAGAGCCGCCGCCCTGAATGCTGCGATTCAGGATGCCCAACGCGACGCGCTTCAAGAAACCCGCAAGTCTGATCGACTGCACGAACGGTTGCGCATAGCGCAACGGCAGGCACACCGAAAGCGGGACGAGCAGGATATGACAGAACGGCTGAGCACCACACGGCGAGTGCGATGACAGCTTGCCACAAGAATTGCGGTTTACTCTCACAAAAAAACGCAATGAGGAAAACATGGCGATGGCGTTCGATTTCGGCTCCGACATTCTCGTCGATGCCATGCGTGGTGCAGGATCACAGAACCATGTCATCGCAAAGCTCAACGCCCTTCACGGGGCGTCGGGCACGACAAGTAATGGCTTGAAGAACTTTTCTGTATTGTCCGACGGCGGGTTTGCGGATCGTCTTGCGCAGTCAGGCAAAGACAGCTCAGTCAGCGAGAAAGACAAGGCTGTCTTTCAGAAATTCGAAGCTGCCATTCTCACAACATTCGTGCAGTCGATGTTGCCCAAGGATGCGGAGAGCTTGTTCGGCAAAGGGCTGTCCGGCAATATGTGGAAATCGCAGATGGCCAACCAGATTGCCGATCAGCTTTCGAAGGCGGGTGGTGTTGGCATCGCTGCACAATTAATAGGCGACTATCAAAACACGAACATATCGAAGAACGACGCCACCAGCGTTCCGGCGTTTCAAACCCTTCCGAGCGATGTTCAGGACTTCCTGAATTTGAACGAACGGAAATCATTGATCATGGAGAACCATACAAAGGACCAATCGCTCAATGGTCTTCTCAATTTTCCGCGCGAAACCTCAGTGACTGACGATGTATAGTCATGAAACAAGCAGCAGCGCTGACGCGACTATCACCAATAAACCGCATGACGGTTCCAGCCTGGTGACGCTTGTCAATCGGATCACAGCGGTTCTTGAAGCGGAAACCGCGCAACTGAAATCCAATGCCCCTCAGGATTTTTCCGAGACCAGCACTCAGAAGAGCCGCCTTCTTCTCGATCTGACACGCGCCTCGCGACACTTCGATACCAACGCGGCTGATGATGCCACGCGCGCTTCGCTGCGCAGATTGAAACACCGACTGGACGAGAACTCTAAAGCTCTGGCTTTTCATCGCGACGCCGTTGAAGAAATTGCCAATATGATGATCGACATCGTTAAAAATGAAGAAGCGGACGGCACCTATGGCCGCCAGTTTTAAGGGTCACGCAGCGTGAAGATTATTCTGGTCTCCCTGCTCACCAGCGTCGCAGCGGCTAGTGGCCTCTACGGCAGCTCGCTCCTGCAAAACAAAGACTCTAGGCAACACGCGGTCGCCGCAGCGGCTGAGCCCACGCTGCGCTATTCTCAGCCCATGCTGCTTGTCGCACCGGTCATCTACGACACGGAATTGTCCGGATACCTGATCGCAAATCTGGTGTTGGCCGTTGATCACTCAGTGCTGAAAACGGTCCGTCAGCCACTTGACCTGATTACAGGAGACGCGTTTCTCGACGTCATCGTGGGCAATGACACATTCGCTCTGCCCCGTATTCCCAACGTGGATATCGATGCTCTGAAAGATGGCTTGAAAAACCGGATCAATACAGCCTTGGGCGCGAACCTCGTCCACGATGTGTTCGGCACCCAGGTGAACTTCATGGGCAAGAGCGAGGTGCGGACCAAACAGTCTCTGCGCAGCGTTGCGCTTTCAGACAAAATTCCCGCTGAATAGCCAAGAGCCGGTCAAACCAGGAACTGACCAGCGATGAGAAAAGCTTCGCTGAGCGGCCCGTCATTCCATGACTGCCCCCCAGCATCACCCCATCCGTGAATCATTCTCGCCTACTGGAAGAGGGCGAGAATGTTCTGTGAAGCGCTGTTGGCGATTGAGAGTGACTGAACGCCCAATTGCTGCTGTGTCTGGAGAGCCTGGAGACGGGTGGATTCTTTCGTCATGTCGGCATCAACCAGCGTTCCGATACCACGATCGATGGAGTCAATCAGCGTCGACACGAAATCGGTCTGCGTTGATATTCTTTTCTTGATAGCGCCGGTTTCAGATGCCGACGTCGTCATGGCCTGCAGTTTCGCATCGACATTGCTGATTAGATCATCAAGATCGGCATCATCGATGCCCGCTACCGTTATGTCGAATGTGGTGACGGAGACGGTCACCGCGGCGGCACCTGTTGTGGTGAAGGTGGAATCGAGAATTCCGCTCTGATCATTTGCATCGAAGAGTTTGAGATTGGCTGTATCGATCTCAATCGTTTCCGTTTTCACGCTGTTATCCGTGCGCGTGAAGGAGGATACGATGGACTTGATCTGCGCGTAGTTAGCAGCAGCGGAGTCCACTGCAAGCCAGTTCTCGCCCGAAAAAGACGCAGATTCCGCAATTGCGATCAGCTGGTCTTGCAACTGGGATATTTCGTCCTGAATTTTGCTGCGATCAACACCGGGCTCTCGTGCTGCGACCAGTTTGGACTTGATCTCGTCCACCACATCAATTCCGGCTTCAAGACCGGTATACGTGATGTCGATCTTCGCCGATCCCAGACCCAATGCATCCTGCACCGTCATCAGTGCCTTGTTATCCGATCGCATGGTGGTCGCGATGGACCAATAGGCAGCATTATCCGTCGCTGTCGCCACCTTGAAGCCTGTTGAAATACGACTTTGCGTATCCGCCAACATGCTGTTCGTCTGGCTCAGCGAACGAAGCGCAGTCATGGCTGAAGGATTGGTGTTGATGCTGTTCATGGGATGCCCCGGTTGAAAAATCGAAATTGTGAATCGACATTCCGGAGCGGCCGGCTTTGAGAACCCGCATCATGCAGGAGGACGAACCTCCGTTCTCAAACTGAACAAAGAATAAAGGAACATGGTTAACATTGGTTTAATACTGACAATACGAAAGCCGGATCGGCATCCGAATTTTCATCAGCCCGATGATTCAATGTCAGCTTTGCTTCGACTTCAACAGGAATTCGGACGACAGCAATTTGATCGAACTGATTGTCATGTTCGGCTGCCGCGTTTGCAACAGGTTTTTCAATCGCGTTTGCATGCTCTGCCCCTCAAGGGCTTCGCCGCTTAAAGGGGCCTCCCCGGCAACGGCGGCTTGTACTGCGGTGAACAATGCATCCTCGATAATTGCATCGAGTGGATAGCCAGGTGCCGCCAGACTGTCAGCGGTTACTTCCAGCTCGACCCTCGTTACAAGATGGCCTATCACGCGTCCCTCGCGGAAAAGGGCGATGGCCATGGTTGGGGTCTTGTGGGTGTGCAATTCCGCCTGGACCACGTCACCGTCTTCGGCAGCAGGCTGCATTTGAAACCAGGTGAACACACCCAGTGTTATGGATATGGACCAGACAGCCATTGCAATGGACTTGATCATAACGAATTCCACAATTCAGCCAGACGCGTAGCAGTCAGACTGCCGGCTTGGCAGGCTCGCCGTAGGCACTCGTTTTATAAAGAAGCGGCCTTACGCCAGCCTGACACAATGGAGGACCACTACACACTCCAGATGATCACTCATCGCTCGTTTTCTGAACTTATACGTCGGCACGACGGGGAAACAACCCATGAGCCGGGATTCGATAAAACGAGGCTTTCCGGCTCGTATTTTCTGCCCGGAACGAAAGGCCATCGCGAACGGGGTTGCGCCGTTCACCACGCCTATCGCGCTGTATCATCATTGGAAGCGGGGTCACCCGCCCAGAACGCGCAAGACAAAATGCAGAATATTCGTCTTGAAACGCTCAGTCTCCGAGACTTGAAAAAGCTGCGCAAAACGGTGGCAAAAATCTTTCATCCGGATGTCTTGATGTCGGCAGGCCATGATCATGGAAAACGGCACGCGATTATGGCGGCCACCAATTCCGCTATTGATGCTGAAATCGCGAAGCGGCAGGTTTAATCACACAGCCAAGAACGTGCACTCTATTTGATGATCTGCAAGCGAATGGCCTGGGCAACCGCTTGGGTGCGATTGACGCAATCGAGTAGTTTGCAACATGTGTTGAGATAGTGGTTCACTGTGTGCTCAGAAAGACCGAGAATGAGCGAAATCTCACCGCTGGTCTTTCCGAGCGAGGCCCATTTCAGACATTCGGTCTGCCGTTTTGTCAGCACGTTGGAATAACTGCGGTTCTGACGCCCGAGCAGTTTCTCCAGCCGATCAAAAATCTCCTGGGTCTGGAACGAAAGCTCGGCTTGCCGGATGTCCTGAGCGCAATCATTTTCCGCCATAAGCGCAAGAAAGGGTTTCCTGGAACCGGTCGTTGCCAGGGGAACACAATAGACGCAGCAGATACCAAGACGTTGGTTCAGAAAACCGTCGATATAGGACCCTTCATCTGCTTCGGCCGGATTTGCGAGACCGACGGGCAACAGCGGGTCCTCTCCAGCCGGTTCAAAGAATGACCAGAACGAACTTGATCGGCGTGTCATGGTTTCCGTTATGGACCAGTTTGAAAACAGATCGATTTCCACCAGTTCAGCAAAAATATAGGACGGCAGATTGGTTGCCAGAATGTCATCCTGCGTTGATCGCACGCCAACACCGGGATGATTGGCGAGCATGAAGTAATCAAGGCCATTCTGCTTCGTGAGACTGGAAAATGCGGTGAATGCGTCGCTCAAAGTCGAAATCTCGGTCGACCTGTCGATTGCGCTGCCTGGCCTTTTCAGAACATTCGGCGAAAGCGGATTGGCCTGCTCTTGAACAACGTATGAGCGCGCAAGATTTTTGGTCGACATCAAGAAGTCCCATTCAAGCCCGCCCAGGCTGATTTCAACAGCATTCTGAAATCCGGATGCTCACCTGCCGAGCCTTTTCCGAATCCAAAAAACTGTATGCGAGATTTTACATGCTTTGCTTACGTGTGCCTGACCAGGCGACACTTGCAGAGGCAAACATCGATCCAAATGAGGTTTCCGGCACTCCAAAAAATTGAACCATCCACCAAAAATTGCCGTAAGTGTTCGCAAAATATTTTTCTCGCGCGTTAGAGCCGGATATTCACTACCATTTCGCAAGGCATTGATTTTTCGTAATTTATTTTCGTTTGCCTTTTTCGGATGCGCCTCATTGTCACATTCTCGTTTTTGTGATATCAATATTCGTCACAGTATAAGAAAGCTTGAACAAGTTATGACCAAAGTAACTGTTCTCTTTTCGAGTGAATTCGTGAGAAAACACGACAAAATTTCGTTTGATTCGGCTCTTTTTGGCTCGCAATTCGAACCGAATATTATATTTGAATCAAATGATCCGGATACGAATGATAGCGAGTTACGCCGCTACTATTCGGCTGAGGTGGAAAATCCGGCCAAGGCACAAAAGCTCATTGATGCGCTTTTGCAGTTGCCTGATGTCGAAGCGGCCTGGGTAAAGCCGCTGGACGAACCACCAAACTAAAACTGCAAATCCGCTTCTTCAGCGGCAATCGGGTTTTGGGAAACGCGATAACTTTAGACCTTTTGGGGGGCTTCTGGGAGAGCGATCGTTTTGATCGCTCAAATGGGTTGGTGTGTTTTTCACCGACCAATTTGAGGAGAAGCAGCCATGGCCAAACGCGCCCGAAATTCAAATGGAAGTTCCGGAGGCAATCCGGAAAACGGCAATGTCTCCGGACGCGAGCTTGTCGTCAAAATGCAGGGCGATGCCCAGTTCCGAAGCAGCCTCAACACGGGGCCCACAGCGTTGGCGGCGGATGCCGCTCCTTTTGCGGAATTGCTGAGCAACTTCGGTGCCGAAATCGAACCCCTGTTTGGCCTGCCAGAGGAGCGGATGCGATCCATTGCAACGGCTGCCGGACCATCGGTCGCCGAGGGCGAGATGGAAACCTATTACGCCGTCACCGCACCGGACAAAAAGCTTGACGAGTTGGCGGAGGCCATTCTCGACCAATCGAAACTGGTGGAGGCGGCCTACGTAAAACCGCAATCCACCGAGCCGGTCGGGTTGGCGGAAAGCGATGACGATACAATCAACGAGATGATGCCGCTTGCTGGGGACGGACCGCCAGCGTCTCCCGATTTTACCGCCAGTCAGATTTATCTCAATCCTGCTCCGGCCGGGATCGACGCAAGATACGCCTGGTCCATTGCAGGCGGACGTGGCGCCGGGGTCAAAATCATTGACTGCGAGTGGGGCTGGAATTTCTCCCACGAAGACCTGCTGCAAAAACAGATCGGCGTCGTCTTCGGCGGCAATTCCAGCAACAACAATCACGGCACGGCGGTGCTTGGTGAGTATTCCGCGGACGTCAATACGTTCGGTGTGACGGGTATATGTTCCGACGCGATCGCAGGCGCTTCATCCTTCGTCAACACACCGTCGACAGCACGTACGATACGCGAAGCTGCGGACAGGTTGAGTGCAGGCGATATTATCCTGCTCGAAATCCATCGCGCAGGACCGAATGCCACCGGGTCAGGGCAATTCGGCTATATCGCGGTTGAGTGGTGGCCCGATGATTTTGCGGCGATCCGTTATGCCGTCAACAAGGGGATTATCGTTGTTGAAGCGGCGGGCAATGGTTCGCAGAATCTGGATGCCGCTGTTTACAACACCCGACCAGCCAACTTTCCCGCAAGCTGGCGCAATCCGTTCAATCCCGCCAACCCGAGTTCTCACGCAGTGCTGGTCGGTGCAGGCGCACCACCGCCCGGAACTCATGGACGCAACCACGGCGCGGACCGTTCACGCCTTGGTTTTTCCAATTACGGCAAGCGCGTGGATTGCCAGGGCTGGGGCCGCGAAGTCACCACAGCCGGATATGGCAATCTGCAAGGTGGCAACCGCAATATCTGGTACACGGAAACCTTCAGCGGCACATCAAGTGCATCACCCATCGTGGTTGGTGCTTTGGGGTGTGTGCAAGGCATCCTGAAAGCACAAGGATCGCCGGTGCTCACGCCAACCGGCGCGATCAATCTGTTGCGGACGACAGGATCTCCACAGCAAGACACGCCCGGGCGACCGAAAACCCAGCGTATCGGCAATCGGCCAAACCTTCGGCAGATGATACCGGCTGCCGCCAAGACCTGGCGCAACAATGTCAGCGTTACCCGCGTTTACGCCACCTACCATTCAAAGAACGCGTGGGCCGCGATTTCCGGAATGGGGTGGCGGAAAATTGAAACCGGCAGCGACGATGGTGTCACCAATATGCTGATGCTGCTCACCGAAGCGTGCGCATCAGGCCAGAGGGTCGATGTTTACGCTGACGGCTCAAAACTCTACCGGGCTGTCCAACGATAACAGATCAACCCAGATGACAAATACCAAATCAAACTCATGAGAGGAGAAGTCCCATGTGGCACAACGGCAAAAAGGTAACCCGCACTTTCACATCGCATCACTCACAAAACTGCCATGCGATCATCAGCACAATTGCGGGCTGGAAAAAGGTCAAAACCGGCAATGACGGAGGGGTGACCAACGTGTTCGCCATTCTGACCGCGGCCAATGCTCACAACAAAACGGTCGATGTGTTTATTGCAAACAATGTCATCGAGCGGGTTGTCATGCGTTGATGCATCAGCACCCTCGCACAGAGAAACAGAGGTAAGGAGGCGACGATATGACCGAAGATGCGCTGCTTGATGCACCGGCACCCCCGGATTTTGAGTCTTTCAACGAGGAGGCCATGTCTGCCTCCAATTCAGCCAATGCGCCTGAACCGCCAACGGGCGATGGTGATACGCAGGACGTCGCGTCTTTTGATAGTGACGGAACTGCACCGCCGGATTTTGAAGACACAAGTGAGGACGGCATATCGTCGGCAAGCGATGACACTTCCGACGGATCACCACCGCCACCAGACGAGGCCAGCGATAATGAGGAGGAGGACAGCTCCGGTGGCGAAGCGGGTATGGGTGATGATGACCCGCTGCCGCCGGAGTTCGATGAGTGACGCAACGCATATGATGCTGCGCCACGAAAGACCGTTCAGGGGCAAACCAAACTGAACTAACCTGACTAAACTGGAGAGAGACTATAAAATGGCCAAAGCCCCTAAAATGTGTTTCGACAAGGTATTGCCCTGGAACCTGCTGAAACCCCACCGCATGCGTGTTGATGGCTTGGGCAAGAAATCGGCGATATCGCCGGTGGGCAAACAGTGGGTGAATGGCAGCACCATTCGCATTCGCTTCATGGACGGCACCAAGGCGCAGCACGATCTTGTCAAAAAGCATGCGCCGGAATGGACGGAACACGCGAACCTGAATTTCGAGTTCACCGAAGACCCGACTGCAGATGTGCGCATCACATTCAATGCAAGTGATGGTGCGTGGTCCTATGTTGGTCTCGACAACAAAAGCATTCCCATTCACGCCGCCACCATGAATCTGGGCTGGCAGGATCGGGGCGTCATTCTGCACGAGTTTGGCCACATGATTGGCCTGGGGCATGAACACCAGAACCCCGATGGGGGAATAGTGTGGAACGAAGAGGAGGTCATCCGCTCACTGGCCGGGCCACCCAACTTCTGGAGTGAGGAACAAACGCGCCACAATGTGTTGCGTAAATATTCCGCCGATCAGATTCACGGCACGAATTTCGACGCCAAATCGGTCATGCTCTATCAGTTCCCGGGTTCGTGGACTCACAATATGCCCGGCGGGACACAGGGCAATGATGATCTGTCTGACACCGACAAGGCATTTGTGGCAGGTGCGAAAATGTATCCCGGTCGGGAAACCGGTGGCGGCGGTGTCGAAGCGACAGAATTGCCCATCTTCAAACCCGTGGGCGGTGCGATCAGCCAGGCAGGCGAGGAAGACCTTTATGTCTTCACGGTTTCGGAATCAGGCAATTATGTCATTGAGACCACCGGCGGGCAGGACCTTTATCTGTCCCTGTTTGGCCCTGGAAACATGACCGATCTGATCGCTCAGGATGACGATGGTGGTTACGGGCGCAATTCAAGGGTTGCCGAAGTGCTCAATCCCGGACAATATTTTGCTCGGGTGCGCCATTTTGATGAAGCCGCAACAGGTTCCTATCAAATACAGGTCGTTGCCCAGCACTAAGTTGAAGCGAGGGCTGCCGGACACATTGGCCCAATAAGAGGATGCGAAAAAGGGGCGTAACGCAAACGAGCTGGGGGACAGCCATGCTGTGCAGTACGCTATGCCTTTAGACAATTCGCCTTTGAATCAGAGGCAAACAACGCGGCGTCTTACGGTGCTCGCGCAGGATCCGGATGTGCTCGACAATGGCTTTGCCGTCACATCGAAAGTCGTTGTGCCGAATGAACCGCTCTATCCCGGGCCCCGCGGAAGCCGCATTGAGGTGGTGGACTATGACGTGTCAGCCGACGCGTTTTATGGCCCGTTTGAAATTCCCGCCGATCACGACCCCTATGAAGATGCCAGCGATATCGAAGCGCTCGTCGCTGATCCTGCGTTTCATGCACAAAATGTCTATGGTGTCGTTGCATCCACCCTGTTCGAGTTTGAACGCGCTCTTGGCCGACACCTTTCGTGGGGCTTCAACTACGCAAGCCACCAGTTGAAAGTTTTCCCCCACGCCTTTGTTGAGGCGAATGCATTCTATTCCAAGAAAGATGAGTGTCTGGCTTTCGGCTACTTTCCCATTCGCGGTCCAAACAGCGAGCGGGTCTATACATGTCTTTCCCACGATATCGTTGCTCATGAAACGACGCATGCTCTCATCGACAGCCTGCGCAGTCAGTTGATGCGCCCGTCTTCGGACGATCAGGCTGCGTTTCATGAGGGGTTCAGCGACATCGTTGCGCTGCTCAAGACATTGCAGAATGAAGAGCTGGTGCGGTTTGGTGTGCGTGAGGAGTTGCGCGTTTCCTCCGCAGGCACTGTATCGATTTCCGATGCCTTTGTTGCCATCCGCAAGGGCTCTTTCCTGCTTGGTGTCGCAGCGCAGTTGGGCCGCGCCGTCATTGGCATGGGACGCGATGCTCTGCGCCGTTCAATCGATCTGCCACCGGACCCGCAGCACTATCTGGGCGAAGATTTTCGCGAGGCGCATGACCGGGGCGAGATTCTCGTCGCTGCTGTGATGCGTGCCTATCTGAGGGTCTGGGAGAACCGTCTCGGCGGGAAACTGATGAACGAAGACGGCACCATGCAGTCTAACCGCGTGGCAGCATGGCGCATTGAAGAAGAAGGCAGCAAAGCGGCACGGCATCTGTTGCAGATTTTCATTCGCGCACTGGATTATCTCCCCCCGGTCCACGTTGATTTCGGCGATTTTCTGAGTGCCGCCCTGACCGCCGACTGGCAAATCTGCCCCGAAGACAAACCTTACGGCTATCGCCAGATTTTGCGTGAGTGTTTTGGCGAGTTCGGCATCAAGCCAGCATCGACCGCGAAAGGTCTGGAACCGGGAGTATGGGGAGCCGGGACTGGCGGGCGGGAAATTCGCTTTATGGCCGGCAATATCGAATCCATGCGCTGGAATCGCGAGGGCATGTTTCGCCTGATCTGGGATAATTATGACGTGCTGGATCTGCAGCGAGATGTTTTCACCCGCGTCAATTCGGTGCGCCCCGTCTGGCGTGTAGGCCCCGATGGGTTTGTGCTGCGTGAAACCGTGGCCGAATACTACCAGCTCAATAAAAGCGCCGATAAATCCGATCTGCGCAAACTGAAAATCAAAACGCCCGATTTCATGAACGACTCAGACCGCGTCGAACTGGTCGGTGGCGGCACCCTGATTTTCGACGAATACGGCCGTCTGAAGTTTCATATTCACAATCGCATCAGCAATGCGGAAGACCAGTACAAGCGGCTCATGAGCCTTTGGCGCCGGGGCGGCATGGCGCGCCGTGACAAGGGTGCTCTGGAATTTGCCGAGATGCATACAAGGCGAGGCAACCGCGAACCGTCTTTCAGGGATGAGAGGTGGGACTGATGACCATGATACCTGTATCCGCCACCCTGTTTGCTTTCAATGTCGGTTTTGGCGACTGCTTCCTGCTGCGATTTCAGTACGGTGATGGCACGCGGCGTCACATTCTCATCGACTTTGGCTCAACACGGCAGCCCAAGAACCGCCCGTCCAATTTTCTCACCCGCGTCGCCAAACAGATCAAGGAACTGAGTGGCGGCAAACTGGATATCATCGTCGCCACGCACCGGCACAAGGACCACATCTACGGGTTCCGAACGAACAAATCCGGCACCGCACCGGGCAATGTGATCGCTGAATGCGATCCGACACTTATATTACAGCCATGGACGGAACACCCCGACGCGCCGGTTGATGCGACGGCCAGCCCTGATCAACTGGAGGAATCGCGCGCATTTGCCGGTGCGCTGAAGAACATGAGTGGGTTCTCAGCCGCCATCTACAAAATGGCAAAGGCCGATGAAAAACGCGGTGTGTTCAAACCGCGCACACGCGCCGCACTCTCGTTTCTGGGCGAAAACAACATTGCCAACAAGAACTCGATCAAAAACCTGCTCGCCATGGGTGAGACGCGGCGTTATCTGGCCTTTGGGCAAGATCCCGGCACAAGCGAAATATTGCCCGGCGTGAATGTTGACGTTCTGGGCCCTCCTACCCTGGAACAGGGGCCACAAATTGCCCGGCAACGCAGCCGCCACGAAGAGGAATACTGGCATTTGCAGGCAGCGGCTTCGCGCGGTGAATTGGCAGCATCGCAAGGCAAGCCCGCCTTTCCCAATCACGTTGCCAAGGAACTGCCGCAATGGGCACGCTGGGGTCGTTACCGGCTGCGCAACATGCGCGAGAACATGCTGCTTCCCATTGTGCGGCGGCTCGATGCGCAGATGAACAACACCAGCCTCATCCTGCTT
This sequence comes from Pseudomonadota bacterium, assembly GCA_039180085.1. Classification (GTDB taxonomy): domain Bacteria; phylum Pseudomonadota; class Alphaproteobacteria; order Rhizobiales; family Rhizobiaceae; genus Pseudahrensia. The sequence continues at coordinate 190,138 of JBCDDX010000001.1, forward strand.
TTCTCCGTGGGTGACAAATCGCTTCTCTTTCCCGGCGACGCGCAATGGGAGAACTGGTCCTACGCGCTCAGCCAGCCGGAGGTTCGCGAGAAGCTGAAGTCTGTTGATGTCTACAAGGTTGGCCACCATGGCAGCCTGAACGCCACGCCAAAATCACTCTGGAATCTGCTCGAAAACAAGGGCGGAGATGCCAAACCGGACCGGCTGACATCAGTCATGTCAACCAAGCACGGGGTGCATGGTCATTCCGAAGACACGGCTGTACCCCGGCAAACTCTGGTCGAGGCGCTCACCGCCCACAGCCATTACCACACGACGGAGGACCACGAGATCGAGCCGGATTCAGAGAAATATTACACCGAAATTGAACTGGAATTTTCCTGAGCATCATGAGGGAGGTAACGCTATGAGCATCACCATCAACGGCGAAGAAAAGCGCATTGGCCTGGCATTGTCTGGCGGCGGGTTTCGTGCCGCAGCCTATCACCTTGGAACGTTTCGGAAGCTCGAAGAGCTGGGTCTTCTCGACAAGATTGACCTGTTTTCCTGTGTCAGCGGCGGCAGCATTGCCGGTGCTTTCCTGTGCGCAAACTGGGGTGAGCCGGATGTTCTGGATCGGCTGGAAACTTATCTGAACACCAAATCAATTGCGGTGAGCTCGGTGCTTGGCGGGTTGATCAACCCGTTCTCATCGCGCCTCGATGAACTGGCGAAAACCTATGATCGTGATCTGTTTGGCGGCGCCACGCTTTCAAGCCTTGCGAACGGTCCGCGCATCTATCTGAATGCGACCAATCTGGCGACGGGCAATCTGTTTTTCTTTGTGGCCGGTGGCGGCAAGCCGGAAGAACTGGGTGAGCATGAGTTGGGTCAGCACGGCGCGGGGAATATTGAAATCAGCCATGCCGTGGCCTCGTCTTCGGCCTTCCCACCGGTCTTCCCGCCCTACCGGTTGGACGATGATCGTTTCCCGAACAACGACACCGAATATATCACACTTACAGATGGTGGTGTGTACGACAATCTCGGCGTCAATCCCTTGCTGCGCCTGGAACGCAACAATCTTGACTATGCGTTGGTGAGCGATGGCGGAAAGCCGTTTGCCATTGCCAGCGACCCAACGGAAGCGGGCGCGATTGTCTTAAAAGAAGCAATCGGAATTCTCATGGAACAGGTGCGCGGCCTGCAGTTTGAACGGCTCCGCCTCACCCATCTTGCCGAAAATGGTCCGAAGGCTCTGTGGTTTTCCATCGACAGCCAACGCGGTGAGGCCAATCCCGGCGACGCCCGCGATGCCTCCAACATTGGCACAAATCTCAAACGCCTTTCTAACGCTGAGCTTGCAGTACTGACCCGTCATGCCGGCGCTTTGTGCCATGCGCGCATCGCTGAATATGCTCCGGAATTGGTCGCCAATTCCGGATAGGCGCAGATTGCGCCGTTTACCTTAATCCTCCACCCGGCTTGCCCATGCCGGGCTTTCGGTATCTAATTTGATCAGGGGCACGAGAGGTTCAGCGATGAAATTCGTTTCCTGCGTTGTGTTGGCAATTGTGTGGCTGGTTTCGTCCGCATCACTTTCCCATGCCGTTGAGTGCAAAAACGATGATGTGCGCACCGACCGGGACATCGGCATTTACGTGTCCGAGTTTGCGGTTTCGCTTGGCGAGTCATCTTGCCCGACTGATCGGCTGAATACCGATACACCGATCATTGCCAGCGGTGCCCGGGTTCAATTCTGGTTTCGGGTGCAGGGCAGTCTTGCCTATCTGCGGTCCGGTCTTGCCCGTCGCCCTTTCGACATCCGCTTCTTCAAGAAAGAGAACAATACCCGGATATTCTTCGATGCGATTGGCGTTGCACCCATCAGTCCCGGTCGCGTGGTGAATGAAGCACGGCAAAACAATGGTCGTTTCGACTGGCGCATTTTCGTGCGCAAGCGTGTGTTCATCACCCCCGGCACTTACGTCGTGACGGTTTCACAGGGAAATTCAGAAATCTGTTTCATCAGCAGTTCCGGCGGGAGCGACTGTGAGCAGGAGTTCAAAGTGTCACAATGAGCACTGTGCCAAAAACCGCTGCTACGGCGATGGCGATCGCAGCCAATAGCAGCAAGGACAGTCTTTCGATCGCCTATCAGGAAGCCGTCGAACTCGTGTCGTTTCTTTCATCAGAAGGCGACCTTCCCGAAACAATAGCGACCACTGAGTTCTTCGACATTCTGGAGAAGGCGCGGCTTGAAAAACTGACGCCCAAGGACGAATTCGTATTCTGGAACGGCTATTCGAAACTGGCCGAACATGCCAAGCCGACACAGGTGGAGGCACTGCAGTTTCGAAACTACATTTTAGGCCGTAAACCGGTGGAGGCGACCACCGAAGAGCGGTACCGGCGCAACCTGCGGTCAATGGCCACTATTCGCCGCTACAGCGTGCTCAGCTTTGTGCTGACGCTCTTGTTTCTCACCTATCTGTCGCTGACCAGTGGTTACATGCAGCGCACCGATCAACTGGCGCAGGAATACCGACTGATCGCATCCGGCATTTATAACGGCACGCGTCTGGAGGGCTTGCAGGAGCAGGGCTTTCGAAGTGTGATACAGGACGGCAATGTTGGCGGATCAGAAGGTGATGAGTCCGGCAGCCTGCCGGCAAGCTCCGAAGATTTTCAGACCCAGGGCAATGCCTATTTCCGGGCCCAGCTGACCAGCGCTCTCAGCGAAATATCCAGCCTGGTTGAAAACAACACCAATGCGCTGAAATATCTGCAGCTCGATTTCAGCCAGTCGTCTAATGAAGAAATTGCCTCACGGTTGAGCAACCGGTTCTCAGTCAAGGATCTCAAGGTTGAATCGAGCCAGCGTTCGATCAACCAGCTGATATCGTCTTATCTGCTACCCGTTTTCACCTCGCTATTGGGTGTGACCGTCTACATTTTGCGGCGCACCAGTACGAGCATCAATTCGGGGCAATACAGGCTTTATGAATCCGGCACTTATTCCTACCGCATCACGCTCGGTATTGTTGGCGGAATCGTGATCAGCTGGTTTTCGGCCAATGATTCATCGGGCGTGATTTCCTCCATCACGCCGGCCGCTCTTGCCTTCGTTGTGGGCTACTCGATTGAAGTGCTCTATAATGTGCTGGATTCAATCGTGAAGGCGCTTGGCGCGTCGGATGCGAATCAGAATTCCACGTAGCACTTCAGTCAAAAAGCGGAGCGCCCTAGCTAACAATCACCCGCTGGTCTGAAAGCGCAGTTGCAAAAGATGGACTGCCCTCGTTCACCAGCCATTTGCGGATCGTATAAGTTCGCACGCCTTTGGCGTGCATTGGATCGCTGGCGGCAAAGCCGTTGGCTTCCTGCAGCGATGCCGCGCGATAGATGATGAGGCCGCTGCCCTGCATCTCATCTCCCGTCGCATCCGACAAAGGGCCGGCCATGAACAAGGCCCCTTCGGCCTCCTTGTCTTTTTGATAGGCAAGGTGATCTGGCAGAACGGCCTGCAATTGTTCAGGCTCCGAGCAAGGGGTGGATTCCACCACGTACAGTTCAAACGCAAGCGCGCCGCGCCCTTTCGCAATTTTCTTGTAGTCTTCCCACGCAGGCATGAGCTTCTCCGATTTGAGGTCAGGCACAGCAATTCTAGACGCAAAGCGGTCAAAAGAAAATATCGATATTTATTGACCATATACAATTAATATGGGTATTTTTGCTGTCATTATTGCCGTTTGGATTTGATTGATGTCCGTGGAAACTGCGCCAGATACGCTCGAAAATATGCGCAGGGATGCGCAGGACGATGTCCGTGCCTTGCGCGCAGAAATCAGCGCGCTGGATCAGGCTTCGATTGACCTTATCCTGACGCGTGCCCGCTCCCATTATGCATGGAAAGACACGCCGGTCACCGACGCACAAATTCAGCGCATGTATGACATCGTCAAAATGGGTTCGACCAGCATGAACGGATGCCCGGCGCGGTTCGTATTCGTGCGTTCGGATGAAGGCCGTCAGCGGCTGGCAAAGTCGCTCAAACCGGCCAATGTGCCGAAAGTCATGGGAGCGCCCTTGACCGTCATTGTGGCCTACGATCTGGACTTCTGGAAAGAGCTTCCAAAGCTCTTTCCCCATGACGACCGGCGACCGCTGTTTGAGGGAAAGCCGGACTACATAGAAGACACGGCTTACCGGAATTCGACTCTTCAAGGTGGTTATCTGATGATTGCCGCCCGCGCCATCGGCCTTGATGTCGGTGCCATGTCCGGATTTTCCAATGCCATTGTCGATGAAGAATTCTTCAAGGGCACGACACTGAAATCGAACTTCCTATGCAATATCGGTGTGGCGGATGAGACGGCACTTTTTCAACGCCTCCCCCGCTTCGATTTTGATGAGGTGTGCAGCTTTGCGTAACATGAGGCGAGCCATCACCGGGAGTAGAACATGACGGTCAATCTCAGACCAAAGACGACTGTGAAGTTGCGGGCTAAGGCCGAATGCCCTTCGCATTCACTCGCCAGTGTTGAAGTTCGCGATCTGGTTTTCGCGATTGATGAACCGGTGGAGCGGGGCGGCACCAATCAGGGCCCCACTCCTACGGACACAGCGCTGGCAGCGCTGATCGGCTGCACCAATGTGATCGGTCACAAATGCGCAAACAGCCTTGGCATTAATATCGGACATCTGACGATATCTGCCACATGCGAGTTCGACAGGCGGGGCGTGACCCTGCAGGAGGAAATCGATGTGCCGTTCGTGCGCATTGAACTGAATGTTCAGACACAAAATGCCGTGTCGGACGATGATCTTGGACGGCTGCAGGCGGAAGTCGCAAAGTTCTGCCCCCTGTCTAAACTGTTCCGCCAGGCCGGTACGATCATTGACGAGACCTGGACTGCAATGCCCGACTGACAAATAAGATGAATTTCTGGGAGGAAATGAAATGACAAAACTGATGAAACTTACCCGCCGCAGCCTTCTTGCTCTGGCGATGACAGCAACTGCATTTGGGGCCTATCAAGCAAGCCCGGTGCAGGCCGCAGAATCGATCAATATGATCGCCATTGACGGCTATCCGGCGCGGGCGATGTGGGTGAAAGAGTTCACCGGCTTCTTCATTCCCAGGGTCAATGAGGAACTCGCGAAGTCCGGCAATTACGAGATCAAATGGCAGGAAGCCTATGGCGGTCAGATCGTCAAGCCGCGCGGCGTGCTGGAGGGCATCAAGCTTGGTCTTGGCGATATCGGCATTGTGACGACAATCTTCCACAACTCGAAACTGCCGAGCCAGGGCATTTCGGCCGTCACGCCATTCATCGCGCCTGACGCCCGGGTGGTTGCAAAAGCGGTTGACGAGATCGCCAAAGAGTTCCCGCAGATGAACAAGGAGCTCGCTGCGGAAAATCAGGTCTATCTGGCGACAGGCGTTGTGCTTGATACCTACCAGCTGTTTTCCAAAACACCGATCAACGCGCTCGACGATCTGAAGGGTAAGAAGGTTGCCGGTGCCGGCTATAACCTTCGCTATCTGGAAGGCATCGAAGGTGCCGCTGGTGTGCGCGGCGGGCTGCCAAACTTCTACAACATGCTGCAAACCGGCGTGGTGGATGCGGCGATGCTGTGGCCGGAAGCAGCAAAGACATTCAAGATCGCGGAAGTGGCACCTTATATGCTGAAGGTTGATCTTGGTGCTGTGAATTCCAAAACCGTGACCGTCAACAAAGACGTGTGGGACAAGCTGCCCCAGGAAGTGAAGGATGTTCTGCAAAAGGTTGCCGTGGAATATCGCGATCACGTGGCAGGCGTTGCCATGGATCGGGCGGAAGCCTCTCTGCAGGCTTACAAGGATGGCGGGGGTACCGTTGTTGAACTGCCAGCTGAAGCGCGCGCTGCCTGGGCGAAATCCATGCCCAACATTGCCGCAGACTGGGCCAAGAAGCTGGACAGCACAGGTGCGCCCGGGTCCGACATGCTGAAGTCCTATACCGCAAAGCTCAAAGCCGCCGGGTTCACACCGGTGCGCGATTGGGCAAGCGAGCTTTAAGGTGATTTCAGGCGGAGCGCTTTGACCATGGAAGCGATCCGCCGCGCCTACAGCCCTTTCATAACGGTCGCGACGATTGCCAACGCCATCGGAACGGCCGTTATTTTTCTGCTTGTCGGCATCATGAATGTTGACGTCATTGCGCGTGGGTTTTTCAACTCTCCGCTGCGGGGCGTTGTTGAAGTGGTGATCTTCTCACTGGTTCTGATCGTTTTTCTGCAATTGCCGGATGTTGTTCGCAACAACCGGCTTACCCGCTCCGACGGGTTTCTGGTTCTGGCAGACGCGCGTTTCCCCAAAGTGGCCAATGTGCTCAGCCGCACAATTGATCTGGCGGCAGCCATATTCATGGCTTTGATTGCATGGACCATGTTTCCCGAATTCACGGAGTCGTTTGAAACCTGCCACTTCTTCACCGCGCCAGAATTCGGGCCCGCACCAACCGGTGAGTTGTGGACCGATTTATCAGCGGCTTTTGCACGCTGTGAGTATTTCGGCACGCCCGGCATCTTCACTGCGCCCTGGTGGCCCGCGAAGTTGTCCATCGTGTTCAGCGTCACCCTGTGCAGCCTGATTTTCCTTTTCAAAGCCATTCTGGGGAACCGCAATCCCGTTCTGATTGATGACGGGGAGAGCCCGGTATGAGCCCGGTTGAAATTGGTGCGCTGTCGGTCGTCGCCATTGTCACGATGGTCTATCTGGGTGTGTACATCCCAGTTGCGCTTGGCCTCGTTTCCTTCGTTTCAATCTGGCTGATCAGCGGCAAATCGATACTTGCCTTCAACTTCCTGAAGGTTGCTGTTGGGGACGGTGTCACAGAATACGCCTTTGCAACCATTCCCCTGTTCACGGTCATGGGATTGTTGGTTTCCAGGGCAGGTCTGGGCACTGACATTTACACTGTTCTGAACAGGCTGTTTCGAAAACTGACAGGGGGCGTGGGCATTGCAACCGTCGGCGCGAACGCGGTTTTTGCCGCTGTTACCGGTTCGTCTATTGCCTCCGCATCAGTGTTCACACGCATTGCCGTGCCGGAAATGCGTAAGCTGAATTACAACAAGAGATTTGCAGTCGGCGTGGTCGCCGGTTCATCCGTTCTGGGCATGATCATTCCGCCCAGTGCGATGCTCATCATATATTCTTTTGTCTCAGAACAATCGGTTGGCGATATGTTTCTGGCAGGTGTCGTGCCGGGTCTGATTTTGACGGCAGCCTATATCGGCTGGATTTTCATCGCCGGACGGCTGCGACCATCCTATCTGGGAACCGGCATCAACAATATCGAAGATGTGCCGCTGTCCCTTTATGAGATCGCGGACAAGACCATACCAACAGTGGCGCTGATCTTTCTAGTACTGGGCGGCATTTACACCGGTTGGCTCACTCCTGTCGAAGCGGGGGCAGCCGGTGCTCTTGCCGCACTCATCATCGCGCTTCTGCGACGCAGTATTTCGCTGCGAGGCTTGTGGGAAACAGCAATTGAAACAGGCCACATTACCGCATCCATTCTGTTCCTGATCGCCATGGCATCGCTGTACAGCAGGATGCTTGGTTATGCCGGTCTACCCAATGAACTGAACACCGTTCTTCAAACCTATCAGCTTGGCTTTTGGGAAGTCATGGTCATCTATGTCTTACTGATGCTGTTCCTCGGCACCATTCTCGATACCGCATCGATTATTCTGATTGTGGTTCCGCTTTTCATCACGCTCGTTGAATCGATGGGTATGAGCCTGGTGTGGTTCGGCATCATCACTGTCATTGGCGCTGAGATCGGCTTATTGACGCCCCCGCTTGGCATTTCCTGTTTCGTTATCAAAAGCAGTCTCAATGACCCCACGATTTCGCTCAAGGATGTGTTCCTGGGTGCGCTGCCCTTCGCATTTATCATGTTGCTGGTGCTCATTTTGTTGATTGAGTTTCCTGTCCTTTCAATTGGCATTTTGGGCTAGTCTCGGCACGGCCCATTCATATTGAGGAAATCGCCATGCGCACAGTTTCGAAAGACACCATCACCCAGTCATTTCTCGATTACATTGCGGAGGACACGGACGAACGATTGAAGTTCGTGCTGAAAAAACTGGCTCATCATCTTCATGATTTCGTGCGGGAAACCAACCTGACACATGATGAATGGCGCAAGGGGCTTGAGATCCTGTATGGCGCCGGCGAGATATCGTCGCCGGAACGCAATGAGTTTGTTCTTCTTTCCGATGTCCTGGGTCTATCATCGCTTGTCGACATGGTGAACTCCTCCAAAGAAGGCACACCATCCAGTGTTCTGGGACCGTTTCACATTCTGGGTGCCCCCGACCTGCCGGTCGGTGCCGATATGAAGGGCGAGAATGAAGGTGACACCGTTGTGGTCGGAGGCCGCGTGCTCACCACCGAAGGTGAGCCGATTGAAGGCGCTGTTCTGGAAATCTGGCAGACGGCCGACAATGGCCTCTATTCCGGCCAGGATGAAAACCAGCCGGAGTACAATTTGCGGGCGCGCATGACCACCGGGGCTGATGGTCGATATCTGTTTTCCACCGTGCGCCCCGCCCCATACACTGTTCCGGATGATGGCCCAGTTGGCGAATTGCTTCATGCGACTGGCCGCCATCCGTGGCGCCCGTCGCACCTCCATTTCATTGTCGCGGCGGAAGGGCAAAGAACCCTCGTGACCGAAGTGTTCCCAAGCGACGATCCCTATCTCGACGAAGACGCGGTTTTTGGGGTCCGTGAACAGTTGGTGATGGAATACAAACCGCACACGTCAACGGACGGATTGCCGGACGATCTCGCGATCAAACCCCGGCTCGATGGCACATTTTACAAGGTCGATTTCGACTTCATTCTGTCAGCCGCCTAAGATCGCGAGAGCACATGCAATTAGCCAAGCTCCTTGCGCACAAACTTGCTGGTATTGTTGTAGTGACTGACCAGCAATTCGACTGCTAAGTCAGCGTTGCGAGCCAGCACCGCATCACAGATTTTACTGTGTTCTTCGGCAACGTCGCGCTTGGGATAGGCGGTCGATCCCGACAATTGCCGATAACGAATATTCTGATCATAAAGCTGGTCGCAAAACTTCAATAAAATCGACGAGCCACATTCCGCTATCAGCGTCATGTGAAACAGCTTATGGGCGGCCTCCCAATCCGCATTGGCCACAAAGTGATCATCGGATTGCGACCGCGGAATGCGCGACAGGCGGTAATTGGCGAGCACCACCTGTTCCTCCCATTGAGCAGAACCCGCGGCGATCGACTCCCGCAATGCCCGCTCCTCCAGCCAGCAGCGGGTTTTCAGCAGTTCCGTAAACTCGTCCTGACTGACGTTTGAAACCCTAAAACCGCGCTGATCTATCCGTTCGACAAAATGGTCTGATGTCAGCAAAGACAGGGCCTCGCGGACCGGGCTGGTCCCGACATCATATTGGCGGCGCAGTTCTTCAATCTTCAGCTTGCGACCGGGCTGAAGGTGGCCGGAGATGATGTCCTGCTTAAGCCGCATATAGGCCTGGCTCGTCATGGATTCAGCAGCCTTCGTATCACTGACCAAAGCCAGCTTGACCACGGAACCGCCTGTGTTCTCCGGTTTCTTTGCTGACATGTTAAAGCTCCGTAGAATTGCGATTGTGTCTATTCAGGCACGAAATTTTGCAGTTCGAATTATGTAGATATTTTTGGTTGTTTGCAAAATATATCGTTTTTTCTTGTTCGCCTGGAGATGAGGCACTATCGTTGACTGCCCTTAAATGTTCGGAACTTGAAAATGCGCCTTGTCAGCTTCACAGCGAGTGATGGTCCCCGTATTGGCTTGGTCGACAATGAAGGTGTGATCGATCTGTCGGCCATTGATTCATCGGCACCACGCGACATTCAGACCGCCATTGCAGATGGCACTCTCAAGACCATCGAGGCCATCGCAACAAGGGCAGATCAGGCCCACCGCCTTGCGTATGATAGTCTTGACTTCAACATGCCAATCGCTGCCCCCGGAAAAATTCTATGCCTCGGCCTCAACTATATGGAACACGTCGATGAGGGCATTTTTGAAAAGCAGCCCTATCCGACAATCTTCATGCGCACCGCCTCGTCAATGGTGGCGCATAACAAGCCCATCATCAGGCCCACCGTTTCGAAGACTTTGGATTTCGAGGCGGAACTTGCATTGATTGTTGGCAAACGCGCACGCCATCTGACCGCAGAAAACGCACTTGAGGCAGTGGCCGGGTACACGTGCTGCAATGACGGTTCGGTGCGCGAATATCAGCGCCACACGATCCAGTGGACCATGGGCAAGAACTTCGACCAAACCGGCCCGATCGGCCCTGTGTTCGTGACGGCTGATGAACTACCGCCCGGCGCAAAGGGGCTCGATATCACTTGCCGACTGAATGGCGAAGTTGTTCAGTCCAGCAACACGGATATGATGATGTTTCCGGTAATCGAAACTCTCGTTTACATCACCGAGGGCATCACACTTGAGCCCGGCGATATCATCTTGATGGGCACGCCGTCCGGCGTTGGCCATGCGCGCAAACCACCGCTTTGGATGAAAGACGGCGACGTTGTCGAAGTCGAGATCGAAAAGGTCGGGCTGCTGCACAACCCGGTGCAAGATGAGTCGGTTCAAAATCAATCGTGAAACCAAAACAAATCGCGGCAGCGGCTACGAAATCAACGCAGGCTTTTAAAGTAATCGACTGTCGGGCCAAGGCCTTCTGACAGGCTGATCTTTGGTTCCCATCCCAGCAATTGCTTTGCCAGCGTTATGTCGGGCTGGCGTTGTTTTGGGTCGTCGACCGGCAGATCATTGAAGGTGATTTGCGACTTCGATCCTGTTTTCAGACGTATCGCCTCGCACAGTTCAAGGATCGTGAATTCGTCTGGATTGCCCATATTCAGCGGCCCTGTGATCTCACGATCCGTCTCCATGAACCGAACCATGCCTTCGACAAGATCATCAACATAGCAAAAAGAACGGGTTTGAGACCCGTCTCCAAACACGGTTTGCGGCTGATCTTCCAGCGATTGTACAATGAAATTGGATACCACCCTGCCATCTCTGGGGTGCATGCGCGGGCCATAGGTGTTGAAAATCCGAAGGACTTTGATCGCAACACCGTATTGGCGATGATAGTCGAAAAACAGTGTTTCGGCACTGCGCTTGCCTTCGTCGTAGCACGAACGCGGACCAATCGGGTTGACGTTGCCCCAATAAGATTCCGGCTGCGGATGCACCGTTGGATCGCCATACACCTCACTTGTGGATGCCTGCAGGATCTTGCATTTCAGGCGACGGGCCAGCCCCAGCATGTTGATGCCGCCCATAATAGAGGTCTTCAGCGTCCGCACCGGGTCATGCTGATAGTGGACGGGAGATGCTGGGCAAGCGAGGTTGTAAATCTCGTCAACCTCGACAAACAACGGCGTGCAGATGTCATGGCGAACGAATTCAAAGCGCGGGTTGTTCAGATGATGCTCAAAGTTTTTCTTCTGCCCGGTAAAAAGATTGTCGACGCACAGAACTTCATGGCCGTCCGCCAACAAACGGTCGACGAGATGGGAGCCCACGAAACCGGCACCGCCGGCAACCAGAACACGTTTGGTCGGGCTGTAAGGTCGGGTTCTCACGTCTTGCCTCTAACAAGAAAATCCAGGCTAAATCGATATTTAAAGACGTGAAAATAGTTCCGAATTTCTGTATATATCACACGCCTTTTCTCCCTTCGAAACGGCCTCTTAATCAAGTTTCTGACGTATTTGATGATGAGCCATATGACAAAATACTCGTTGACGATTTTTGATGATTCCAAAGGTTCTATATTGCTGATTTTCTGGCGCGCATCATTGTAAATGAAGTTAACCAATGGCCTGTTACTTTGCCATGGCTTGATTCCCATGAAGTGCAAAACCTTCGGATGTATGGTCCACAGTTCAGTCCATGAAGGGTGCGCGTTGTAACAACTGTCTATGACAAAGATATCGTCATGCAACGCGACATTGATGGCGCACTGGTCCATAAATTGCAGTTTTTCCGGGTTTCGGACCGCGTATTCAACTATCTTTTCCGAAAGCCCCTGCTGCCTGAATTGCTGAAGATCCATGACCATGACACCGGTGTTGTAGTAGTCGTCATCGACCGGCAATTCGAGCCCTTTGAGAAGGTCGCGCTTCCTGTCCGATGGCATTGGATCAGGGGCAAGCGCGGTGGGTTTCCCACGAAGGTCCAAGCTGCCCAGCTCGGAAATGTCGCATAGAACAATGGTGTCACAATCGAGATAAACGACTCTCTCGACATCGGGCGGCAACAATTCCGGCAGCAGAAGACGGCACCATACGGCGGCAGGCAAACGGTCTGATGAAATCAGATGCGACAAGCGTTCAACCGATGCATTGTAGTGGACGATGTCAAACTGGTTTTCTTGGGCAAACATCTCGATCGTCGCAAGCACCGACGCGCTCAAATCCAAACCGATAAGATGAAGACGGGCACCCTTGTTGCGCCAAAGCAACGAATAAGCCATGACGCAGAAATGCTCGGCGAAATTGTCATCGCAAGCGGCAGCATAATGCAGCAAAACAACAAGCCCCAAACCAGATGATCGCCTGGACAATATGTGACTCAAGGGCCTGATTGCAATTCAGTTTTCGATTCACCAGCCAGAATTCGACACATCTTGGTAGAAGGCTGTGCCGTCTCCGCTGTAAGAGAGGCGGTGGGTATCTGGATCACCCAACGTGATGCCGCTAATCCATCAGGACTGAAAATGGTTCAAGCCGGCTTGCGCAAGGATGGTACAGATTTTTCCAAGGCTCTGCTGTGCACCCAAAATCAGAATTCATAAAAGTCTGGCTCTGCTCAAAAGCAGATACCAGCAGCATGATTGATAAGAGAAGCTACCGATCGCCTGCCGTGTCCGTGTTGTTGTGAGCAGATGTTGATCGACAGTCCGCAGAATTGGCCAGTCGTTCAGTTTTTCAAACCGTAAACGCGCCTGGCGTTCAGTTGTGCGATGTCCAATTGTTCAGTTGGTGACAGCTTAGCGATGAGTTCGCGGGTCATGTCTATCCAGGTGCGGAGATCGCAGCCAAGATTGACGACGGGCCAGTCGCTGCCCCATACGATCCGCTTTGCACCGAAACATTCCAGCACATGCTCCACCCATGGGCGAAGCGTCGCGACGCTGGCCGTGCCGGGCGCACAATAGGCAGCGATGCCAGAGAGTTTTATCGTCACGTTTGGAAATGCTGCAATTGCCGTGATACCCCGCGCCCATTCATCAAATGCGCCGCTTACAATATCGGGAACGCCGCAATGGTCGAGCACGAAAACCTGTTCGTCGCATGTTCGCACGAGATCCAAAGCCAGCGGCGCTTGCCTCGCCAACATGCATAGATCAAACGGCAAACCCGCCCGCCCGATCTTCCGCAAGTTCTCCCGGAACGGGGCCGTTTGAGACAACTCGTCGGGCATGACATGCAAGATTCTGCGCAGCCCCACCACGTTGAGCTGCGCACATTCTTCCAGCCACCTTTCAAAGCCTTCATCGTATTCGGGGCGGCACGAAACGATTTGGCCCAGCAAGTTATTTTGGCCGACCAAACCTGCCACAAAGCGCGCTTCGTCCTGATAGTACTGATCGTCGACCGCAGCCTCCATGAAAAGGGTTCCGCTCACGCCTTTGTCGCGGCTTAACGCTGCGTAGTCTTTTGGCGTAAAATCCCCGCTGGACAGCGTGGGGATGTCATTGGTCCAGCTGTAACCAAAACGGTCGCGCCAGATCAGGTGTTGATGGGTGTCGATAAAGTCCATGTCGGCTATGCCGTCACTGGCAGCGGCGCTGCCGGATCGATCAACCCGTCATCGCGCAGTTTCTGCCAAAAGTCGGCTGGAATTTCAGTGTTCATCCAGCGGATAATCTGGCTGAGCTCGGACGCATCGCGGGGGCCGGGAATAGCGGATGTGATGATATCATTCGCCAAGGGAAATTGTAGTGCAGCAGCAGCCAGCGGAACCGAAAAAGCGTCCGCTACCGTGCCCAGCTTGCGAACCTTTGCGACGACATCTGCCGGTGCCTTGGCATAGTTCCACATATCCCGTCCGACCAGAATTCCCGAGTTGAATGGCCCCCCGCAAATGATTGTTGTACCAGCAGCACGGCACGCGGGGAAGAGATCATGGAGCGGGGTTTGCTCCAGCAAAGTGTAGCGACCGGCAAGCAGGAATACATCCCAATCCCCCATGCCAAGCGCGTCCATACAGACCTGATTTTCGTTGACGCCAAGCCCGATCGCTTTCACATCGCCGGCGCTGCGCAATTCGTCCATCGCGCGATAGCCACCCTCGGAGAGATCAGCAAAATGGCGTTCATTTTCCGCGCCATGTTGCATTGTACCAATATCGTGGGCCAACAGAATGTCGATCCGGTCGAGGCCAAGGCGTTGCAGACTGTCTTCATAGGCGCGCATGACGCCATCATAGCCGTAATCATAGACCACGTTGAAGGGCAGCGGATTATACATGCCGAAGTCAACCGGATTGGGCACTGGGCCGGGTTTCAGCAGTCGTCCAACTTTGTCAGACAACACATAGTCGGTGCCGCGCAAAAGATCGCCAATTACGCGCTCCGAGCGGCCAAAGCCGTACCACGGAGCGGTATCGAAAAACCCGATCCCCGCATCTTTCGCCGCACTGATAAGATCGGCGGCCTGGGCATAATCCAATTCCGCAAAATTGCCGCCCAGCGGCGCGCCGCCCAATCCCAGTGTTTCCACCATAAGTCCGGTGCGCCCGACTTCCCGTCTTTCCATCCGTCCGGTCCTTGTTTTGCGAAATCAGCTACCCTTGTCAGACCCCGCGTCGCAGGCGTCGAGCCTTCATCGCCGCGTCGGCTTCTGGCGAACCATCGTGGAACGAGCCAAACCATTTGTCCAATGGCACCATCCCGTCGGCATAGTTCACCTCGAAATAGCGATGGTGAAGGTAATGCGCATAATATGATGCATCGAAGGTCTTCTCATCACCAACAACCAGCTGATCAAACCCCGTGTGCCCCTGGGCTGGAGCGAGACCCAGGCGTGAGGCCAGATTGATCATGTGGATCGGGTGCGAAGGGATGAGGAAAAAGATCAGCACCGTTGAGAAGTACAACAGATGCTCGATCGGATGCATCGACAACCCCGACCACGGGCCGGGATTGATGTTGCGATGGTGCAGCTGGTGCGCGATCCGGTACAGGGGCGGCCAATGCAAGAGGCGGTGGGCGCAATAGAAACCAACTTCGTGCACGAACGGTACAAGGAAAAACAGCGCCGCAAAACCGAGTGGATTTTCTGACGGATTGATCATCGACGCATATCCGTTGGCATAGGCCCACAGCATCAACACCTCATAGGCTGTCCAGATCGGCACACCGCTCGCGAGCGTCCAGAACATGTTGTCATATGTCTGATTGTTGAAAGTGAAGGCCGATGACGTTTCGCTTGGCCACTTTCGGTTGTATTTGAACGCCGTTCCCTGATTGCGCCAGATGTAGAGCCATAAATGCCAACCGCCATAAACACACACGGCGAGCACCAGATTGCGCAATAAAATAACGGTCGCCCACGTGAAGGTGAGGGTCTCAAACACCTCAAGTGCTGGTGTCAGATAATACCAAATGGCGAAAGCTGCGATTGCGTAGAGCACGTTCCATGGCAAGAGATAGCCGGGAAATCCAAAAAACCATTTGAACAGAGCTTTTGGCTGAGGCGGCCATGCGAAAGCGGGTCCGTAACTGATCCGCTTATCCGGTGTCCAATATCCGCGAGCGTCTTCTGCTCCCAGTTTTGAATCGTCCATCATTCCCTCCCCGAAAGACTGGCAGGCGGCCATGCTTTCGCTGAGCAAAGTGGACCACAAGTTTCAATCCTTCAAGACTCACTGGGGTGGTGCATGGAAAACGCCGAGTAGACTGCAGCAGCAGCCCCCACCAATCCTGAATCATCTCCGAGCGAAGATCGCACCACTTCTATGTCTTTGAACGGCCCCACCGCACTCGTGTGAATGGTGTCGTGAATAGTCTGCGTCAGCAGATCAAACCCCTGCGATAAGCCGCCACCTAAAACCACCAGTTCAGGGCTGAACAAGTGTATCAGCGATACAATGCCTTGCCCCAGATAGCGCGCTTCATCTTCCACGAGGGAAATGCACTGAGCATCTCCGCAGCGCGCGCCGTCAAACACATCTTTCGCGCTCACCAAGCCGGAACGGGATGCAATACCGAGATAGCCTGCCGGCTCATCCCGCGCCGCCTGCACAGCACGGCGTCCCAGTGCTGTGCCGGACGCCAGGGCCTCAAAGCAGCCGCGGGCCCCGCACAAGCACGGAAATGCGGCGTGCGGTTCATCATCAAGCGCCAAACGCATGTGACCAAAATGCGCGCACATGCCCCGATGGCCATGCAGCAATCGGCCATCCACGACAGCGCCGCCGCCGATGCCGGAACTGACCGTAAGATAAATCAAATTGTCGGTGCCCCGTCCCGCACCTTGGTGCCACTCGCCCAGCGTGGCTGCGATGGCATCATTTTCGACAATCACGGTTTGGCCCGTTCGCTCAGCAACGGCTTCGCCAATCGCAAAGCCCTCCAAACCGGGAATGGTTGGGATGCCCAGAATGACACCGCGTTCGGTGTCGACAGGGCCGGCACTGGCGAGACCGATACCAGCGATCCTGTCGCGATCAACGCCCTCGCTAACCTCAGCGAGCAATGCGTCGAACTGGTTCAGAATACCCGTTGGCCCGCCCGTTGAATTTGTCTGCACTGATGCACGCTTTAAGAGCCTATGCCCTTCTAACAACCCGGCGCGTATTTGTGTTCCACCCATGTCGAGGGCAAGCGCATAGGGGCGCTGAGAGACTGTCATATCAGCTCGGTCCCGCCAGCGCGTGGACCCAGGCCATGCGCTTTTCCAAATCTTCCGCCCCGAAAGCGAGAGACCCCATGACGATTGTATCTGCTCCCGCCGCGCGCAACGCTGGAACGGTGTGTTCGCGGATACCGCCATCGGCCGCCAGCAATATGTCACGGCGACCAATCATCTCACGCGCGGCAGCAAGCCTTGAGGGTGCGCTCTCGTCCAGCCCGACACCTTTGATGCCCAGTTGGGTACCGAGCAAGGTCAGGATGTCGATCCTGTCCAACAAACCAGCGACGTTTTCGACAGGCGTGTGAAGTTGCAGCGCGATGCCGGTCGAGCAGCCATGGTTTGCAATCCGTTCCAAACCTGCATCGCGGTT
This sequence comes from Pseudomonadota bacterium, assembly GCA_039180085.1. Classification (GTDB taxonomy): domain Bacteria; phylum Pseudomonadota; class Alphaproteobacteria; order Rhizobiales; family Rhizobiaceae; genus Pseudahrensia. Next base: position 207,458 of record JBCDDX010000001.1, read on the forward strand.
CGCATTTTCAGCGTGGATTGAAATAATATCAGCGCCCACTTCGGCAAACTGATCAATCTGGTCGAGCAAAACATCATCGGCCAGCATGAGATGAATGTGGATCAGCTTGTCTGTGAGCGGACGAATTTGCGCCATCATATCTGGAAACAGCAGCAAGGACGGCGAAAACCGACCATCGGAAACGTCGCCATGATAAATATCGACATGGGTGTCCACGCGGGCGATGTCGTCGGCCAGGGCGACAAGGTTTGCAGACCACAGGGAAAACTCTGCGAGCAGACGGTCGTTGGGTAAGGTCTGGCGAAACGTCATAACTGGTTGTCCCTGAAGAACTGTTCCAAAGCAGCGGTAAACTGCGATTGGTAGAGGCCGATATTGTCAGCCTTTGACGCGATCTCCACAAGCCGTGCATCCGGCACCAGGTTTGCCAATTCCCGCGCCATCGCCAGCGGATGCAGTGCGTCACGCCCGGTGGCGATGATCAAGGTTGGACATTGGATGGCCATGATCTGCTCTTTGCTGATGCCGGTGCCATCATTGGACAGCCGCCCCAACAAAGCTTCTGTTTCGTCGATGGGCTTGCGGTCAAAGAAGCCCAGCAGCGATGCCAGATTGTCCGGAGCTTCGCGGGCCAGTTGTTGTGCAATTGGCGTTTGCTGAAATCGCGCCAACGCTTCTTTCGGCGAATATTGTGCTAAAAGACGGCCGACCTCGCGGTTGGCTTCAAGGTTGTCTGGCGCTGATGAATCAACCCATGCGGGACGCGCAATCACCAGACCACTCACGAGATCGGGGCGCGTCACGGCAAGACGCATCGTGATAGCGGCCCCCATGGATATGCCGCCAACAGGGATGGGACCAACATTCAGACTGACAATGAAAGCTTCAAGGTCCTGAGTGAGGCGAGCGAGCGTGAGATCCGCAAAACTCCCACACTCAGACTGGCCATGCCCGCGGCATTCCAGGGTTACACATTGAAATCCGCTGTTCTTTGGAAAGACTTGCGCTGCCTGATCGGCTGTTCCGCAAAGACCGTGCTGAAAGACAAACGGGCGACCGCTCCCACCCTGTGCGACCGAGAGCGTGATTGCGTCAACTTTGAATGATCGGCGCTGCATCTGGCTAAATCCGTGCCACGCATTGCGTCAGAAATTCCGCAACTTCCGGCGCTTCTTTTGCTGTCATTCCGTGGGCGACGAGCGGACCGGAAAACCCGATGCGCGCTAGACCGCCCAAGACATAATCCCAGTCGACCACTCCCTTTCCGGCAGGAGCCACGCCGCCATCGCTGAAGCGGTCCTTCGCATGGGCCAGCGCAATGTACGGCCCCAGCAAATCAAACGCCTCATCCAGAGTTTTGCGATGATGTGCAGTCGGCACATTTTCCAGCAAATTTGCGGGGTCAAAAACGATGCGGAGGCGGTCGCTGCGAAACGTCTCAAGCAGGTCAGCAGCCTTCGCGGATGAATTAACGATATTGGCGGCTTCCGGCTCTACACCAATCAGCACATCGTGTTGCTCTGCAATGCCCAATAGGGTTTCAAACTCGCGGCACATGTCATCCCAGCTTTTGGGCAAGGCATTGTCGCGGTGATGCCGCCATTGGTTTTCGCCGTCCAACGAGCCGGAACAGACCGTCAGCAGATTGGTGCCCATTTCGGCGGCATGTCGTGCAATCGTGGCAAAGGCTTCGCGCCCCACTTGGCGTCGGGCTGCGTCAGGGTCGGCCATATTGTAGGTCGCGGAAATTGCGACGCCTGTGATCGAGTGCTTTCGCCCAGCGCGTTGAACCTCGGCAATGGCGTCGGCGGAAATGATGGTTGGCAAAGAACCAAGCCCCGAACACGCCATGTTGTATTGGACACAGGTGAATCCAGCACGACTGCATTGCTCAAAGACGTGGTCAGGATTGCTGCCGGGAAACGTTTTGGCGAAGACACCGATCTGCATCAAACCGCGCCCGATACATCCGCCAGCCGGACTGGCTGACCAGACTTCGCCGATTGGGCAATCGCCAGCATGGCCCTTACCGACGCCACGCCATCTTCCACGTTGGCGCCGACCGAAGGAATATTGTTGATGATAGCGTCGGCGAAGCTCTCAACCTGCCTACGGTAGAAGTGAGCGTCCGCCCCCAAAACGCGCGAGGTTTGCGCGGTGGCCTCGCGGAAAATATCAACTTCACTGGAACGGAACAGCCATGGGTTAAAGGTTTTTGCCCGAACGCTGCCATGTTCGCCATAAACGTCAAAACCCTCATGCCAATCCATCCGCACAGCTATTGTCAGATCAAGATGCCCAAGTGCTCCATTGGCAAAGGCGACATCGACAAACCAGCAATGAGCACCGAAGCGGTAGGAGTGGCGGGCTTGAATTTCGATGATCTCTCCGCAGAGGTGCCGCGCCGTATCGACGAGATGACAACCATGGGCGAGCATATAATATTGCTGCAGATCCGCCTTGGGGTCTTTTGCAGGCTTGCGCGCCGCATGACTTTTCACAATGAGCGGTTGGACGGCGTCCGTCATCGGATAGCGATGGGTGGAATCGCAATACCAACCTTTGAACGCCAGCATTTCGCCCATCTCCTGGTCGATGAAATTCTTGGCGCTCTCAATACCAGGGTCAAACCGCTTCATATGACCGACCTGCACCACGCGGTCCGTTTTGCGAACGGCGGATTGAACCGCCTCCACTTCTTTCAGCGAAACGCCCAGCGGTTTTTCACACAAAACATGCTTGCCCGCTTCAAGGGCTGCCAGAGTTGCTGGAACATGGAAGGCATCGGCTGTGGCGATAATCACCGCCTCCACTTCGGGGTCGGCCAACATCGCGTCGTAGTCCGTATAGCTGCGTTTTGCATCATGGGTGATGGCGAAGCGGTTGAGCAGGTCTTCGGCCACATCGCAAATGGCGAAGAGTTCAGTGTTGACCCCTTTTGTGACGCTCTCAAAGTGCCCGGCCTGCGCGATAGGACCACATCCCAAAACGCCAACACGCAGTAACCGTTCTTGCTTTTTTGCCATATGAAATCCGTGTCATAGCGTCGATTTGCATGCTGGTGAGTGTTGGTGAAGCGCCGCTGTTTGGCAATCGCGGTAAAGAAATTGTTCACTTTCTGTATGGCCATCGGAAAACTTCGCGACTACGCTTAAGGCGAGCGCTGGCTGATGGAGGCTGGTGCGGACACGTTTTTTGGGAGGAAAACACCATGACTATTCGCAAAACTACCCTTGGCCTTGCGGCCGCTTTCGGCGCGTTTGCAAGCGCTCTTCCCGCCTCTGTCGCGGCTGAGTTTGACGGCGTCACCGTCAATATTCTCACACGCCCCGGCTACGTAATCGCCGGCCGGTTGGCCGAGCGCGGGTTGGAATTTGAAAAAGCCACAGGCGCAAAAATCGTAGTGACCGAAGTGCCGTTCGCGGAAATCTTTCCGAAAATCCAAAACGATTGGTCAACGGGCACCAACTCCATTGATGTTGGCGTGTTCGCCGCCGGTTGGGGTGTCGAACTGGACGCTGCCGGCTTGCTCGAAGATCTGGACCCCTACATTGCCAAGGACGACAAAATTGATCTGAACGATATCGCACCTTATTTCCGCGAATTCGGACAGAAGGTCGGTGGTAAAACCAAATTGCTGATGGTCGATGGCGACTTTCAGATGGTTTATTACCGCAAGGATGTGCTGGAAAAAGCAGGACTGGAGCCGCCCAAAACGTGGGAAGACTATCTCGACGTGGCTTCCAAGATCCACGGCCAAGATATGAACGGGGATGGTGAAGCCGATTTCGGCTCTTGCATCTTCAAGAAGCGCAACGCGCAATCCTATTTCGCAGTGCAGACTTTTGCAGCCCCCATCGTGCAGACAAAAGGCACAGCGCAGGGTTTCCATTTCGACAACAAAACGATGAAGCCGATCATCAACAATGCGGGTTGGAAAAAGGCGTTTGAGCTTTACAAGGAGACCGGCAAATACGGTCCGCCCGAAGAGCTGAACATGGACATCGGCGACACGCGCGCGATTTTCAAAGCGGGCCGCTGCGGCTTGCTGGTGGAGTGGGGTGATCCCGGCCCGTTGCAATTGGACGACGACGCTACTGCAGTAAAGGGTTTGATTTACGCAGTTCCCGCTGTCGGCTCGCGCGAAGTTCTGAACCGTGAAACCGGCGAGTTGGAGCCCGTCACAAAAGAGAACGCGCCCTATTCCGTAGATGGTATCAACTACGCACCATTTGCCGCTTTCGGCGGCTGGGCGGGTGCGATCAACAAGAAGGCTGACCAGAAAACCAAAGATGCAGCCTATGCATTTTTGTCCTACATGAACCAGGCGGCTCAATCGAGTGTCGATGTTACGATCGGCGCAACTGGGTATAACCCGTACCGCATTTCGCAACTTGCCAGCCCTGACCTGTTCATCAAGGCCGGAATGCCCAAAGAGCTTGCCGAAAATTACATCGGCGCGATCAATGGTGCTTTGGAAAACCTCAATATGGCCTCGGACATGAAAATTCCGGGTGCGCAGAACTATACAGGCGTCGTTCTCGACACCGAGCTTGCGCGCTATCTGGCCGGTGAAACAACCGTCGAAGAAGCGTTGCAGAACATCGAGGCCGGTTGGGAAGAAATCACCGAGGACTTTGGCCGCGAAGAACAGATTGAAGCACAGGGACTGGCTCTCGGCTCAGGCCAATAAAGCTTGGTTCAATGGCAAGCCGTACATATCAAAGCCAGTCGGGTTTAGGCCCGGCTGGCGCTACGTCTAACGAGCGCTTTCGCGAGTGGCTCGACCGTCACTCGGGTACTTTTTTCATCGCGCCCGCGGTCACGCTGATCCTGATTTTCGCCATCCTGCCGACGGTTTATTCGATGGTGTTCGCATTGAGCCGCGTTCGGTTCACCGGCGATGGGTTGAAGTTTCGATTTGTCGGCTTTCGCAACTTCGCCAAACAATTGTTCGGCAGCGACCAGGTCCATTTTCTTGGACGAACAGAGCCGGTCAGCATATTGGGCACCCTGTTTTTCGTTGCCGTTGCCGCAGCCATTATCTGGTGGCTCTACAAATCTGTAAAAACCACGACTTGGGTTGGCATGATCGGGCGGTCAATTTCCGCCGCTGCCGGTATTTTCCTTGCCTGGCTTCTGGCCGTATCCCTTCTGTCAGGCAATTCGATTGGCACGCTCTACACCACGCTGTTTTACGTGCTGGTGGGGTGCGGTGTGCAATTTGTTATCGGCACCGGCCTCGCCTTCCTGTGCTCACAGCCGATTCAGGGTAAAAATTTTTTCCGCGTCGTGTTTTTCATCCCGCTCATGGTCACGCCATTGGGGGTTGGCTACGCCATGAAAATGGTTGCTGATGTCACCAAAGGTCCATTCGAGCCGCTGTTCGGCATATTCGGCGCAACGACCTGGGTGTGGTCGGCGGACCCATGGTCGGCGCGCTTCGTCATGATGATCTGTGATTCCTGGCAATGGATACCGTTTATCTTCATTTGCATGTTGGCTGCACTCGAAAACGTTCCGCGCGATCATGTCGAAGCTGCCCAGGTGGATGGTGCGTCGAGTGCGCATATTTTCCGCGAAGTGATATGGCCCCAGGTTGTGCCTGTGGCTGTGACCGTCTTGCTGATCCGCGCAATTGAAGCTTTCAAGATTATGGACCTTCCCAATATCATGACGGGTGGCGGCCCCGGTTCTTCAACGGAATCGATGACGCTGCATTCCCTGTATGTCTGGCGCGCCAACGATATGGGAACATCTGCGGCCATCGCATACCTGTTACTGATCCTCACGGTCGTCGTCTGCGCGTCGTTCTTCAATTATGTGGTTTTGGGCCAGTTGCGAAAAGCAAAAGCATGAGCACGTCGTCATTCAAATTTGAAAAGCAGAACAGGACGCTGATGCAGCGTCTTTTTGAACCGCCCGCCGTCGGGAAAATGGCGCCCGTTGCGAAGGTTTTCGCCTATACGTTTTTGGGAATCTGGTCGCTGTTTGTGCTGTTCCCGATCTATTGGGTCATCATCACGTCATTCAAAGATGCCGCTGCCGTCAACCAGGGGCCATTCTACATTCCATTCGTGGATTTCCAGCCGAATTTGGATGCGTGGCGCGCGCAGTTCAACACCGATGCCTATTGCGACCTGCCATCGATAGCGCGTCAATTATATCTGCTCGCGCACAATTCCTTTGCCTACATTGTATCACCGTTTGTCTCCATCACGCCGATGGAACCGCAGATTTGCAAAATCTATCTGGCCTTTACCAATTCAGTGGTGATCAGCATCGCCTCCACGACATTTTGCGTGATCGTCGGTTCCATGGCCGCTTATGCCTTGGCGCGGATTCAGTACAAACCGAAATTCGGCAATGTTCTGGTCTTTGTCGCTCTGATCGCCGTTGTGATCCTGGCAACAACCTATGCCGGCGTGCCGTGGTGGGCATCGAGCACGGCGGCCCTGGTTCTGTTTTTCTTTCTGGCGCGGGCTCTCGGCAAGCACTTCAAAATGTCACTGGGCAATGGGGACATTTTGTTCTGGATCATTTCCCAGCGCATCCTGCCACCCATTGTTGTGGTGATCCCGATCTATGTGATGTTCCAGGCCGTTGGCCTGCTGGACACCCATCTGGCGCTGATCCTGCTCTATGCGGTGGCCAATCTGCCCATTGTCGTATGGCTGATGCACGACTTCTTTGCCAACCTGCCCATCGAACTGGAGGAATCCGCACAGCTCGATGGTGCCACCCGGATCGGCATTTTCTGGGACATCGTATTGCCCCTCACCCGCCCGGGTTTGGCCGCGACAACGCTGCTGATCCTGGTGTTGGCATGGAACGAATATCTCTTCGCCGTTTTTCTGGCGACGGTGAAAGTTCAAACGATGCCGATCATGGTGGCTGCCAAAAACGCTGGCGAAAAAGGCGTATTCTGGTGGGAAATGTGCGCAATCATCGTTGTGATGATTATACCGGTTATCATCATGGCAATCTTGCTGACACGGTTTATCTCAAGAGGCGTCCTGCTGGGTGCGGTGAAGGGCTAAAATATGGAAGACGGCGGCAACAGAGCTTCGGTCAAATTCGAGGCGGTGCAGAAAAGCTTTGGCGCGGTCAAAGTTCTGGAAGAGTTCGACCTTGAGGTGGAGCCGGGAGAGTTTCTTGTGCTTCTGGGCGCGTCAGGTTCTGGCAAAACGACGGCTCTGCGCATCCTTTCAGGGTTGGAAACGCCGTCAGCCGGGCGGGTCTATATAGGCGACCATGATGTAACCGATATCCTGCCCAAATACCGCGACATCTCGATGGTCTTTCAGTCCTATGCCCTTTACCCGCACAAGACCGTTGCAGAAAACATTGGCTTCCCGCTGAAAGTGCGCAAGATGCCCCGGGCAGACATTGAGAGCGCCATTTTGGATTCCGCCAAGCAGGTGCAGCTTGAAACCCTGCTTGACCGTTATCCGCGTGAACTCTCGGGCGGTCAGCGGCAGCGGGTGGCGCTGGCGCGCGCAATCATCCGCCAGCCCTCCGTGTTTTTGATGGATGAGCCCTTGTCCAATCTGGATGCAAAATTGCGTGGCCATATGCGTGCTGAGCTGAAGCACATGCAGGGCACTTTGGGCATCACCACCATCTACGTTACCCACGATCAAATTGAAGCCATGACACTGGCCCATCGGGTGGCCGTTCTTGAAAAAGGCAAGCTGCAACAATTGGCTTCCCCTTCGGAGATCTACAACAATCCGGCGAATTTGTTTGTGGCACAATTCATCGGATCACCTGCCATGAACGTCATCCACGGCAGTTTGGAGGACGATCAGTTTTTAACCCATGAGGCCAAGGTGGCAACAACCGTGAAGGGTCAAATCCCGAAAGCCGTATTGGGTGTTCGACCAGAAGACTGCAGCGTCACTGCGCCCGAAGAGGGATCACTTGTCGGTAAAATCTACACCAACGAACTGATAGGCGATCATACATTGGTGACAGTGGATTGGGGCTCGGACCAGATTGCCGTAAAAGCGCACAAGGATTTTGATGGTAAGCGGGGAGACGCTGTTGGTGTTTTGCTGCCACCCGACCGCTTGTTCGTTTTTGACGAAACCAACGGTCAGCGCATTCGCTGACCGACCCGGAGATGCGGATGCCCATCTGGTTTGAGCTGCATAAATCCAGTTTTGGAGAAAGCGAACGACCGCTCTGCACCGTTGGCGAATTTGTGGTGTCGACCTTCACCTATCCATCTGGCATCGAAGCATTGCGGGTGCGCAACGCACGCGGTGAAATTATCGTGCTGCCCTTCAAGGGCCAACAGGTTTGGCGAGCAGTTTTCGACGGCCGCGACCTCACTATGCAGTCCATGTTTGACGAACCGGTCGATACGCAGGTCTATCTGGAAACCTATGGCGCATTTCTCATCCATTGTGGGCTGACAGGCCTTGGCGCTCCCGGCCCCACGGACACCCATCCGCTGCACGGCGAATTGCCCAATGCCCGTTTTCAATCCGCCTGGCTGGAGGTGGACGAAGCCCGCAGTGAGGTAACCATTGCTGGCAGCTATCAGCACACGGTCGCGTTCGCAACGCATTACCGCGCCACAACAAAAATAGTCATGACCGAGGGTTCCGCGCTTCTGGACGTTTCAGTTCAGGTTGAAAATCTCAAGCGGACTCCCATGGATCTTATGTATCTCGCGCATGCCAATTTCCGTCCTGTTGACCACGGTGAGTTGCACTATTGCGCATCTTACAGTCCTCAGTCCGTGAGGGTTCGCCAGACGATCCCGCAGCACATCTCGCCAAAGCCGGGTTATGCGGAATTTCTCGCCCGGCTTGCGAAGGAGCCTGAACTTCATCACACGCTCTCGCCTGATCTGGGTTTCGATCCTGAAGTGGTCTTTTCAATCGACATGCTTGCTGGTGATGATGGCTTTACGCACGCGTTGCAAAAGCATCCGGACGGGACGGCCGACTGGATCAGCTATAAGCCCGCACAGGCACCGGTCTGCATGCGCTGGATTTGCAGAACGCCAGACCAAAATGGCCTCGGCGTCGCTTTTCCTTCAACCTCCGAAGTGGAAGGCTACACGGCGGAAAAAGCCAAGGGAAATATCGTTGAATTGGCCGGCGGTGATACCTGGGCCATCGACATGCGGATGGGGCTTTTGACGCAGGCAGAAGTGCCCGCAATGCTCGACCGCATCGAATCCATCAAAAGCTGATTGACCAATAGAAGCGCAAAAGGAGGACGGGGACACACAATGTTAGCAACGCGGCTTTTGTCTGTTGGTGATGTTCGCACGATGGAGGTGCCCATGCCTGTTCCCGGCCCGAACGATATTTTGGTGCAGGTGGAAGCGGCCGGCATATGCGGTACGGATCGACATTTGTTCAAAGGCGAGTTCCCGTCCGTTGCGGGTACGACGCTCGGCCATGAGTTTTCAGGCATCGTTGTTGATGGCGCAACCGCTGCACTGCCTTTGGGAACGCGGGTCACATGCGACCCAAACAATTGGTGCGGCCATTGCGATCAATGCCGCCGAGGCCGTGTCAATCTGTGCACATCCAACATTGCAACCGGTATCGGCCGCGATGGAGGCTTTGCGCAATTCTGCGCCTTTCCTGCCGCCCGTGCCCATGTCTTGCCAGGCGATCTCGACCCCTTGCACGGTTCGCTCTGCGAACCTCTCGCCTGTACATTGCACGGCATGGACATGGGTGCTGCAAAGCCCGGCGAGCGGGTCTTGATTTTAGGTGGTGGCGTCATCGGCCTGCTGGCCGTTCAACTGGCGCATCTTGCCGGAAGCGAGGTGATGCTGCTGACCCGAAGCACCGCCAAACAGGAATTGGGAAAATCTCTCGGCGCGGATTGGGCTGTCGGCACGCCGGAAGCGATGCGCGACCATTGGGCTGATGGTGCCGACCTTGTGGTTGAATGTGCCGGCGTCTCCGCCACCGTTGCCATGGCGCCGCAGCTTGCGCGCACAGGTGGCCGCGTGGTGGTGCTTGGGGTTTTGCCGGATGGTGAAAAGGTTGCGATTGAACCTTTCGATATGCTGTTTCGCGAGGTGCAAATGCATTTCAGTTTTCTCAATCCGTTTACGCATGAGCGGGCTGCACGAATGATTGCGGACAGATCGATTTCCGCTGATCTGCTGATAAGCCGCACAATTTCGCTGCAGGAAGCACCGGATGCCATCGCCAACCCACCGCTGGATGGTGAGGTTCGCGCCATCGTTGTGCCGCAACCATGATGAATGCGATGTCCTGCTCTCTTGGCCGACCGTGCTTTTCCCAACTCCTATCAAAAGGCTTCTGCCGTCCATGACCCCGCAACTCACACATCGACTGACCGAGAAGCTCTCGCGCATCAAGGCCGGTCAATACAAGCCGACAGATTTCATCATAGCCGACGCAAAGGATGCGGAAATGGGCGGCGGTATAAACGGCGTTGGTTTCACCGTCGATGACGCAGGTCACCAAAAGGCCAAGACCGCGCTCGATTACCGCAATGCGATGGCGAAAATGATGGCATCGGGTCTGGTGGACATTATGCTCACCTCTATGGCATCGGCAGACGCCATGCACAGTCAAAACGCCTTTGATGGGTCAAATGTAACAGCGGCGGTGAGGCTTAACGATGCGACGGATATCTGGGGATTTCGCGGCGCGCGTTATCGGGAAAATCCCGCGATCCCCTTCCGAACCGCCAATCTGGAAAGCGCCCGGGCAGTGTGCGCGTTGGGCCTTTATGCCATAGCGTTTTACAATGATGGCCCGCAGGACGTTGCCACCCTGAACGCCTATCGCACCTTCCGCGAAGAAGCGGCGCAGGCCGACATGGCGCACTTCCTTGAAGTGTTTAATCCTGCTTTCGACATCGACACGGGCGGAGAGGATCTGGGACTTTTCATCAACGATGCGATCGTGCGCTGTCTGGCGGGCGTGCCAAAAGCGCAACAGCCGTTGTTTTTGAAAATGCAATATAACGGTGCCCGCCCCATGGAAGAATTGGCCGCTTATGACCCTGCCAATTTGATCGTGGGCGTGTTGGGCGGAGCGGCAGGAACCACCCGCGACACGTTTGAACTCGTCGCGCAGGTCGAACGCTTTGGGGGGCGGGTCGCCCTGTTCGGCCGCAAGATCTATGGTGCGGAAGATGCGGTTGAATTGGTGCGCTTGATGCGCGCCATCATAGAGGATGGCATCGGCACGGTTGAAGCCGTGAAGCTTTATCATGATGGTCTTTCGAAAAAGGGCATTGTACCAACCCGCACGCCCGATGAAGATGTGCAGGTGACGGACCCCGTTTTGAGCGCGGAGGCGCAATGAGCAGTTGGGACTCACGGCAAGGCATCGTGACGGGCGGCACATGGTGCGCCGACCACAATAAACTGGTGGAAAGCTGGCCCCACGAAGAGGGCCTGGTGAAAATCATTTCCGATGAAATTCGCGGCGGCGGTTCCGCTTGTAATCTCGCGATAGATGTCAAACGCCTCGACCCCGCTTTTCCAGTTTCAACCATCGGTCTTTTGGGCGACGATGGCGACGGTCAATTGCTGCTTCAACAGGCGCAGGCGGAAGGGCTGGAAACATCGGCACTTGCAGTAGCCGAGGATGGGCGAACGACCTTCACCGATGCGTTTACAGCGCAGGACACAACCCGCCGTACGCACCTCTTTCACGCCGGTGTCGGCGCGGTTCTCAATCCTGATCATTTTGACCTGAGCACATCATCCGCTCGCATTTTGCATCTGGGCTTACCCGGCATCCACGACCAAATGGACGCTGCCTGGAAGGGCGATGCCAACGGATGGGTAACCGTTTTGAAAAAGGCGCAAACGGCAGGGCTCAAGACCAATCTGGAACTGTGCTCCCTCGCCCCCGATGCGCTTCGAGCTCTGGTGGTTCCCTGCCTTGATCATCTCAATTATCTGATCGTCAACGACTACGAGATTGCCGCCGTTGCGGGCGAACCTGTCGCGATCGGACAGGAAATAAGTGTCGATGCATGCGCAATCCACGCCCGGGCATTGCTGCAAAGCGCGGGCCTGGAAATCGTCATCGTGCATTTTCCCAAAGGCGCGGTGGCGGTCTCTCAGACGGGACAACAAATCTTCCGGCCTTCCGTTGATATGCCGGCGCAGGACATTGTGGGCACCAATGGTGCAGGAGACGCATTTGCCGCTGGTGCTCTTTACGGCCTGCACGAAGGCTGGTCACTGGAAGAGACATTGCAACTTGCGCACGCATCTGCAGCCACGTCCATGCGGCATATCGGAACCACCGACGCGCTTATGGGTTGGGCGGACTGTCTGCGCCTGGCAAACGGGTACGGTTGGCGAACGGCGTCGATCTAGCGCGTCACAATCCCATTTGCGCGCGGCCCAACTCAGTCAGATCATCGATCGTAGCACGGCCCTTAAAGTCCACCTCATAGTCTTCGGCCGCAAAATCCGGCGCGCTTTTGCCGGCAAGGAAGTGCTGTGCCTGCCTGCGGACATAGGCTTCGTTCTTGGCACATTTGGGCGACGCGCCAATGTATATGACATTGGCAAAATCGTCACCCGCATGGTGGTCTGCCACCGAATGAATGATGTCGGGATGCCACCAGACCGTGTCTCCCGGCTCCACCAAAGGAATGGAAACAAGACCGTCCAGAATATCGCTGTGCCATTCTGGTTTGGCGGATAAAGCCCGTCCCGGTTCAGCGCCGCACAGGTCGTCTTCCGCAACATCGTCCTGCAGAGCACGCAAAAGGAAATAGCCAATGCCCCGCGCCGAGGGGATGAGGCTGAGTGTGCCGTCTTGCGGCCCTTGTGCGGTAAGTGCTGTCCAGCCCTGGAATGTGCGAAACATCGAGCAGACGGCAGGCGAGGAAAACTCGCGCGTTTGTGTTCTGAACATCGCTTTCCATGGATCATAATCCTGCCACCTGCCTTCAAAGATGGCCCCGTAGATGCGTTGATAGGCAGGATCAACCCAGCGTTCGTATGAACCTGAATCCATATGCGGCGAAAGCCCAAGCGTTGTGTCGCCCGGCTCCCGGCGTCGGGTGCGGTCCGCGTAAGCATAGTCTTGATCGGGATCGAATTCATCGCCCATCGGCCCGGCCACATCCCACAAGTGATTGAGGAATTGTTTTGTGAGCGCCATACTCGGCGCCTGCCGTGCCATAACCTGAGGCTTTGACCAATACAGTCCATAAATTTGCGGTTTTCCAGACTTCAACGCGCTGAAATATTGATCCAGACCGGCCTTCTCTTCAGCCTTCTTCAGATAGTCATTGTCTTCAATATAAGCCCCGATCTCCGCGTTCCAGTCTTCCACCTGAGCCCGCGGAAAGACACCCCGAATGATCACCGCACCGCGGGCGCGCACCTCTTCACGCGACGATTGCGCCACGTTGCCAGATGCAACGTGTTTAAAATCTATCTCGGGAATGACAGCCCGCCCCTGTTCGTGCGCCTCCCGGATGTCTTCGACATCTCGCTTGGTATGATCCAAAATCGAGGCGAAGGCCGCTTTGACATTTTGTTGCGCGCATAAACGTTGTTTGGTTTGCCGGATATAGTCTTTGATAGTCTCGTGCATCCTCAAAAATCCCCGCTTCCGTCTCTTACATCGGATTTCGGCCCACAAAGCATCCCTGGTCAAGTGAGAAGGCTTAAGCTGTTATCTCGCACAGACGTTGCTCCTGAAAAGCTGAATTTTTCGCTCCCTTTTTGTGTGGTAAGGAAAACTGAACGATGGACCCAGTCAGGAACCAAACCCTATGAAGCGTTCGCGCATAAACGACATCATTGCTGAGGCAGATGCCTTCATCCGTTCTTTCGGTTTTGCCATGCCGCCCTTTGCCTATTGGTCACCAAAGGAACTGATCGACCGCCGCGATCAGATTGAGGGAATCATCCATGCACGTTTGGGCTGGGATATCACCGATTTTGGTGCCGGCGATTTTGAGAAAATGGGGCTCTTCCTGTTCACCACCCGCAACGGTTCGATGGAAGATCTGCATCGGGGCGGTGGCATGTGCTATGCGGAAAAAATCATGATTTCGCGTCACGATCAGATCTCACCTATGCATCGTCATATCCACAAGACTGAAGACATCATCAATCGCGGCGGCGCAAAACTGGCGATCCAAATGTTTGAAAGCGACGCGAAAGGCAAAATTGATCGCGCCGCGAAAGTTCCGGTTGCGTGTGATGGTATCAAGATGGTGCTGGAACCGGGAGAAGTGTTGCTGCTGGAGCCCGGCGCAAGCGTCACGCTGCATCCCGGCAATTGGCACAAATTCTGGGGCGAGGGTGGTGACGTCTTGATCGGCGAAGTTTCCACCGTCAACGACGACCTTACCGATAACATCTTTGAACAGCCCATAGGCCGTTTTGCCGACATAGAAGAAGATGTGGCCCCGACCCACCTGCTTGTTTCAGATTATGAAGGTTGGAATCTCATCGATCCGTGACAGGACGAAAGCCATCGAATGCCTGAGGTCTTTCTTTATGTGGTGCGTTAGAATTTTTTCGCTTCATCTGCATCCCGCGCCGAAGCCGCGTTGAACAGGATTGAATGGAGCGACAACATATTGGTCTAACCGCAGGCCTAGATCTTCGCCGAATACGATGTCGCGCCTGATGTTCTGGTATGTTTTTGTGCCCACTGTGGCGTTTGCAACGAGGTGGGTGTGGCTTTAGCTTTTTCGCGCAGTTGGGATCTCATCCAACGGTGCGTTTCCAGAGGTAAATTATGGATTTTGTGCGTATTGGCGTCGTCGGGGCAGGATTGGTGGGCAAACGGCACATGGATGTCATTGCTGCATCATCGGCACTCGAACTGGGTGGAATTGTAGAACCCGACGAAGCCGGCGCTGATCTGGCTTTCAAGCACAACACGACATTGTTTTCTTCTCTTGATGCAATGCTCAGCGACGGTTCTGTTGATGGCGTCGTTATAGCGACCCCGACCAGCCTTCACGTCACACAGGCTTTGAGCTGTGTGAAGGCGGGATGCGCAGTTTTGGTCGAAAAGCCGATAGGGGTTGAGGCAAGTGAAGCCGAGAGGCTCGTACATGCAGCCAATGAAGCTGGTGTTCCGCTGCTTGTGGGCCACCATCGACGGTACAATCCGTCGATACAACGCGCCCATGATGTCATCAGTTCTGGCGAAATTGGAGACGTTCGAGCTGTCCAGGCCACATGCTGGTTCTACAAGCCGGACCATTATTTCGATGTGGCACCATGGCGCAAACAAAAAGGCGCAGGTCCAATTTCCGTTAATCTCGTGCATGACGTCGATCTCATTCGCCATCTGGTTGGCGAGATCGTTTCCGTGCAAGCACAGGCTGCGCCATCCTTACGGGGTTTTGCCAACGAAGATGTAGCAGCTGCGGTCTTGCGATTTGCAAACGGGGCTGTCGGTACCATTACCGTATCCGACAGCATTGCCGCACCGTGGAGTTGGGAACACACGTCAAAGGAACATCCAATCTACCCGGCGACGACGGAAAATTGTTATCTGATCGGCGGGTCGAATGGATCATTATCTGTTCCAGACCTGCGACTTTGGCGCCATGAAGGCCCTGAGCAGGATTGGTGGACACCGATTTCGGCGACACCACAGATTTTCGACCCCAGCGAACCGCTTTTCAACCAGCTCCATCATTTCGCCGATGTTATCAAAGGCAAAGCGGCGCCTCTGGTTTCGGGAGAGGAGGGGTTGAAAACACTGCGCGTTGTCGAAGCGATCCAACAATCCGCCGCCTCAGGTGAAACCATTTCCCTCGCGTAGAAAACATTCGAGAGCCGTGGCAATTACGAGGCGCTCTCTTGGAGGCGGCATATGAACGACCATCGCAACGCATGGGAAATTGTCCGGCTGGCGGGTCCTTCGTTGAAATCGTTGAGCGCCGGCATCGATGCAAAGGTTGCGGGGCTCCCAACGCACCGTTCAACGAAGGAAGTTTCCCATTATGGGAATGCCACAAACCGATTGAGCGTCAATTCAACGGTGTTCCAGTTCTAACATCGAAAATCAGCAAGGGCGGCGCAAGGTGACGATAGCAAGCACGCCGCTGTTGGACCCGCTCTCGCAGCCGATACCGAACTTCACAAAATGCTATTGATGTCATTCATGAAAAAGAAATGGCGCACCCGAAAGGATTCGAACCTCTGACCCCCAGATTCGTAGTCTGGTGCTCTATCCAGCTGAGCTACGGGTGCGCTGGTTCAGGAGTGATGGCCTGAACGAGAAGTGTCGTATCGGTTCAAACGGCGGATTGCAAGCACTGGCTGCCGCATAATTTGCCTGACCTGAGAACTAATTCGCCCTCTCCTGCACTTGGCCAACCGAAACGCACGCGATGCACCTCGGCCCGCCTTTGAAGGCTCGGAAGATTGGCAAAAAACAATGCGCGGCTGTCGGTGCAATGGCCTCTTTTGATGATCGCAATTATGGATATGCCGGGCATTGCAGACAGGCACGAAAAAGCCGCTGACGCTTTCCCCGTGCCACACTTGATAACGACATCAAACAAAGCACAGGCGAAACAAGGCCATGCTCGCAACGCGAAAGCAATCCGCCCGGGTACAGGCGGGAATACTCCAGTCGTTTAGATGACGACGACCTTGGTGCCCTGCGGCACACGTTTGTAAAGGTCGATCACATCCTGATTGATCAAACGAATACAACCGGATGATGCAGCGGTGCCGATGGAATTCCATTGCGGCGTGCCGTGAAGACGGTAGAGCGTGTCCTTGCCGTCTTTCATCAGATAAAGTGCGCGGGCACCGAGCGGGTTGCTTGGCCCACCCTGCATGCCGCCATTATCCGCACTCCATTTGCGCAGTTCGGGGCGGCGCTGGATCATCTCTTCCGGCGGGGTCCATTTCGGCCATTGCTGTTTCCAGCCAATATGAGCGGAACCTGACCAGGCAAAACCTGCCTTGCCAACGCCGATGCCATAGCGGATCGCCTTGCCACCCGGTTGGACGAGATACAGATGACGCGCACCAGTATCGACCACAATCGTGCCCGGCTTGTGGGATGTGCGGTAACGAACTTCCTGACGCAGGAACCGCTTGTCCATTTTTTCAATTGGCACGGCTACAACCGGGAACGCATTGTCTATACGCGCTTCGTAATCACGGACGTTTTCGAGTGCCGGATCGCTTGACCGGAACAGACCAAAACGGGAGCGAGGCTGGTCCTGATCAAGCTCAAGTTCAGCGCGGGCATCTTCCTGTTGGCGACGCCTTTCCTGCTCTGCAAACCGGCGTGCAGCCTCGGCTTTACGCTGCTGCGCTTTGGCCAGCGAACGATCAGCACGATCCTCGCGCCGTTCCGCCCGTGCCAAGCGACGTTCAGCGCGGCGAATGGCGCGTTTGGCACCCCGAATTTCACCGGTGTTAGATTTCAGTTCAGCTTCCAGCGCCTCACGTCTTTTTTCTGAAAGGCGCTTGCGCTTGAGGCGGCGCTCAGCGCGCGCGATCTTGCGTTCAAGTTTTTTAAGATCGGCTTTGGCCGACACGACATTCCTGCGCGCTTCTTTCACGTTCTGACGCGCTTCGCTCTGATTGACAGCCGCCGTCCCCACGGTCGCGCCAGCATAGCTTGAACTGCTGCTGGTGGAGGAACAGCCCGATACAACCAGACCAAGCCCAACCACCGAATAGAGCGCT
Source organism: Pseudomonadota bacterium (assembly GCA_039180085.1). GTDB lineage: Bacteria > Pseudomonadota > Alphaproteobacteria > Rhizobiales > Rhizobiaceae > Pseudahrensia. Next base: position 225,126 of record JBCDDX010000001.1, read on the forward strand.
GTTTTTCGCATGGCACGGAGTGTGGAGTTGGCTCTCAAAGAGGGAGCCGACGATGACTTTATCGACGATGGCATGGCGCTGCTGTCCTGAATTCGCGTCTTTTGATTGTTGTGACCAACCGAATGCCAAATCCCCCAGCACCCGGCCGTCTTGGTTAACGCTTAATGGACAGAAAACTAACGAAAGGTAAAGACTGCCTTGAATCGAATTCCTTTTTTCCGCTTTTGCACGTTTCTTATTTTCCCTTACTGCGACAAATATGCATCAAAGAACGTTGCGCGGTCATGGCTTTGCGTTGAGAACAAAACGGGTATAGAACTGCAAAATGCCAATTGTCAGCCTTTCCAATGACAATCCGTTTGTCGATGGTCGCCAGTCGCAGCGCGCCAATGTGATTCGCATGGGCGTGGAGCGCTATTTTTCGGAAATGGGAAGGGCCTGTCTTCCGGAGGTCACCCTGTCGAACGGGCGACGGGCTGATCTTGTGGCTCTTGGGCCAAAGGGCGATGTGACGATTGTTGAAATCAAATCATCGATTGAAGACTTCAAGGTCGATACGAAATGGCCCGAATACCGGCCCTATTGCGACCGGTTTCTGTTTGCCACCCTTGCCGACGTGCCGGAGGATATTTTCCCCCAGACCGAAGGTCTGCTGATTGCCGACAGCTATTTTGCCGAACAGCGGCGAGAGGCCGCGGAACACAAGATGGGCGCTGCGAAACGCAAGGATGTTCATTTGCGTATTGCCCGCGCGAGCATTGCGCGGCTCAATCGTTGTTGCGCTCATGCAGGGCTGGATACTTTGCAATTTGCGGATGACGGCTAGATCATCTCCGCCGCCATTACCTCGCATGGGGATCCGCGAAATTCCGGGCCAAGAACCGTCACTGCCCACGCGATTTGAAAAGCACCAGCACCAGCGCGCCAGACGGATTTTCACCATCCAGAGCCTGAAGCGACATCCAAAGATGCCCTAACGCGGCGCTCTTTTTGCCAGAATGCGCTGCAGGGTACGGCGATGCATGTTAAGGCGTCGTGCGGTTTCAGAAACATTGCGATCACACAATTCATAAACACGCTGTATGTGCTCCCAGCGCACACGGTCTGCTGACATCGGGTTTTCCGGCGGAGCGGCCTTGTCGTTGGGGTCCTGCATCAGAGCCGCGTATACATCGTCAGCATCAGCGGGCTTGGCGAGATAGTCGATTGCGCCCAGCTTCACAGCGGTTACAGCGGTTGCGATGTTGCCATAACCCGTCAACACGACGACGCGGGTCTCAGCTTCCAGCTCCTGCAAAGCGCTGACCACATCGAGCCCGTTGCCATCCTCCAGGCGCATGTCAACCACTGCGTAATCCGGAGTGTTGGTGCGTGCCTGCACAATACCTTCACGAACGGTTTCAGCGGTCGTAACGAGGAAATTGCGGCTTTCCATCGCGCGGGCAAGCCGGGTGAGAAATGGGCGATCATCATCGACCAGAAGAAGCGTGGCACGCACATCCTCCATGTCGTCGGCAGCGTTGGGATTGGAACCTGCGGTGGCTGTGTCAAAATCGGTCACGATGGTGTCGCCTTAAGATAGAAATGCGGTCTACTTGTGTAATAACGCAGATGTAGGTCACCCGGTTTCCCTGAGAATAGAGGTTCGGCACATTGCGCGCAAACGTCGCAGCGACCCTATGGCCTGCGCCTCTCCCAGGTGATGACAATCACTGCCCCTGCACCGCCGCCGGAAAGGCCAGAATTGTTGGAAAACGTTATCGCAGCGCCTTCGCGCTCAATGAGGGTTTTTGCAATAAAAAGCCCCAGACCCATGCCGCGTTTTTCGTCCCCCGCCTTGCGTTTGCGCGAGGTGACAAACGGCTCGCCAAGTTTTTTCAGAATGTGGCCCGGGAAACCCGGGCCGTTGTCCCTGACCGTGATCTCAATGACCTGATCATTCCAGAACAGATCGACCTGGACGCGCGAGACGGCAAAATCGACGGCATTATCGATCATGTTGGAGAGGCCATACTGCACGCCCGGACCACGCTTCATGCGCGGTTCGGACCGGGAGTCACCTTTGGCGTCCACAACGATGTCGACACCCAACGTGCGCAGCGGGGCGATCACCTCTTCAACAAAGGCGGTCAAGGTCTGTTCTTCAACAATCGGCACGCCCTCGCTCGACAGCGATGTCAGCTTGCCCAAAATCTCGCGGCAACGCTGTGCCTGGCTGCGAAGCAAAGCCGCGTCTTCCTGCAGCGGGCTGTCCGGGGGCAGAGCCTTGGTCATTTCCTTCGACACGAGCGCGATGGTGGAAAGTGGCGTGCCAAGCTCGTGCGCCGCTGCTGCTGCAAGACCGTCAAGCGCGCTCAAATGCTGTTCACGCTGCAACACCAGTTCCGTTGCCGTGAGTGCATCCGCCAGACGTCGCGCCTCTTCCGCCACACGAAAAACATAGATCGCCGTGAACGCCAAAGTGCACAAAACAGCCACCCAGACACCCACGACATAGAGAAACGGATATTCAAGCGGTGTATCGGCTTTCCAAGGCAGAGGCAGATGAAAGAATGCGAGCCCAGCCACCAGCACAAAGACCAGTGCTCCCAAACGCAAAGTATGGCTTTGGTTGAGCGACGTTGCAGACACGACAACCGGCGCAATCAACAACATCGAAAAGGGGTTTTGCAGGCCGCCGGTCAAAAACAAGAGCACGCCCAGTTGCACAACGTCGAAAGCCAAGAGCGCAAACGCACCGTCAGCCGGCAGACGACGGATTTTCTTGTGACTTTGTGTAAGCAGAAGGTTGAGCGCCATTGAGGCCAGGACAAGCGCCAGGCACACCGGCCAGGGCATCGAATAGCCGAACCCGAACGCTATGACCAACACAGCTCCGGCCTGACCAATGATCGCGTACCAGCGCAGGCGAATGAACGTGTCGAGACGGATCAGCACCCGTTCCCCCGCCGCATCCAGATAGGCTGTTCTTGGCATTCACACGTCCTCCAACTCACCTTCAGGCTTAGAGCATTTTTGTGGCGCGTTGAACCGTGGAATTCTGATTGCGACGATCAGCATGGGTCTGCCGCCGCATATGGCCAGGCTGATGCCACGAATCGGGATGGCGACGATCAATGCACTTGTGTGTCACCCGGCACGGCATGTAACGTGAATGCGGAATAAAATATCGGGGCGAACATGGCTTTTCAGGCGCGGCTGATCAACGAAGCGCAACGCATCGAACGAGAAACGCAAGAGGTGGAAATCTGGGCGCGTTTCTCGAACTTCATCGCTGACATCGGCATCCGGTTTTATATCTATCTGACAGTCGATGCCGACCGGAAGAATCCGCACATTTCCACCAATACCGGTTTGCACAATGACGTGGCGAGCGAGGTCTTTGATCCGTTTCTCGACTATTGCTGCCAAAGCTACGACATGACCCGAACCGGGGCAGTATTCTTAAGCGACTACCCCTATCTTGATGAGGCTTCCAAAGCCTTCATCCGGCAGGCGGAGGCTTTCGGGTTTCGCTCGGGCCTCGGCATTCCGATGCGGCTTGAAGGTTCAAAACGCTTCGGCGGTTTCAACCTGGGCACGGGGCTCGACCGAACGGAATTTCTCGAAACGGTGTTTCCCTACGGAGAGTCGCTGCGTCTTTTGTGTCTGATCGTGCACCGGCGTGTTGAAGAACTTCACCATCTGAAGCGACTGGAAGATCAGTCATTTCGCAAACGGCTGATCTCGCCGCCATTCGATAAACTGGCTGTTCTCAGCCCGCGTGAACGGGAAGTTGTCTTTCTCGTTTCAAAAGGTTTCACGCGCCAACAATGCGCCGATATGTGCGGCATTTCAGAAAACACTGTCTCGACCCATTTGAGAAAGGCCTATGAGCGTCTGGGCGTCAGCAACAAGGCGCAAGCCACCCGTCTGGTGGTGGAATCAAACGCCATCTGATGCTGCTCAATCGGAAACCGGTTTCAATGCGCGAATTGGTTCGAACTCGTAACAATAACGCTGAAAAGAAACTTGCTCATGCAATATCACCGGAACGGGTGATACCCAATATTGCTGCGAACTCTAATTTGTCTGAACGAAGATTTCAGGCAATGGAGATCGAACGTGCTGGACCGGCCACGCCCCAACGCGGGCAATCCGAAGTTCCTGCCAACCAGTGATGGCAACGCTCTTTTGTTTCGCAGCTGGCAGGGCGATAAAGAATGTCCGACAGTCTTGATTGGCCACAGCCAGCCGACACATTCGGGTCACTATCTTGATATCGCCAATGCCTTTAACGCCGCTGGCTGGACCGTGCACGCCGGCGATCTGCGTGGGCATGGCGGTTCAGTCGGTTGCAAACAACCGCTCGCCCACCTCGACAAGGATGCAGGTTGGGATCTGCTGATCGAGGATATGGAACTTTTTGCGCGCCGCGCCTTTGACGGCGTGCCGTTTGAAAAACGCGTTCTCGCCGTTCAAAACATATCAGGGTTGCTCGCGCTGGAAGTGTTGAAGCGCAAACCGGACCTGGCGCAACACATCATGATTTCGGTGCCGGCCAAGCAAAAAGTAACCGCGATGCTGGCGCGGGGTTTTGCACAAGCGAGACTGAAGTTCAAAGCAGCCGATGTGCCCGATGAACAGACCCTGCATCATCTCTACAGCTTTCACGGCACGCGGCTAAAAGAGCGCAAGCATCTGGCAGACGTTATGAGTGCGGACCGCAATCTGGTGGATGCCATCGTCGCGGACCCGGCAGGGTTTCCGACCCCGACCCTTGGATACTGGTCATCCATCTTCAAGGGCAATGATGTCGCCTGGGACTGGCCAAAGGCAAAGCGCATCCATCCCCAAACGCGTTTCCTGTTGCTTCATGGGGCCGAAGACTCGGTCAACACCCATGGCTTTTCCCGTCCCATTGCCGACTGGCTGCGAAAGGCCGGGGCTGGCGATGTTTCCTATCATCGCGTCGAAGGTGGGCGCACGGCGATCCTGCTCGATGAGCGCACACTGGGCGTATCCGCCATCATTCGAGATTGGGTTGGATCAGCGCGCGGATATTCGGACGACGGCGTACTAAACAATGCCTGCTTTGAGGAATTGTCGAAAACCGTTTTGTCGGACCTTGGATGCGATGTGGACACTGCAAACGCCTTCCAGATGGAATCGCTCATAACCCTTTGCTACGACGCAATTGACGATGAAACGCGATGGGTCGAGGTTCTGTACCGCATTTCGCTTGCCCTGTCGCAAAAAGACGCGGCCAGCCTCAATGACATCGAAGATGAACTGCGGGCGCTGATGCCCCATTGGGATCGCGCCTACCAGATCAACAAACAGGTCATGAGCAACGCCGCGCTTGGCATCATTCTGCAAAGCGTGATTGACAGGCTTGGCATCGGCACAGCCCTGTTGAGCGATCAGCAGACAATTCTCTACAGCAATGAGATTTTCAACAAGACTATTTGCGAACTGATCACTCCAGCGGCGGAACCTCACGACAGCGTTGCGGCGGCCACGGCTCTGAACAGTGCCATGGATGAAAAGTTTCGCGTCGGATTACAGCGCGGCGATGGCGAACAGGTTTTGACGGTCGGGGGACATGCTGTTGGGTTTTATTTCAAACCGGACGCCCTGCGCCGTGTCGCAGCGCGGGAAGGTGGACCGGCCGGGTTGTTGATCCTGCGCGCCCCCGGTGCATCCTGCAGTTTGGAGCACAGCCAGACCCGGCTTTCCATGCTCGAACTGGCCTATGGCCTGACCCGACAGGAGGCGACTGTCGCGCTTGAGATTGCCGGTGGTCATTCGCCGGCATCCATCGCCGACACATTGGAAGTTTCAGTGAACACGGTGCGCACTCATCTGAAACGCGGTTATGAAAAAATGGGCGTTGAAGGGCAGACTGAAATGGCAGCCCGCATCATGAGCGGCCCGATTGGCTGGCTTGTCCGGTAATTCAAGTCTGCTGACATCGCTTGCAACGCCCCCAACGAATGGGCGGGCCGTGCCGTCATTCATATGAATGACGCGGTTCATAACTGCGCGCCCTAGCCTCTTTGAAAAATTCGGAGGGATCAGGACATGAAATTTCGCTTGCTCAACCACATGATCATTGCAACCGCCGCTCTCGCAGCAATCATTTCGACCCCGTTGGTGAGCGCGCAGAGCACTGAGAAAAACATCATGATTGTATTTGACGCCTCGGGCTCGATGTGGGGGCAGACTGAGGGGCGCACAAAAATCGAGATTGCCCGCGATACCCTGTCCAGTGTTCTGGAGGAAACCGACAATGCAATGACTCTTGGCATGATTGCTTATGGCCACCGCCGCAAGGGGCAATGCTCCGATATCGAGACCGTGGTCGCGCCTGGGCCAGCCACCGAAACGGTTCCCGCCATGATTTCCGTTGCCGGCCAATTGCGGCCAAAAGGCAAGACGCCTTTGACGGATGCCGTGCGCATGGCCGCCGATGAATTGCGGTATACCGAGAACGAGGTCACCGTCATTCTTGTCACTGACGGGATTGAAACCTGTCAGGCAGACCCCTGTGCTTTGGCGAGCGAGCTGGAAAATGCAGGGCTGAATTTTACAGCGCATGTGATTGGCTTCGGTCTGTCTGAGGAAGACGGGCGCAAAGTTTCTTGCCTGGCTGAAAATACGGGTGGCACCTATTTTTCCGCCGGCGATACAGATGCTCTTAACGCAGCTCTCGCCCAATCGCTCTCCACCGAAGCGGAAACCGAACCCGAGCCCGAACCAGCTGTCAGCACACGCAATGTGCATCTGTTCTTGCGCGACACACCTCAATCCGAGCGACTGACCATTCGCAAAGTTCAGGTTTTGCCCGCGGAAAGTTCTGCTGCGCGGTGGCCGGAGAATTTTGAGCTCACTTACCTGAAGCCTTACACTGGGTCCGGGACATTCGAAACCGGCGATTATGACGTGATTGTCCACCGCAGTGGCGATGGGGCCTCCGGTGATGGATACGAAGCAAAAACCTCTTTCACGGTGGAGCCGGGCGACGGCATCCAGACCATCGACCTTAGCCTGGCCGCGCGTCTGCGCGTCGTGCCCTACCTCAATGATGACGAAATCTACGACGGCAAAAGGCCGCCCAAAGGTGCTGTCAAAAGCAATGCCTGGCTCTATCTGCATGTCTATGCGGTTCAGGACGGCGCATTGTCGGAAAAGCCGGTGTTCACCGGATACAGCACGATTGAAGACGCCGTCGCTCCCGGGCTTTATCTGGTGCGCGGTACGATCGATCGCACCACAACGCGGGAAAAACTGGTCGAGGTGAAGGCGGGCGAAACCACCGAATTCAAATTCAACATGGGCGTGTCGCGCGTTTACATAAACGCACTCGAAAACGGCCAGCCCGTGAAGCGGCAAACAACATATCTCTACGACAAACTGCCCAAAGGGCGAAACTATTGGCGCAAGGGATATGGCGGCAAAACCAAAACCGGGAAGAACAATCCATTCTATCTGCCGCCAGGAATCTGGGTCATCAACACCGGCAACGAAGGCGGGGGCGAGCGACGCAGCGAGATCATTGTCCAAGTCGAACGACCCGGCGAAGAAATTCGTCTCGATGTGCCGCAAGGCACCCGGCTCAGCGACGAACAGAAAGCCACAATCACCGGACCTGATTACACGCCCTGCATCGACTATGTTGGAGCAAAGTATTCCGGCTGTCTGGTGGAACGCCCGGATCTCGGAGCAGTCAGTGCAGGCTCTCAATGAAAATGCCCGGCGTTCGCGGTCATCGCTGACGCGTTCATACTGTTCAATTCGGATATTTCCGACTATGGAATGGGAATGTTCCGGGTCGTCCCATCGGCCCTCCCACCATAGCCGAAAACGCCGAATACCATGTCTGATTTGAAACTTGTTGTTGTTGGCGCTGCCGGACGAATGGGGCAGACGCTCATTCGTGCCATTGCGGAAACCGATGGTGTTACCCTTTCCGCAGCGGTTGAACGCGAAGGCGCGGCTCAGATCGGCCAGGACAGCGGTGAACTGGCCGGGATCGGTCACAATGGCATTGCCGTTACCGATGACGCGCTCGCCGCTTTTTCCCAAGCGGACGGGGTGATCGATTTCACCATCCCCGCCGCCAGTGTCGAATTTTCCGGCCTCGCGGCGCAGGCGCGGATTGTGCACGTGATCGGCACGACGGGCTGTTCGCCGGAAGATGAGGCGCGGTTTGAGGCCGCCGCCCGCCATGCCCGGATCGTTAAATCCGGCAATATGAGCCTTGGTGTCAATCTTCTGGCTGTGCTGGTGCAGCAGGCCGCGAAAGCGCTCAGCGCTTCGGACTTCGATATCGAAGTGCTGGAAATGCATCACAAGCACAAGATCGATGCGCCTTCTGGCACCGCTCTCTTGCTGGGCGAGGCGGCAGCGAAGGGGCGCGACATTGCCCTTGCCGACAAGGCCGTGAAAGTGCGCGACGGCATCACCGGCGCGCGCGAGGAAGGCACAATAGGCTTTGCCACCCTGCGCGGTGGATCGGTGATCGGCGAACATTCCGTATTGTTTGCCAGCGAGGGTGAAACCATCGAAATCGCCCACCGCGCGACGGACCGGCTTCTGTTTGCCCGCGGCGCGCTGAAGGCGGCACTTTGGGCGCATGACAAAAAACCTGGCCGCTATGATATGCTCGATGTGCTTGGCCTTTCCGAGAACCGCGCCTGACCTTTCTTCAATCAGACACAAAAGGAACTCACCTCATGTCCGGAACCCTCGTCCTCGTGCGCCACGGCCAGAGCGAATGGAACAAGAAGAACCTGTTCACCGGCTGGAAGGACCCTGACCTGACGGAACAGGGCGTTGCCGAAGCGATTGAGGCCGGGCGCATTCTGGCCGAGCGCAATACGACGTTCGATATCGTCTACACATCCAACCTCATTCGCGCCCAGCGCACCTGCCAGTTTATTCTGGATGGCGTCGGACAGAGCGATTCGCAGACCATCCGTGACGAGGCACTGAACGAGCGCAACTACGGCGATCTGGCCGGACTGAACAAGGACGACGCCCGTGAAAAATGGGGCGAAGAGCAAGTCCACATCTGGCGCCGCAGCTATGACACGCCCCCGCCCGGTGATGAGGGCGAAAGCCTGAAGGACACCGGTGCCCGTGTCTGGCCCTATTACATGAGCGATATTCTTCCCCGCGTGCTGCGTGGCGACACAGTGCTGGTGGCCGCCCATGGCAATTCGCTGCGCTCGCTTGTCATGGTGCTCGACGGCATGAGCACGGACGCCATCACGAAGCTCAATCTCGGCACCGGCATTCCCATGGTCTACAAGCTGAACGCCGATTCAACCGTCGCCTCGAAAGAGGTTCTGGGCGATATGTCGGGCGCGCATTGAGCCCCCGCGACGGCCAATCTTCACCCCGACCAAAGCGCCGTTTCGGGGTGAAACTGCGACCAGGCAAACCAGAAAGCCTGATGGCTTCCAAGATCTGAACCGTCTGCATCAACGGCCCGGATGCCACCGGCATCAAGTTTCAGGCGCACGTTTTCAAAGGCGATCTCTTTGCCATTCTTAAGAGCGATGAACGCTTTGCTGCGTTGAAACGCAACCGGCTTCCCGGACGCCGTGACAACACCGATGATGTCTTCATGCACCGGCAATCGCGGATCGACATCGCCAACGGGGAAAATCGGCCCGTTGGCATCGCGGCCATTGCGGAAATCAGGGTCACGGCCCAGTGCATATTTTTCAAGCAGCACCGTTGTTTCCGGATGCGCCTTTTTCCACGTTCCCCAATCCGTCGTCACGACGGTTGCCTGTTTCAACTTGATCTTTTTCTCAGCGAGCGGGCCGGTTACGGCGTTGCCAAGGAACGTGTCGAACACCGAATAGGTGTTGAGATCATACATCACCTTGTTGGACCGAATGAGCAGTCCAGACGTGCGCAGGATTGGCCGCTCAACATCACCGGGCAGGCGGTCGGTGAAATAGGCCTGGGCCGCACCGCACAAGGTGCAGTAGGGAATGCCGAGCGCACGGCCACCCAGTGTGTCGTTGACCATCTCGCGCACTTCCATGATCCGGCGGGGGTAAGCGCGATATTCACCGTTCACCTCAACGCCGAAAACAATGTCATCATCCTTCAGCCAGGTCGCATCTTCCGCACTGCTGACCTCCGGATTGTCGGCGGCGGGAATGCAGTTGCAAGCCTCATCCGTGGTGTCATAGGCGCGGTTGTCGATCAAAACACCGCCCCAGGACACAAGCCGCCAGTCGATATCGCCTTCGACAAAAATCCTGTCCCATCCGGGCACGATGTTCGTGAAAATGGCGCGTTTCACCTCAAGATATCCAGGCGGTGCCGGGATGTCCCAGGCGATCAGGTGATCCGTCACTTCACCCCAGGGATTTCTGGTGTCGAATTTTTTGCCCAGCAGGTCGGTGGCAGCTCCGGCGAGGAGCAGGCTCATCTGACGACCATTCGCAAAGCGCATCAGGTCGCTCACAATCCAGGCTATGCGCGGATCTTTGGACTGGCCAATCGTGATGAGGGCCACCGCCTGATCTCTGCCCCAGGCGCCGTCTTCCACGAGGTCGATAAAGGCGACCTTGATGGCGGACCGCACTTCTTCGGAGAGTGGCCCCTCTGGTATCGCGGGTGGCTTTCCGTATTTCTCAATCACATAGTCGGGCAAAGGTGCTGCCGCATGGGCGCGGATGGCATGCAGCCCGGTCAGCAAAACGAGGGTCAATATGACGAGCAGAAAAATACGATGTGAAAATGCAAATGCCGGTGCCATGGGAAAGTCTTTCCTGTGCCTGTTTCATCGTCATTGCCTGCGCTGACAAACCACTGTCTGCCGTACAGCCCAAACAAAAGCGCGCCAGCGCCTTAAACCGAGGCGCTGCACGTCGTGTTGCAGCAAGTTAAGGCGTCAACATCATGAACCACCAATCACGATTGGATCAGCATTCGGTGAACGGTTCATGATCGCAGGGCTCCGAGTGCCGACTCAACGCGTCGGCTCGCTTGTTGTTTTGGCCTCACGCTGTCAGGTTTGGTTTGGCCTCACGGCATTCGCTTTGCGCATTCCTTGATTGCCGCTCCGCTCAGGCCTGCGGCGGCGCGACGGGATTCTTTCTTGTCCCCGGATGGCGTGCCGCCATCCACGCCTCTTGCCTCGGCTTGCTTGGTTGAGTTTGCGCTCACGCTTTCGGGCTTCGCCCTTCGCTACGCGGGTGCGACGGGATTCCCGTCGGCTCGCTCTTCGCTCGCTTTGTCGAGAAGCTTTCCCTTGGTTCTCCTTGGCTGGTACTTCACTTCAATCTCCTCATCCCCGGTCTTGTACCGGGGATCCATTCCCCTGCGACGAACCTCGCTTCTCGCGTGAAACGAATGCCAACCGAAACACCCTCCCAAAAAACTTATCCCCGCGCGCTCCATGTGCCTCATACTCCCCTCACACGCCCGGTTCGACCATCGGAAACGATCGTTCGTTGCCGTGCCGGGGGTGCCGGTGTTTCGGTTGTGGGGCTAACGATCCCGCATCGGAAGCGCTGCCCGTGAACCCGGGTCGTGCGTGGAAATCGTAGGCCGCCTTAGGGACAGTGTTTCTTGCTTTGCAAGGAGCAGAAAGGGAATTGCGCAGCCACCGGGACGGAACGCCCCGCGTTCGCAAACA
>JBCDDX010000002.1:0-169966 GCA_039180085.1 Pseudomonadota bacterium
AGTCACCAAGACGATTGCCGAGACCGAGGGGGCGCTCTCCACCGGCGGGTCGTTTGACATTGGCGATGTTGATACCACCGATATCGTCACCGTGGACGACATCACGCTTGTCGTTTCCGGCCAGACCGACACAACGCTGCCTGACAATGCCACCCTGCTCGCGATGTTCTCCACCCAGGACGCCATCGAGATCGCGGGCGATGCCACAACAGGCACCGTCAACTGGGACTTCAACGCAGGCACCGATGCCTTCGACTATCTCGCCGTTGGTGAGACCCTCACGCTGACCTATACAATCACCGTCACCGACGACAATGGCGCAACCGTTCCGCAGGACGTTGTCGTCAACATCACCGGCACAAACGATACACCAGAAGTGAGTGTTCCGGAGAGCGCCGGAACACTGGAGGACACGGCGCTCAATATTGCCGGGATCAGTGTCGATGACGTGGACGCTTCGGACACTTTGACCGTTGTCGTTTCGGCCACCGGGACAATTGCACTCGTGCAGACAACAGGCCTGACCGTATCGGGCGACGGGTCTGATGAAGTGACGCTGAGCGGCAGTGTTGCAGACATCAATGCGGCACTGAACTCCGGCAGCGGACTGCTCTACACGCCCGCGGCAGATTTCAATGGCAACGATACGATTCAGGTTTCGGCCACAGATGGCGTTGGCCTCCCGGTTGTGGAGACATTCGATGTCGTCGTGGACCCCGTGAACGACGCCCCGGTTGGCATCGACAGCACAGTAACCGGCATTGAAGACACCAATCTCGTTTTGAGCGCGGCGGATTTTGGCTTCTCAGACCCTGCCGATTCACCGGCGGACGGTCTCGCTGCTGTTCAAATTACCGGATTTCCGTCAAGCGGTAACTTGCTCCTCGCGTTTGGTGGTGGGTTCATCAATGTCGGTCCCTTCGCCGTCACGGTGACCGTTGCTCAACTCAATGCAGGCGATCTGGTTTATGTTGCAGCCGGCACGAATGGCAATGGCACGGGCTTTGACAGCCTCCAGTTTGTGGTGATTGATGACGGTGGGACCACGGACGGTGGCGCGGACACTGACCCGACGCCGAACACGCTGACCATCGACATCACACCGGTCAACGATCTTCCATTCGCAGCGCTGCCTGTGGGAACGACCCCGTTGGACTACACCGAAGGTGACGCAGCAGCAGCAATTGCGCCGACCCTGACGGTCACCGATGTCGACAATGCCAATCTCGTGGGTGCGACGGTAAGCTTCACGGCGGGCTTCGCCCAAGGCGAGGATGTATTGGGGTTTGTCGACCAGAACGGCATTTCCGGCATCTATGATGCCACGCTGGGCGTGCTGACCCTGAGCGGGCCGAGTTCCGTTGCCAATTATCAGACCGCACTCGCGTCAGTCACCTACAGCAATACCTCGACTGATCCGGATGAAACGGATCGCGAAGTTTCGTTCGTATTGAGTGATTCAATCGGTGTCGATGGGCCCGCCGAGACCGCCAGCATCAGCGTGACTGCAACGGACAATACAATCACCGGGACGCCGCTGAACGATACCATGCTCGACGGCACGGCTGGCGACGATACCATTCTCGGGTTGGCCGGTTTTGACATTATTGACGGGCTTGCAGGAAACGACATCCTGATCGGCGGTGACAATTCTGACAGTCTGACCGGCGGGCCGGGCAGTGACACATTTGTATTCTTGCCGGAAACAACCGGCTTTCAGGATGCCGACAATGTGACTGATTTCAACCCGAACGAGGATGTGATTGATCTGGGTATTTTGTTGCAGGAAATCGGATTTGAACCAAGCTCGGTTGACGAATTCATTCGCATTGAAGACACGGGGACACAAACCGATCTTCTGGTCGATGATGTTTTCATCGCCAGCTTCACCAACCCGACCACCGGGTTTGCGGGCGAAGACTTCACCATCATCTACGATTCCATGATGAGCACCGTCGTCGTTAACGTTCAGACTGGCGGCGGCGCGACGAGTTGATGCAGACGTCTTACTCTCCCTGGTCTGCCCTTCGCGCGCTTGCCATCGTGCTTTTTTTGCTGGTCAACAATCAGGCAGTTGCAGCCAATAATGAAATCGTTGGTGCAGCGCTTGGTCAGTTGTTCAAATCCGGAACTGTTGAAACCGGTTCCTCCACTGCTAATTCCAGCGTTGAGGCCCTGACGGCGTTTTACGCGAGCCGCAGTTTCAAGCCCGTCTGGAGCCGCGATGCGGGGCCAAAGGGCAAGGCAAGGGCGCTGGTCAGCGAGTTGAAACGCTCTCCGGTTCACGGACTTTCTCCTAAGTTTTATAATATCACGGAGATCGAAAGGTTGATGGCGAGCACAAGGCCTGAAGATCTTGCGCGCCTCGATATGCTGTTGACAGGCGCGCTCGTCGATTTTGCGCATAATCTGCTCAACGGGCGTATTTCTGGCGAACAATATGCTGAAATCAATGCTGTACCCCCCATTCGCATTCCGGCGGCCGCGCTGGTTGACGGCGCAGCCGATGCCGGTAATCTGCGGGATTACATCACAAAACTGATTGGCGAGGATCGGCGTTACATTCGCCTGATCTCCAAGCTCGCCGAATTTGTGCGGACAGAGAAATCTGGGCTTTGGCCCGAGGCGAAGTTTCAAGACACGGTTACGAAGCGAAATGGAAAGCACAAATCCATTCCCGACCTGCGAAAGGTTCTGGCGCTTTCCGGCGATCTGCCGCTCGATCAAATGAACGACAGTGAGGTACTGGACGACAAGCTGGCGGCGAGTATCAGGATTTTTCAGGAGCGGCACGGCTTGCAACCCACCGGCCTTGTCGACAAAGCGCTGTTGGCCGAGATCAATGTGCCGCTCGCAGCCCGGATTGCCCAATTGCAACTCAATCTCGAGCGCCGTCGTTGGGAAAACAAGGAACCGGCCGAACGGCACGTCTATGTGAATATCGCCGATGAAAGCATCAAGCTGACCCGTTCGGACAAAACGGTTGGTCTGTTAAGCCTCAAAAACACTAACACATTGAAGGGCGTTGCAAGCCAGTATTCAGTGGTAACTGAGGTGACAATTGACGCAAATTCGGTGCTTTCGCTGCGGTTTGTTGATCAAAGCAAGGAAAATGCAGCACGCGATTTGGTGATTTTGGAACAGCTTGAAACAGCGAAGCGCAATTTGTCAGCCTTGCTGACGGCAAACGACATGGCGAAAATTGATGCCGCCCGTGCCGGTTCTTCGGTGACGCTGGAAACGCCGGTCGAGCTCTATATTTCCTACCTCACCGCGTGGGCTGTGCGTGATGGCTCCATTCAAATCCGCGCTGACAAATTCGGCTATGATGCTGAAATTGCAGGAGCTTTGAAATTATCAGGCGAGTAAACCGCCTCCCTTACCCTCGGACGCTCTTGCCCAATTTTGGATCACCAGGTTCCGGCACAGCGTCTGATCGTTCAGGGCAGCTCCTGAAGCACAGATCCAGAATACTGCGAAACTGGATCTGTGCCGTGATTGCGAAAGGTGAACCCTCGGAATCCGATATGCGCAATCGGAGAATGATCAGGCGGCTTCTACAGGCCGCCCATCATCATGTATTTCGTCTCAACGAATTCATCGACACCGTGGCTCGAACCTTCCCGGCCCAGACCGGACTCCTTCACGCCGCCAAAAGGTGCGACTTCCGTGGACAGGTTTCCGCTGTTGATGCAGACCATGCCGTATTCCAGAGCTTCCGCGACCCTCCAGACACGGCCAATGTCGCGGGCATAGAAATAGGATGCAAGACCGAATTCGGTGTCATTGGCCATGGCGATCACGTCTTCTTCGCTCGTGAAGCGATAGAGCGGTGCTACCGGGCCAAATGTCTCCTCGCGCGTGACTTTCATATCGGGTGACACTTCGGTTAGCACGGTCGGTTCATAGAACTGCCCGCCCAGCGCATGTGGCTTGCCGCCGACCAGCACTGTCGCTCCCTTACTTTGCGCATCCGACACGTGGTCCTGCACCTTAGCGACGGCAGCCTCATTGATCAGCGGGCCTTGCGTGACGCCTTCCTGGGTGCCCGGGCCAACAACCATTTTGGCAACTTCCGAAGCCAATTTTTTGGCGAATTCGTCGTAAATTCCATCCTGAACGTAAATACGGTTGGCGCAAACGCATGTCTGGCCGTTGTTGCGGAATTTCGAGAAGATTGCTCCGGCTACGGCAGCATCGACATCAGCATCGTCAAATACGATGAATGGTGCGTTACCACCCAGTTCCAGCCCCATTTGTTTAACGGTATCAGCGCATTGGCGCATCAGCAGTTTGCCCACCGGCGTGGAGCCTGTGAACGTCATGGCGCGTACGTCTTTGCTGGCGCACAGCGCGTTGCCGATGGCGACCGCGTCGCCTGTCACAATATTCAAAACCCCGGCAGGCAGCCCGGCTTGTTGGCCCAAGGCAGCAATCGCGAAAGCCGTGAGTGGCGTATCGGGCGCTGGCTTCACAACGGCGGTGCAACCGGCGGCCAGCGCCGGGCCAACCTTGCGGGTGATCATCGCAGCAGGAAAATTCCAGGGCGTGATAGCTGCAACGACACCAATGGGCTGATGCACCACGACGATGCGCCCATCTTTAAAGGGCGATGGTATCGTCTCGCCGTAAATGCGTTTTGCTTCTTCCGCAAAAAACTCCAGAAATGCCGCTGCATAGAGGATTTCACCCTTCGCTTCATGAAGCGGCTTTCCCTGCTCGCTGGTCAGGATCGCAGCCAGATCATCAGCGTTTTCAACCATAAGCTCAAACCACCGTCGTAAAACAGCGGAACGCTCTTTCGCCAGAAGACAGGACCAGGATGCGAACGCTGTTTTTGCCGCGCGAATGGCATTCTCGGTCTCTGCGGTTCCAAAATGAGGAACGCGGGCAATTTCTTCGCCATTGGCTGGGTTGATGACGACAGTTTCGGCATCCCCTACCCACT
The DNA here is from genome assembly GCA_039180085.1 of Pseudomonadota bacterium. Lineage (GTDB taxonomy): Bacteria > Pseudomonadota > Alphaproteobacteria > Rhizobiales > Rhizobiaceae > Pseudahrensia. Next base: position 4,949 of record JBCDDX010000002.1, read on the forward strand.
CGCCGCCGATGAAACACTGCGTTTTTCTAAATTCCGGGTTTGCTGTCATTTGATTTCCGATCTTTCCTTTGGCCACGACACCGATGCCGCGACGAGCCCCTTTGTTTTTGGCGATATCTGGTCGGACAGATTTGTCCGCCAAGCGCCGCCCCGCACTGGAATTTGTTCCAATGCTGTTCGAAATTTTTCGCTTTATCAGTTGTTTGCGAGCCAGTCCTCTATCACGGACACCTGCTCGTCATTGCGCAGGGTTGGCGTATGGCCCGTGTCTTCGAACTCCACCAGGGTGGTTTGTGGACCACAGGTGAGCATGCGCTGAGCCGTTTCCTCGCTCAAAAAGCTGGACTGGCAACCCCGCAAGACGAGCACCGGACACGTGATCTTTTCCCATGTTTCCCACATATCGACATTGAAATAGGAAATCGATTCCCGGAATGCCTCGCCAACGCGACTGTCCACCTTGAGGCGGAACTTTCCGGTTTTCGTGCGGCGGCTGGAATAGCGCGCCATGTGTTCCCAATCCTCATCGGTCATCGGCGCGAACTCGAAATAGATCGACCGCAAATAGTCTTCGACTTCTTTAAGAGATGCGAATTCGTCTGACCGGCCGATATATTGCGCGATGGACATCAGGGCATCGCGTGAAACTTCAGGCCCGATATCATTGACCACAAGCCGACGGATAGGCGACTGCGCGACCGAAGCGAGAACCATACCGATGATTCCGCCCATGGAGGTGCCGACCCAATTAACCTCCGTCACCTCGAGGCGGCCAATCAGCGCGTTCATGTCGGAGTTGTATTGCAGATAGTTGTAAGCGTCCGGGCCGGTGATGTGATCACTGTCGCCCCGCCCTACGACATCGGGACAGATCACGCGATAACGATCGCACATTTTTGCGGCAAAATAGTCGAAATCGCGAGCGTTGCGCGTCAGACCATGCACGCATAACAGCGTTTCCTGATGCTTGAACTGGTCCACATTGCCCCATTCAAGATAGTTGATGCGGTGAAAACCGTGAAAACCCAGCCCAAGGTGATAATGTTTGGAATAGGCCTTTGCGGGCTGTTTGATGCGATGTGGCATTTCAGCGAGAATTCCGTTTTATTTCAGCTTTTTCAGGCGGTTCTGGAGTGCGTCTATTCGGTCTTGAATGTCCTGCAACTCATCACCGCGCGTTTTGGACGATGAACCTTTCGTGTTTTCTTCGCTGTTTGGCTCGGGTCTGGAATCATCGTCCTGCGCAGATTTCCCCTGCGCCATGCCGCTCAAGGCACCCATCATGTTCATGGACTGTTTGAACATTTCCATGTTCTGGCGCGCCAGTTGCTGGCCGTAGTCCATAATTGCCTTCGCATTGCGACCAACGACATCCTCGACCGCTTCCGCCATGCGCGACCGCTCGGCCATGAACAGCGAGAGAGATTGGGTGAGATAGTCCGGCATCATTCTGGAATAGCTGTCGCCATACATGCTGATGAGTTGCTTTTGCACTTCGAGAGGAAAATGATAGTTGTTCGGCTTCGTTTCCTGCTCGAAAATGATCTGATTGAGAATGCCCCGCGTGATGTCTTCACCGGTTTTCTTGTCTTCGATCACAAAAGGCGTGTTGGCTTTCACCAGTTCAATTATGTCATCAAGAACGATGTAAGAGCTGGTCGACGTGTTGTAGAGGCGCCGGTTTGGGTATTTTTTGATGAGAATAGGTGACGGATTGTCACTGTCGGACATATCGTTGATTTCCGATTTCAGCTTCTTTGCCATCCTAAATCCATGCAAATTGTGCAACGCAACAGAGGCGCAACCTACTTTCGTTTCAGAGCGAAGGAAAGGCCCATAATGCTGCGACTGCACATAGTGGTGAATGAAAGAAGCGGCATCGCCAAAAAAAGGCACAAAAAAGCCGCCAGTTCCGGGAGGAGGAGGAACTGACGGCTACATTCGCGTATTCAGCTGGTCCGGGAGGAGGAGGACCTTACATGCTGACGGCGAAACCTTTTGAGAAGGCAAGACGGCTTGCTTCGCCAGTCTCTTTCATCACTTTGCCAGACAACTCGGCAATGCCTTTGGTCTGGTCTGTCATACGCTCGGCCGCAGCAGCAACATTGGATGTTGCAACCTTGTAAAATTCAGCCGGGTCATTGGTTTTATTGAGAGCTTTGACACCATCAAATGCTGCAGCAACGTTGGATACGTAGTTGTCATACATTTTTTTGGCCATTGCTTCGCCGCCTTTAAAGAAGGCCGCGTTCAATTCGATCATGCTCTCAACAAGCTTCTCGGAATTGGCGATATGGTTCGTGACATATTCTTGTGATTTTTCCATTGTCTGCTCTACTTCGTTTGTTTTCTTGGACATGCTTAACCTGTTTTAATAGGGGCTTTCGAACCCGCAGGAGCTCGATGTGTTTGTTTGTTGCACTCAACTTACGAACCCAACATAGAGATATTTTTGTGCATTGCAACATTTTTTTGTGCATCGCATCAATTTTATTTCAAAATGGTGGAAGACCAGTTTTTGTATAGCTTTTATGGAACCATTGGTGCAGCGCAGCATTTACCCACCTGCAATTGCTGCAACCCTGACATCACATCAATGTGCTTGTGACCGTTGTGTCAAAGTGATTTGATTGATTGTCCCAACCTTGAGGCTTCAGCGGCAGCGCGAGCCCCAGCATACACCCGCTGCACCGCCGTTCCTCGCAACTCTTCGGATTACGCCCGTGACACAGACTGAAAGCGCTGTTGAAACCTCAACCGCCCATAAAACCAATAATAAGATGCGATCCGCCCAATTGCTCGTCAAATGCCTTGAGCACGAAGGTGTGGAATATATTTTCGGCATTCCCGGCGAGGAAAATATCGCCGTCATGGATGCCCTGCTCGACAGCCCGATCGAATTTATAATCACCCGGCACGAACAGGCAGCTGCGTTTATGGCAGACGTTTACGGGCGGCTTACCGGTCGTGCGGGCGTTTGCATGTCAACGCTCGGGCCAGGCGCGACCAATCTTGTAACCGGTGTAGCCGACGGCAACATGGACCGTGCACCGCTGGTTGCTATTGCGGGCCAGGGTGCGACCACACGCATGCATAAGGAAAGCCATCAGATTCTCGATCTGGTGAACTTGTTCGAGCCCATCACCAAATACAGCACGCAAATCCGCGAGCCGGAGATTGTTCCGGAAATCGTGCGCAAGGCCTTCAAATTTGCACAAGCCGAAAAGCCGGGGGCCGCATTTATCGACTTCCCGGAAAACATTGCCGACATGGAAGTTGAGGACCTTGAACCACTGAAAGTGCAGCAACCCTTGCCGCCTCAGGCCCATGCCGGGAAATGCAGCCGCGTGGCTGGGATGATCTCAAAAGCCAAGAACCCGATTATCATCGCAGGCAATGGAGTCATCCGGCACGGCGCTTCTGATGCGCTGGTCGAGTTTGCAGAGGCTATAAGCGCGCCTGTCGCCACAACGTTCATGGCGAAAGGCGCAATGCCTTCGTCGCATCCGCTGAGCCTTGGAACAGTCGGGCTGAAAGCGCACGATCTGGTCGCCTTCGGTATTGATGAGGCGGATCTCGTCCTGTGTGTTGGGTATGACATGGTGGAATATGACCCGGCCCATTGGAACCCGAACAAGGACAAGATGATTATTCATATCGATGGGTCGCCGGCAGAAGTGGACACGCACTACATCGTTGAAGCAGGTGTTATCGGAGAACTTAAAGACTCGATGCAGCGCATAGGCGCACGGTGTGATCGGCAGCCATCGCCCGCGATGAAAAATCTGCGCGGCAAGATTGTGAAAGAACTGAATGGTCATGCCGACGATAATAGCCATCCGATCAAACCTCAGAAGATTATTTATGACATTCGTCAGGTTCTGGAGCCGGAAGATATCGTCATCTCTGATGTTGGCGCGCACAAAATGTGGATGGCGCGGATGTATCAGGCGGAACGGCCCAACACCTGCATCATTTCCAATGGCTTCGCTTCGATGGGCATCGCACTGCCCGGCGCGATCGCCGCGAAACTGGTTTACCCGGACCGCAATATTTTGGCCGTTTGCGGTGATTCTGGTTTCATGATGAACAATCAGGAGATCGAAACCGCTGTTCGCCTTGGCCTCAACATCACCGTTTTGATTTTCAACGACAACAAATACGGCCTGATCGAATGGCACCAGTTGCGCGAGTATGGCCGCAAGAGCCATGTCGACGTTACAAATCCGGATTTCGTCAAATTTGCGGAGAGTTTCGGTGCCAAGGGTTACAAGGTGGAAAAGACCGAAGACCTGCAGTCAACGTTGAAAACAGCACTCAATGATGGCGGTGTTTCCATCATCGACTGCCCGGTTGACTACAACGAGAACATGAAACTGACCGAGCGGCTAAGAAGCCTGAAAACGCTCGACGAAGATTGAGGACAAAACTGATGCACGCATTCCAATTCCAGACTACGAAATCCGTCCTTTGCGAAGTCGGCGCAACGGAGAAGATCGGCGAACTGATGGCCGCCATGGGCTGCAAAAAAGTGGCTTTCGTGACCGATGCCATGATCCTGAAACTGGGGCTGGCTGATGCCGCCCTTGATGGGCTGAAGAAGGCCGGCATCGAGGTTCACGTCATCGATGATGTCGTAGCCGATCCGCCGGAAGACATGATTTTGAAGGCCGTCGCGGAATCCGAGGCGCACGGCATTGATGGGGTAGCGTCTGTTGGTGGCGGTTCGTCGCTCGACACCGCAAAGCTGATTGCCGTTCTCGTTGGCTCCAACCAACCGATCTCCGAAATGTATGGTGTTGGGCTTGTGACCGGCGGCCGTTTGCCGCTCGTGCTCGCGCCCACAACTGCAGGAACCGGTTCTGAAGTGACACCGATTTCCATCGTGACGACTGGCACCAACGAGAAGAAGGGCGTGGTGTCTCACCAGCTTCTTCCTGACTGGGCCATTCTTGACGCGGAACTGACGGTTGGTCTGCCCGGCCATGTGACCGCCGCGACCGGCATTGACGCCATGGTGCATGCGATTGAGGCCTATACGTCAAAGCACAAGAAAAATATCGTCTCCGACACGCTGGCGCGTCAGGCACTGGAATTGCTGGGCGCCAACATTCACACCGCTTGCACCAATGGCGAAGACCGCAACGCACGCTCCAACATGTTGCTGGGCTCCATGCTGGCCGGCATGGCCTTCGCCAATGCGCCGGTGGCGGCGGTACATGCATTGGCTTATCCACTTGGTGGGCATTTTCACGTGCCGCATGGATTGTCCAATGCGCTGGTTCTGCCCTATGTGCTGGACTTCAATATGAGCGAAGCCTCTGATCTTTATGCAGAAATCGCGCCACTGATCTTCAAGGATCTGGCCGGAAAATCGAAAGGTGATGCATGCAAAGGCATGGTTGATGGTTTTAAGGCCATGGGACCGGAACTGGGCATGCAGAACAAGCTGTCGGATGTGGGCGTGAACCACAACAATCTGCCGATGCTGGCCGAAGACGCGATGAAACAGACTCGTCTGCTGGTCAACAACCCGCGTGAGATGACCTACGAGGCCGCGCTCGACATCTATACGCAGGCACTGTGATACAAACTTAGAGGCATCGCGCGCTCTCGGGCGTGCGATGTTTTCTGACAGAACCAACTCAGTACAATACGCCCCAAGAGCGGGTGATCTTGCCGGGGAGAAGCAATTGGCTTCCAAGGATGACAATTTCGAACAGATGTTCGACCTGTGGAAAGAGGGCCAGGAAGCCTTTTTCAAGGCGCAGAACGACATTGCAAAGACATTTGCCCAGTCGTTTACCGACGGGATGGCACCCCAAACACCGTCTGGCGCGGAAACCTTTGCCAATTGGCAGGCTATGGTGAAGGCTTGGGCGCCAACCTGGGACGCCAATTCGTTTGATCTTTCGCAACAGGCAACGGCCTTCACCTCAGGCAACGACGCGTGGCTTGCCATGTTGGACCCGGCCAACTGGACGAAACAGGTGCCGGAGCAGTTGCGCAATATACTGGAATCGATTTCGCGAGCACCGCAATTTGCAGATCTTGCAACACCCCACGCTGAAGCCGCAGCCGCATGGCGCGAAACGCTGGACTATCAAAATGCCGCCGCCGAATTGGGCAAAACCATGCAGGAGGCCTGGACACGGGCATTCCAGCGCTACAGCGAATCTCACACACTGGACGATCTCCAAACCGGAGATGTGCAGGCAGCGCTTGACGCATGGCTGAAAGCCGCCAATGCCGAACTGCTGGAGACGCAACGGTCACCATCATTCATGCAAGCACAGCGCAAACTTTTGCGCGCCTCAATGGAAATCAAGGCCCGACAACGCGAAATTGCTGAAGCCTGGTGCGACGCTTATCAGATTCCCACGCGGACTGAAGTTGATGATCTGACCAAGATCGTCCACGAGCTGCGCCGCGAGTTGCGGAAGGCCAAGCGGGAGATTGCCGCTTTGCGCAGCGCCTCTGGTGGCACCGGGGAGAACGACTGACGATGCTGCCGCAAAGACGCAATCATAAGGGCCAGCGCGTTGCTTCGTCGGAAGCAGCCATGGAGGCATGGACCCGTGCATGGTCCCAGATGATCGAGACCGGAACCAAGGCGATCAAATCAAACGTCTATCTCGCCAAGACGAGCAAGGATGAGGTCGAAATTGCGGAAACACCGTCAGACACGGTTTTCCAGATCGACAAGGTGCGCGTCATGCGCTACCGGCCGCTTGTTGAGCCAAACCCGGATATTCCACCGGTGTTGATCTGTTACGGCCTGTTCGGCCGTCAGACGATGATCGACCTGCAGGAAGACCGCTCGCTGGTGCGTAATCTGTTACAATCGGGTGTGGACGTTTATGTCGTCGACTGGGGCAACCCGACCCGGGCGGACCAGTTTCTCAATTTCGATGATTATATCGACCTGTATCTCGGTTCATGCGTCGATCACGTTGTGGCTGCCAATAGTGGTAAACCGATCACCATGTTCGGCATTTGCGAAGGTGGCACATTCGCCGCCGCACTGGTTGCCGACCGCCCTCACCTGTTTGCCGGGCTGGCACTGGCCATCACGCCAATTGATTTTCATGGTCAGCCAGATGAATTCTGGGCAGGCGAAGGTTTTCTCAACAGCTGGATCGGCAATCTCAGCGAAGATGATGTTGATCTCATCATCGATACCTACGGCATGTTGCCGGGGGCCATGACCGGTGCGGTATTTTCATCCCTGACCCCCATCGCCAGCATGACCAAATACAATATCGGTCTCGCCGCAATGGAAGGCGATGATGCAGCCATGCTGAACTTCCTGCGGATGGAAAAATGGATTGCCGACCGCCCGGACCACCCCGGCGAAGCGGCACGGCAGTGGCTGAACGACCTCTATCGGGATAATCAACTGGTCGAAGGCACATTCGAATTGTGTGGCAAGCCGGTTGATCTATCGAAGATCAATTGTCCGGTTCTGAATATCTACGCGCTGCAGGATCACATTATTCCTGTCAGTTGTTCCAAAGCGCTTGGTCGGTTCGTCCAGGAAGACCTTTACGAGGAAATCGGTTTTCCCGGCGGACATGTCGGCGTTTTTGTCAGCCGCAAGGCGCAGGGTGTCGTGGCCGGTGGATTGAGCGAATGGATGCAGCGGAAACTGGTGGCAAAACCTGCAAAGAAGGCTGCACCTAAATCGAAACCGGGCAAACCCCGGAAAACCGCGGCAAAGCGGAAAGCATAAATCTCCGAGCACCTTGGTGCGAAAGCGGAGATGAGGGAGGAGACTATGGTCGACAAGGTCATTTCGCTTGAGGATGCGATTGCAACAATCGATACCGGCGACACAGTTTGTGTTTCCGGGTTCGTTGGCATTGGCACACCAGAATGCCTTTTGCGCGGGCTGGAAGACAGGTTTCTTGCCCATCAGATGCCGCGCGATATCTCGCTTCTGTTTGCGGCAGCACCGGGAGATGGTGCCGACCGGGGCCTGAACCGTCTCGCCCACCCGGGATTGGTGAAACGTGCCATTGGCGGCCATTGGTCTCTCGTGCCCAAGCTTGGCGCAATGGCGATGCGCGAAGAAATTGAGGCCTATAATCTACCGCTGGGTTGCATATCACAGCTTTACCGCGACATCGCCGGAGGCAAGCCCGGCATGCACTCGAAAGTTGGCTTGCACACGTTCGTCGATCCAAGACAGTCCGGCGGAGCAATCAACAAGCGTTCAACGGAAGAGCTTGTCGAGCTTCAGGAACTGATGGGCGAAGAATGGCTGTTCTATCATTCCATCCCGGTCAATGTTGCGCTGATCCGTGGCACTACCGCAGACCCGCACGGCAATATCACCATGGAACGCGAGGCGCTGACCCTCGATATGCTGCCCATCGCGATGGCGGCAAAAAACAGCGGCGGCCTTGTCATCGCGCAGGTTGAACGTATTGCCGCGCCCAATTCTTTCATGCCGAAAGAGGTGATCGTGCCCGGCAATCTGGTGGATTGTGTGGTGCTGGCTGACCGTGAGGAGCATCACCAGACGTACAAAACCCACTACAGCCATGCCTATGCCGGACGCATGCGCGGGATCGTGGACAAAGCTGAGCCGATGGAGCTAGACCAGCGCAAGATCATCGCTCGCCGTGCAGCCATGGAGTTGCCAATCAATGGCGTCGTCAATCTCGGCATCGGAATGCCGGAAGGCGTTGGTGCCGTGGCCAACGAAGAAGGCATTATCGACCGGATCACGCTGACAACCGAGGCGGGTGTATTGGGCGGCGTGCCCCAATCGGGCCTCGATTTCGGAGCGGCGATCAACGCCAACGCCGTTATTCAAACCAATCAGCAGTTCGACTTTTACGATGGCGGAGGCCTCGACCTTGCATGCCTTGGAATGGCGGAAACCGACCGTCATGCGAATGTGAATGTCAGCCGGTTCAAGGATCGGTTTGCCGGTGCTGGTGGCTTCATCAATATTTCGCAGAACGCCCGAAAGGTTCTTTTTGTCGGCACCTTCACAGCCGGAGGGCTGAAAGTGGAAACCGGCGATGGATCACTAAGCATCGTGCAGGAAGGCCGGAACCAGAAGTTCATTGATGAAGTGGAGCAGATCACTTTTAACGGTGCCTTTGCAGCCAGCCAGCACAAGCCATGTCTGTTCATCACTGAGCGCTGCGTCTTCACGCTCACCGATGAAGGCCTGCAACTCACCGAGATCGCACCGGGCGTCGATCTTGAGCGCGATATCCTGGATCAGATGGCCTTCAAGCCAGTGATCAAGGACGTGAAAACCATGGACACATGCATTTTCACCGACCACCCGATGAAACTGCGCAAGCAGTTGCTAGCCATTCCCAACCGCGACCGACTCGTTCTCGACCTTGAGAAAAATCTCGTTTTCATCAACCTCAGCGGCCTAACGCTCGATACGGATGACGATGTCGATTGCTTTGAAAGTGACCTCAACGGATTTTTCAAAGGGTTGGGTCGGAAGGTTGATCTGATTTCAAACCACGATGGTCTGTCCATCGCACCAAAGGTCAGCAAGCGTTTTGCCAATGTCCTGAGCCGGCTGGAAAAGGATTATTTTCTGACTGCCACGCGCTACACAACCAGCGCGTTCATGCGTCAGAAACTCGGGCAGGAATTGAAAAACCGATCCATCTCACCGCATATCTTCGAGACGCGCGAAGAAGCCGCTGCCTATATCGAAGCGTCACATCGTTGATGAGTCAACGCTGATCAGGTGCCGCAAAATGTGTACAGCACCTGTTCCTTGGGCTGCGGGGGTTGAGCTAGCTCGTCTTCATCCAGGCCGGGATCAAACGGATTTCGTGTCGCCTCAACAAGCCGCTCAAATGGCGCAATATCACCATCCAGCGCCGCGCGAATGGTCTGTTCGACGCGATGATTGCGGGGGATGATGGCCGGATTGACCTCTAGCATCGCATCTGACCTTTCCGTTGCTGAACGGTCTCCCAACGCCTTATTCCAGCGGACGATCCAATCGTTGACTTCTTCTGAACCGTCAAAAAGGTTGCGAAATGCGCCCACTTCTTTGAAGCTCAGGAAGCGGAATGCCTGTGTGAAATCCACTTCGCCCTGTTCCATCAGCCCCAGAAGATCATTCATCAGGGACCGTGCCTCTTCGTCAGAGGCCTCGGTCAATCCGAGCTTTGCTTTTGACACAACAGCCCATTCGCCTTGATAGAAATCGGGAAACACGTTGATGGCTTCTTGCGCAGCCGAAACGGCCAGTTCCTCATCATCATCGAACAGCGGCAGTAAGGCTTGCGCGAACTGGGCGAGGTTCCAGTGGGCAATCGCTGGTTGATTTGCAAACGCATAACGCCCCAACTCGTCAATCGAGCTGAACACGCGTTTGCTGTTGAAACCATCCATGAAAGCACATGGGCCATAGTCAATCGTTTCACCAGATATGCTGACATTGTCGGTGTTCATAACACCATGAATGAAACCCAACCCCATCCATGAGGCGACCAGTTTCGCCTGCGCTTTAACAACCTCGCCTAGAAACGCAAGATATGGGTTCTTCTCATCCACGCACTGCGGATAGAGACGATCAATCGCGTAGTCAGCCAGGGTTTTCAAGCCTTCCACATCGCGCCGGATGGCAAAATACTGGAATGTACCGACACGCAGATGACTGCGGGCGACGCGGGTCAGGATCGCACCGGGCAAGACGTTCTCGCGTTGAATGGAGTCGCCGGTCGCAACGGCCGCCAACGCCCGTGTTGTGGGAACGCCAAGCGCATGCATCGCCTCACTGACGATATACTCCCGCAACACCGGCCCAACCCAGGCGCGACCATCGCCATTGCGCGAAAACGGTGTCGGACCGGAACCTTTGAGCTGGATGTCACGACGCGCGCCTGCCGGAGTAATGATTTCTCCCAGCAAATGGGCGCGACCATCGCCAAGCTGCGGAGACCAGTTTCCGAACTGCTGGCCGGCATAGGCCATAGCAAGGGGTTCGGAACCGGCAGCCAGACGGTTTCCCGCAAGCACGCTCAAGCCATCCGGGCTGGCCAGTGCTCCAGGATCCAGACCCAGCTCTTGCGCCAGTTCCTCGTTGAGTTTCAGAAGTTTTGGTTGTGAGACAGGATGCGGTTTGACCGACGCAAAAAAGCGTTCGGGCAGGCGCGCATAGGTGTTGTCGAATTGAGCAAAATCCATAACCGGATCATGGATCAGGTTTTTGGCCGCTTGTCGACCACGCGTACAGCCTTGCCCTCGCTGCGCGCCACACCGCCAACAGGTTTCACCTCGATGGCAGCACTGATGCCAACAACACTCTTGATGAGATGAGCGAGCTTTTGAGCGCTGTCCTTTTGAGCCGCTTCAGAACGAGCGTTGTCGGCGGTTTCCACATGCACCGTCATGGAATCCATGCGCCCTTGACGATCAAGCTCGATCTGGAAATGCGGTGCCAGGCCTTCCACTTTCATGAGTTGCTCTTCGATCTGTGTCGGAAACACATTCACGCCTCGCAGGATGATCATGTCGTCCGACCGACCAGTGATCTTTTCCATACGCCGCATGGAACGGGCAACACCCGGCATCAAGCGGGTGAGATCGCGGGTGCGGTAACGGATGATGGGACATGCTTCCTTGGTGAGCGATGTGAACACCAGTTCACCAAACTCGCCATCGGCGACCGGCTCACCGGTTTCTGGGTCAATGATTTCCGGGTAGAAATGATCCTCCCAGATCGTGGGGCCATCCTTGGTCTCAACGCATTCACTCGCGACGCCGGGGCCAATCACCTCCGACAAGCCGTAAATGTCAACGGCATGCATATCGAATGCCTGCTCGACCTCCTGTCGCATGGCGTTGGTCCATGGCTCGGCACCAAAAATACCGACCTGAAGCGACGTTTCCCGCGGATCGATGCCCTGCTCACGGCATTCATCGAGGATCGACAAGACATAAGAGGGCGTCACCATGATGGTGGTGGGTTTGAAATCATTGATCAGCGTGACCTGTCTTGTCGTCATACCACCCGAAACCGGCACCACCGTACAGCCCAGTTTTTCAGCACCGAAATGCGCGCCAAGCCCACCGGTAAACAGGCCGTAGCCATAGGCCACATGGACGATATCACCCGGACGTGTGCCCGCCGCACGCATGGACCGGGCCACGACACTTGCCCACATATCAACGTCTTTGGCGGTGTAACCAACAACGGTCGGTTTGCCGGTCGTTCCGGAAGATGCGTGAATGCGCGACACCTGATCACGCGGCACAGCGAACATGCCAAACGGATATTGCGCCCGCAGGTCCTGTTTCGTGGTGAACGGAAATTTGGCGAGATCAGCGAGTGATGTCAGATCGCCGGGATGAACACCCGCCGCATCAAAACTTGCCTTGTAATGAGGGACGTTTTCATAGGCGTGGTTGAGTGACCATTTCATACGCTCAAGCTGAAGAGCCGCGATTTCATCGCGCGAAGCAATCTCAATCGGGTCGAGAGACTTCTTGTCCGGTGTCAGATCACGCATGTTTCACCACCCCAAAATTCAGCTGTCCTGCCCTCACCCTAGGCGTGAGAATGCCGGAGACCGTACAATTGCGTTACAGGTATTTCACTTTCTCGCTCTTCGTGTAACGTTTACATGGCCGATTGAGCGGGTCAATAGTCGTAAACCCGTACCGGGCTTGCTGCCATTCAGGAACTGCATAGTGGAGGAGACTGTCAATGAGCGTGCACGAAATACGCAGTTTTGTTGAAGGTGACTGGGTGCCGTTCGGCAATCAACAAACCATCACGGTCAACAGCGCGGTGACAGGCGAGCCCGTGGCGCTGGTGGGCCAGAGCGACATTAATTTCCATTCGGTGCTGGACCATGCCCGCAATGTCGGCGGTCCTGCACTGCGCGCCATCGGGTTTCATGATCGCGCCCGTTTGCTGAAGGCGCTCGCGCTTCACCTCGATCAGCACAAGGAAGAATTATACGCCCTCTCCCACACGACGGGCGCCACGCGCGCTGACGCCAAAATTGATGTCGATGGCGGGATCGGCACCATGCTGGTCTACGCGTCCAAAGGCCGGCGCGAACTGCCGGACAGTTCCGTGTGGCTCGATGGCAATGTAGAAATGCTATCACGGAAAGGCACGTTTGTCGGGCAGCACATTCTGACACCCAAGCTCGGGGTGGCCGTGCATATCAACGCATTCAACTTTCCGGTTTGGGGGATGCTGGAAAAGCTGGCACCGACCCTGTTGGCGGGCATGCCAGCGGTCGTGAAACCGGCGACGCCAACCTGCCATGTCACCGAAGCCTGTTTCCGCATGATGATCGATAGCGGCATTTTGCCGGAAGGCAGCGTGCAACTGATTGTTGGTGCAACCGGCGATCTTCTCGACCGCCTCAACGCACAGGACACGGTCAGCTTTACCGGGTCGGCCAAAACCGCTCTTTCTCTCAAATCAAAGCCGCGCATCCTGCGCAAGAGCGTGACTTTCGTCGCCGAGCAGGACAGTCTCAATGCCACCGTCCTTGGGCAGGACGCAGCGCCTGGCAGCGCCGAGTTCGACATCCTTGTCAAAGAAGTCGTGACTGAAATGACGGCCAAAGCCGGGCAGAAATGCACGGCCATCCGTCGTATTTTCGTGCCACAAGGCATGCAGTCAGCGGTGGCGGACGCTATTGCTGCCAAATTGGATGCAATTCGCATAGGCGATCCGGCAAATCGTGAGACGCAACTTGGCGCTCTGGTTTCGCTGGCACAACGCGATGATGTGATGGCAAAGGTGACCAAACTGCGCGAGGAGGCCGACGTTGTATTCGATGGCAGTGCCATGAATATGGGTGATGTCGATGTCGAGCGCGGCGCTTTTCTCGCGCCTCATCTGTTGATGTGCGATGACGCGGACGCGGCGAAACACCTGCATGAAATCGAAGCGTTTGGTCCGGTCTCGACCATCATGACCTATCGCGACACTCAGCATGCCAGCGCGCTCTTGAACCGGGGTGGAGGCAGCCTCGTGACGTCGGTTATCACGCACGATCCAGATATTGCGCGCGACATTGCTCTTGGCACCGCATCGCACCATGGGCGCATCTATATCAACAATCGCGACTCTGCCGGCGAAAGCACTGGCCACGGTGCGCCCCTGCCACACATGACCCATGGCGGGCCCGGGCGCGCGGGAGGTGGAGAAGAGCTTGGCGGTATACGCGGCATGCATCACTACATGCAGCGGACCGCCATTCAGGGATCTCCGGACATGATCAGCGCCGTTGTGGGAACATGGGTTCCCGGCTCCACAACTCATACCGAGGACGCTCACCCGTTCACCAAGGGCTTTGACGCCCTCAAACTGGGTGAAACATTTTTGTCGGATAGCCGCACAGTCACACTTGAGGACATTGAAACATTCGCGCATTTCACCGGCGATACTTTCTATGCGCATATGGATGAGGAGGCGGCGAAGGCTAATCCCTTCTTCCCGGGGCGCGTGGCGCATGGCTATCTGCTGCTGTCGTTCGCGGCAGGGCTTTTTGTGCAGCCCGACCCAGGTCCCGTTCTGGCCAATACCGGGCTTTCCGATCTCGCATTCCAGAAGCCTGTTTCTCCAGGCGACAGCATTAGCGTCACGCTGACCGTCAGGCGCAAGACACGACGCACCGAGGATTATGGCGAGGTGCGCTGGCACGTGGTTTTGACCAATCAGGACGATGAAACGGTCGCCACCTACACTTTGCATACCATGAATGCTTATTCGGCATGAACCAGACTGTAACCCAGAAGATGAGCGCCATACCGGACGAGGCTTTGGCCAGTCTCATCAAAGACCTGCAGTCCGATGGTTCACTGCGGGTCTGGTCCCTGATCGTGACCTTTTTTGGCGATGCCATCGTACCCCGGGGCGGCGCGGTTTCAGCACAAACTGTGCAACAGGTGATGGCGCGTTGCGGGGTTGAAAGCGGTGCCGTGCGCACCGCTTTTTTCCGGCTGGCTGCCGACGGATGGGTGGAACGCGAAAAGATCGGTCGTAACAGCCACTACCGTTTGTCGAAACTCGGCCACGCACCGTTTCGCGATGCCACAAGGCGTATTTATGCGCCGGTTTCGGCAAATTCGTCCGACGATGCCGCGCAAAGCGCGAAACTGAGCATTGCCATCGCACCGGCGGATTGCGACCTCGACCAAGCGTTGGATGCAACCCATCTGGCACCGCGTATTGTGCTCTATGACGGTAACCACCCCAATCTCGATGTTCTTAAGAAGGACGGCTGGCTCGTGCTTCAAACGACGGCGGAAGACATGCCCGAGTGGGTTCTTGACCAGATCATGCCCCCTGCCCTCCGGCACGGTTACGAGCGCCTGATCAGCCGTTTCGATCTCACACCACCGGCCGACCCACTTGGCGCGATGGCACTGCGCACCTTGCTGATTCATGAATGGCGCAGGTTGTTGTTGCGAAACCCGCCTTTGCCAAAACCGTTTGTGACGAGCGAGAGTACAGAACTTCGCTGCATGCAATTGGTGGCCAGACAATACCGGCAACTGCTTGCGCCGTCAGAACGCTGGCTGGACAACGAAGGCATTGGCCCAAATGGTGCTTTGCCGACCGCAGAGGGTCTCGACAAGCGCTTCTCGTAAGTCGCAATACGTTACAAGACTTGCCAATTTGTAGAGTTTCTGTAACACTTTCCATCTGAAACCGGAGCTATTTCGGCGGCGAGGAGATTGTCATGTATTCTCAGGGACTTATTGGCGCGCAATCAGAAAATCACGAGGACGAGGCTTTTCTGGAAGCTTTTCAGGCACGGATCGACCGCGAGGAAAAGATTGAGCCGAATGACGCTATGCCGGAAGCGTATCGCAAAACACTGATCCGGCAGATCAGCCAGCATGCGCATTCCGAGATCGTTGGCATGTTGCCGGAGGGCAACTGGATCACCCGCGCGCCAACCATGCGCCGCAAGCTGGCGCTTTTGGCCAAGGTGCAGGATGAGGGTGGCCACGGATTGTATCTGTATTGTGCGGCTGAAACACTTGGTGTTTCACGCGAGCAAATGACGGAAGACCTGCTCTCCGGGAAAGCAAAATACTCCTCGATCTTCAATTACCCGACGCCCACCTGGGCCGATATGGGCGCGATTGGCTGGCTGGTTGATGGCGCAGCGATTATGAATCAGGTGCCGCTGTGCCGTTGCTCCTTTGGCCCCTATGCACGTGCAATGGTGCGTGTTTGCAAAGAGGAAAGCTTTCATCAGCGCCAGGGCTATGAACTGATGATGACACTGGCTGAGGGCAGCGAAGAACAAAAAGCGATGGCGCAGGATGCGCTCAATCGCTGGTGGTGGCCGTCGCTCATGATGTTTGGGCCGCATGACAGCGACAGCACGAATTCCGACCAATCCATGATGTGGAAAATCAAACGCTTTACCAATGACGAGCTGCGGCAGAAATTCGTTGATGCCACCGTTCCACAAGCCGAAAAAATCGGTTTGACGATTCCTGATCCCGACCTGAAATGGAACCCCGAGAAGAACAATGGCGCGGGCGGATACGATTTTGGCCCGATCGATTGGGACGAGTTCTGGCGTGTCGTTAAAGGTGGCGGGCCGATGAACCGGGATCGCATTACCGCACGCAAGAAAGCATGGGAAGACGGCGCATGGGTCCGCGATGCAGCACTGGCGCACGCAACCAAACGTGCCGAGCGTGAGGCCGCAGCAAAGATTGCGGCTGAGTAAGATGAATAGTCCCGTCACCATGACCCCGCTTTGGGAAGTGTTTATTCGCTCGCGCAACGGACTGAACCACAAGCATGTCGGGTCGCTTCACGCGGCAGACGCCGAAATGGCGCTGCAGTCTGCACGCGACGTCTACACCCGTCGCGAAGAGGGCAATTCCATCTGGGTTGTGCCATCAAACGCGATTGTCGCATCAGACCCCGACAAGATGGCTGAAAACTTCGAACCGGCTGCGGATAAGGTGTATCGCCACCCCAGTTTCTACGACATCCCCGATGATGTGGGGCATATGTGATGGACAAGCGCAAGGCACTCGCTGAAAGCCTCATCGCTCTTGGCGACGATCATCTCATTTTAGGGCACCGCCTTTCGGAATGGTGCGGTCATGCGCCGATGCTGGAAGAGGATTTGTCGCTCCCCAATATGGCCCTCGATCTGCTCGGGCAGGCGCGCAACCTCTACACCTATGCCGGCGAGTTAGAAGGTAAGGGGCGCGGCGAAGACGATTTTGCGTTTCTGCGCACCGACCGCGAATACAAGAACCTTCTCCTTGTCGAGCGTCCCAATGGCGACTTTGCTCACACCATGTTGCGGCAGTTCTATTTTGCAGCGTTTATGGAACCTTATTGGCAACAGATTTTGTCCAACAGCAGTGACGAGACGTTGCGCGGCATAGCTGGAAAAGCGGCCAAGGAAATGGCGTATCACATTCGCCATACCGGTGAATGGATCATTCGTCTGGGCGATGGCACGGAAGAAAGCGCAAAACGCGTGCGCGCGGCGGTCGATGCCCTGCATCACTATACGAACGAACTATTCACACTGACGGATGCGATGCGATCAGCCGTAGAAGACGGCGCATTGCCGAATCCGGAAACCATCAAGCCGATCTGGAGCAACACGATTGAGCACGTGTTTTCCGAAGCATTTCTGACGATTCCGGACGTACCCTTCCCACAGCAAGGCGGGCGTGAAGGGCATCATACGGAAGCCTTTGGCCATCTGCTCAGTGAGTTACAATATATGCAGCGAACCTATCCAGGCATGACATGGTAACCGCTCTCAAGCGCATGGATGCTAATTCGCATGACGACGCGAAGGCGCGCGCGTGGGCCGCCGCAAGCGCCGTGCCCGACCCCGAAGTGCCATGCGTGACCGTGGCAGATCTGGGCATTTTGCGGTCCGTCGAAATCGAAGATGGGATTGCCGTCGCGCGGGTGACGCCGACCTACAGCGGATGTCCAGCGGTGCTGGCCATCGAACTCGCCATTGAAGCCGCACTTCTGGAAGCCGGGTTCGAGGCGTGCATTGAGCGCGTTATGGCGCCCGCCTGGACGACAGACTGGATCAGCGATGAAGGCCGAGAAAAACTGCACGCCTATGGCATCGCCCCTCCTGTGAAAGGCAGCGCTGGCGGCAAGCTGGCTCTGTTTGGCGAAACGCAGGTCGCCTGCCCGCGTTGCAGCAGCGTTAAAACCCGCAAGATTTCTGAGTTCGGCTCAACCGCCTGCAAGGCGCATTACCAGTGCGAAACCTGTGCAGAGCCGTTCGACTATTTCAAATGCATATGAGTGCCACGATGACCGAGACGACATTGGACACCGGCACACCACGCGGCTTTCACAAACTCACCATTGCATCGGTCCGCAACCCGACTGACGATAGCGTTGCCCTGAGTTTTGAAATACCGGGCGCGCTTCGGGACACTTTCCAGTTTATCCCCGGCCAGTATTTGACGCTGCGCGACACCGTTGGTGGCGAAGACATCAGGCGCACCTATTCGATATGTTCCGCACATGATGCAGACCACGTCGAAGTCGGCATCAAACGCGTTGATGGTGGGCGTTTTTCAAGTCATGCCATGACGTTGAAAGCGCAACAGGAACTGCTTGTCATGCCCCCGATGGGGCAATTTCAGGCACAGCTTGGTGGCAAACATTCCTATCTGCTGATTGCAGCCGGATCAGGCATCACACCATGCCTTTCAATTGCCCGTTCGGTTCTCACCAGCGAACCGGAAAGCGACGTTACGCTCATTTACGGCAATCGCAGCGCGGCAACGACGATGTTTCGCCAGGACATCAATACCTTGAAAGACGTTTATCTTGAGCGATTTTCGGTTCTGCATATTCTAAGCCGTGAGGGGCAGGACGTTCCGCTCCTCAATGGCCGCATTGATGGCGAGCGTATCGCCCTGTTGGCTGAACGAGGGTTGATCAACCCCGCATCAAGCGATGGCATTTATGTCTGCGGCCCACAGACCATGACAGATGATGTGAGCAAAAGTCTCAGGGCAATGGATGTTGAAGAAGACAAGATTCACTTCGAGCTTTTCGGAACACCTGAAACGCCCCAAACAAAATCTGCAACTCAGGACGGTTCAAAAAACAACGTTACGGTAGACATCGTCATCGACGGTGGGCGCAAACAGGTGCCAATGGATCCGGCTCATGAGACCGTTTTGACAGCCGCACTCGCTGCAGGACTGGACCTGCCCTATTCCTGTTCCAACGGCATGTGCTGCACCTGTCGGTGCCGGGTTGTCGAGGGCGAATCCACCATGGACGTGAACTACTCGCTGCAGGACTGGGAAGTGGAAGCCGGGTTCACGCTGGCCTGCCAAACACGGCCGACAAATGACAGGCTCGTGCTTGATTTCGACGCTGCTTAAAGTCGCGTCTCATTGATCAGATCAGCAGCGCCATTTGCCAGAAGTGCCAGTCCAACATTGCGGCCCAGTTCCTGAGGATATGCGGCAGGCCCTCTGGCGTCGTGCCGCATCATGGTTGCTCCATCGAGGGACATGACACAGGCTTCAATGGACATCTCATCTCCGCTGATCACTGCATGAGCTGCAATAGGGGAATTGCAGTGCCCGTCCAGCACCCAAAGGATTTGCCGCTCCGCCTCCGCGCAGGCTCGGGCCATCGGATCATCGATTTTTTCCAGCAGTGCACGCGTTTGCCAGTCCTTTGCTGCGCACTCAATCGCAACAATGCCTTGGCCAACAGCGGGTAACATCGCAGATGTCGGGAACGTATGGGCGATGCGGTCGGCGATACCGACACGCGCCATACCAGACGTTGCAAGCAGGATCGCATCGACCGGACCGACCTCAGACCCATCCACCAGCTTTTGCGGAATGCCATTGTCGAGCTTGTGCAAACGCGTGTCCGCCGCACCGCGAAAGTGAACGATTTCCATTTGCGGAAACAGCTCACGAATGAAGGCGGCGCGCCGAACCGAATTCGTGCCGATCTTAAAACCGTGCCCACCGTTTTCGCGCAAGTCATTCATGGTCAAACCCGGGCGAATGGCAAGAGAGTCTGTCGGGTCATCACGTTTGAGATAGGCGCCGATGACGAGGTCCGGCGTTTCCTCATTGCCCGGCATGTCTTTCAGCGAATGCATCGCGCACTGGCTGCGGCCCGCAACAACATCGGCGCGAATTTCGGCAACGAAAGCACCGCCTTTGCCGCCGTGACGATCCAGCCGGCTGATTTGATCACGGTCGCCACGCGGTTCGTTTTCAGCGATCCCGGTTTGCAAGTCGGGATGAGCTTCGGCCAATAAGTGGCGAACCAACTCCGTTTGCGCCAGCGCCATTTTGCTTTTGCGCGTGGCAATCAAAAACACACTCAAACTGTCGTCTCCTGCGCGGGCGCTTCAATGGGCCCACAATTCCCGGACAATGGGAATACTGCACTCAAATTCATCGCACAACCATTCAAGTCACGGCCAGACGCTCATGAAAGCGCGGCCGATCCCAGCTTTTCGATGTCATGACAGATGCAATAACATCCACAGCGGCCAAAACGTCATCACGATTGATGTAAAGCGGTGTGAAACCAAAGCGCATAATGTCCGGTGCGCGAAAGTCTCCGATCACTCCCTGCTCAATAATCGCCTGCATAGCGGCATAGCCGTTTTCAAACCGGAACGAGACTTGTGAGCCTCGCATCTGGCTATCGCGCGGGCTGGCCAGTTCGAGCATCGGGCAACGCGCTTCAATCTCTTGGATAAACAGGTCCGTCAATTCAAGCGAGCGCTTGCGCACATCCGCCATGGAAACCTGATCCCAGATATCCATCGCCGCTTCCAAAGCTGCCATTTGTAGAACGGGCGGGGTGCCGACGCGAAACCGGTCAATTCCATCACCCGGTTTATAATCGAGATCAAACGCAAATGGGGCTTCGTGGCCGAGCCATCCGGCCAAAATGGGCGATGTTGCGCTGGCATGATCTGGCCGCATATAGATGAACGCCGGAGCACCGGGCCCGCCATTAAGATATTTATAGGTGCAGCCGATGGCAAAATCGGCCTTGCAGGTCGTGACATCAACTTCCACCGCGCCAGCAGAATGCGCCAGATCCCAAACGACAATGACACCGTGGTCATGCGCTTTGCGTGTGATCGCTTCCATATCGTGCGTGCGGCCCGTTCGATAGTCGACATGGGTGAGCATCACGACGGCAACAGTGTCGTCCAGCGCGTCGATGACCACTTCCGGCTCAACCAGCTTCAGTTCCCGTTCTCCACCAAGCGCCTTGAGCAAGCCATCTGCCATGTAGAGATCGGTCGGGAAATTGCCCGTATCTGACAAAACGATTTTTCGCTTCGGTGCCAGATTAAGCGCGGCCGACACAGCCTGAAACACCTTGATCGACAAGGTGTCGCCGATCACAACAGTTCCGTCAGCGGCTCCAATAAGACTACCGACACGGTCGCCCAGTTGTCGCGGCTGCTGCATCCAGCCGGCACGGTTCCAGCCGCGAATGACCATCTCACCCCATTCGTCGTGCAGCGTTCTGCCAACTCTGTCAGCCACCGCCTTAGGCAGGGGGCCAAGGGAGTTGCCGTCGAGATAGATCAGATTTTCGGGCAGATGAAATTGCGCCTTGGTGGCGGCGAAATCAGACATAGCGGTTGACGATATTCTCCAGCATTTCCTGGCGACCCGAGCGCGGCTGCGGATTAAGGTTTTCTCCTTCTACCCATGCCGCGATCTGATCAAGGCTGCGTTTGCCGTCGAGCATCATCTGCGCGCCCTGCTCTGCCCATCCGGCATAGCGTTCTTCCAAAGGTTTGGAGAGCGCGCCGTCTTCCAGCATGGCAGCGGCGGCCTTCAGGCCGCGTGCACAACAATCCATGCCACCGATATGGGCCATCAACAGATCATCCGGCTCCAGCGACTGACGACGCAGCTTCGCATCAAAATTCGTGCCGCCCGTTTTGAAGCCGCCACCTTCAAGAACATGATAATAGGCCAGCGCCATTTCGGGCACATTGTTGGGAAACTGGTCCGTATCCCATCCGGACTGGTAGTCGTTGCGGTTCATATCAATTGAACCGAAAATGCCCAATGCGTTGGCGAGCGCCAGTTCATGCTCAAACGAGTGGCCGGCCAGAATGGCGTGGCCCTGCTCGATATTGACCTTCACTTCATTTTCCAGCCCATGGCGCTTCAGGAATCCATAGACCGTCGCAACATCGTAGTCATATTGATGTTTGGTCGGTTCCTGCGGTTTGGGTTCGATCAGGATCGTGCCGTCAAAACCAATCTTGTGTTTGTATTCCACCACCATATTGAGGAAACGGCCCAGTTGTGCGTCCTCACGTTTAAGGTCGGTGTTCAACAGGGTTTCATAGCCCTCGCGTCCACCCCACAGAACATAGTTTTCGCCGCCCAGTTTGTGCGTTGCATCAATGCAGGTTTTGACGGTCGCTGCAGCGAAGGCAAAGACATACGGATCCGGATTGGTCGCCGCCCCACTCATGTAGCGCCGATGCGAGAAGAGATTGGCCGTGCCCCAAAGGAGCTTGACGCCGGTTGCGTCCATTTTTTGGCCGAAATAGTCGACAATCTCCTCCAGATTGCGGGTGTTTTCGGCAAAGCTTGCGCCTTCAGGGCGCACATCCGCATCGTGAAAACAGTAATACGGTACGCCAAGGGCCGTGAACATTTCAAACGCCACATCGGCCTTCAGTTTTGCGGCTTCCATCGTGTCGCCCATCTGGTCGGCGAACCACGGACGCTCAAAGGTTTGGCCGCCGAAAGGGTCAGCGCCGGGCCAGCAGAAATTGTGCCAATAGCAGACTGCAAAGCGCAGGTGATCTTCCATGCGTTTGCCAGCAACCATTTCATCGGGATTGTAGTAGCGGAACGCGAGCGGATTTGTGCTGTCAGAACCTTCGAAGGGTATGCTGGTGATGTCGCCAAAAAATCCAGTGGTCATGTCTTGTCTCCTGAAAGAGCGGGATAGAGAGCGCGGTAGCGCCGATACCTTGACTCTGTGATTTCGTTGTTTGTTGAGTCTGGCAAAAAGCTGCGGGCAATAGCGGGCGGCTGGCATACCGCTACGGGGTCTCCGTCTTCTGCAGCGAGCAAACCCAGACGCGCGGCCCCGAAGGCTGCACCAAAATCGCCTTCGGCTGGCAAATCGACCGGCACGTTCAAGGCATCGGCGATGATCGACAACCACGCCTGCGACCTTGTCCCGCCTCCCACAGCCATGACGCGTTCGATGGACGTTCCAGCACTGGCAAGCGCTTCCAGCGAATCCCGCAGTGCAAAGGCAACGCCTTCGAGAACAGATCGGGTCATGGTCGCCTGATCATGTGCATGATCCAGCCCGACAAATGCGCCGCGAATTCTTGCATCATTGTGCGGCGTGCGCTCGCCAGACAAATAGGGCAGGAACAGCGGGGCACTGTCTATCGCGTGCTCGTCGCCCTCTATTTCCTGCGTCAACTCTGAAACCGGGCGTTTGGCAATTCCTGCCCACCAGTTGAGACTGTCGGTTGCGGAAAGGAAAACGCCCATCTGGTGCCAGGTATCCGGCACGGCATGGCAGAATGCGTGGACCGCGCTTTCCGGCTTTGGTGAGTAACTGGCATTCGAGGCGAACAGGACACCGGAAGTGCCGAGCGAGACAAAAGCAGCACCGTCAGCAATGGCACCGAGACCCATCGCTGATGCGGCGTTATCCCCGGCTCCACCGGCCACCGCGACTTCGCCCATGCCCCAGCGGTTTGCCAATTCGCTGCGCAAGGTTCCCGAAACATGGGACCCTTCCACGAGGCGCGGCATGTGTTCGCGACCAAGATCAGTTGCGGCCAGAAGTTCATCCGACCAATCGCGTTTGCCAACGTCGAGCCAGCTTGTGCCCGCCGCATCAGACATTTCCGACACATGCTCGCCCGTCAGCCATAGGCGCAGATAGTCTTTCGGCAGCAAGACTTTCGCGACGTTGGAAAAAATTTCCGGTTCATGCGTTTTCACCCAGACCAGTTTCGGCGCGGTGAAACCGGGAAAAACGATATTGCCGGACTGCGCGCGAAAGGCAGGATTTTCATCCAGTTCTGCCGCTTCCTTGTGACTGCGCACATCATTCCACAAGATACAAGGCCGCAGCACTTTGTCGTCTGCATCGAGAAGCGTTGCGCCATGCATTTGTCCGGACAGGCCAATGCCGCGCACCACCGCCAGAAGCGCCCCGTGCGAACGCTTGAGTTCATCGAGCGCGTTGGCCGTTGCATCCAGCCAGTGTTGTGGTTCCTGCTCTGACCATCCGGATGCCGGTCGCGACACCTCCAGATCAGCACTGGCCGATGCAACAACTGCCTGCGCCTCGTCCATCAGCAGCGCTTTGACACCGGACGTGCCGAGATCAAGACCAAGATACACGCTGTTTCCTCCCAGAAAATGCGGGATAGCCAAACCCCGCGCGATATCCCTTGGTTTTGCCCTGTGCGTTTTCATTGCACAAGTTGTTGTGCGGGTTATCAAGCCGAAGTTTTGGCCAGCCTCGCGAAGTGATGTAGCAATTGTGAACGCTCAGCCATTGAGCTTGGTGCAATCTGTTGTCACAGTTGCCTAAAGCGCAGACAAAAAGCTCTGAGCGGAACTTGAAAGGTGCCCCAATATGAACTTTCGCAATCTCATACGATCAACACTCGTCGCGATGGCAACATTGAGTTTTATGCCAGCCGGACAGGCGGCCACTGGCGAGATGGTGGAGATCAAAGGCGAAATCATCGACACTTGGTGCTATTTCTCGGGCGTTATGGGTGGACCAGACGCGGTTGTGGGAACAGCGCATCACACCTGCGCCCTTTGGTGCGCGGCGGGTGGTATTCCGGTTGGTGTGCGTACCGAGGAAGGCAAAGTCTTCATGGTGCTCAAATACAAGGGCGAAGATGCTGTCGCCCCATCAGACGCCATCATGGAAGTGCAGAGCAACGTGATCACCGCAAAGGGCAAACACTTCCTACGCGATGGCGTTGATTATCTCATCGTTGAGGACGTGATTGCCAATGACGGCATCACCAATCTCAACCATGAAGACTATGGTGCCGTGCCGCCATTCTCCGCGCCCAAGAAAAAGAAATGAGGCCCATCATGACCTATTCATTGATATCCAAAATCGGCGCACTGGCATTCGCCACCGCATTTTCACTTTCCTCTTTTGCAGCTGCTGAAGATTTCTCTGAGGGCAGCAAGGCAAAGGAATGGGGCTTGCAGGGCGAGGTGAAAGCAACCTTTTCCGGCAAGGTGGTTGATGTTCTGTGTGAACTGGCCGGTGACTGCGCAGACCAATGCGGCGCGGGCAATCGCCAGATGGGCATTGTGCGCAACGCGGACAATAAGCTGATTTTCGTTTTGAAAAACTCGCAGGCCTCGTTCAACGGCGCAGTGGAAGACCTGGTGCCATACTGCAATAAGGCCGTTGATGTTGACGGCGTGATGATCGGCGACGACGATGTTGTCACCACCAAGTTCTACATGGTGCAGTTCATTCGCGAGCAAGGTGCCGCCGACTGGAACAAGGCCAATCTGTGGACCAAACGCTGGAAAGAGAAAAACCCGGAACATGGCGGCAAAGGGCCATGGTTTCGTCGTGATCCACGCGTTGCCAAACAGATTGCAGCAACCGGCCATTTCGGAATCGGTCATGAAGCCGACAAGAAATTCATCGAAGAAAACGAATAGTTTTTGAAGGCTGATGCGTTGAAACGCAATTTCGTCTGGTTGGCTGCACTGGCTGCCGGTCTCGCCACCGGTGGCATGGTGACTTGGGTTATGCACGAACCGCCGGCTAAACAGGAGGCTGCTCGCGCACCCGTGGCCGCCTTTGTGCCATCCCTCGACAACACAACAGGTTTTCCAAACATAAAGGGTGGCGACTTTCAGCTGATCAACCAGTCCGGCAATGAGCGGACGTCGAAAGATCCTGAGGGCCGCTATCAGCTGCTGTTCTTTGGCTATGCGAAATGCAACGCCATCTGCTCGGTGGCCCTGCCCAACATGACCGAAGCCGTCAGTGTTTTGGAAGGCCTCGGCCACACGGTCACTCCGGTGATGGTGACGGTCGATCCGGAGCGGGACACTGTTGACGCTCTCGCGGATGCCATGCCTGCAATGCATCCACGAATGGTAGGCCTGACCGGAAGCGAAGATGCGCTGAATGCCGCCTACAAGGCGTTCCAGATTCAAAAGCAATTTGTTTTCGAACATCCCGACGAGGGGCCGGTCTATACCCACGGTTCCTTTGTCTATTTGCTCGATGGTCAGGGAAACTTCAAAACCCTGTTCCCGCCGATCACCAGCCCGGTTCGCATCGCCGAAATCACATCCGGCTACATTGCTGAAGGCGAATCCTGAACCGCCCCTGAAATTCAGCAGCGCATGGCATTTCCCGCAGACAGGTGAATGGTATACGCTCGCGATCCTCGCACTCCATTCGGCATGACCATGACACAGGACAAACCCTTACTGGGTGTATTGCTAATGCTCGGGTTTTGTGCGCTTGCCCCGATGGGCGATGCCATCGCGAAATTGCTGGGTGGATCAGTGCCACTCATTCAGCTGTTGCTGGTGCGTTTCGCCATTCAGGCGATTTTGCTGCTGCCGATCGTGGCCTATTGGGTACAACAGGCCAAGCAGGATCCGCAGGTAAAATCACCGCTCGCCCTGACCCCTCGGGTCATGCAACTGACCGTTATTCGCACCGTTCTCCACATCGTTGGCGTCGGCGCGATGTTCCTGTCATTACGCTATCTGCCGTTGGCAGACGCTGTGGCAATCGCATTCGTCATGCCATTCATCATGCTTCTGCTCGGCCACACAGTACTGGGCGAAGAGGTGGGTTCCAGACGCCTTATTGCCTG
Source organism: Pseudomonadota bacterium (assembly GCA_039180085.1). Lineage (GTDB taxonomy): Bacteria > Pseudomonadota > Alphaproteobacteria > Rhizobiales > Rhizobiaceae > Pseudahrensia. Next base: position 31,834 of record JBCDDX010000002.1, read on the forward strand.
CGCCATTTGCTTCATCGGAACACTCCTCGTCATTCAGCCCAGTTTTGAAGAAGTTGGGTTGCCCGCATTGCTGCCACTCGTGGTGGCGGTGGATTTCGCTTTTTTCATGCTTGTGACACGGCAGGTGGCCAAGGACATCGATCCAATCGTGTTGCAAGCTGTCAGCGGCTCAATTGCAACCTGCATGCTGGGCGGCGCAGCGCTTATCCTTTGGGGAACGGGCTGGTTGCCCGCGCCTTTCGTCCTCCCCGGACGATTTGACATCACTTTGCTGGCAGCTGTGGGCATTGTTGGCACCGTGGCCCATCTGCTCATGACATGGTCTTTGCGTTACGCGCCTTCCGCAACACTTGCACCCATGCAATATCTGGAAATTCCCATTGCAACGGTGATCGGTTATCTCGTATTTCAGGATTTGCCGAACGGACTGGCGGCCCTGGGCATCGCCATAACCATCGGCTCCGGTCTATACATCGTGTTTCGCGAACATGCGGTGTCTCGTAAGGTCGATAACTCGAACCTGCGGGAACACGCCGCGGAGTGAAGGCGCTCTTTCGTCTTCTCTTACATATGAATTTGCGGCAACACAGCGGAAAGAGACAACCCACGTACGTCAAAGCCTCGCAGAACGAGTTTTCAATGAACAAGCATGTCGACATCTTTATTATCGGTGGTGGGATCAATGGAGTCGGTATCGCACGCGACGCCGCCGGACGGGGATACTCAGTCGCCCTGTGCGAAATGAAAGATCTCGCCAGCGGCACGTCCAACTGGTCGTCAAAGCTCGTGCATGGCGGAGTGCGTTATCTGGAACACTACGAATTCATGCTCGTGCGCAAAGCCCTGAAAGAGCGTGAGGTCTTGTGGAGTGCTGCGCCGCACATCATTCGCCCTATGCGGTTCATACTGCCACATCACAAGGCGCTGCGCCCGGCGTGGATGCTGCGGCTCGGTCTGTTTTTGTATGATTACATCGGTGGCCGAAAACTGCTGCCGGCAACGAAAACCGTGGATCTGGCAAATGGTGTTTACGGCAAGCCGCTGAAAGCCATGTTCAAAAAGGGATTTCAGTATTCCGATTGTCAGGTCGATGATGCGAGGCTGGTTGTTCTGAACGCCATCGCAGCAAAAGACGAAGGGGCTGAAATTGCGGTGCGCACAGAATGCGTCAGCGCACGCCGTGAAGGAGACGTGTGGCAGATCGAAACCCGCGATGATGTGACCGGGGAGACCCGCACCTACACCGCTAACCTGATCGTCAATGCTGCCGGCCCATGGGTTGACGCTGTTCTAGGGCAGGCTTTCGGCAGAAACGACGCCCACAATGTGCGCATGGTACAGGGCAGCCATATTGTCGTGCCGAAGCTTTATGAGCACGACAATTGCTACATTTTCCAAAACGCCGACGGTCGGATCATTTTCGCGATTCCTTATACGCAGGACACCACCCTGATAGGCACAACTGACAAGGACTATGAAGGCAATCCGCGCGATGCGAAAATCTCGCGGGAAGAGATCGACTATCTGTGCGATGCGGCGTCAGAATATTTTGAAAAGCCGGTTTTGCCGGAACACATCGTGTGGACCTATAGCGGCGTGCGTCCGCTCTATGACGACGGCGCAAGCGCCGCACAGGAAGCAACCCGGGACTACGTGTTCCGCCAGGAAGGCGGCAAGCACTCCGACGCACCAGGAGATGCTGTAGAAGGTGCGCCACTGATCAATATTTTTGGCGGCAAGATCACCACCTATCGCGAACTCGCCGAACGGATGATGGACAAGATCGAAGATAATCTTGGCCAAAAGGGACGGCCGTGGACGGCGTCCAAACCACTGCCGGGCGGAGATTTTCCCGCACAAGGTTTTGACAGGTTCGTGGACCGAACGGCCAAGCAATATCCGTTCATCGACCGAACTACTCTGGAACGGCTGTGCCACGCCTATGGCACGCGCATCACCATGGTTTTGGGCGCGGCAACAGCGATGGAGCAGTTGGGAACTGATTTCGGAGCCGGCCTGACGGAGGCCGAGGTGCGCTATCTCATGACCAACGAGTGGGCCCGCACCGCAGAAGATATCGTCTGGCGGCGCAGCAAGCTTGGCCTTGTGATGAGCGACGAACAGATCGCTGCGCTCGACGCCTGGCTAAGCGAAGAAGCCGCTCAATGACTGCTGCTTTTTTCCGCGAATTTGCGCGCCATGGCCAACACCTGGCGGCGTGGCAAAAATGGAACAACCCATTGCAACAGCAGGCTTAATTTCCAGTCATTGATCACCAGAAGATCGCCAAGCTGCATGGCTTCATAGCCCATGCGCGCCACTTCGTCGGCTGGTTTGGAATCGCGAACACCATTGGTGTTGGCCATATCCGCCTTATCAAAAAACTCGGTTTTGACCGGGCCGGGAGCGAGCAGGGTTACAGTCACGCCCTTGTTGCGCACCTCTTCAGCCAACGCAAAACTGAAGGAATTCACGAAAGCCTTCGTGCCGTGATAGGTCGCGTGCAGAGGGCCGGGCACCATCCCGGCCGTTGATCCGACATTGAGAATACGCCCGCTGCCCCGTTCAACCATGTCCTTCAAAAACAGGTTGGTCATGGTCATCAGGCTCTTGATATTGAGATCGACCATGCCGAGGTTTTTGACCAGGTCGACTTCATGGAAATGGCCATTTCCGCCGAACCCAGCATTGTTGATCAGATAGTCGATCTCGATCCCTTCGGCCTTGACCTTGTCATAGACCTGTTGGGGACCATCGTCGGCCTGCAAATCAGCAGTGACGACATGCACCGTAATGCCGCGCTCGGCCTCAAGCTCTTTCTTGAGTTCCTGAAGTTTGTCTTCCCGCCGTGCAACAACCACCAGATCACCGCCCAGCTTTGCATGATAACGCGCAATCTCCAGTCCAATACCTGCAGACGCACCGGAAACAAGTGCGGTTTTCTTAGCCATGCCAATCACCTTTCGAGAAACGAATTAAGAGCCACATAGTGTGGCCACGTGACAAATCAAGCGCCAGATCAATACCCGATTGCGCAACCGTCTTTGCGTGGATCGCTGCCGCCCGTCAGCACGCCAGTGTCCCAATCTATTGCGACGCACTGTGACCCGCCAATCGGCCGCTTTGCGCGCTCGATGGTGTGTCCCATTGCCTGCAACTGATTGACCACCTCCTGCGGTACTGCGCCTTCGATTTCCACCTCACCAGTAAACGGATCGACCATCCAGCGCGGCTTGTCCTGAGCCTCCTGTACATCCAGACCGTAGTCGAGATGGCGGGTCAGGAACTGCATCTGCCCCATCGCCTGATATTCTCCACCCATCACACCAAAACTCATGACAGTTTTGCCGTCTTTTTGAAGGAGTCCCGGGATGATGGTGTGCAAGGGCCGTTTGCGCGGCGCGATGCAGTTGGGGTGACCTTCCTCCAGCACAAAGCCCTCGCCGCGGTTTGTAAAGACGATGCCGGATTTTGGTGTGGTTATTCCGCCGCCCCAACCCCAGAACAGAGTGTTGATAAAGGACGCGACATTGCGATCCTTGTCCACCACGGAGATATACACCGTGTCCTGATGGCCCGGCAGGTTGAGCACATCTTCCGGGTGGCGCGAGACCGTCATGTCGATGTCGTCGAACAGCTGTTTGGCGTAGGCCCTGGACAGCAGATCATTCACCGGCACATCGTTCTGGGCCGGGTCTGCCAGATAGACACCGCGCGATGCGTAGGCCCGGCGGCAGGCTTCCAGTTCCAGATGAATGCGCTCCGTTGAAAGCAACGGGTCGACCTTGGCATTCGCCATCATGTTCATGAACAGGAGTGCAATCACCCCCTGCCCTTGTGGCGGGCACTCGACGATCGTGTGGCCCTTGTAATCAGTCGTAATCGGCCTGACGAATTCACCGCCAGCCTCCGCGAAATCGTCCATCGTGTGGAGACCGCCCTTGGCTTGCAGCGTGTCCACCATTTCGACGGCTAATTCGCCTTTGTAGAAGGCGTCACGGCCCTCTTCCGCGATCATTTCCAATGCGTTTGCGAGTTCCTTTTGATAGTGAAGCGTACCAATCGCGGGCACTTTGCCATCGGGAAGGAAAATGCGCGCGAGATTCTCGTCCGTTTTCAGATGATCGAAATTGCCTTCCCAATCGGAGTGGACGCGTTGCGAGACGGGATAGCCATTCCGAGCCAAATCGATTGCCGGTTGCAGCAGATCTTTCATCGGCATGTGGCCGTGGGCCGCGTTGAGCTGGAACCAGGCATCGACCGCGCCGGGAATAGTGACCGAATGGACGGACGTGCGCTCCAGTTTCGTCACACCCAGTGACGCCAGTTTTTCCAGCGTGGCGGTCGCTGGCGCACGCCCTGCCCCGTTGAACGCATGCACCTGCGAGCCGCCTTGCGGCGCATAGAGCGCGAAGCAATCACCGCCAATCCCAGTCGAACCCGGCTCAACCACGCATTGTACTGCACAGGCCGCGATGGCGGCGTCCAGCGCATTGCCGCCCGCCTTCAAAACATCAATGGCGACCTGCGACGACAAGGCATGGGAGGTTGCCGCCATGCCGTTTTTGGCATGGACAGGTGAGCGGCCGGGAAGTTCGAGATCGCGCATGAAAGTCTCCAGAGCAGACAGAATATTTTTGCATCGCATAGCAGGCGCTGCGGGCCACGCCAATGCTGCAATATGAACCATGCCTGATGTGGATATTTCCACGTTGTGATGGCATAGAACGGCGCAGAAACCCTCCTTGCATCCAACTGGACCGCACCATGTCTTCGCAAACGCTCAGCACCGTTGCCCTGCATGATCTTGCCCTTATGAGCGCAGAGGAGCGCGAGACTCTTCTGCGCCGGGCGGAGGATGATCTGGCACCGTTTATCGAGAAAGTTCTGCCGATCATCGAAGAGGTGAAAACCCGTGGCGATGCTGCGCTAGTAGAGTTTGCTGCGCGTTTCGACAACGCTGTTTTCGACGTTGAAACCCTAAAGGCCAGTGATGCGGATTTCGAGGAAGCCTATGCAAAGCTCGACCCGGAATTCGTCGAGGTGCTGCGCTATTCCGCCGACAATATCCGCCGTTTTCACGAACGGCAGGTGCCGGAGCGCGAATGGTCGATGGAAATCAGGCCCGGCGCGCATGTCGGCGAACGGTTCACGCCGATTGATTCCGTTGCCTGCTATTCCCCGCGCGGCAAGGGTTCATTCCCCTCCGTCACACTGATGAGCCTCATTCCGGCGGTCGTGGCCGGCGTGCCCCAAATCATCGTGCTGACACCTGCAGGACCAGACGGAAAAATCGACCCGGCCACACTGGTTGCGGCAGATATCTCCGGCGTTCGTAATGTATTCAAGGCCGGCGGTGCACAAGCCGTGGCCGCGGCAGCTTATGGCACGGAAACAATTCCGCGCTGCGTGAAAATCGAGGGCCCCGGCAGCCCGTGGCTCGCCGCCGCAAAGGTCGTACTGGCCAACCGCATCGACCCCGGCATGCCCGCCGGACCTTCAGAAGCCATCGTTTTCGCCGACGAGACGGCCAATGCAAAACTCGCGGCGCTCGACACGATCATCGAATCCGAACACGGGTCAGACTCTTCCGTCTTTCTGGTCACCGCGTCGCGGGAGATCGCTGAAGCCGCTCGCGCAGCCATTCCCGAATACTGGCGGGAAATGAGCGCGGAACGTGCCGGCTATTCCTCAGATGTTTTGAACAGCATGTCGGGCGGCATCATTTTGTGCGCTGACAATCAGCAGGCTTATGACTTCATCAATGCCTACGCGCCGGAGCACCTGCAAATTCTGTCGGAAAACCCGCGCGCCCATGTCGACCACATCACCAATGCATCGGAAATCCTGCTCGGACAGGACACGCCCGGCTCCATCGCCAACTACATGATGGGCCCGAATTGCGTGTTGCCGACTTCGGGTGCCGCCAAAACGCGCTCACCACTGGGGGTGATGAATTTCATGAAATCCTGTTCTATCGGTTCGCTGACCCGCGAAGGCTTTCAGGACATGGCTCCCCGCACCCACCGTTTCGCAACCTATGAAGGCTTCGACGCCCACGCCAACGCAGTCGGGCCATTACGCGCGAAAGCGTTGGGGAATGGGTGAATTTGCAGGAAGAGCCGTTCATGGAACTAATATTCGTCAGAGTTCTCACAACGTCTCCTGAATCGATGCATTGCACTTAGAGCGCTGTTCGGCGCTGCAGCCATTTCCATAGAAATAACTACATTCCGATTGATAAAGACTATCAATGATCATCGAGTTTCCAATTGGTTTTCCCGATCATCGATACCCATTTCCATTGCATCGAAGCGAATGCCAGAACGAAAGGACATATATTATGATGAAAGCCATCGCTATCACCGCTGCCCTTGCTCTTGCTGCACCCGCCGCCATGGCTGGCACGGACAAATCCAACGCGTCTCTTACTCCCGAGCGTGTGACAGAGCTTAAAAAAGCCTGGGGTGAAGGGATCGTGAAAATCGGCTCTATTCATACCGAGGGCGGAGACTACAAAGCAGCCGCACGCGAACATATCGAGCAGTTTTATGCCTATGGCGATGAGAAAGTTTTGTTCAAGCCAACACTTGCGAGCGGTGACCAGTTCCGCGGCACTTTCGACGAGGCGCTTTCCTACTTTGTGGGTGGTAAAATCGCCGAAGATGGCGGATTTGCCATCGCCCCCTACACGGATGTCCGCTGGGAAAATGAAGGCACCATCATCAACGGCGATACGGCCCTTGCCATGGGCAACTACTATTTCACCAAAACCGATGGCTCGGAAGTGAAGGTGGAATACACGTTCGGGCTCGAAAAGATGGATGATGGCGATCTGAAAATCGTCCTTCACCACTCATCACTGCCGTATTCTCCAAGCTGACACCAGCTTATGTGACATGGTTTTGACCGCTCCCATTGTGACAATGGGGGCGGCTTTTTGTTGCCAACACTTCAGCCGATCAAGCAAAGCCGTCCTTGCCGAAAACTGCTAATCTGACGTCGCATCAATCAATTGGTCGGATGCCAGATGATCAATAAGCTTTCGCACGTGTGTCGTGAGCATACGGTTGGGTGGATACAGCGCCGCAACCACATATGGCTCGCTCGATTTGAGGCACTCGAAGGATTCGAGCCGATGCCCGCCACTGCAGTCGGGCTTGCTGAATGACGGCAAGTTCATGCGAAAACCATCGCCTCAACACACCGTGACTTGATGCAAAAAGCATCATCCCGGATGGTTGCATTTGATGAAGAAAGGTCCGTTGACATGACCGACGAAGCCCCACGTCACCCTCTGCCACCGTTCACGCGCGAGGGCGCAATCGAAAAAGTGCGCCTTGCCGAAGATGGATGGAACAGCCGCGATGCAGCCAAGGTCGCGCTTGCCTACACGTCAGACAGCAAATGGCGCAATCGTGTCGAGTTCCTGCAAGGGCGCAAGGAGATCGAAGCATTTCTCACCCGAAAATGGGCGAAAGAACTGGATTACCGCCTGATCAAGGAACTTTGGACTTATGGCGAAAATCGCATCGCCGTGCGGTATGCCTATGAATATCACGATGACAGTGGCAACTGGTTCCGCGCCTACGGCAACGAGAATTGGGAGTTTGACGACAACGGCTATATGGCACACCGCCATGCCAGCATAAATGAACACCCCATTCCGGAAAATGACCGCAAGTTTCGCTGGTCGCCTGGACGCAGGCCCGATGATCATCCAGGCCTCAGCGCGCTTGGGATTTGAAACCCGGCAGCGAAACGAGGATGATCGCCATGAGCGCACCAACCAGCCCCTTCCACTCCGGAGAACTGAAAGCGCAACGCCGTGCGGGCGCAGGAGACGTGGCTGCATGGGCCGGAGGTTTCATCCGCAATTTTATGCCTGACCAACATCGTGCATTCTACTCAGCATTGCCCTTTCTCGTCGTTGCCGGAGCTGATGCGCAGGGGAGGATATGGACAACAATCATCGAGGGGGATGAAGGGTTTATTGATTCACCGGACCGACAAACCTTGACCCTCGCGACCAGCATCGATCCACAGGATCCCTTGGCCGCAGCGTTTGAAGCAGGGTCGGATATCGGCCTGCTGGGGATTGAGCTTGCGCAACGACGCCGCAACCGCCTGAGCGGTTTCATCGCACCCCGCGACAACGGCCTGACCATCGACATAAGGCAGACATTTGGCAACTGCCCGCAATATATTCACGAACGCGAATGGCGACGGGTCGCGCGCGGCCAAACGCCGAATCCAGCAATTACCGACCGCTTATCCGACGAGCAAATTCTGAAAATTGGTGCCGCTGACACGCTCTTCATCGGCACGGGCCATAGCGCTAACCAGGAGGCCGCATCCAACGGATTCGATGCCTCTCATCGAGGGGGAGAGCCCGGCTTTGCATATGTCGTCGATCCCAGCCGCATCCGTATTCCTGACTATGCCGGAAACAACTTCTTCAACACGATCGGCAACCTTCTTGAAAACCCGCGCCTTGGCCTTCTGTTCATCGACTTTGAGACGGGCAGCCTGATACAAATATCCGGCCATGCCAGGGTCGATTGGGAGCCGGATATTGCGCAAGATCCAAATGCCCGCCGTTTCATCGACGTTACCATTGATGCCGTGATTGAGCGACCGGGCGCTTTGTCTTTGCGATGGGCGGAAGACACGGCACCGCCTCACCAGTTCGTTGTGACAGACAAGGTGAAAGAGGCGGAAGGCCTGACGTCACTTTATCTTGCACCGAGCGATGGAAATCCGCTCCACCCGTTCCAAGCCGGACAACATCTGCCGATCGAGCTTGAGATACCCGGCCAGACAGCAAAAGTGCGGCGCACCTATTCGCTATCGGGCCTAGCAGAAGCGCAGAGCTATCGCCTCACCATCAAACGGGAAAATAAAGGCATTGCTTCGCGTTTTCTGCATGATGAATTGCAAGTTGGCGATATCATAAACGCCCGTCCGCCCGCTGGCGATTTCACAGTACCTGACAACGCGCGCCCCCTCGTACTGGCGAGCGCCGGGGTAGGCCTGACGCCCATACTTGCCATGCTGCATGCGGCCGCAGCTGAAAACGTTGAACGACCGGTATGGTTTATGCACGGCGCTCGTGACAGTGCTCATCACGCATTGCGCGATGAAGTTGAGCATGCCATTGCGACGCGCCCGAACATCCAAAAACACATTTTCTACAGCAAGCCAAGCCCGCAAGATCGCCAGGGCGAAGATTATGATGCGGTCGGCAGAGTGTCGGCAGACGCATTGCTTTCACTGAACGCCGGACCGGACGCGCATTACATGCTTTGCGGCCCCGTGCAATTTCTGTCCGAAGTTCGCTCAGGACTCGAAGCCGCCGGAGTGCCAACAGACCAAATCCATTTCGAAACCTTTGGCCCAACCGGCTGAATGGAAAACGATCCGCGCGGTAAAGGATTACGCATCCGTATCAAGCGAATAGCCAGCGCCGCGCACGGTGCGGACGAAATCGGTGGCGCCGGCGGTGTTGAGGATTTTGCGCAGACGACCGACATGAACATCGACCGTGCGTAGATCGATTTCAGTGTCACGGCCCCATACCCGGTCCAGCAGGCTGTCACGGCTCCACACCCGTTTGGGACGCTCCATAAAGACCGTCAGCAAGCGATATTCCGTTGGGCCAAGCCGCAAAGGGCGGCCATTGCGGGTGACGCGATGCTGTTCGGTGTCGATCACGATATCGGCAAACTTCAGTGTTTGTCCGGCCATTGCGGGCCGCGCGCTGCGCAGGCGGGCATGAACGCGCGCGAGCAGTTCGCCAACACCATAGGGTTTGACAACATAGTCATCAGCCCCGGTTTCCAGCCCGCGCACCTTGTCGGTTTCCTCACCGCGGGCGGTGAGCATGATGATAGGAATGGAGCGGGTGTCGTCCGATGATTTCAGCCGACGGCACACTTCGATCCCGGATAGTGTCGGCAGCATCCAGTCCAGCACGATGATGTCGGGATTTTCTTCATCGATGACCAGCAGGGCTTCCTCGCCGTCTTCAGCCGTGACAACGCGGTAGCCCTCACTCTCCAGATTATAACGCAACATTTCCAACTGGGCCGGTTCGTCCTCCACGACCATGATTGTTGCTGCGCTGGGGGTGATCATGACGGCAACCTCCGGATCGTCTTGGGCTTAGCTGGCCGGCCCATCAACCAGTGTGGTGCTGGTGGTATCGCCTTTGGGCCGGTCGTCATCCGGCAGTTCGCCGGTGATCAGGAAGATAATCTGCTCGGCGACGGATGTGGTGTGATCGCCCATGCGCTCCACGTTTTTCGAAATGAAAAGCAGGTGCATGCAAGCCGTGATATGGCGCGGGTCTTCCAGCATATAGGTCAGAAGAGTGCGGAAGAGGTTGTTGTGAATCTGATCGATTTCCTCATCGCGCAGACGCACTTCATTGGCGCTTGCGACATCGCGGACGAGATAGGCGTCCAAAACGTCCTTCACCATCTCGCGCACCATCAGACACATTCGCTTGATGGTTTTGCTGGACGACCCGATTGGGGAGACCTGCGCAAGAACGTTGGTGCGTTTGGCAAGGTTCTTGGCGTAGTCGCCAATGCGTTCCAGGTCAGCTGCAACCTTCAGAGCGGCGAGAACCGCCCGTAGGTCCTGCGCCTTGGGCTGGCGCAGCGCGATGATACGGACGACCAGTTCATCGATTTCCAACTGCATAGCATCAACCGGCTTATCGGATGCAATCAGCTTTTCAGCCAGTTCCAGATCGCGGGTGACGATAACTTCCGCCGCCATTTCGATCTGTTGCTCGACAAGGCCGCCCATCGCAACAACCAGGTTCTCGATCTGGCGCAGATCGCTGTCGAAAGCGGAAACAATATGTGCTGATTCATTCATGATTGTTTTCCTAACCGATGCGTCCGGTAATGTAGGCTTCAGTACGCGGATCTTTTGGATTTGTGAAAATATCGTCGGTGCGCCCGGCTTCCACCACATCTCCGAGATGGAAAAACGCTGTTTTCTGGCTCACCCGAGCGGCCTGTTGCATGGAGTGTGTCACGATGACGATGGTGTATTTCTTACGCAATTCATCGATAAGCTCTTCGACAATCGCCGTGGCAATGGGATCGAGTGCCGAGCACGGCTCATCCATCAAAATGACGCTCGGGGAAACGGCAATCGCGCGCGCGATGCACAAGCGCTGCTGCTGACCGCCGGAAAGGCCGGTGCCCGGCTCGTCGAGCCGGTCTTTCACCTCTTCCCACAGCCCGGCCCGTCGCAGGCTCTTTTCAACAATGCCGGCGAGATCAGCCTTTGATGCTGAAAGACCGTGGATGCGGGGACCATAGGCCACGTTTTCGAAAATCGATTTGGGAAACGGATTGGGCTTTTGAAAAACCATGCCGACGTCGGCACGCAGGCTCACAACATCGACATCCGGCGCATAAATATCCTGCCCGTCCAGCGTGATAGAGCCGTCAACACGGCAGATATCGATTGTGTCGTTCATGCGGTTGAGGCAGCGCAAAAAGGTTGATTTACCACAGCCTGATGGCCCAATGAGCGCGGTCACTTCGCGTGAAGCAACGTCGAGATTGACGCCATGAAGCGCTTCCTTCTCAGCATAAAAGACAGAAAGGTCGCGCGCCTGCATTTTCAAACCACTCACAGCTTCATCTGCCACGGGCGGGGCCGGATCGACTACACTATCGGTATGTTCAACTGACACAGACATGAAATCAAAAACTCCAAATAACGCGCTACCAGCGGCGTTCAAATCTCTTGCGCAGAACAACTGCGATGGCGTTCATCAAGACCAGGAATACCAGCAGCACCATGATGGCTGCGGCCGTTTTTTGCTGGAACGCCAGTTCTGGAAAATCCGCCCACATGTAAATCTGCACGGGCAATACCGTTGCCGGGTCGATGAACCCGCCAGGAATATCGACGATGAACGCAACCATGCCGATCATCAACAGCGGCGCTGTCTCACCAAGTGCCTGCGCCATACCGATGATTGTACCAGTCAACATGCCGGGCATGGCAAGGGGCAAAACGTGGTGGAAAACGGCCTGAGAGCGGGATGCGCCAATGCCAAGCGCCGCTTCGCGAATGGACGGCGGCACCGCCTTCAGCGCGGCGCGCGAGGCAATGATGATCGTCGGCAACGTCATGAGTGCCAGCACCATGCCGCCGACGAGCGGCGCGGATCGCGGAAACTCTGCAAAGTTGATGAAAACCGCGAGACCCAGCAAGCCGAAGACAATAGAAGGCACGGCTGCCAGGTTGTTGATGTTGACCTCGATCAGATCCGTCAACCGGTTCTTCGGCGCGAACTCTTCCAGATAGATCGCAGCCGCAACGCCAATTGGGAAAGACAGCAGCAGGGTTACAATAAGGGTCAGAAATGACCCCACCACGGCGCCCCAGATACCGGCCATTTCCGGCTCGCGGCTGGCACCGCGGGAGAAGAAAATATCATTCCAACCGCTTTCGATTGCTCCGGCACTGCGCAGGCTTTCCGTCCAGGCGATTTCGCGATCGCTGATCTTGCGCTCGCTTTCGGGAACTTCAAACACCTTCACAGCCCAGTTGCCGGTGTCGAAGGTGCCGGCGTTCGCAAGCGACACGAGCACCTCGCCGGTCGCGCCGCTGTTGCCAGCCTTTGTGATCTTGATCAGGCCACCCGCAGCTTCCACAAACAATGACGGATCATTTTCCGTCAGTTCTTCGGTTCCGGATACGCTCTGCGCACGCGCTTTCAACGCATCGGCACGCGCCTCGAAATTCGCTTTTTCAGCCGTGAGCCTTTCGATAGTGGCGGTCAAATCTTCGATTTGGCGGGCCGCCCGCGCTTTGGCGCTTTCAGTACTGCCCGCGTCATCAAGCACCGCTTGAGCGGCCGCGATCCGCGAAGCGGATTGATCCAGCGACCGCTGAATACCGCCAGCACGGGACAGGAGACCCTGGGCATTGATGGCCAACAGATCACGCGCCTGTTGCACGAAGGGTGCGAATACCGCTTCACCTGATGTCAGTTCCACAGTTCCCGAAACGTCAGAAATGTCGACTGACCCAGCCGGAGTGGACGAAACCAGATCGCCGCTCAGCCCTTTCAGGTAGAGATCAACGGTGTCCGAAAGTGGCACCTCAATCACTTGCGATTGCCCAACGAGATCAGGATTGTTCAAGATCGTTTGGCGCGCAATCGTTGGCGCGCCGGATGATATGAGCTTACGGGCAGCCCGGGTGTTTGACCGGCCGGAAACAAAGGGCAAAGCCTCTTTCAGCGCATTGTTGATCAGTGAGCGATAGTCAGCTTTGCCCGGGTCAGTCGGATCAACGTTCTCTGCACTCAAATCGAGTGACAGTTTCAGGTTGTTGGACGTAAACGCCGGCAGGCCGTTGCCAACGACTGTCGATAACAAAAGAACGAGAAACGCGGCTGCCACAAAAATGCTGGCGAGGCCCGCATATTTGAAGCGCCGCTCAGCTGCCATGCGTTTGGCCGTATGGCGGCGGCGATCCGCATCGGAACGGCGACGGCTGGCATCAGCATCCGCGCGACCGTCGGGTGTGATCGGTTGTAAGGTCTGATCAGTCATATTGCTCACGATATTTCTGGACCACACGCAGGGCGATGACATTCAGGGAAAGCGTGATGACAAACAGCACCAAACCAAGGGCGAATGCGGCCAGGGTTTTGGCGCTGTCGAATTCCTGATCTCCCACCAGAAGTGTGACGATCTGGACTGTGACGGTGGTGACCGCTTCCAGAGGATTGATCGTCAGGTTTGCGGCAAGCCCCGCTGCCATCACGACAATCATCGTTTCACCGACAGCTCGCGAAACCGCCAGCAGCATAGCGGACACAATGCCGGGCAGAGCGGCTGGAAGAACAACCTTTCGGATCGTTTCCGACTTGGTTGCTCCCAACCCAGCCGACCCATCCCGCAATGATTGCGGCACGGCGCTGATCACATCGTCAGATAGGGACGAAACAAACGGAATGATCATGATGCCCATGACCAATCCCGCCGCCAGAGCGGATTCCGATGAAACGGAAAGGCCAATGCCCTCGCCCCAGCCGCGAATGGCCGGAGCGACGGTCAGTGCTGCGAAAAATCCGTAAACGACCGTCGGGACACCCGCCAGAATTTCAAGCAGGGGCTTGGCAATGGCGCGAAACCGGTCATCTGCATAATCGGAGAGATAGATAGCCGACATCAGGCCAATTGGAGCGGCGACCAGCATCGCGATCAAAGTGATCAACAGGGTTCCGGCAAACAGCGGAACGGCGCCGAAAATGATCGACTGGTCATCAGCCAGCGTGGTGCCACCAGCGGATTCAAAAGCGCTCTGCGGGCTCCAGTGCAAGCCGAACAGGAAATCCCAGAACGGTACTTTTCCAAAGAAGCGGATGGATTCGAAGATCAGCGAAAACACAATGCCAAGCGTTGTCAGAACGGCGACGGCAGAACAGGCGATCAGCGCAGCGCGAATGGCGCGCTCCACGATATGACGGGCACGTTTCGAAAGCCCAATCTGGCGAAACCCGTACAGAAACCCGATCAGCACCAGCACAGCGACCGCAATTGTCAGCCACAGATCAGACTGCGACTGGAATTCGGAAATCAGCAGCGCGGCTTTTTCCTTGGTCTCATCGCGAAAACCAACGATGCCACCGGTCGCGATGGCTTTTGCATCGCGCAAAAACGCCTCCACCTGCGGTGCAGACATGGCGGATAGCTGGTCCGAGAAAGCGTCCAAAACACGCGAGGCCTGCAAGCGTGCGGATACGATATTCCAGCCGAAGAGCAAAAACAGTGCTGGCACGGCGCTCATCAGCGCGAGGTAAGCGCCATGATAGACAGGCCGGGAATGCAGGGAGGAAATTTGATCGCCTGCAAGCACGCGTGCCCGAGAACGGCCAATGATGAAAGCCACCAGCGCCACAACGACCAAAGATATGAGCAGGCTAAGCGTCATGGTTGCAACCAGGTTTCTGCTGTCCAAGCGCAGGCGGGGAGACTTAAACGTTGATAGTGAGGCGTGGATACACCGGAGTTTTGATCAGTCGGTGTATCCACAACTTCGTTGCAAAGGCAGCGTTTTGAAACGCTGCTCATGCTTGCTTACATAGCCAAAGGCTTAAGAGATTTCGCATCTGCTGCGATCGTGTCACGATCGGCCTGCGGCAGAGGAATAAGTCCCTTTTCAGTGAGGTAACCATCGTCACCCCAAGTGCTGTCTTTGGTGAATTCAGCGACGAATTCCTCAATGCCGGGGATCACGCCGACGTGCTCTTTTTTCACGTAGAAGAAAAGCGAGCGGGAGATCGGGTACGCACCGTCAGCGATGTTTTCAAACGTTGGCTCCGTGCCGCCAACGCTCGCGCCCTGAATTTTGTCTGAGTTCTGGTCAAGGAAAGAAAAGCCGAAAACGCCGACTGCATTGGGGTTGGCTTCCAGCTTTTGAACGATCAGGTTGTCGTTTTCACCAGCTTCAACATAAGCGCCATCTTCACGAACAGCGTAAGCAATGCGCTGGAAGGCTTTTTTATCGGTTTTGCGCAAGTCAGCCAGCATGGCGATTTTCTTCGCACCGCCTTCCAGCGCAAGCTCAGCAAAGGCATCACGTGTGCCGGATGTTGGAGGAGGGCCAAGCACCTCGATCTTGACGTTCGGCAGGGATGCGTCAACGTCGGACCAGTTTTTATTCGGGTTGGGAACCAGCTTGCCATCGACCGGAATTTCCTTGGCGAGCGCCAGGAAAATCTGTTCGCGTGTCAGGTTGAGTTGAATGCCACCCTTTGCCGAACCCATGACGATGCCGTCGAAGCCAACTTTGACCTCCACTGGAGTTACACCAGCGGCCTGACAGGATTTGAACTCGTTTTCCTTGATGCGGCGAGAAGCGTTGGTGATATCGGGCGTGGAAGCGCCAACGCCGGAGCAGAATAGTTTCATGCCACCGCCCGAACCGGTTGATTCAACAACAGGTGTGTTGAAATCAGTGTTCTGACCAAATGTCTCAGCAACAGCCGTTGAGAATGGGAACACCGTGGAAGAGCCCACAATCTGAATGCGATCACGAGCTTGGGCGGCTGTTGAAACAGCAAGAGCGGCTGCAAGTGCGAGTGTAACTTTGAATGTGCCTTTAAGCGAACCAGTCATTGGGGAAACCTTTCCATCTTCGACCGTTTTGAACCAACAGAACCGCTCATCGGTTCCGATGGGCTGGTCCTAGGGAGAGCGTGCGAAGGCTTTGTGACACTTGTATTACAGTTTTGTGACAGCCACTGAACCGTTGGGGATAAGTGCGTTTTTTGACCGAAATAGTGTGTTGGCGAGCCCGGTGTTCACTTCATGTCGTCGCGTTTAGCGCGGGCAGAAGAACCGTCATCGTAGCCCCCTCGCCCGGCTTGCTGGCGATATGCAGCCGACCGCGATGGCGGTTCAATATATGCTTCACAATCGCCAGTCCGAGCCCGGTTCCGCCCAATTGGCGCGACCGCCCTGAGTCGATGCGATAAAACCGTTCCGTCAGCCGCGGCATGTGTTCCGGCGCGATTCCCTCGCCTTCATCCTTCACCGAGACCGCCCAGACGAGCGAATCGAAGCGCGGGGCTGATTTCTTGGTTTCAATCGCCATCTGAACGGCACCACCGGGCTTCGAATATTTGATCGCGTTTTCCAAAAGGTTTTGGAAAACCTGAATCAATTGATCGCTGTCACCCGCGACCAGGCAGGAGCTGTCGGGAGCATGGAATTCGATTTTCCGGTCTAATGCCTCTGCCCGGTCTTTCAAGGTTGAAATGACGCCCTCAATCAAAGGAACGAGATTTACCGAAGCCGTTGGCCTAATGCGCTCATCCTCTTCAACCCGCGAGAGCGACAAGAGATCGTCAATCAAGCGATCCATGCGGCTGGCCTCGCGCGCCATGACGCCTAGAAAGCGCTTTTGTGCCTCCGGGTCGCCGCTGGCACTGGTTTGCAGGGTCTCAATCAGGCCAGACAGCGTCGTCAGCGGGGAGCGTAGCTCATGGCTGACATTGGCCACAAAATCGCTACGCATTTGCGCCGCCTTGATGAGCGGTGTCACATCCATCAACGTTATGGCCGCGGCGTCATTTTCATGTTCAATCGGAACGGCAGACAGGCGATAGGTACCGGGTTGCGGATGCGACAGCGGGATATCGGCGTGAGCGGTCTCACCGCGGGTCAGAGCGATTTCCAGACAACGCACTGCATCGGGATTGCGCAAAACCCGCACGAAGGTCTGTCCTATCAGGTCATCAGCCGACCGGTCTCCCAGGACAATGCCGGCCTGTCTGTTCGCGTAGGTGATGGTGCGATCACGGTTGACCAGAAGAAACGGTGCTTCAATGGCATTCAATATGCGTTGCATCGCCGCCGCTCATGTTTTCAGGACTTGTGGCTTCAGCCTGTTGCACCAGACTTCATATGCGCGTCAACCAGAGCAGCCGTTATCATCACATCAAGATGCGCGCCGCCACCATTCTTGAAAATCGTGATTTCATCATCGGTCCGTCGCCCGGCTTCGCCGGAAACGAGAGCGTGCAGATCGCCCAAAACGTCATCGCGGCTGATTGCACCCGACGCAATAGGGATCATCAATTCACCAATGTGGTCGATGGTGGTGGCAAAACTGTCCACATAGATCGAACCGCGTTGCAGAACGACATCATCGGCCTCGCGCATATCCGCTTTAAACGCGCCGACAAGATCAACGTGGGTTCCGGGTGAAAGGTTCGCGCCGTGCAGAACCGGCTGCGCCGACATCGTTGCGCAGGAGATGATGTCTGCCTGACCTGCGGCCTGATCCATCTCTTCAACAACTGTGATGGTGCAATTCAGATGTGCAAGATCTGTTGAAAGTTCATCAGCTTTGCCGCGCGTGCGGTTCCATAAAAGGATTTGTTCGATACCGGGGCGGACGGACAGATGCGCTTCAATGAGCGGACGGGCCATCGCTCCCGCCCCAACCATCAACAGGGTTTTGGCATCCTTTCGGGCAAGACAATCACAACCCAGCGCGCTGTCGGCAGCCGTCTTCCAGCCGGTAATTTCTGTCCCGTCAGCCAGCGCTGTAAGTTCGCCGGTGTCTGCGTCAAACAACATCACCTGCGCGTGGATGGATGGCAGCGCTGGCGTGCGACGGGTGTTGGCAGGCACAACGGTTGCCGCCTTCACGCCCGCGGCAACGCCATCGACATAAGCGCTGCGCACCAGCATCGTATTGGGTCCGCTGTGAACGAAGGTGTCGCCGATATCCGCCGGCGGGCGCCGATGAGCGTTTCGAAGGGCTTCCACCAGCAATGGCCAGGTTGCAACCTTGCGAATGTCCTGCGCGGTCAGCGATACAACCAAGAGGCGCTCCTATTCGAAAACGATCTTCGGGCCGGCTTGAACTGCTTCGCCCAGACCGTCCGCGACCTTGCGGGCAATCTCACGATAGACCTGCGCGTGTGGCCCATCCGGCTGGCTGGCAACCACGGGTGTTCCGGCGTCCGAGTTGCTGCGGATGTCCATGTGCAATGGTACGGCTCCGAGAAATGGAATGTCGAGCTTTTCAGCTTCCTGTTCCGCACCACCATGGCCGAAAATATCGGTGCGCTCCCCGCATTTCGGGCAGATGAACGTGCTCATGTTTTCAACGATCCCGAGAATGGGCACGGAAACCTTGCGGAACATGTTAAGACCCTTGCGGGCATCAATCAGGGACAGGTCCTGCGGCGTTGAAACGATCACCGATCCGGACAAAGGCACCTGTTGTGCCATGGTCAATTGCGCGTCGCCGGTGCCGGGGGGCATGTCGACCACCAAGACGTCGAGCGGCGCCCAGTCGACTTCGCGCAGCATTTGCGTCAGCGCGGAAATCACCATCGGGCCGCGCCAGATCATCGGTGTATCTTCCGCCACGAGGAAGCCGATGGACATGACCTTCAGGCCATAGCCTTCCATGGGTTTCAGCACACGGCCTTCCGCCTCCGGCTTGCCGTTGATACCCATAAGGCGCGGCAGGGACGGGCCATAGATATCGGCATCCAAAATGCCAACTCTCAGGCCCTGATCGCGCAGCGCGAGGGCCAGGTTGATCGCCGTGGTTGACTTACCAACACCACCCTTGCCCGACGCGACCGCCACAATGTGTTTCACCCCTTCCACGCCAATCTGCGTGTTAGGCTGTTGCGGCGGGGGTGCAGCTGATTGCGATGCCGCTTGTTGTGCCGGACGAGGCGGTGGCGGAGCTGCAGGTGCCGACCCCGCTTTGCGCTCCGCCGTCATGGCGACCATTGCAGAGGCCACGCCATCCATTGATTCAACCGCCTGCTGAGCAGCCGACCGCAGAACCTCCAGCGTTTGCGCCTGTTCAGCAGGCACAGTGAGGGAAAACATGACTTTCGCACCGGCATCCGATTGCGTGATGAACGGATCGGACACCATGCCTGACGATACGATGTCGCCCCCACCATCCGGCAGTTGCAGGCGGGCAAGGGTGTTCATTATCGCTTCTTTGGTAACAGTCATCGCAAGGGCAGCTTTATCTCGGTTTCGGCACAGGGAGCATGCCGTTCAACTTGTTGGGAGACGTTATAAAGGGCTGGAACATTCTGTCGACTTGGCAAGTCGAACCGATGTTCCAACCCTCAATATTTGAACAACTATCGGCGCGCCTGTTCCGCGCGCGAAGAATGTCAGCAGTCAGCCAAGCAGCGAGCCGAGCTGCATGGCAATGCCCATGTCACCTTCGACCTTCAGTTTGCCGGACATGAATGCCATCTGGGCATTTTCTTCGCCTGCGGCGATGGCTTCGAACACATCTTTGTCAACTACCACTGTGCAGTCAGCATCGGCGTCTTCATTGTTCACAACGGCCGGGTCCTGCGTGCCATCAATGGTCAGCTTGCCATCATCACCGAAGTCGAATTTCACACATTTGCCATCGATTGCGCCCTTTGCAGCAACGCGTGTTTTCATCTGTTCGGTCATTTCTTCGAGAGTCATCGGATTATCCTTGGTCAGTGGCATTCAAGCAGCCATAGTAAAAGCCCGACTATGCCCGACGGGATTTTACAGTCAATCGGGCGTCAATCGGTTTGGGTCTCTTGCCCTTGCCGAAAACCCACGGCATAGTCAACATACTACTCGGTATGTTGGTCCTGTGACCCATGCCATTTGTGCGGAGGAGACACACCATGCGCGAAGCTGTTATCGTATCAACAGCCCGCACCCCGATCGGCAAAGCCTATCGTGGTGCATTCAACAACACCCCATCCCAAACCCTGGCCGGCCATGCCGTTGAACATGCGGTGAAACGGTCGGGCATTGATCCGGCTGAAATCGATGATTGCGTCATGGGCGCAGCAATGCAGCAGGGCGTTCAGGGTATGAACATTGCCCGCCAGGCGGCTCTGAAGGCCGGTTTGCCGGTCTCCGTTGCGGGTATGTCGCTCGACCGCCAGTGCGCTTCCGGCATGATGGCGATTGCGACCGCCGCCAAACAAGTCGTGCATGATCATATGCTGATCTGCGTGGGTGGCGGTGTGGAATCCATTTCCATGGTGCAGACACCGGAAATGCGCACCGGCGTTGATAAATCGCTGATCGCGATGCATCCACATGTCTATATGTCGATGCTAGACACCGCTGAAGTGGTCGCAGATCGTTACGGAATTTCACGCGATGTGATGGATGAGTATGCGCTGCAATCACAACAACGTGTTGCCGCCGCGCAGGAGGCCGGCAAATTCGATGATGAGATCGTGCCGCTCAAATCGACCATGGTGATGGTCAACAAGGAAACCAAGGAAAAGTCTGAGCACGAAGTGACGCTCGACAAGGATGAGGGCAACCGCCCGTCGACCACGCTGGAAGGTCTGCAGGGTCTTGCCCCCGTACTAGGACCGGATAAAACCATCACTGCCGGCAACGCCAGCCAATTGTCTGACGGCGCATCGGCTGCCGTTGTGATGGAAGCCAAGGACGCCGAAAAGCGTGGTATCACCCCGCTCGGCGCTTATCGCGGCATCGCGGTCGCTGGTCTTGAACCCGATGAAATGGGCATCGGCCCGATCTACGCCGTGCCAAAACTGCTGGAGCGGTTTAACCTGAAAGTCGAAGACATCGACCTGTGGGAACTCAAAGAAGCCTTTGCCGTGCAAGTGCTGTATTGCCGCGACAAGCTGGGCATTCCCAACGAATTGCTCAACGTCAATGGCGGCGCCATTTCCGTCGGCCATCCCTATGGCATGTCCGGCGCACGCATGGTTGGCCATTCGCTGATCGAGGGCAAACGCCGTGGCGCGAAATATGTCGTTTGCACCATGTGCGTCGGCGGCGGCATGGGCGCTGCCGGACTGTTTGAAGTCTATTGATCAAAGCCGGTACGACAACATTTGCGGGGGAAATCCATTCCCCCGCTCCTGCCCTTTATAGACAAGTTCGAGACCCGTCATGACCAAATCCGTAACCACCGAGATGCGCGGCGATATCGCCGTTATCTGGATCGATAACCCACCCGTCAACGCGCTCTCGCACCACGTGCGCAGCGGTATCGTTGAGGAACTGAAAGCCGCTGAAGGTTCTGCAAAGGCCGCCGTGCTGGCCGGACGTGGCGGCACATTCATCGCCGGTGCTGATATCCGCGAATTCGGCAAGCCACTGCAGGAGCCGGGTCTGCCCACCGTTTGCGATATCATCGAAGCGACCGGCATTCCGGTTGTGGCCGCTGTTGAAGGCAACACGCTGGGTGGGGGTCTGGAAGTGGCGCTCGCCTGCCATTATCGCGTCACCAACGCGAAGGCGAAGCTTGGACTGCCGGAAGTCAATCTCGGCATTCTGCCTGGCGCTGCGGGCACCCAACGCCTGCCACGCCTGCTGAAGAACCCGGTTGAGGCATTGACGATGGTCACATCAGGACGCCCGATCGGTGGCGAGAAAGCGAGCAAAATCGGGCTTGTCGACGCCCTGACCGAAGGTTCGGTCGTGGATAAGGCAATTGAACTGGCGGGACAGGTTCAGACGGATGATCTGGATGCACGTCGACTGTCGAAGGTGGAACTGGAAATGACACCGGAAATTGCCGCGACATTCGACGCCGCAACAGGCGAGATCACCAAAAAGGCGCGCGGTGCGATTGCGCCACTGAAGGCCGCTGAATGCGTTCGCGCGGCTTATGAGTTGCCCTTTGCAGAAGGTCTTGCCAAGGAGCGTGCGACGTTCATGGAGCTCGTAGTTGGCGACCAGTCGCGCGGATTGCGCCACATGTTCTTTGCCGAACGTCAGGCCGCCAAGCCGCCAAAAGATGCGTCGGGCGACCCACGCAAGGTGGAAAAGGTCGGCGTTCTGGGCGCAGGCACGATGGGTGGCGGTATCGCCATGACCTATGTCGAGGCCGGATTTCCCGTCACCATGCTGGAGATGACCGACGAAGCGCTGGATCGCGGCCTTGCCACGATGGAGAAAAACTGGGCGCGCGGCATCAAAAGCGGGCGCATCACCGAGGACGGTGTGAAGGAACGCATGGGCCGCATCACGCGCACGACGTCCTATGACGATCTCGCCGATTGCGACCTGATCATCGAAGCCGTGTTTGAAACCATGGCGGTTAAGAAGGAAGTCTTTGGCAAGCTGGACAAGGTCGCCAAAGCAGGCGCGGTGCTGGCCACCAATACCTCATATCTTGATATCAACGAAATCGCTGCCGAAACGTCGCGTCCGCAGGATGTGCTCGGCATGCACTATTTCTCGCCGGCCAATATCATGCCGTTGCTTGAAATCGTGCGCGCTGACAAGACGGCGGACGACGCTTTGCTGACGGCCCTCGCCGTTGCCAAGAAAACCCGCAAAATGCCCGCCGTTGCACGTGTCGGACACGGGTTTATCGGCAATCGCATGCTGACGCCTTATCTGCGCCAAGCCAACCTGCTGGTGCTGGAAGGCGCATCACCCGAACAGATCGACAAGGCGCTGACCGATTTTGGCTGGGCCATGGGACCCTTTGCCGTGAGCGATCTGGCGGGTCTCGATATCGGCTACAAATCGCGCAAGGACCAGGATCTCGACGAGCACGAACAGCGTATTTACACCGTTGCCGACCGGCTGGTCGAGGCCGGGCATCTGGGCCAGAAATCCGGCGCGGGTTTCTACGCCTACGACCCGGCAACCCGCGCCCGCTCAACCCATGACGCAGCCATGCAGATCATCGAAGATGTGCGACGCGAATTGGGCATCAACACGCGCGAAATCAGCGATGAGGAAATTGTTGAACGCACGCAGTTCGCACTCGCCAACGAGGGCGCACATATTCTGGGTGAAGGCGTGGCATCCCGCGCGAGCGATATCGATGTTGTTTACAATCATGGCTACGGCTACCCACGCTGGCGCGGCGGGCCGATGCATTATGCTGACACGGTGGGCGTGAAAAAGATCGCCGCAAAAATCGCTGAATGGAGCGATGGTGCCGGTGGTGTGCACTGGACACCATCCGACCTGCTGATGGAACTCGGTGAAAGCGGCAAGAGTTTTGCCGACTGGGACAAGGAGAACGGCGCATGAGCCTTTTTGATCTTACCGGCAAAACCGCCATCATCACCGGATCGTCACGCGGTATCGGTAAGGCGATTGCCGAACGTATGGCTGAACACGGCGCGAAGGTTGTCATATCCTCGCGCAAACAGGACGCCTGCGATGTAGTCGCGAAACAACTCAACGACCAATATGGTGATGGAACGGCGATAGCCATCGCCGCCAGCATTTCGGAAAAGGAAGCGTTGCAAAATCTGGTCGACAAGACCAACGAAGCTTTCGGCCAGATCGACATTCTGGTCTGCAATGCCGCCTCAAACCCCTATTACGGGCCAATGGCCGGCATTGAGGACGAGCAGTTCACCAAAATCCTGCACAACAATGTGGTGGCCAACAATCAGCTGATTTCCATGGTGACGCCACAGATGATTGAGCGCAAAGACGGGTCGGTGACCATCGTGTCATCGATTGGCGGGCTGAAAGGATCACCGATCATCGGAGCCTATTGCATTTCGAAGGCTGCCGATTTCCAGCTCGCCCGCAATCTTGCTGTCGAGCATGGCGCGGCGAATGTGCGCTTTAACTGCATCGCGCCTGGCCTGATCAAAACCGATTTTGCGCGCGCGCTCTGGGAAAACCCCGACAATCTCAAGCACGCGCTGTCCGCAACGCCGATGCGGAGGATTGGCGAGCCAGACGAAATCGCCGGCGCTGCCGTTTTCCTGTCATCCCCTGCCGGATCGTACATGACCGGGCAACAGGTCGTCATCGATGGCGGCACAACGATAAGCTGAAGGCATGAACGATATGAGCGATCTCGAACAATTCCGCGCGGAAACACGCGCATGGCTCGAGGAGAATTGTCCGGCCGATATGCGCGATGGCGCGACCAGCGAGGCGACAAGCTGTTGGGGCGGGCGCAAGTGGACCTTCTCCAGCGAAGGGCAAAAACTCTGGCTGGAGCGGATGGGCGAGCGCGGGTGGACCGTCCCGACCTGGCCGAAGGAATATGGCGGTGGCGGATTGTCGAAAGCCGAAGCCAAAGTCCTTCAGGAAGAAATGAGCGCCATCGGCGCTCGCAAGCCGCACGACAATTTCGGCATCACCATGCTAGGCCCAGCCCTGCTGAAATTCGGCTCCGAAGAGCAAAAGCGTGAGCACTTGCCACCCATCGCACGCGGCGAGTTGCGCTGGTGCCAGGGTTATTCCGAACCCGGTGCAGGCTCTGACCTTGCGGCACTGCGGACAAAGGCGGAAAAGACGCCGGACGGCGAGCATTACATCGTCAATGGACAGAAAATCTGGACATCCTATGCCGATCAGGCCGACTGGATTTTCTGTCTGGTGCGTACGGATTTCGATGCACCCAAACACAAGGGCATTTCGTTTGTCCTGTTCGACATGGCGTCACCCGGCGTGACCACAAAACCGATCAAGCTCATTTCCGGTTCTTCGCCCTTCTGCGAAACATTTTTCGATGATGTGAAAGTGGAAACCAAAAACCTCGTTCACGAAGAAAACAAGGGGTGGGACGTCGCCAAATACCTTCTCACCCACGAGCGGGAAATGATCGGCAGCCTGTTTGGCGGCATGACGGGCGGACGTTCGCTTGGCGAAATCGCCGCCCATGAACGCGGCCTTGGCGAACATGGCGGGCTGGAAGACTTTGTTCTGCGCAGCAAGCTTGTTGAAGCGGAAGTCGATGCACGCGCCTTTACCACTTTGCTGAAAAGCGTCAACGACCGCAGCAAGGCTGGGCAAAGCCTCGGAGCCGTTTCGTCCGTGCTGAAATATTACGGCACGGAATTGAACAAGCGACGCAATGAATTGCTGATGGAAATCGGCGGCTCATCGTCGCTTGAAATGACAGAAGAAAACGAAGACGGCCAGCGCGCCAAGGACTGGTTGCGCACGAAAGGCAATTCCATCGAAGGCGGCACATCGGAAGTGCAGCTGCAGATCATTGCCAAACACATTCTCCAGATGCCGGGAGCCTGATTGATGGCGCTTGTTCTTACCGAAGATCAGGAAATGCTGCGTGAAGCAGCGGAAGGATTTCTGACCCAGAACGCACCGGTAGCCGAATTCCGCAAGCTGCGAGATGGGGAGACCCAAGACGGTTTTGACCGCGATTTGTGGAAAGCGATGGTCGAGATGGGCTGGGCGGGCATCGTGGTGCCTGAGGACTATGGCGGCAGCGGGTTTGGCCTCGTCGGCGCCGGTCTGCTGGCGGAGGAAATGGGCAAACACCTGACCGCTTCGCCCTTTCTCGCGACAGCCGTTCTGGGCGCGACGGCGCTGTCGAAATTTGGCTCTGCCGACCAGAAGAACGCACATCTGGGTGCCATCGCCGCAGGCGATCATCTCATGGCGCTTGCCGTCGACGAAGGGCCACGCCATGCCCCGGCCAAGACAGCGATGCAGGCAACCCGGCATGGCAACGGGTTTCGTCTGAACGGCGAAAAACGGTTCGTTGCCGACGGTCATATCGCCGACCAACTGATCGTCGCTGCACGCACCAGCGGCGAAGCGGGTGACAGCGATGGTCTCACCCTGTTTCTGGTCGACCGGGCTTCTGCCGGGCTTGATTGCGAGAAGACACCGATGGTCGACAGCCGCAATGCTGCGCGGTTGCAGTTTGACGATGTGGAAGTAACGGCAGATGCCGTACTCGGCGAAGTCGATGCCGGCCATGAAGTCTTGGAAACCATTCTCAATGCCGGGCGCGCCTGCCTGGGTGCAGAAATGACAGGCATGGCGGCGCAAGCCTTTGGTACAACACTCGCCTACATCAATGAGCGCAAACAGTTCGGCGTGCCGGTCGGTTCCTTTCAGGCGCTGCAACACCGTGCCGCCCATCTCTACAGTGAGGTGGAGATGGCGAAAGCGGTAACTCTCGCCGCGCTGCAGGCACTTGATGCGGGCGACCCGGACGCCGCAACCATGGTCAGCGTTGCAAAGGCCAAAGCCGGGCAGGTCGCGCTGCTCGCCGCGCAGGAGGGCATTCAGATGCATGGCGGCATGGGCATGACGGATGCGTTTGATATTGGGCTTTACATCAAACGCGTGCGTGTTGCCGGTGAAATGTTTGGCGACGCCGCTTGGCATTCCGACCAGCTGGCCAGAACACTGGGCTTCTGATCACGCAGAAGTTGCCTGCCGCTCTTTGACTTCGGCCTGAACTTTCTTCACGCTCGTGTGAGACGGGGTTTCAATCCCGCCTCACAATGCCACATGGTGCGCGACACGAAACGCGACGCCCTGAGGCCACCTGAAATGAGCACCATGACTGAAACCGCCGCACCAACCCGCTCCATACCATGGAGCAAAATTGCCATCGGCGTGGCTGTGCTGGCCGTAATCCTGTTTGGATACAGGCAATTGCCGCTGCAGGAATGGATCAGCGCATTTCAGAATTTTGTGGTTGGGTATGGCGCAATTGGCTGGGTGCTGTTCATCGTTGTTTATGCGCTCACTTCGTTTCTTCTCATTCCCGGCTCATTGCTCACGCTTGCTGCGGGTGCCATCTGGGGTTTCGGTGGGTTTCCGCTGGTGATTATTGGTGCAACGCTCGGATCATCGATGTCATTTCTTGCCGCCCGCTACATGTTTCATGATCGGGTACAGGATCGCGTCGCCCAATATCCGAAATTCAAGGCTGTCAACGACGCGATTGGCGATGAGGGCTGGAAGGTCGTAGGCCTGCTGCGCTTGTCGCCCGCCCTGCCCTTTTCGCTACAAAACTGGTTTCTCGGCATCACACCGGTGGCTTTTTGGCCCGCTCAGATTGCGACCTTCTTCGGCATCATGCCGGGCACATTGCTTTATGTGCTGCTTGGCAGCGCCGGTGGCCAGGCAGGCAGCGGCGACATGAGCATTGCAAAATGGGTCGTGCTCGGCGTCGGCATTCTGGCAACGCTGGTGGTCACCGTGGTGGTGACCAAAAAAGCGCGCGCGAAGCTCAGCGAGTTTGAAGCCCAGTAAAACGAGGCTATTTGCCTTTCCAGACCGGATCACGCTTTTCGGCGAAAGCGTTGAATCCCTCCATCATATCTTCGCTGCCATAGAGCGTGTCGACCGTGCGCAAATGGCGCTGCGTGATGCGATTGAGCGCGTCCTGAAACTTTGAATCCTCTGCATCGCGCACCACTTCCTTGATCGCTGCATAGACGAGAGGCGGGCCGGATTCGAGCAGTCGCGCCATTTCCCAGGCCTGATCCATCAGCGTTTCGGCGGTATGGATATGGTTCACAAATCCCCAGCGATGGGCTTCTTCCGCATCCATCCAACGGCCGGTCAACAACATTTCCATGGCGATGTGATAGGGAATGCGCTTTGGCAATTTGATGGATGCGGCATCCGCTACTGTGCCGGAACGGATTTCCGGCAGAGCGAAAGTCGCATGCTCTGCTGCCAGAATGATGTCGCACGACAGGGCAATTTCAAGCCCGCCACCGCAGCAGATGCCGTTGACTGCGCAGATCACCGGCTTGTTCATGTCGCGCAATTCCTGCAAGCCGCCAAAGCCGCCAACACCATAGTCGCCATCGACATCGTCGCCATCAGCAGCGGCCTTCAAATCCCAGCCGGGGCAGAAGAATTTCTCGCCCGTGCTTGTCAGGATGGCGGCTCGCAGGTCCGGGTCATCACGAAATTCCGCAAACACATCACCCATGATGCGGCTTGTCGCGAGGTCAATTGCGTTGGCCTTTGGGCGGTCGATGGTCACTTCCAGAATGCCGCCCTCGCGACGCGTTCTGATCGGGCCGGTGGTTGAACTGGTCATGATGTTTTCCTTTTGATGATCAATGCGTCGACGGCAACACTGCCGAACTGGGTGGCAAAGAGCGGGTTCACGTCAAGTTCTTCAAGAACCTCGTGGTTGGCGCTCGCATAGTTTGCAATGCAGATGATATTGGCAATCAGAGCGTCAATATCCGTGGCCTCTTTGCCCCGATAACCGTCCAGCAATTGCCCAATCTTCAAGCCTGACAGGGCGTCGCGGATTTCGCGTTCGCTGGCGGGTAGCAACAGGGTTACAGTGTCGTTCAGCAGTTCGGCCAGCACACCGCCTGCGCCGAGCGTCAACATCAGGTCTACCACCGGGTCACGGGTGGCGCCGACCAGAAGTTCGGCATCCGGCGCTGCGGCCATCTCCTCCAGCAGGAAGCGGTCGCCAAGATGAGCCATCGCTTTCAGGGCATGCTCGACATCGCGGCGGGTGTGGAGGTTAAGGCGCACGGCATCGGCCTCCGTCTTATGCGCGATGCCCAGCACTTTCAGAGCAAAGGGGGGATTTAGCGTTTCAGGTATGGCGGAAAACGAGAAGGATGGGTCCGGCATATCGTCGCTTTCGACGACAGTGAACACTTTATAATCCGGCTCGGGATCGATGGTCAGGATAGTGCTCTTGGGGATCACCAATCCGGTGGCCGCGAGTTCCTGTTTGGATTGATGCTCATCAAGAATTTCAGTCCCGGAACCAGATGAAGCGGGGCTTGCCAACAGCGGCGCTGGCGGCTCGCCACGCCAGCATTCACCGATCATGGCCGCCGCTTCTGCAGCTGCGATGGCAGCATCAAAGCCCGACAAGGGTGCGATGCCCTGTTTCAGCAAATTGTCCGCCACCGCTTCCGGCATGCATTCAGGCATACTTGCCAGAACAGCGGCGCGCGCGCCCGTCTGCCTGACAGCAGCGACAAAACTGTCAGCCGCGCATTTCCAGTCGAGCGGGTCGCATTGGTCGTCACGCGGGAAATCAATCACCAGAAAGGCGAGATCGAATTGGGGTGCAAGAGCTGCCTCAAACATGCGGATCATGGCCGACCAATTGCCCCAGATGAAGGTGTGGTAGTCGAGCGGATTGGCAATCGTGACGATATCGCCCAGCACATCTTTCACGGCCTGCCGATCGGCATCTTCAAAAGGCCGGTAATTGAGCGATGTACCGTGCGCGGCGTCGGCCATCAGCGAGGCTTCGCCGCCAGAACAGGACAGGGAAAGAATATCACGTCCTGCCAGAGGCCCGCCGCAATGGAGCAGTTTCAGGGTTTCCAGGAACGTCTCTACATCATGGACGCGTGCCACACCGAGGCGCCTGAAAAGCGCATCATGGGCCGCGTCGGAACCGGCGAGCGAGGCGGTATGCGTCATCGCCGCCGCCTGCGCCTGATCAGATTTTCCAACCTTGATCGCCACAATCGGCTTTCGCAATTCGCGGGCGCGCATTGCCAGACTTTCAAACGCCTTAACGTCATCCAACCCTTCAATATGGAGACCGAGGGCCGTAATCCGTTCGTCCTCGATCATCTCCAGACCGAGTTTCGACACGCCAATCTGCGCCTGATTACCGGCTGTCAAAACCATCGCGATGGGCAAGCCCCGCTTCTGCATGGTCAGGTTGATGGCGATGTTGGACGATTGGGTGATGATCGCGACACCCTCTTCGCAGCGCCTCACACCATGCTGGTCGGGCCACAAAGCGGCGCCTTCCAACGCATTGATCGTGCCGTAGCAATTGGGCCCAATGATCGGCATATCGCCAGCGGCTTCCACTAGGCGGCGTTGCAGATCGCCCGAGCCCTCACTTTCCGCATCCGCCTCGGCAAAGCCCGACGCGTAGCAGATCGCACCGCCCGCGCCGATGGTTGCGAGATCGCGGACGACATCAATAGAACGCTCACGATTGACCGCGATGTAAGCCGCGTCCGGCGGCGACGGCAGATCGGAGACCGACCGAAAGCAGGGGCGTCCGCCCAATGTTTCCCGCGTCGGATGCACCGGCCAGATCGTTCCGGCAAAGCCAAACCGGTCGCATTGCTCGACGACACGCTCGCACTCCTTGCCACCAAATACGGCAATGGTTGTGGGCGAAAGGAGGTGGGAAAAGGGTTTCAAAACGTTTTTCTGATCGCGTGGTTACTGGTGACGGACTTTGCGTTTCCATTTCGCGATTTCACGATTGCACCTGCGCTTTTGCCGCGCTTCAGAAAGACGTTTTAAATCGCGAGTGATTCCACTTCGTTGCTTGGACTGAACCTGCTTCAAATTGGATTTTCCGAAACCAGTGTCGAGCAGATATTTTCGCCCCTTGGCAGCAGGCGAGCGAAAAAAGGCAACATCCTTTGCATAGCCACCAACCAGGTTTTGACAAACCTTGGCGGGAATTTCACCCGTTACGGCGGCGACATATGACTTCGCTTCCGCTTTGGATGGCTGCTTTGCCAAACCGATTGTTGGCGCGTGCAGAGTCAGCGCTGCGGCGATCATCGCTACTTTCGGAATGTATCTCATATTTCTCTCCCTCAACTGAAATAATTTAACCCCCCAAGGGCCGCAGCAGGGCGCGGCTGATGATGTGGCGCTGGATTTCACTTGTGCCTTCCCAGATGCGTTCAATGCGGGCGTCGCGCCAGATGCGCTCCAACGGCAATTCGTCCATCAGGCCCATGCCGCCATGGATCTGGATCGCCTCGTCCGCCACCATCGCCAACACTTCGGAAGCCTTGAGTTTCGCCATCGCCATATCGCTGTCGGTGCATTGGCCGGCGTCGAATTTTGAACCCGCCTCCCATGTCAGCAATTCAGCAGCTTTCATTTCCATCGCCATGTCGGCGAGTTTGAAGGAAACGCCCTGAAACTTGCCGATCTGCTGACCAAACTGCTTGCGCTCGGTCGCGAATTGCACCGCGTGTTGAAACGCGCGGTCGGAGCGACCAAGACAGGTCGCTGCCACCTGCAGGCGCGTTGCGCCCAGCCAGTCATTAGCCACTTCAAACCCTTTGCCCACTTCGCCGAGAATATTTTCGGCCGGAACGCGGCAATCGTCAAACTCCAGAACCGCATTCGTGTAGCCGCGGTGGGACACATTGTTGTAGCCGTCGCGCACGGCAAAACCCGGTGTGTCTTTATCGACAAAAAATGCGGTGATTTCCGCCTTAGGGCCGCGCGGCGTTTCCTGTTCGCCCGTCTTCATGAAACAGATCGCGAAGCCTGCGATATCGGCGTGGCTGATGAAGTGCTTTGTGCCGTTCAATATCCAATCAGAATTGCTGCCCGAACCGTCAGGTTTTGCCGTCGCTTTCATGCCGCGCAGGTCTGACCCGGCGCCCGGTTCGGTCATCGCAAGGCAATCCCATGTCTCCCCCTTTAAACAAGGCTCGAGATAGCGGGCACGCTGTTCTGGCGTTCCGGCGCACAAGATGTTCGAAGGTCGGGCAACGCAGGTCCAGTGCAGAGCATAGTTCGCCCGGCCAAGCTCTTTCTCGTAAAGCAGCCATGTCAGCGTATCGAGGCCGCCGCCGCCAAATTCTTCGGGAATGTTGGCCGCGTAGAGGCCAGCATTCATGGCCTTCGCCTGAAGCTCCTTGACGAGTTCCATCGGCAGATGGCCGGACTTTTCGATCTCCGCTTCATGCGGATAGAGCTCTTTTTCAACGAAGGCCCTAGTGGTCTCGACGATGAGGTTTTGTTCTTCGGTGAAGGAGAAGTTCATGACGCCTCTCCCAGATTAGCGAGAAGTGATGAGCGAAGCGCCTCAAATTCGGCATCGGAGAATCCGACCTGCGCCTCCTCATACGAAGACATGTCATCGGCGTAGTGGATGGGCTCGGCAAACTGATCATCCGTCAAATCATAAACTTTGCCATCAATGCGGTTGTAATAATGGTCGGTCTGCTCGTTCCATGGCGTCTTGAGTATGTCGCCGCCATAGAGGTCCGCCACCACCGCTGCGGTTACGTTGCATTGGCCGTCAAACGGGCGCGCTTTGGTCCATTGGCGTGCCGAGCGAAGCGACCAGCTTTTGTAAAGGGCCGCGCGCAGTTTCTTTTCATCAAACGTCATTGGCCGCCCTCGCCTTCAATTGCGCTTCGTAGTTCTTGAGCAATTTGCCCGCGCCCCAGCCTTTGCCGCCATGGCCTTTGGCAAGCACCTGCATGATGCCGACCAGATTTTCATCCCGAATGCGCTCCAGTTCGCGGATAGAATGCATGCCGGACTGGGCGTCAGACTGGTCGGCAATCTTGTCGATCAGCGTGTCATCAAGTTCCGGCACGTCCATCAGTTTGGTCCAAGGCAGGCTCATGGTCGGGCCGAACTGTTCGATGAAATGGCGCATGCCAGCCTCGCCGCCAGCAATGCGATAGGTTTCAAACAGGCCCATCTGCGCCCAGCGCATGCCAAACGAATAGCGCATGATGTCGTCGAGTTCTTCGGTGGTGCACACGTCATCCTTGATCAGCCAGAGCGCCTCGCGCCACACCGCTTCCAGCAAACGGTCGCCAACAAAAGCATCGATTTCCTTGCGTATGGTGATCGGTTTCATGCCGATCTGCCCATAGGCCGCGTGAGCGCGGGTGATGGCATCATTGCTGGTTTGGGTTCCACCGACAATTTCCACCAGCGGCAGCAAATAGACCGGATTATAGGGATGGGCCACGAACATGCGGTCCGGGTTCATCATCTTAGCCTGAATGTCGGTCGGCAACAGGCCGGACGTTGATGAGCCGATGAGTGCGGTTTCGGGTGCCGCCGCGTCGATCTGCATATGCACTTTCTGTTTCAGTTCCAGCCGTTCGGGCACAGATTCCTGAATGAGACCGGCAGTTTCGACCGCTTCTTCGATGGACGAAACGAATGTCAGCGTGCCGCGTGTTGGCAGAGGTACCTTGGTGAGCATGCCATAGGCGCGTTCCGCATTGGCCATGACCTCGCCCACAATACGCTCGGCATCCGGGTGCGGATCAAAGAGTTTGCAATCCAGCCCATTCAGCACAAACCGCGCCGCCCACGCCCCGCCGATAACACCGCCACCAATGGCGGCTGTTTGTTTGATTGTCATGATTTCGGTGCCCGCTTCACCAATCCCAGCTTTTCACGCACCTGCTGCGGCCCCATCACTTTTGCGCCCATGTTTTCGATGATGGTGACAGCGCGTTCGACCAGTTGGGCGTTTGTGGCCAGCACGCCTTTGTCGAGCATCAGGTTGTCTTCGAGACCGACGCGCACATTGCCACCCGCGAGCACGGCGGCGGCGACATAGGGCATCTGGTTACGGCCCAGCGAAAAAGCACTCCAGTTCCAGGTGTCCGGCACGTTGTTGACCATCGCCATGAACGTGTTCAGATCATCCGGCGCGCCCCACGGCACGCCCATGCACAGTTGCACCAATGCGTTTTCCTGCAACACGCCCTCGGCAACGAGTTGTTTAGCGAACCACAGATGGCCGGTGTCGAAGGCTTCGATTTCAGGCTTCACGCCCAGCTCGGTCATCATGCCTCCCATGGCGCGCAGCATGCCGGGCGTGTTGGTCATGACGTAATCGGCTTCGGCAAAATTCATCGTGCCGCAATCGAGCGTGCAGATTTCCGGCAGGCACTCCGCGACATGGGCCACGCGCTCGGTTGCGCCAGCCATGTCCGTGCCTGCGACTTTCAACGGCAACGGGCTTTCAACGTCTCCGAAAACCATGTCGCCGCCCATGCCTGCTGTCAGGTTGAGCACGACATCGACATCCGCCGCGCGGATGCGGTCGGTTACTTCGCGATAAAGATCGAGCCTGCGGGAAGGTGTGCCGGTTTCAGGATCACGCACATGGCAATGAACAACCGCCGCACCGGCTTTTGCGGCATCAATGGCGGAGCTCGCAATCTGCTCAGGTGAGCGCGGTACATGCGGGCTCTTATCCTGCGTGCTGCCGGAACCGGTGATGGCACAGGTGATAAAGACTTCACGGTTCATAGACAGGGGCATGGCGATTCTCTGCGTTTCTTAAGCTCCGTTCGGACGCGAATGGTCCCACCATTGAGGCCAGTGTTGATTGACATAAAGCGCAAATTTTTTGACATTACACGCAATGGCGCAGGAAAATCTCACACCACACACCGTGACCCTTGTCGTACTGCCGGGAGCCACCTTGCTGACGCTCGCGTCTGTTCTGGACCCGATGCGGGCAGCGAACCGATTGTCTGAAACACTAGTTTTTCAGTGGCGTATTGTATCACCTGACGGCGGAGATGTGACAATCACCGGAGGCCTGCAACTGTCGGTCACTGGCGCGTTGGAAGCCCATGATGCGGGAGACACGCTCATCGTGATCGCTAGTTTCGATCATGATATTTCCGCGCCACGCCCCTTCCTGCAAAAACTCATGGCTGCGAGCTCGCGATTTGAAAGGGTCATCGGCGTTGAGGCCGGCCCGTGGCTTCTGGCCCGTGCAGGCGTGATACAGCGACAACGCGTCACCACACATTTTGAAGATCTCGAGAGCCTGCAGAGCCGATTTCCCGAGCTTGATGTTTGTGACGAGCGATACGTTGTCGATGGTCGCATCTGGACGAGCGGCGGTGCCTCGCCAAGTCTCGACATGATGCTGGATCTGACCGCTCGTATGTCGCCGCTGCTGGCGATGGAAGTGGCCAGCGTATTCGTCTACGATCAGGCCCATGCGGCAAGCGAACGACAGGCGCAGATTTCACTTGGCCTGTTTGAACAGGCGGAACCGAAACTCGGAGCCGCAATACGCATCATGGAGCGCACGGTCGATACGCCACTTTCAACATCGGTGATCGCGATGCGCCTTGGCGTCTCGCTGCGAAAACTGGAATTGCTGTTTCGCGACCGCTTGGCCGTTTCACCCGGTGCTTATTATCTGCGGCTTCGGTTGCAGAGCGCGCGAAAAATGGTGCTGGACACGCGTTTCACCATGCAGGACATCGCTGTGCGCACAGGCTTTGGCAGCCAATCCGCCTTTTCGCGCAGTTTCAAACGTCAGTTCGGATCAAGCCCACTGCAGATGCGGCAGGGGAAGAAGGATCAAACGGAGATCATGCCCTTTTCCAAGGCGATCTCCAGTTGATCAACGGCAACTGCCAGCCGCTCGTCAATGACTTCCAGATAGCGCGTCCAGTCTGACAGTTCGGCCAGTGGTTCAGCACCATCTGAAATGCCGCGCAGGCCGATCATCGGTACATCCTGGCCCATACAGGCGCGCATAATGGCCCAGGTTTCCATATCCACCATATCCGCCGCTATTGCATTGTAAGCCTGGTCGGACACAATATTTGCGCCGGTGCTGATGCTGGCAGGCGCAAGGCCGGGCACACTGATTGGCATGGCCACCGTTGCGGGGACATCGATAAACGGCGTAACACCAACCGGAAACCCCAGCGCAGAGGCATCCATATCACGGTAGCTTACACTGTTGACCTGATAGACACCCGCCTGTTCCAGCACCCGCGAACCAGCGCTGCCGAGCGACACGACGAGATCAACCGGGTCGTGATGGATCAAGCCCCGCGCGACGTTGATCGCCGCCTCAACGGGGCCGACATGGCAAATCAGAGGGGTGAAACGTTTTTTCAGATGCGGGCCATATTCGGCATCTGCGGCCATGACATAGAGCAGGCGTTTTCCCGCCACCGTTTTCACCTTGGCCATATGCGTTTTCCCCACTTCAACCCACTTGCGTTCATGGGTGGAACCAATCCATTGTCGCCAACGTATTGTAATGACATTGCATCCGCAGGAAAGCCATCATGAGCCGTATGATTATTGCCTATCTCGCCACGATTATCGTGTTTCTGGCGATCGACTATGTGTGGCTGACCCGTGTGGCACTCTCGTTCTATCGCGACCAGATTGGCGGCATCATGCTGGACGAACCGAAGCTTGGATATGCGGTTGCATTCTATCTGGCCTACGGTATTGGCGTGGTGGTGTTTGCCGTAAAACCGGCGCTCGATGCAAACAACCTCTGGCTCGCTCTGCTCTACGGCGGTTTGCTGGGCTTCATGTGTTACGGCACCTACGATTTCACCAATCTTGCGGTGATCAAGGGCTATACGGTGACTGCGGCTTTCGTCGACCTAGCCTGGGGCACGGTCCTGACCGGTGTTTCCGCCCTGGCTGGCGCATGGATTACCCGCGCAGTGACAGGCTAGAGAAACGACAGACTTGATGATGATGTATTTTCGATCCTTTCTCGCCGCTCTTTTTATCACTCTCGCCCTGCCATTTTTTGCCCCGACCGCAAGTCAGGTCACGGCGCCCGCCTTGGCCCAGAAGGTGGTGGAAAATGCCAGCGATGCCGATCAGGAAATTCAGAAAAAAGTCCGCGATCTCTTTGGCGAGATCGACGCTTACGAAAATGTATTCGTCACCGTGAAAGGTGGCGTCGTCACGCTTAAAGGGCGCGTCCTGACCCTTGAGCAGGTGTCCGAGGCAACGGAACTTGCGCAAAAGATCGATGGCGTGGTGACCGTCAACAACGAGATGGCGGTTGAGACATCGGTTGAAAAACGCATCATACCGATTCTCGAACAATTGCAGGCACGGGCGACCCAGTTGATCTCGCTGCTGCCGATTTTTCTGGTTGGCCTGATCATCCTTGGTCTGATCACAGCACTCGGCTTTTTTGTCGCGAAGCGTAAATTTCCCTGGGATTCGATCGCACCCAACAAGTTCGTTGCCGATCTGTTGCGCCAGATTGTGCGGATCGGATTTTTCATTCTCGGGCTGGTCGTGGCCCTCGACATCATAGGCGCAACTGCGCTTTTGGGCACCATTCTGGGCGCTGCCGGTATTCTTGGTCTGGCCATCGGCTTTGCTGTGCGCGACACGGTTGAAAACTACATTGCATCGGTTTTGCTGAGCTTCCGGCAACCGTTTCGGCCGCGCGATGTTGTTAAGATCGAGGGCTATGAGGGGTATGTGATCGCACTTACCTCCCGCGCGACGGTTTTGCTGACCTTTGACGGCAACCATGTGCGCATTCCCAACGCGACCGTGTTCAAGGGCGTGATCACAAACTATTCGCTGAACCCCGAACGCCGTTTTGATTTTTCCATCGGTGTGGAAACGGAAGATTTGCAGGGTGCCGTTGATCTGGGCGTTGGCGTGGTGCGCGATCTGAGCTTCGTTCTGGACAATCCGGCAGCCGATGGCTGGATATCCGGCATCGGCGATTCCAGCGTCACTTTGTGGTTCGGCGGCTGGATCAATCAGAACGAAACCAGTCTTGCAAAAGCCAAAAGCGAGGCAATCCGCAAAGTGATCGAGGCATTTGCAGCCAAAAGCATCACGATGCCTGAACCGATCTATCGTTTGCGGCACGACAATGACCGACCGCCGGCTGCCAAGAAGCGAACGACACAAACGGCGAGAACAAAAGCGCGGGCAAAACCGGTTGCTAAAGACACAGGCGAGAGCGATGTCACACCGGATCGCCAGATCGAACAAAAAGTGGCCGAAGCCGAAGAGCGCAACAAGGAAGCGGACCTGATGGACCCCGATGGCGCACAGGAAGTGTCGAGCTAAACCCGGTTCGGCTCGCCATGTGCGACATTGTGTCAATCCGGCGAATCAATTGAAACCGCAGCAAAATTCGAGACGTAACAGGGAGGTAAACCAACGACAGGGAAGAGTTCTATGTCACGTCTTAAATCCATTTTCCTCTCCGGTGCTGCTGCACTGGCCATCACATTGTCCACACCAGCCGCCTTCGCGGATGGTCACTCCAAAGACATCGTTGCGACCGCATCCGGCAATAATGATTTTGCAACTCTGGTCGCCGCCGTCGAAGCCGCTGGTCTGGTCGAAACCCTTCAGGGAGATGGCCCGTTCACGGTTTTTGCTCCAACCAATTCTGCTTTTGAAGCTCTGCCTGCTGGTACGGTCGAAAACCTGCTGAAACCGGAAAACAAGGAAACGCTGCAGAAGATCCTGACCTCACACGTCGTCGCCGGTAAGGTCGACGCAGCAACGCTTGTCGGGCTCATTGAAAAAGGCCACGGCTATGTGAACGTCTCCACCGTGAGCGGCGATGTCATCACAGCGCGCGTCACCAAAGGCGGTAAGGTGTATATCTTTGATGAGTCCGGTGGCGTGTCCAATGTCGTTGCCACCGATGTTGATACATCGAACGGCGTGATCCATGTGATCGACAAGGTCTTGCTGCCCAAATAAGTTTTTCGGGACAGCCCGACTAACAGACAAAACGCTCCTTTCCGGACTGGAAGGGAGCGTTTTTTATTGCTGTACTTAAATCAGCAGAGGCCAAAACCTACTTGGTATCGCCTTCGCTGACCGGCACGTTTTCCACCAGTTTGCCTGTGTAGATGACGGGACCCGTCGCTGTGCCTGTGGGTGAACCACCCTGCGGTTCCAGCGAGATCGCAAGCAGATCACCTTTCGTGGCTGGAATGCCTTTCAGGTCAATCCCGCCTTCGCCGACGAGGCCAACGGACACGGCCTTTTCGCCCTCTGGCACATACCAAAGTTCGAGGCTCTTGCCTTCGGGACGTTCCACACCGACACTGCGCACGGTTACGTTGCCGGTATCCGGATTGATGCTGACCACCAGCGATGGTTGGTCACCTGCCGCATTGACGACGGCGATATACTCATTGCCTTCCTGGAAATAGCGCGCCTTGATGGCATCGCCCACCGGGCCTTCATTGGCCAGGAAGAAACCGGCAACCGCCACCAGTGATGCAGCCACAGCGCCCATGCGCCAGCGGCCACGGCTGCGGCGCAGAGCGTTCAGTGCATTGTCATTGGCTGCCATTGGCACAGGCGCGGCTGATCCGGCAGGCGCAGTGCTTGCCGCTTCCGACCCGGAACCCACGGCATTTTCATCCGTGCCACCGTCTTGCACTGCGTTCTGAGAAGGCAGGGCGCTTTCGATGCGCGCCCATACATCAGCAGGCGCAGGCTCCGGTGCAACCGAAGCGTTGAGCGCGCCAAACGAACGTTCCCAAAATGCCACGTCAGAACGCGTCTGCTCATCCCCTTCGATGGATACTTCAAAGGCACGGCGCTCAACGGCGGTCATCGTGCCTATGACGTATTCTGCGGCGTCGAGCTGTCTTTCCTGAGTGCTCATCTGTTATTTGCTTTCCAAACACGCGCGCAGGGCCAGCAGGCCGCGGCGTAAACGGGTCTTGATTGTGCCGACAGGCGATTCAAATCGCTCTGCGAGTTCTTCGCGGGAATATCCTTCGTAATACGCCAGCAGCACATAATTCCTATCGTCATCTTTCATTTCACCAAGGCAGAAGCGCAAGGTCTCCAGATCGGCCAAATCGACGCTGTCGGCATCCTGACCGCCAAGGCGAAAAATTTCCTCTTCGTCCCCCGGTTCATCAACCGTTTGTTCCGGGCGCGTCGAGCGAATGACATCAATTGCGCGGTTGCGTGCAATCGTTGCCATCCAGGTGATCGGCTTACCGACGGACGGATCATAACTGCCCGCTTTCTGCCAGACCTTCAAAAAGACATCCTGCAGGATATCTTCCGCCTTCTGCCTGTTTCGAATGATACGCAAAATGACGCCGAAAAGTTTCGCCGAGGAACGTTCATAGAGCATCTTAAATGCACTACGGTCGCCTTTGGCCGTCTGATCCAGCAGGGTTTCGAGCGTAATTTCTGTTGTCATTTCAAGCGTTTTCGCCATGTCCAATTGTCATGACAGCAACAGTTGTAACGGCATTTTGAGCCGTCCACCGCGTCATCACGAGACTCACAAAAGCGAACCTAGCAATTGTCTGCAACGGTGTACAACCGCCTGGACACAAGATTCAGATGACTGAGTTTACAGGCAAAAAATCAGGCTTTGTGCAGCCCCGAACGAATATGGAGATCGGTTTGCGGGAATGGGATTTCGATATCGTTCTCCCGGAAAATCCGGTCGATTGCGAACCGCATATCCGTCTCCACAACGGGATATTCCATCAGATCGCGGATGAAGAACCGCAATTGGAAATCCAGCGATGACGCGCCGAAATCACTGAAATGGACAAAAGGTGCCGGGTGGGTGGCAATGCGTTCATCGCCCTTCACGCATTCATACAAAAGCTCGCGAACCTTCTCGACATCCGAGCCATAGGCGACACCGACCGGGATGACGATGCGGCGTACGTGGTCCTTGTGCATCCAGTTGCCAACGGAAGTGTTGATCACTTCCGAATTGGGAATGATGACACTCTGCCGGTCGAAGGTTTCCAGTTCGGTCGCACGCACGTTGATCTTGCGCACAAAGCCTTCAGAGCCCGCCACCGAAATGATGTCACCCACTTTGATCGGACGTTCGATCAACATGATGATGCCCGACACGAAGTTGTTGACGATGTTTTGCAGGCCAAAGCCGATGCCGACGGAAAGGGCACCCGCGATAAGCGCGATGTTGGAGAGATTGAACCCGGCCCAGCTGATACCAACCAGCGCTGCAAGGAAAAAGCCAACATAGCCAACGCCCGACTTGATCGAGTTCTTGACACCGGAATCAAGTTGCGTGCGGGCCAGCACCTTGTTTTCAAACCAGCGCTGCACCACACGGGTCAGCGCAATCAGCAATGCAAATGCACCGAGCGCCAGCATGATCCGCGCGATGGAGACTTCCACGCCCCCGATGCTGAAACCGGTAAAGGCGGATCGGCCCCACGCCATGATTTCATCGTCCTGAATGCCCCATTGCAGCAGCAGAACAGGAACGCCGATGATGAAAACGAGGAAATTGATAACCAGCGACAGGATCAACCCAAGCTGATCCAGCCGGAAATCGCCCAGGCTGCGTTTCTCGTTCAAACGTTGCCCGATTCGGGTCGATGCGAACGCGCCCGGCGCGGCGATGGCACGTGACGTGAGCACGCCCAGATAGGCTGTTGCGAGAATCGTGCCCGTGATGACGATCTGCCCGGCGATGAAGCGGCTGAGACTCAGATAGCCAGAAATCGCAGCACCAACGATCACGATGATGCTCAGCCAGACAGCCCAATAAATCGTTGGACGCCAGCCGCGGAAGCCCGAACGCGCTTCATCCGCTTCTCTGGGCTTCAGGCGTGTCATCACCACACAAACAAGAACTGTCGCGATCAGTAGGCTGGCAACCAGCGTTTTGATGATGGTGAACGAAACAGGCAGGGCGAAAATGTCGATGATGCGGGAGCCGTAATAGTCGACCCCGTAGATAATCGCCATGATCAGGCCAAGCCAGAAAAGACGCTTTGCTGCACCGTCCTGCATGGAAATGAGGCGTCGATTGACGTTTGTCGGAGAAAGGGTGGCCCGCAGCAGGAAGGCCACGAAACTGACGCCCGTCGCAACCAGAAGCAAATGATAGACCATCTGGTCGATGCGCAGACGGTACAGTCCGAAATAACCCATGAAACGGTAAAGGGCGATGGCGGTGATCCCGACCGCAAGGCCCGGCAGAACCGTGGAAAAGAACGCCAGAATAATGCGTTGCAAGTCGGTAATATGTTCCTGCGAACGCACGCCAGCGACCCAAAGCCGGATGGGACGCAAGACCCAAAACAGCAACCCAACCACAAATCCGGTGAGCAAAATTGCCCCCAGAACACCCATCAGGTTGAATCTTAAAACGGTCGTCACCCAGGTCGATAGGGTTGTGAAAACCCGGCTGGCGGCCGGTGGCCCTTCCGCAACGACCTCATTGATGACGCTGGCATCGAGTGTGCGCTGTCTCAAAATCGATTGAACAAACTGCGCACGACGTTGCTCAAGAACCTGAGAAATCAGGCCGATTGCCCTGACCGAAAGCCTCTCGGCATCCTTCAGGGCAATGGTGATGTTCGCGCGCCGTTGCGCCAGTTCCTGACGTTGCTCAGCGATCGCTTCGGCTTCCGGCGGCTCTCCTTCAGCGGGCACAGGCGGCAGCCGCTCGATCTGGGTATCAATGTCCAGAATTGCCGGCTGGAGGCTGGTCATGCGTTCCAGAACAGACTTGCTGATGGACTCCAGTTCAGCGCGCAGAGGTGTGAGCTGTTCCTCCGACAATTCCCGGGAGGCTAACGCTTTTTCAATTTCAGCGATACGGGCGTCCAAAGGCTTGATTGCGGAGTTCAGGCGCTCAAGCACAGTCGGGCCGGATGCGACCTGACCGTAGACAGGTGCTTGCAGCACCATCAGCACGACGCACACTGAAAGGATATGCGCCAAAAACCATCGCAAAGCGACGCTGACAGAAACTTCGCGGGTGGGCGTTATCATTTTGGCTTTCAACTGGATATCGCTGCTACCTGGATTCCACGAGCATTAAATGCTTCGCAGAGCAAAGTCTTGCAAAAGTGCAGCGTCAAAAGGAACTATTTTTTTAGAATGCGAGCCTTGCCGCCTTCGATGACGACTTCTTCAGCCCCTTTGAAAACCATCATGTCTCCACCAGGAAATGTGACAAAGCACCCCTGTTCACATGTTGCCATGCGTGCATTGGGTTCAATCGTCACCTCTGAACGAACACCATTTTCAGTAACCGTCACGGTGTGCGCTTCCGGATCGGTGTTGACCAGCGTCAAAGCGTGAGCCGCGCCAAGGGAGCCGCACAAAAAAAGAGCTGCGAAAAATGGAAGTCGCATGGTTTTCTACCTTCAAGTAAGAAATCGGCGAACGACAAATCGTTCGACCGCGCGCAATATGGGTAACCACAAGTGGTTACGCAAGGTCATCACTCATCTTATTGTGCAATCGAAATGCGGCATGTCTTCGACGCGGAGCGATAAATTGCGTCTTCGATTTCAAGGTTTGCGAGATAGTCCTGCGCGCTGTTGGATCGGGGAAGACCGGAGACATAATGGTCCACAACGTGCCGCGTGAACAGATACACGCAATCGCCGCCAAACCCATGGTCTTTAAAGCTGTAGTTGACCGGCTCCCAGACATTTTCGCCATGCGCGCGCTGAACAACACTGCCGTCGCCATTGAGGTGTAATACGCCTTTCTCACCTTCAATAGTCATTTCACCCATGGTGAGGCGACGGTTTTTGGCTTGATGATCACTCAGGCGATTACCATCAATCACGCCCCGAAAACCGTTGCCGTGGTCCAGCACCACAAGACACCGGTCTTCCCCCTTGATGGCCGGGTTGAGCTTTGTCAGATCAGCCCAGACCGACTGTACCTCGCCAAACAGATAGCGAAAAACATCGACAAAATGGATGACGGTTTCATGGATCAGAAACCGTTCCATCTCCTGAAAATAGGGCTGTCTTTCAAGATAGGCTTCCGGTCCCTGCCCGTCACCGGGGCGAAACCGGAATGTCGCCTGATAGAGGCGCCCCAAACGCTGCTCTTTCAACTCCCACGCCATCGCGCCGTACCACGGCTGAAACCGGAAATTCTCGTGGATCGTCACATCGATGCCTGCGGCCTGAGCACTCGATATAACCTGCCGGGCCTCATCAAGCGAAGAACAAAACGGCTTTTGACAAATGACATTGACGCCGTGCTCCGCTGCAGTGGTAATCATGTCAGCATGGCTTGGCGGCGGCGTTATCACATCCAGCAGGTCTGCCTTTACGTTGGCAAGCATGTCGTCGACCGATGAAAAGGCCGGACAGGAAAATTCGGCCGCGCGTTGTTCGACGGCTTGTTTTTCAAGTCCGGCAACACCGACGATCTCGACCTCCGGGCACCGCGCCCAGGCATCAAAGTGGAACTGGCTGAAAAAGCCGGTTCCGACAATCGCAACTTTCAACCGTCCCGTCATCGTGCTCAGACAGCCAGCCTGGCCAGCGCGGACTTTACGGCAGCAGTGATCTCATCAACGCCTGCAGACCCACCCCTTTCCGTCGATACCAGCGTGCCATCGGCAAAAGCGGCGTCAACAGCCCGGGTGAGCAGGTCAGCGGCATCTGCAAGCTTCGCATTGCCCTTTTCAGCCCCCAACCAGTCCAGCATCATCGCACCGGACAGGAACATCGCCGTTGGATTGGCCTTGCCCGTGCCTGCGATATCCGGGGCAGATCCGTGGCAGGGCTGGAAGACGGCATGCTTATCACCAATGTCAGCCGATGGAGCCATACCAAGGCCTCCGATCAGGCCCGCTGCGAGATCAGACAGAATATCGCCATACATGTTCTCGGTCACCATGACATCGTAGATCCACGGGCGACGCACCATTTCCATCGCGACAGCATCAACATAGGCGTGGCGCGGGGTGATGTCGGGGTACTGCTCCGCGACCTCGTCAAAAATCTCGCGCCAGAAGGCCATTGATTTGAAGACATTGGCCTTGTCCACACTGGTCACCTCGCCTGCATGGCCTTTCGCTTTCCTTTGTTGCGCCAGCCGAAACGCGAAATCGCACACGCGCTGCGTGCCCTTGTGTGACACCACCTGCGTGTCGGTCGCCTCATCATCAGTGCGCGTGCCCTTGCCGACGGATGCGAACAGTCCTTCGGTGGATTCGCGCACCAGCACGAAGTCCAGCGCATTCCCTTTGGGATCAGCCAGCGGGCCGGTG
Organism: Pseudomonadota bacterium; assembly: GCA_039180085.1. GTDB lineage: Bacteria > Pseudomonadota > Alphaproteobacteria > Rhizobiales > Rhizobiaceae > Pseudahrensia. The sequence goes on from JBCDDX010000002.1 coordinate 76,636, forward strand.
ACACCGGGAACAGAACGGACGGGACGGACGCCCGCATAGAGTTCAAGTTCAAAACGCAAATCGATTTGCGGGATGATTTCGGTTCCGTCCGGATAGCGCACTTGCGGGTCGCCCATTGCAGCCAGCAGGATCGCATCTGCTGAACGACAGCCAGCAATGGTTTCCGGCGGCAGCGCATTGCCGGTCTTGGTGTAAGCCCCTGCCCCGGCTTCCAGCCAGACCTCCGTCGCCCGGGGTTCGCCGATCGCCATTAACGCATCCTGCACCAATTCAACACAGGGTTTTGTGATCTCCATTCCAATGCCATCGCCGGGCAGGATCGCAAGTTCGAGGGGCGTTTGGGACATGGGGCTCTCAGCTTTTCGCACACAAATTCTGTCGCGTTTATGGGTGCGACACTTTGGAATGTCCAGTGCGTGGCAGAACATGTGGCGACGCAAACGCAATGCTGACCGACGTGCAGGCCGGTGCACAGGCAATCGCTGCAACGCGCTTTATTGTCCTCCAGTTTCAGGCCATTGTACGGGGCTACTAATAAGCGATTCTGCACGCTCTTTTTAACGAGTGTATTCCATGGCCGTTCGACGGTTGAACGAAAATATTGTCAATCAGATTGCTGCCGGTGAGGTCATCGAGCGGCCCGCCAGTGTTGTGCGCGAATTGCTGGACAATGCAATCGACTCCGGCGCCAGCAGAATTGAAATCATCACCGCTAATGGCGGCAAGTCGCTCATTCGTGTCACGGACAACGGCTCAGGCATGGACGCCGATGATCTCGCACTGGCCGTTGAACGTCACTGCACGTCGAAGCTGACCGACGATCTGAGTGCCATTGAAACGCTGGGTTTTCGCGGCGAAGCCCTACCATCCATCGGTTCAGTGGCACGACTGTCAATCAAAAGCCGTGTTGCCTACAGCGCGTCCGGTCACGAAATCCGCGTTGAAGGCGGCCATATCACGCCGGCCAAACCGGCGGCCCTTTCAGGAGGCACAATCGTAGAAGTCAGCGATCTGTTTTTCGCAACGCCCGCGCGCCTGAAGTTTCTGAAAACCGACCGGGCGGAAGCGAATGCCGTAACGGATGTGATCAAACGCGCAGCGCTCGGGCATCCTCACATTCACTTTGCGATCTCCGGCGCCGACCGAATGGCCGTTGATTATCCGGCTGTCAGTGGATCGGACAACAACGACACCCTGGCCACCAAACGCATGGAACAGGTGCTTGGCCGAGACTTTATCGATAACGCGATGGCAATTGATGCTGAACGCGAAGGTGTGCAGCTGCACGGTCTTGCAAGCCTGCCAACATACAATCGCAACAACACGCTGCATCAGTTTTTCACGGTCAATGGCCGCCCGGTGCGCGACAAGCAGATCACCGGCGCCGTGCGCGGCGCTTACATGGATTTCCTGTCGCGGTTTCACCACCCTGTGCTTTGTCTGGCTTTGAAAATCGATCCGTCTCTCGTCGATATCAATGTGCATCCGGCGAAATCGGAAGTGCGTTTTCGCGATGCCGGAATGGTGCGCGGTCTGATCGTCGGTGCTTTGCGTCAAGCGATTGCGCAGGCCGGAGCACGAGCTTCGTCCCATGGTGGCCGCGATATGCTCAACGCCTTTCGCACGGATAACCGCAACGACATACCGCAACCGGTGCAGACTGGCGCTCAGCCGGCACTTAACGGGCAGGCTCACGTCATCGAACGGCCACGCGATTGGGAACAATCGCCCTATCGGCCGCTTGATCAGGGCGCGCCCGTTGCCGGATTTTCCGAAACGCCGCAAGCGGCCTTCGAGGTTGCGGACATTCCTTCGGGCGATGCCCGTGGTTTGCACTATGACAACAGCGACAACCAGCATCACAAGCTGGGTGCCGCTCGCGCTCAGGTACACGAAAACTATATTGTTGCGCAGACAAATGATGGCCTGGTGATCGTTGACCAGCATGCCGCGCACGAGCGGCTGGTATACGAGAAACTGAAAGCGCAGCTGGCAAGCAATACGATCAGCGGACAGATGCTGCTGATACCCGACATTGTGGAAATGCCGGAAGAGGATGTGAACAACCTGCTGGAACATGCCGAAGGGCTCGCCGAGTTCGGACTGGTTTTGGAGTCTTTCGGACCGGGCGCAGTGGCGGTGCGAGAGACACCAGCAATTCTTGGTCAGGTTGATTGCAAGGCCTTGCTGAAGGATCTGTGCGACGAGATCGCCGAATGGGGCAGTGCTGATCTGGTTTCCAACAAGATCGATGCTGTTGCCTCGCGCGTCGCCTGTCACGGCTCCATTCGTTCCGGCCGCAGGCTGCTGCCGCAGGAGATGGATCAGCTTCTCCGCGACATGGAAGCGACCCCGAATTCCGGCCAATGCAACCATGGACGCCCGACCTTTGTTGAGCTGAAACTGAATGATATCGAGCGGCTGTTCGGACGCCGTTAGGTCTGCGCTAAAGCCCGCATGCCGAATTCCACCAACAGTTCCAACGCCTGCATGCGTTTGAAGCGTCCGTTCGCCGCATGAACAAATGCCCCAAAATGGCCATATCGCAACGCCGTCGGCTTGAATCCGCCTTTAATTGTAGGGCATTATGGATGCCGGGAGCCAACAAGAGGGAAAATCATGCTGGAAAGGATCAATCCGTCCAATGCGCAGGTCGCGACCGTGAAATACCTTGATGCCGATTTTCATGTTCTGGTGCCGGGAACGCATGTTGTCTGTGCCATCAGCGGCAAGAATATCCCTCTGGACGACTTGAAATACTGGAGCTGGGAGCGGCAGGAAGCCTATGTCGATGCCCACGCATCGCTGGAAGCCGAACTGGCTTCACGGTAACGGGCACTCTCTGTCAGCCCTTTTTACCGTTCTTTTCCAACGCATGTTTCAGGCGAAAATCGGCGGCCTTTTCTATGGTCTGGCTGATCAGCCGTTCGACCATCGTCGGATTTTCGAATTCCAGATCAATGTGAAAGACCTTGGATTCGCTGCGTAACTCTTCCTGAGCATCCCCCATTCTGCGCAATCGAACGTCGTCTTTTTGCGTTGTAACCAGTTGCGCGCGCAAGTCCCAGGCCCGCGCTAAAAGCTCCTGGCAATCCTGGGCCGAATAAGGATGATGGTCGCGAAAATTGCGGGTTTCGACAATCTCGGCACCCGCTGCGCGCAAAGATTCATGAAATTTTCCGGCATCTGCAATGCCGCAATAGGCGATGACGGTTTCACCCTCCAACTGGTTTGTCGAGCGGTTTTCAATTGAGGCTGTCAGCACGGGCTTGGCCATGCGGGCTGCGCGGCGCACGACATCAGTACCGGATGGGGTAGAACCGATGAGAAGCAGTGTCGTGGTTGCAGCCATCTGCACACCAAGCCGTGCACGAACAGGGCCAGCGGGAATGCAAAAACCGTTACCAAGACTGCGGCGCGCGTCAACAACCATCAGGCTGGTGTCTTTATGGAGGCTCGGGTTCTGGAACCCGTCATCCATGATGATGATATCGACACCCTCAGCTTCCAGAAGCTTTGCGCCTTCGGGCCGGTCTGCAGACACTACAGTAACCGCATAATCGGCCAGAATGAGTGGCTCATCCCCCACCTGCCTTGCCGTATGAGATTTTGTGTCAACAATGGTCGGCTTGGTGAGATTGCCACCATAGCCGCGGCTCAGAAAGCCCGGGCGCAGGTTCATCGACCGGGCAATCCGTGCCAGCGCGATCGATGTTGGCGTCTTGCCGGCACCGCCTGCGATGTAGTTGCCGACGCACAGAACGGGGCAGGATGAGACATAACTGGGCGGGCGTTGCATTCGCCACGCGGCAACAGCTCCATAAATCGCGCTGATCGGCGAAAGCGCCAGCGCAGCGATACCGGGCCGTTTGAACCAAAAGGGAGGGGCGTCGCTCATCGGCGTCAGAATCTCGTTTGTCTAGGAGCCTTTGGAGGAGCCGGGAGCGGGTTCATGCTCGGCAGGACCTGCGGACAAAACATAGGGCTTTGTTGTGGTGGCCAGGCCACGTCGTTCAAGGCCTGCTTTGACGCGCAGCGGCATGATGTAAGGGTCCAAAACCGCAATCGAACGCTCCAGCGCCCCGCCCATCGAAGCGACGGTTTTCGCAGCAGCTTCAGTCATTGCATTGAGATCATCAGAATCGCGCAACAGATGGAAAACCTGGCGTGCCAGCATTTTTTCATCTTCCACCAGACGCGCGCCGCCACCATCGATGAGTGCTTGATATACCTGCCGGAAATTCTGAACGAAGCGACCGGACAGGATGGCAGAACCGACGAGAGCCGGTTCAATCGGGTTCTGACCGCCCTGCGATTTCACCGATTTTCCCATGAACGCAATTTTGGAAAGCCGCAGATAGGTGCCCATCTCACCAATCGTGTCACCCAGAAAAATATCCGTGTCAGGCTTGATGGTCTCGTTCTTGCTGCGCCGCACAACACGCAGGCCTTGTGCCTGCAATTCCTTTTCAATCTCGTCGGCGCGAGCCGGATGGCGCGGCACGAGAACCGTGAGAATGCCAGGCATATGCGCCATGAGCATGCGGTGCACGGTGCCCACCATGGCTTCCTCGCCCTTGTGGGTGCTCACTGCTGTCCATGCCGGGCGGTCACCAACCATGGATGCGAAGGCTTTCAGGGTGGCCGGGTCGGCTTCCGGCGCTGCAACATCATTTTTGAGATTGCCGGCCACGCTGACACGTGGCACGCCCAATGCCGAGAACCGCTCGCTGTCTGTCTCGGTCTGGGCAATGACGTGGGAGATCTGGCTGAAAATCGCATGTGCCAGATTTTTGCGCCGCAACCAACGGCGGTTGGACCTGTCAGACATGCGGGCGTTGATCAGCAGTTGGGGAATATTGCGCAAAGCCAGTTGCTGAATGGTGGTCGGCCAGATTTCGGATTCAGCAAAAATTGCCATATCCGGTTTCCAGTGATCCAGAAAACGCCCCACGGCACGTTTCATATCCAGCGGAACATACTGATGGATCGTCCTTGCGGACAAACGCTCTTCAGCAATACCTGCCGACGTCACCGTTCCGGTTGTGAGGACCAGATTGATGCCAAAACTTTCCATCCGCTCAATCAGCGGCATGATCGCCAGCGATTCCCCAACGCTGGCCGCATGAAGCCAGACCAAAGGCCCGACCGGCCGTTCCCAGCTTGCATAGCCATAGCGCTCGCCACGTCTGGAACGATCCTCTTTCCCCTTACTCGCACGCACCCGCAGGAACGGTCCTGTGAAGGGATAGAGAACAGAGCCAATGCCGCGATACAGCTTTAGTGTTGTTGACGCCCAAATGTCAGCCAAACTCACGCACCCTGGTCGGCCCCCCGATTCATACTGCCGTTTTCAAAACCATAGCCCCTGCCCCACAGGAACGGTTGATTGCCTATATTAAAGCAAAATCAGTCATTTTCAGGATCAAGCAATTTGTGCAGATGCACAATGAAATAACGCATATGAGCATTGTCAACTGTGGATTGCGCTTTGGCTTTCCATGCCACACGTGCCGATGCAAAATCCGGGTAGATACCAACCACATCCAGATTCTCAAGATCGCGGAAGGTAACGCCGGTCAGGCTGGTCAATTCACCGCCAAACACGAGGTGCAGCAATTGTTTATTCTCGGAAGTGGTGTTCATGAAAATTTGCCTCTTGTTCATGGGTTAGCCACATCTTTCGCGGCCCACCCAAGGGGTGTTCATTGCGCCTGTTTATTAATCGCATCCCGGGTGAGATCAAGCAGTTCGTTATGATGCTGTGCATGGGCTGCGATAAGCGTTCCGTGGCGCACATCTTCGCAATTGTAAAGCAGGGCATTGCCGTCAAAGCCTGTCAGGGCCGCGCCACTCTCGCCAACGATCAGATCGGCGGCGGCCAAATCCCAGTCCTTGGCACTGGCGCGTGCAAGCGCCAAATCCAGCGAACCCAGCGCCACCATGGCCAGCCGATAGGCAAGCGAAGGTACAAACGGCATCAATTCAATCGCGTAGTCTGATTCCGCTGCGATGTCCCGGCCCATGACCCGCGGCCCAGCCGTGCGCAACTGTTTCGTCACGGGCACAGCTGGCAACAAAGCCCTGCCGTTGCAATGGGCACCCAGCCCGGTGACGGCCGTGATGGTTTCGTCAAGCGCGGGGCATTCCAGAACACCCGCTGTGGGCCTGTTGTTTTCCACCACCGCGATGCTGATGCACCAGGTCTTTTCGCCCTTTATGAACCCGCGGGTTCCGTCGATGGGATCGACAATGAAAGTGCGTTGCGTGCGCAAGCGATCCGGCGTGTCAGCCGTTTCTTCGGACAACCAGCCATAATCGGGCCGGGCGTCCAACAGCTTTTCTTTCAGGAACGCGTCAACAGCAAAATCTGCTTCCGATACGGGCGACTCGCCCTCTTTCATCCAGACCTGCGGGTCCTTGTTGAAGTAGCGCAGGGCAATCGCCCCGGCCTGCCGCGCCAGGTACTCAATAAGCTCGGCATCTGCCTTGATATCATGTGCCGGCAATGGTCATCCCCCGCACGACAACCGTCGGTGCATTGACCGATCCGGTGTATTCAAGATCGTTACCCACTTCGAGTGCGGCAAACATCTGCGTCAGGTTACCGGCGATTGTCACCTCACTGACCGGGAAAGTCAGTTCCCCGTTTTCAATCCAGAATCCGCTCACGCCGCGCGAATAATCGCCGGACACAAGGCTCACGCCCTGCCCAATCAATTGGGTGACATAAATGCCGCGTTCGACACCCGCGATCATGGATGCGGTTTCGAAAGGTCCGGGCAACAGGGTCAGATTTGTCGTTCCCGGCACAGTGCGGCTGCCACTGCGATTGGCCCGTCCGTTTGTCGCAAGCTCAAGTTCGCGCGCCGAGGCGCTGTCCAGCAACCAATGGTTCAGCACACCGTTTTCAACGAGATTGAGAGCCGATGGCGCAACGCCCTCAGCATCAAAGGGTCGGGACCCCGCACCGCGCACGATATCCGGCTGATCGACAATGTTCACATGGTCCTGAAATATGGCCTGGTTCAACTGACCGGCAAGAAACGACGTTTTGCGAACGATGGCGCTGCCGTTTGTGGCACCAGCGAGATGGCCCAACAGCGACCGCGCCATGCGCGGCTCGAATACGATATCAGCCTGTTGTGTTTCAACCTGACGGGGGTTGAGCGATTTCGCAGCCCGCTCCCCGGCCAACGTGCCAATCGAGGCAGCGTTGCGCAGGTCGCCGAAATGCCTGCGACTGTCGAAATCATAGTCTGTCTGCATCGCTTCGCCATCGCCCGCAACGGCGGAAACCGACAGGCTGTAGCGGCTGCCACGATAGCTTCCGATAAAGCCGTCGCTCGTCGCCAGAACCGAACCGCCGAGACTGCGCCCGAAACTGGCACCTGATGACTTCGTCACGCCTGGAACCGCAAGCGCTGCTTCCTCGCAGGCTAAAGCAAGGCTTTGCATTTGATCGAAGGTGACCGCCGCGCCGTCGAACAGATCGAGTTCAGGAAATGACTTCGCCAAATGCTCCTGCTGAGCAAGGCCGGAAAACGGATCATCCGGCGATACACGCGCCATGGCCACCGCACGCGCTGCAAGTTCATCAGCATCACCGGCAGCGTTGGCCGATACGGATGCCACTTTTTGCCCCATAAAAACCCGCAATGCAAAAGCGTTATTCTCGGCGCTTTGCGTTTCCTCAACCTCTCCGTTGCGCACTTCAACGCCGCTGGAGCGGCTGGCCGCAACCATCACATCAGACGCATCAGCGCCCGCGCGTTGGGCTGCTTCCACCAATTGCGCAGCACGGTCTTGCAGACGCGACAGGTCATAGGCTTCAGATGAATCGATTGGCACGAGACGAATCCATTTTTCAGGTGAAGCCTATCCTTTAATCAGTGCGACCGTTCGGGTCAAAGCCGACATGTTCCAATCTACGCTATCGCGCCGAAGATCGAACTGTTAGACTTTTGCAATTGCGAACGGCAACTCTCTCAACTTGAAGAATGACCTGTCTTGGCCACTGAATCGAATATCTTTCTCGACGCGGTTGTTCTGCTCGGCGGCGCAGCTCTGGCGGCCCCCATTTTCAAGAAAATCGGACTGGGTACCGTACTTGGATATCTCAGCGTCGGCATCCTGTTGGGCCCTATTCTCAATTTCATTCATGGCGGGGAAGAGGTGCTGCACGTCGCGGAAATTGGCGTCGTGCTGTTGCTCTTCATCGTTGGGCTTGAACTCAATCCCAGCCGGCTGTGGGGCATGCGTCGTGAAATCTTTGGCCTCGGCAGCGCTCAGGTCATTTTGAGCGGGCTGGTTTTGAGCGCCGCCGCATGGGCACTCTATTTCAATGCAGCCGCCGCGATTGTGGTTGGTTTTGGCCTTGCCCTTTCATCGACGGCCTTTGCGCTGCAACTGCTGGAAGACAGCGGCGATGACAGAAAGGCCTATGGCAAGCGCGCGTTCAGCATTTTGCTGTTTCAGGACCTTGCGATTGCCCCGCTTCTTGTGGCGGTCCCCCTGCTGGCTGCGGGTTCTATGGATATGACCATGGAAGGCCTGCAGCAAACAGGTATTGCTGTGGCCTGTCTGGTCGCACTCGTGTTGCTCGGCCTCTACGGCCTCAGCCCCCTGTTCGGCATCATCGCTGCGACAGGCGCTCGTGAGGCCATGATTGCGGCAGCCCTGTTTATCGTCGTCGGGTCTGGCGTTTTGATGCAGGTGGCCGGATTGTCGATGGCGATGGGGGCGTTCATTGCGGGCGTCATGCTGGCGGAATCCAGCTATCGACACGAACTCGAGGCCGATATCGAGCCGTTTCGCGGCATCTTTCTCGGACTGTTTTTCATCGCTGTCGGCCTCGCTGTCGACCTTGATATCGTTATCGATAATTTCGCACTCATCCTTCTGCTGGTGCCGCTGGCGATGCTGGCCAAGGCAGCCATCATCTACGTTCTGTGCCGCTTGTTCGGCTCCAGGCACAACGACGCCATACGCGTCGCGCTGGTCTTGCCCCAGCATGGCGAATTTGGTTTCGTCATGTTCTCGGCGGCAGTTGGTGTGAGCTTGTTGAGCCCGGAAGAATCATCATTCCTCATCGCCTGCGTCACGCTTTCGATGGCGCTCACGCCGCTCACCGTGAAGCTGAGCAACCTTCTCGTCAAAGGTGATGTCGCTGAAAGCATGGACGAGGATTTCGACGGAGCGGGATCCCGCGTCCTGATGATCGGCTTTTCCAGAATGGGACAGATCGCGGCTCAGACACTTCTGGGCGGCGGGTGCGACGTGACCGTGCTCGACAATCGCGCCAGCCGCATCAAGCAAGCGCAAAGCTTCGGTTTTCGCATTTATTTCGGCGACGGCACGCGCAAGGATGTTTTACGCGCGGCGGGTATTGAGAAAGCCAATGTCGTTGCCATCTGCACCCACGATGTTGAAACAACGAACCGAATTGTCGAGCTGATTTCGACTGAATATCCGCATCTGAAGCTTTTTGTTCGGTCCTATGACAGAGCTCACGCGCTGGAATTGCTTCAGACCGAGCAGGTCTGGCAAATCCGCGAAACCTTCGAATCGGCGCTCGTTCTCGGGCATGAATTGCTGATGAGTCTCGGTTACGAAACAGACGAAGCCCAAGCCATCGTGGATGACATCAGACGGCGCGATATGGACCGCCTGAACATGCAGTTGCGCGACGGACTTCAGGCAGGGCGTGAAAACCTGTTGACCAAACCAGTGCCTGAACCGCTGATCCGCCCGCGCAATTCATCAGCGCCGGTTGATGCCACGCAAGTTGAGCCGGACGCTTCCTGATGAGCAAGGCCGGCGGCGAGAAAGGGGTGTTCACCACCGGCAGCACCATGCGGCATGTCGTGGTGATGACGGCCACATCTTCGATTGGCCTCGTTTCAATTTTTGCAGTTGACGTTCTGAACCTGTTCTACATCTCGCTTCTGGGGCAACAGGAACTGGCAGCCGCCATCGGCTACGCTGCAACAATCATGTTCTTTTCTGTTTCGATTTGTATTGGGTTCAGCATCGCAACGGCGGCATTGGTTGGCAGGGCGCTTGGCGCAGGCGATGTCGAGAAGGCACGCAAGCTCGCAACCTCGTCTTTGATTTATCTGTTCCTGCTGGCCAGTGCTCTGGCCGTCGCCGTTTACCCCGCACTGCCCTTTTTGCTTCGCTTGTTGGGGGCTCAGGATGAAACCCTGGATCTGGCGCTCAGCTTCATGCAGATCGTTGTGCCATCAATCCCGCTGCTTGGGCTGGGCATGTGCCTGGGTGCCTTGCTTCGCGCACAGGGCGATCCGCGACGCGCGATGTTCGTCACACTCAGCGGCGGGGCAGCGGCCCTGTTTCTCGATCCGCTTTTCATCTTTGGTTTCGACATGGGCATCGAAGGGGCCGCTGTGGCCACTTTTCTGGTGCGCGTGATTCTGGTGGTGGTGGGCTTTTGGGGCGTACACCGGATTCACCGTATGTTGGGGCGGTTCGACTGGCGTGAACTTACCGGATCGGTATGGCCCTTTCTGATCATCGCCGTACCAGCGACCGCAACACAATTGGCGACACCGGTCGGCAATGCCTATGTGACAAGCTCCATCGCTGAATTCGGAGACGATGCCGTTGCCGGTTGGGCCATTGTCGGCCGCATCCTGCCGGTTGCCTTCGGCGTCATCTTTGCGCTGTCAGGCTCGGTCGGTCCCATACTCAGCCAGAATTTCGGCGGGCATTTCTATGCCCGTGTACGCCAAACCATGCGTGATGCCCTTCTGTTCACACTGGTTTACTGCCTTGCCGTCTGGGCGCTGCTGGCGCTGAGCCATGAATGGATCATCGCCCTGTTCGGCGCGTCCGATGATGCTGCATCGCTGGTGCGGGTATTCTGCCTTCTGGTGGCCGGCAGTTTTCTGTTCAACGGCGCACTGTTTGTGGCCAATGCGGCTTTCAACAATCTGGGTTTCCCCCTTTGGGCCACTGTTTTCAACTGGGGCCGCGCGACACTGGGCGTCATTCCATTCGTGATTGTTGGTCGCAATTATGGCGCGGAAGGTGTGCTGATAGGCTGGGGACTTGGAGCAATCATTTTCGGCATCGGCTCGGTTATTGTCGCCTTCTGGGTGATCAACAAATTGCCGTTTCAACAACGCGACAAGCGACAAGCCGCCGCCAATTTTCCCGGCGGCGCGCATTCTCCGTTCACGTCTGGAAAGGGCGCAGGCTTCGGCATCGGCGCGCGCGACGACTAGACTGTTCCAACACACTTTGCCGGTCAGCCTTTTTCGCAGTGCTCCAAAGCAGCAGAAATTTCACGTTTGGCCAATTCGACGGTCGGCCGGGTGCTGTCGAAAATCGACTTCGCTTTCATGAAGTCCAAAACGCGAATGCTGTCGACCGGTGGCACAATCATCACATTGGGAGGGTTGAGCCGCACTTTCATTCTGGTTGTGGCCTGCATCATCAACTGACTTGAACCGGTCAGTGACTCGATGCGGCTGGGTTCTTTTTCCGTGCTGCGGGCTGGACCGCCCACAACGTCCACGGCCACCACACAGTCGACATGCTCGCTCAGCAGCTCATAGGGAACAGCGTTCAACAGGCCGCCATCAACCAGCATGCGCCCATCGCGTTTCACAGAACGGAAAATGGCCGGCAGCGCGGATGACGCACCGACCGCTGCGGTCACCGGCCCGTCGCTGATCACGACTTCTTCCTGACCGTAGAAGTCTGTCGCCACCACCTGCAGCGGAATCTGCAAATCGTCGAAATCGACCTGCACGGCTTGTGGCAGAAAAGCATTCATCACTTTCACTGCATCCACATTGCCGATCAGCGTGCGCGGGCGGCTCAGAATTTCCGACACGCTGTTCGGGCGCATGCTCCAGAAACGGGCCAGCACCTCCGTGGGTTTGCTGAAAACACCGATAACATGGTCCTCGACCTCAGCAGCAGTCATGCCGCTGGCGAGGCCCGCTCCCATAATGGAGCCGATTGATGTGCCGCTTATGCGATCGGGTTTCACACCCAGTTCTTCCAGAGCCTTAATGACATGCACATGGGCCAGCCCGCGTGCACCCCCGCCACCAAAGGCCACTCCAAGTGTTGATCCACTCACAATCGTTCTTTCAATTTCAAAGACTATTCAGAAGCCCGGCCCACAGTTATGATCGTTGGTTCGGCATCCAGCAGGCGTTTGGCAACGCGCTTGGTGTCTTCAAGCGACACGCTGCCAATATAGTCTCCACGCTGATCGATATAATCGGTGCCGAGTTTTGCCGTTTGAATGGCCGTCAGCACCGAAGCGATTTTTCCCGACGTATCGAGATTTGATATTGCATAGCTGCCGATGATGTATTTCTTGGCTTTCTCAAGCTCTTCGGGTGTTGGCCCCTCTTCCGCCAAACGGGTGATTTCATTGCGCACCACGTCCACAGTCTGCTGGGCGCGTTCAGCACGTGTTGCCGTGCCAATGCCCGTGAACCCCGTGCTGTCATAGGTCGCAAGGTAAGAATAAGCGCCATAGGCAAGGCCGCGTTTTTCACGCACTTCTTCGTAAAGGCGGGAAGAAAAAGATCCGCCGCCCAGAATGTAGTTCACAACATACGCTGCATAGAAATCTTCGTCGTCCCGCTTCAGCCCGGGCAGCGCAAGACTGATGACGGTCTGCGGCGTGTCGAACGTGATGGCTTTTTCTTCGCCAATGGCCGGAGTGACATCCGGAACCGGCTTGAGGTTGGCCTTTTCCGGCAGTTTGCCGAAAACCTTGTCGACCACTTTGGCTGCTTCTTCCGGGCTGATCGCGCCAACGATACCGATAACGACATTGTCGCGGGCCAGCACATTCTTGTGGTACGCGATCAGATCGTCGCGCGTGATCGCTTCCATCGATTCCAGAGTGCCGTTGCCGGGGCGGCTGTAGGGGTGATCGTCAAAAAGGGTTTCCCGCAAGGCTTTTGCAGCAATCGACTGCGGGTTGGTTTGCTCCGCCCGCAATGAGTTCATGCGCGTTGCCTTCATGCGCTCTATCGGTTCTTCATCGAACCGTGGGTTGGTGAGCATGAGCGACAACAATTCAAAAGAGCGATCAGCATCGCTTTTCAAAACCTGCACGCTGCCTGAAAATTTGTCGGTGCCAGCGCTGAAACGGTACCGCATACCGTTATCATCCAGCGCTTCCTGAAAACTCTTGCTGTCCATTTCACCAGCGCCCTCATCGAGCATATTGGTGAGCAGTTCAGATGTTCCCTCTTTACCGACGGCATCCTGGCTGTGACCACCGTTGAACGAGAAAGAGAGCGCGATCAGAGGAACCGTGTAATCTTCAACAAGTAGAAATTTGATTCCACCATCGCTGGTGATCGTCTGTATATCGACGGCATAGGCCGCGCCCGGAAGCGCGAGCTGGGCTGCCGCTGCCATGCCGAGGCCCGCAGCGAGATTGCGTATACGGCGGGCCGTCTTTTTCACGATCATATCGCTCATAATTTTAACCCTCGTTCTTTGGTTGACGGGCCTGAGGCAGCAGAACACCGGTGACAGAACGCCGGATATCAAAATATTTCCGAGCAACTGCATTCACGTCCTCGACGGTGACGGCACCGATTTTCTTCGGCCAGTTTTGAATGTCTTCAATGGTTGAACCGAGGGTGAGCGAGCCGCCATAAATGCGTGCGAGCGTCGACTGGCTGTCTTGCGTGAAGATCGATGAACGGATGAGGCGTTTCGCAGCGCGATCAACCTCCTGTTGCGTCACGCCATTTTCCAGAAGCTCGGCCAATACTGCTTCGGTGGCGGTCTCCACCTGTGCCGGCTTCACACCGCCACGCGGTGAGGCATAGACACCAAATTCCGTCGCATCGAGCGATCCGCCCTGATACCAAGCACCTGCCTGCGTTGCGATTTTCTGACCGATAACCAGTTCCCGGTACATGCGGCTGGTTGTGCCGCCACCCAGAATCTCGCTCAGCACTTCCAGTGCCTCTGCTTCGTTGTTCTCGTCGGTATAATAGGACGGTGTCAGATAAAGACGCTGAAACTGCGGGGTGCGAACACGCGGGTCCGACATGCGCACGCGACGTTCGGCGCGTGGTTCCGGTTCCTTTGGCCGAACCCGCTCGCCGGGCTCTGCGCGCCGTTCGACCTTTCCATAGGTTTCCAGCGCAAGCTTGCGGACCGTTGCTTCATCAATATCACCGGCAACCACAAGAATCGCATTGTTGGGCGTATAAAACCGGTCGTAAAACGCGATCGCATCATCTTTGGTGAGGCTGTTGACCTCGTGCTGCCATCCGATGATGGGAATGCCGTAAGGGTGGTTCTGGTAGAGCGCTGCGCCCATCGCTTCGCGCAACAGGGAGCCCGGATTGTTTTCGGTGCGCGAATTGCGCTCCTCCTGGACGACATCGCGTTCAGCCAGAATATCTTCCTGACGCAGAACGAGATTTTCCATCCGGTCAGCTTCGAGCGCCATCATTTCCGGCAAGGCTTCGGGGGTGACCCGCTGGAAATAGGCTGTGTAATCCTTCGATGTGAAGGCGTTTTCCTGCCCGCCAATCGCTGCAACGCGCGCCGAAAACTCACCATTCTTGGTGGTCTTGGTGCCCTTGAACATCAGGTGTTCAAGATAGTGCGCAATGCCAGATTTGCCGGGCGGCTCATCAGCGGCGCCCGCCTTGTACCAGACCATATGGGTGACCACCGGTGCACGGCGGTCTGGAATGACCACCACCTGCATGCCGTTATCGAGGAAGAAAGATGTGACCTTGGGGCCTGCCACTTCGCTTTCCGCGGCTGCGGGGGAAACCGCAGACACGCCCATATGAGTGACCGTGAATGCTGCAGATGCGGCCAGCGCCAAAATAAGAAAGCCTGATTTGAGTTTCATTGGATCTTCCCGAATTGGTGGCCACGAAATTGGGCTTTGTTGAAATGGTTCTGCACCTTCGTTGTGTCAATATAGGTGCGCGCGCCCTCACGACACTTTAAATTTTTGTCATCGGCCCTCAATGGCCTGCGACAAATTGGAAAATTCCGATCTCGGTTTCGCCGAACCGCCTTTGATCAATACATTTCAATCCGACGATTTTGGTTGGCAGGCTTCCCTGACGTTCCTCAAGAATGACGGTTGCGCCTTCATTCAGCCAGCTGTTTTCAAGCAAAGCCAAAAGCGCTTTTTCACCCAGTCCCTTACCATAAGGCGGGTCTGTAAACACGACATCGAATGAACCCAGACTGCCTGATGTACCCGGCTTGCAGGCATCCCTGCGAAGAACTTTTGTATGGCCGTTGAGACCGAGGTTCTCGACATTGGTGCGCAGAAGACCCCGCGCCCCTGCGCTGATATCCATGAAGACTGCAAAACGGGCGCCGCGCGATACGGCTTCCAGCCCCAATGCACCGGTACCTGCAAAACAATCCAGCACTCTTGCATCGTCAAACAAGGCACGATCATGGCTGTTTAGAATGTTGAAAAGGCTTTCGCGCGTTCGGTCCGTCGTTGGCCGTATGTCCATCGACTTTGGTTGCGCCAACCGACGCCCGCGAAACTTACCGCCGACGATCCGCACCGGATAGTCCTGAATTGCGGTTGCCTGATTTCGGCTTTGACGCGCTTGCGCGTCGGCCAGGTTTACCTGAGGGCCTGGTTTTGGAGCTACCCGCCGATCCCTTGCCAGTCCGTTCGCCTTCGCGGTTGGGTCGCGTATCCATTCGGCTTAAAGGGTCCACCCGTGGTCCACGTCTTGGCTTGGGCTTCGTTCCCGCCGTCTTTCCGGGTTTCCCCACCAATGGCGCAGCCTTGGGTTCGGGTGTTTCAAAATTCGCGCCCGCAGCCTCTATCAGTTTGACCCCCAACTGGTCCCGCAAGGTCCGGCCGCGCACCTCGCGCACCTGACCGGGTTCGATATCACCCAGCTGAAACGGCCCATAGGAAATGCGGATCAGACGGTTCACATCGAGATTGAGAGCAGCGAGAACCTTTTTCACTTCGCGGTTCTTGCCCTCTCGCATTGCGAAAGTGAGCCAGACATTGGTGCCTTGCTGGCGTTCAAGCTCAGCTTCGATGGAGCCATAAAGAACACCATCCACGGCAATCCCGTCTTTGAGCGCATCGAGTTGGTCCTGCGTCACCGTTCCATGGGCGCGCACGCGATAACGGCGCAACCAGCCCGTTGACGGCAATTCAAGTGCCCGCGCAAGGCCGCCATCATTGGTGAGCAACAACAAGCCCTCAGTGTTGATGTCCAACCGCCCAACCGAAATGACGCGCGGAAGCTCTTGCGGCAGTTTATCGAAAATCGTGTCGCGGCCTTCCGGGTCCTTGTTGGTGGTCATCAGACCCGAGCGCTTGTTGAGCAACCACAAGCGGGTGCGCTCAATGCCCGGCAACGCCACCCCGTCGACCTCTATGCGGTCGCGAGGCGTCACCACGCAGGCGGCCGTTTTCAACAGTTTGCCGTTTACTCGCACGCGCCCGCCTTCAATCCAGCGCTCGGCATCACGGCGGGAACACAAGCCCGCCCGCGCCATGCGTTTGGCGATGCGCTCGCCTTTATCCGGCTCTTGCGCCGCACTGTCGCTGGTCGGAGCGTCTTTTGTGCTACTGTGCTTCATATCCTGTCCCTAACACTGCAAAATGGCATGTGCGAGCGCTAAAGGGTGCCTGCAACGCTGAAACTTCGCTTTTGTGTTTCCCGTCTTGGTGTAATGTGCGCCACGATCCGACGAAACCAGAAGTCCGTAATGCCACAACATTCATTCATGGAAGATGCGCTCCACGAGGCGGAAGCAGCTTTTGCGCGTGGCGAAGTGCCGGTGGGAGCAGTTTTGGTTCGAAATGGCGAAATCCTGGCCCGCGCAGGCAACCGCACTCTGGAACTGAATGACCCCAGCGCTCATGCCGAAATGCTTGTGATCCGCGAAGCCTGCGCAAAATTGGGCAGTCAGCGCCTGCCCGGTTGCCATCTCTATGTCACGCTGGAGCCCTGCACGATGTGCGCCGCCGCCATTTCCTTTGCACGGATTGAGCGTCTTTATTTTGGCGCGGAAGATACCAAGGGTGGTGGGGTGCTGAATGGTGCACAGTTTTTCAGCCAGTCAACGTGCCATCACGCGCCGGAGCTTTATTCAGGCATAAGTGAAAGCCGCGCGAGCGAACTGCTAATACGATTTTTCAAAGACAGAAGGCCGAAGGATTAGCCGCCGCGGAAAATATCGAAAATGCTTTTCTTCGGCTTCTGGTTCAGCAAGCGCGGATCGACTTCCTTGTCGCCCATTTCACCAACAGCGGCTGTTTCAGCGGGGGTGCGGAATGTGCGCTTCGGTTCGGTGAGATATTTCCGCGGCGCTGCACCCTGCGCTCCGGCAAGTTCCGCTTTGCGCTTGAGGAACAGGCGGCGTGCTTCACCATCATCCGGCTTCAACTCGTTTTCGGCACGGAAACGGTCGCCAACGCGATCGCGGGGGCTCTCAGTCCGGCGGATCGATTCTTTGCGTGCTTCCATCACTTCCGGCGGCAGCTCAGCACCGGTTCGTTCCGCTTCCTCGATTGCAGCCAGGAGCTGGGCGCGCTTTTCTTCCGGGCTGGTTGGGAAATAACCATCGTCTCCGGCAACCTGTTTAGCAGGAGGAGGCAATTGACCAGCAACCGGAGGTTTCACCAGTTTCGGGCGCGAGTTATAATCGATACGCTCTTTTTTCTTGCCGCCGCCGCCAAGGGCAACGATGCCCGTCAGGTCATCAAACAGCTGTGCTTCCTGCGACTTGCCGGTGCCATATGTTGTGCCGCCCGTGCAGCCGGCCAGCAGACCGGCAGACAAGATGGCCGCTACGCCAAAACCTAATTTCGATTTTAGGGACATTACACGAAAGCTCATCATGCGCTCCAAAAGCGTTTGATCTGTTCTTGAACAACCAGAATGCGAAACCAAAATTCGCACCAAATTGACCTGTTATGATCTGACAAACAGATACACAACAAAACAACTCGTTTGCGTTGCCAACCAATTATGGCCTCAACACGACGGGAACCTAGGCTTTTTGGCCAAATCTGACAACCATCCGGTGGCAATGGCCACAATTATGGTTGCCAGACTTGTTTTGTTGCAACAGTCGGACTTATGCGCCTTTCAGTTCGCGCATCGCGTCAGCATCGCGCAATGAAAGGTCCGGATATTCACTGTCGGTGCCAACTTCCGGCAAAATCCGCCACGAGCGCGCGCATTTCCTGCCCTGTGCCATGGCCTGCACAACGGCGACACCGGAAACATCCTCCAGTGTGAAAGCCTCAGCCGGTGCCTGGGAATCGGTGATTTCGATGTCACTGGTGATGCAGATTTCCGCCATGTCGAGGCCGGAAATGGCGTCCATCAGTGCAGAATCTGTAACATGCACGATGGGTGCTGCCTCCAGCGAGGACCCGATGCGCTTTTCGCGACGCTCGATTTCCAGCGCACCGGTGACCACACGGCGGACCGTGCGCACCTTTTTCCACTTGGCTGCGAGCGCATCATCACGCCATTCGCCGGGAATATTCGGAAACTGGCGCAGGTGCACCGAGCCACCATCGGGATAGCGCGCCTGCCACGCCTCTTCCATGGTGAAGCACAACATTGGGGCCATCCATGCCGTCAGGCAGTCAAACAGCTTCGAAACCACCTGCAGGGCTGCCTTGCGGCGCACTGATGATGGTGCATCGCAATAGAGCGCATCCTTGCGAACATCGAAATAGAAGGCCGATAATTCAACATTCATAAAGTTCGACAGTTGGGCAAAAATACGTTTGAAATCAAACGCATCATACCCATTGCGCACCACGTCATCGAGCTCTGCCAGCCGGTGCAGCATCAGGCGTTCAAGCTCCGGCATATCGGCAAGATCGACCTTCTCGCCCTTATCATGCGCCAGCGTTCCGAGCATCCAGCGCAGGGTGTTGCGCAGCTTGCGATAGGAATCGACGGCGGTTTTGATGATTTCCGGCCCGATACGCTGGTCTTCCGCATAATCAACAGAACTCACCCAGATGCGCAGGATATCAGCGCCATATTGCTTGATGATATCCTGCGGAAAGACCTGATTGTTCAGGGATTTAGACATCTTGCGGCCGTCTTCGGCCATGGTAAAACCATGCGTCAGTACCGTATCGTACGGCGCACGCCCACGCGTTCCACAGCTTTCGAGCAGCGACGAGTGGAACCACCCGCG
Organism: Pseudomonadota bacterium; assembly: GCA_039180085.1. Lineage (GTDB taxonomy): Bacteria > Pseudomonadota > Alphaproteobacteria > Rhizobiales > Rhizobiaceae > Pseudahrensia. The sequence continues at coordinate 95,833 of JBCDDX010000002.1, forward strand.
ATGCTGGTCGGAACCTTCGAGATAAAGATCCGCCGGCCATTTCAGGTCCGGGCGCATTTCCAGACAGAACGCATGGGTGGAGCCGGAATCGAACCAGACATCGAGGATGTCGTCGATTTTTTCCCAGTTTTCCATATCGTCGACGAAGCCATCGAGAAAACGCTCCTTGGCACCTTCGGCATACCAGGCGTCCGCGCCTTCAGCGACGAAAGCCGCTTTGATGCGCTCCGATAATGCGTCGGACCGTTCAAAATCCGGGCCGGGGGCGATCTGACCGGTTTCCGTGTTTCGAAAAACCGTGATCGGCACACCCCAGGCGCGCTGGCGCGACAGCACCCAGTCAGGGCGGTCTGCAATCATGCCGTGCAGCCGCGTCTGGCCACGTTCCGGCACGAAGCGGGTTTCCTCAATCGCGGCAAGTGCCGTCTGCCGCAGGGTGCCGGCATTGGAGCCCGGTGCCACGCCCATATCCTTGTCCATATGGACAAACCATTGTGGCGTATTGCGGAAGATGATCGGCTTTTTCGAGCGCCAGGAATGGGGGTAATCATGTTTGACGCGACCGCGAGCAAACAGATTGTTGGCCCCGATCAACGCGGTGATCACCTTCTGGTTCGCATCGCCTTTTTTGCCCTTGTCATCAATCACCCGCGCGCCCTCGAAACCGGGCGCGTCGGACGTGTAAGCGCCAGCATCATCGACTGTAAACGGGATACGCGTATCGATCCCGCGCGCTTCCAGTTCGCGGGCGTTGGCCATCCAGATTTCAAAGTCGTCCCGGCCATGGCCGGGAGCCGTGTGGACAAAGCCCGTACCCGCATCGTCAGTGACGTGATCACCTTCAAGCAGCGGGACGGTGAACTGGTAGCCATCGAGGCCGGAATCGCGCAGCGGGTGGGCGAGTTGAATTGATGCCAGTTGATCCGCCGTAACGTCTGACAAGCGGTTGAACGTCACCTTTGCCTTGGCCGCACACTCTTCCGCCAAGCGATCTGCAAAAATCAGCTTATCGCCGGGCTGAGGTCCAAAATCGTTTTCAGCTGACGCGACTTCGTAAAGCCCATATGAAATGCGACCGGAAAAACAAACTGCCCGGTTACCTGGGATCGTCCATGGTGTCGTTGTCCAGATTACCACGGACATTTCAAGATTAGAGGTAGCACTTGCCCCTGATAAGTCTAGTGCAATTACCGCATCGGGTGTTCCATCGACTTTTTTGTGTGCCGTGTGTGACACCACCGGAAACTTCACCCAGACCGTGTCACTCTCATAAGTCTCGTATTCAATCTCAGCCTCGGCCAAAGCTGTGCGCTCTACGACGCTCCACATGATCGGCTTGGACCCGCGATAGAGCTGGCCGGATTTGGCGAATTTCATCAACTCGTCGGCGATGATCGCTTCCGCCTCGTAATTCATCGTCAGATAGGGCTGTTTGAAATCACCGGTGACGCCGAGGCGGATGAATTCCTCGGTCTGCACGCCCACCCAATGGGCGGCGAAATCGCGGCATTCCTTGCGGAATTCGTTGATCGGCACCTCGTCCTTGTTCTTGCCCTTGGCGCGATATTGCTCCTCGATTTTCCACTCAATCGGCAGGCCGTGGCAATCCCAACCCGGCACGTAGTTGGAATCAAACCCGCGCATCTGGAACGAACGGGTGATGATGTCCTTGAGGATCTTGTTGAGCGCGTGGCCGATATGCAGATTGCCGTTGGCATAGGGCGGGCCGTCATGCAGCACGTATTTTGGCCGACCGGCGGCATCCTCGCGCAGCATCTTGTAGAGGTCATCACTCTCCCATTTGGCGATGATTTCCGGCTCCTTTTTCGGCAGGCCAGCGCGCATGGGAAAGTCGGTTTTCGGCAGGTTGAGGGTCTCGGTATAGTCGGTGGTCGAAGTCTCGGACATGGATAAAGCCATTTGGTTTTCAGCGGCTCACGGGGCTGCACATTTGCAGCAGGCCGACGGATATAGAGCGTTTATTGATGGGGTCGTGCGGTTTGCAACGTCGTTGGCGGGGTGGTGTGGGAAAGTCCGCCCACCCATGGGTCAGTCTCCCGGTCTGGCCGACCGCAGGTCAGGCCAAAACCGGGCCAATAATTCGCCCGGTTATCGGCGAAGCTTTCAATATGCAACGAAATGTCGGCACGGCAGCGCGTTCCAGCAATGGTTGGTTACCCGTTCTCGCGGCTGTTTAACAAAGGCCGCGCCGCATATCCAGCGCTAATAAGAGATGGCTCGAAGCGGCTCAATAAACATTGTCGTCCAGCTTTTCGAAAATCACCCGGCGCATCATCTTCGTCATGAAATTCGGAGCAATCCCAGCCAGCAGTTTTGTGAACGCGGCCTGCGTTCCCGGATAGAGCTCTTTCTTGCGTGTACGGGTGGCTTTCAGGATATGGCGTGCGAGAATGTCCGGCGACATGCGCTTGGACGCCTTGGCACCCGCAGGCGCGTGGCGCTCGGCGTGTTGGGTGCGGATGGGGCCGGGGAAAACCGTCAACACGCCGACCCGTTTTTTCGCCAGCGGTTTGCGGATACTGCGCGCATAGACTGCCAGGGCATCCTTGGTGGCTGCATAGACGCTTGCGCCGGGATAACCCACCGCGTGGGACAGGGAAGAGATGAAAACCAGTTTCGATTTCGCAACCAGCATATTTTCGCCTATCAGCCGCGAAGCGATGGTGATCGGCGCAGTCAGATTGACGGCAATCAGGCGCTGATAGGCCGCCGCCGGTATTTCCTCAAACTTGCCGGTTGCGCTGATCCCCGCATTCAAAATCACGAGATCAAATGTGTGGCCGGCAATTTCCCGCATCAACCGCTCAACAGATTGCCCAAGCGCCATATCAGCCAGAATGGGTTTGCAGGCGCCACGGCTTTTGACCGCCAGCGCATCCAGCGCGTCCGTGTCGCGGTCAACAGCGAACACATCATGGCCTTCTGCAAGCAGCTTTTCGGTGAGCGCGCGGCCAAGCCCGTGCGATGCGCCAGTGATCAGAACTTTCACAGGCTGCCCCTCCCCGACGGGCTGAACAGGGCGCGCCAGGCGTAGGCACGTGTGATCGTGCGGGTTTTCTCGCCAGAGCGAATGGATTTCAGGATGGCACGGGCAGCGCGTTTTGGCCCCATGAAAAACAGCCGTGCCATGCCGATTTTCATGCCTGCCTTGGCATGCATCGTAGTGCGGGTCGGGCCGGGATGGATGATCTGCACCCTGGCCCTGCCCCGCCATTCTTCAGCCAGCGAACGGGCAAAGCCATGCAACCCGGCCTTGGTGGCCGCGTAGGTTGCAAACATCGGCGCGCCGCGATGGGCTGTTGAGCCGATCAAGGTCAGTTGACCCTCGGCCTCAAACAGAAAAGGCGCAACCGCGCGGGCAATCAGGATCGGCGCGGTCAGGTTGACGGCGATCTGTTTCTCAACCGTCGCGGATGGTTCGTCACCCGGCGCACCGCTCCACCCCGTGGCGGCGTTGAGCACAGCAAGATCGAGCGATTTCCAGCCGAGCCGCGTCATCGACAGTCGGATCGTTTCAGCCGCCGCATTGGGGTTGTCCTGATCTGCCACAATGTAGCGAATGCGATCAGTGCCGAAAAAGGCTTCATCATCGGTGATCGACTGACGGCCCGTGGCCAGAACAAAATTGCCGCGCTCAGCGTAAAATTTTGCCAGACGCAACCCCAGGCCGTCTGTTGCCCCGGTGATCAGAATGTTGAGTGCGCCCGCGTCCTGCTGTGCCATTGCCAACCCTGTTTGAAGACTTATTGTGACTTAAGTCCGTCAAAGTTCAGCGTTTTATCAAGCACACTCAAAGGCGTAACACCAGCCAGCGCAGCACGCGCCTGCGCGTCATCTTGTTTCATCTGCTCCACAAGAGCCTCTGCACTCGCGAATTTTTCCTCGCCCCGCAGATGGGTGAATAGGGAAACTGTGATGTCCTGGCCGTACAGGTCGCCCGAATAGTCAAAAATGAAGGTCTCAAGCAGGGCCGCACCATTGTCGAAGGTCGGGCGGCGGCCATAGCTTGCAACGCCATTGTGCAAAACGCCGTCAGCCGTGCGTAGGCGAACAGCGTAGATGCCGTGCGCCAGATGGCAGTTTGGCGACAGGGCGAGATTGGCTGTCGGATAGCCCAGCGTACGACCCAGTTGCTGGCCTTTCACGACTTCACCACTGACACACCAGCGATAGCCTAAGAGACCGGCGGCCTCTTCAACATTGGCGCTGCCAAGCGAACGACGAATACGGCTTGATGAAATCGGCTCGCTGTTCTCATCGCTTTTGGCGTCGACAATCGTAACGCCGAAACCGCGATCCTGCCCCGCCTGTTTCAAAAATTCCGGAGACCCGGCGCGGTTCTTGCCGAAATGAAAATTGAAGCCGGACACGACATGGCTTGCGCCAGCGCGGCCAAGCAGAATTTCGGTTACAAAATCATCAGCCGTCGTCGATGCGGTCGCAAAGTCGAAGGGTAGGATCAGCAATCCGTCCATCCCGAAGGCGCGCAACACATTCGCTTTCATATCGGGCGGCGTGAGGCGGAAGACCGGCGATTCCGGCTTAAACAGGGTACGCGGATGCGGTTCAAAAGACAGCACGAAACAGGGTGCACCGGCTTGAGCAGCAATGTCGCGTGCGGTTTGCAAAACACTTTGATGCCCGCGATGAACACCATCGAAATTCCCGATGGCCAGAACACCGCCCCGCAACGCCTTGTCGACCGGCGCGGTCAGATCATGCTTGAGAAATTCGCTCACCAGTCAGCCATCCTGCCAATTCAAACGCGGCATCCAGTATGTCGGGTCCGCATTCCGGGCAAGCAGAAACTGCGCAAGCTTTGTTTCATCCGGTGCATCCGCAGCGCCATATTCAGCCGCGTGAATGCCGGCCGTGATGTAGAGGAGATCAAACCCGTTGCCGAGCGCGCCCGCGACATCCGTTGGCATACCGTCGCCAATGGCGACGAGGTCGCTTTGCTTTAATTGGGAGCCGTCAACGCGATTGATCGCCGCGAACGCGGCATCGTAAATCGGCTTGTGGGGCTTTCCTGCAACATGGACCGTGCCGCCGATTTCTTCATAAGCCTGCGCCAGCGAACCCGCGCAATAGATCAGGCGGTCGCCACGTTCGACGACAAGATCGGGATTGGCGCAGATGAACGGCAGATCGCGCGCTTTGAAATCGGCCAGCATGTCGCGATAATCGTCCGGCGTTTCGGTTTCATCGTGAAACAGGCCCGTACAGACCACTGCCGATGCATTGGCGGCATCTGACAGGGATGTGTCCAGCCCGTCGAACAATGGCAGATCGCGGTCCGGACCAAGCAGGAACACCGGACCGGATACAGACTTGATCAGTTCGCGGGTCACATCGCCTGAGGTGACGATGTCGTCCCAGGCCTCATCGTCAACGCCGAGCTGGCGCAATTGTTCGATCACACCGCCATTCGGGCGCGGTGAATTGGTGATCAGGACGACACGTCCACCCTGCGCCCGATATTGTACAAGGGCATCATTCGCTGCGGTGTAAACCGAAACGCCGTTGTGCAGCACGCCCCAGACATCGCACAAAATACCCTTGTAACGCTCTGTGAGCTCTGACAGACCGTGGGCTCTTTGCGATGTGAGGTTCGATAACAAGGAAAATGCTCCGGTTGATCGACTGGGAGGAAAGTGCCCGTTGGCAGCCGAATAAGCGCTTCGCGTAGGACGCGCACGGCAACACGTCAAGCGTCCGCGCGATGTCTGGCGAAGGTGTTACCACAGACCTTGACTGTGGAGCCTGTATCGGGGCGCTGGCGCGGAACGCGTTCAGCTTGTATCAAAGGTTAACAGAATCATATTTTGTGCGCGTCTGACCGCCTTATCGCGACCGGGGAAAACCTTCATGATCAGTCGAATGATCGGAGCACTGCCCATTCGTTACTGGATGAAACAAGCTTTTATGCTTGTTGGTCTGACGGCTGTCGCGCTGATCGCCGGCATCAGTTTGTCGCTTGCCGGGGTGGCGAGTTTTGTCAGCGGCTTTGCAATCACCCTGGGTGCCCTGGCGCTTGGGTTCGTGTGGTTTCGTCAGAATGTTGTTTTGAAGGAACTGCGCGAGATCAAGAACCACGCGCTCAACATTGCTCATTTCGAAGACGAGATTGAGCGGCGGCTGGAGCGGATCAACCTGCACAGCGCACCAGAAACACTACAGGCACCGCTTGCGGACTTGTCGGACCGCCTGGAAACGCTTGAAACGGCTTCCGGAACGGTGGAACGACGGCTGAAAGACATCGAGCTGGAGCACCAAAAGCAGAATTTCAACGAAGGCTCCGCCACCGCAGACATGCCAATGGCCGGCATGCCTGCGGCGGCAACGCTGACGGATTTCGCCGATGGTGCGGGCGTTCTTTCTGTTCCACCTCAGGCAGGAATTCTGGACAAGACCAAAATTCGTGCCGCACTGCGCGACGGTAATCTGGCCATGCATCTGCAACCGGTCGTCACCTTGCCTGCCAGACAGGCCAGTGCGTTTGAAGCCTTCATGCGTTTGCAGGACACCAAGGGCGAATTCATCGATAATGCTGAATTCATCAAAGTGGCCAACGCGGCGAAACTGACGCCATCAATTGACAAGAAGATCCTGTTTTCGTCCGTCAGAATGCTGCGCAGGCTGAATACCCAAAAAAAGCAGGCTGGTGTCATCTGCAATCTTTCCGCCTCAACGCTGGCGGACAGCCGTGCGTTTGAGCAGATTGAAGAACATCTGAGCGCGAACCGCGTTTTGGGCCCGTTGCTCACACTGCAAATATCGCAGCGCGACTTCAACAATCTCAAGCCGCGTGAAATGGATCGCCTGGGGCAGATCGCCGATCTCGGCTACGGGTTCTGCCTCAACGGCGTGCTTGATCTCGCACTCGATTGCGCCATGCTGAAAGGGCGTGGGTTCAAAATGATCAAGGTTGCCACACCGGTGCTGTTGCACGCCGATGTGGGATCAGATGGCCAAACCTATCGCGCGACAGACCTTGCAGCCAATGCGCGAACCCATGGTCTTTCGCTTATTGCTGATGAGCTTGATGAAGAGCGGGACGCTGTGGCGCTTATCGATCTCAACATTGCCTATGGTCAGGGCCTCTTGTTTGCGCCGCCACGGCCCGTCAAGGCAGAGCTTCTGGCCAATGAGGCGGGCCGCAAACCCTCGGCATCAGCCGCTTAGAACCTGAGTGCCGCCGTGTTCGGAACCGGCGATAAACGGCAATAAAAAACCCGCGCCCTGATGACCAGAACGCGGGTTTTCAGTTTTTCAATTGAGGTGCGGCTTACTTAGAAACTGCAAGCTCAGAGATTTTCTCGGCGATATTATCGAACGCCTGAACCAGCGCAGCATTGTCGCGTGCGTCATAGTACAGTTTGGTGCCGGCCGAACCATTTGAGGCACAATATTCAAGCATCGTTTTAACGCTTGAGCCATTCGGCACGTCAAAGGCAATCGAGTAAATCTGAATATTGTCCTTCTTCATGTTGTCACACGTCTTTTTCAGATGGCTGTCCATGGCCTTCGTGAACGAAGAATCTGTGTGCTGCGGGTTGGCAATATCCGTATAGCCTTCAAATATCCGCCCCGTTCTGGAATGCCCGTAGGCACCGTAATAGGACAGGTTCTGGTTAGAGTAAGTGTTGCCGTAAAACCGGTTGATCCGGTAGTAGGTGTGATTGCCGTCCGTCATGAGAATCATGATCTTCTTGTTGTCTGGCGACGAAGAAGGGCGGCCTTGCGTGAAGGGTTCACCGTTCGACAATGTGCGCCATCCCCACACAGCACCCTGGTGAATGTTGGTCAGTCCAATAGCCTGCATGGAGTTCAGATCATTGAGAACATTCGTGCGGTTGGGTGTCAGCTCTGTCAGAGGCTGAGTCGTGCAGGAATAGTTTGGCCCGCCCTCATAGCCGATGACCGAAGGTTTGCCATTCCGGTTGCGATTGACATCGCGCACGGTCGGCCGCGTGCCGCTGCTGTTACGAAAATATTTCGTTGTCCAGGACTGGCGCTTGTACTGATCCAGCACCTGACCTGTCGTCGATGGATCGCGCGGGTCAAGCGGCCCCAGGTGATTGTGATCATCAACCAGATAATTGTTCTGATACAGATGCTCATCAATGACCCGACCATCTTCAACCGATGTGGTCGTCACATTGCCATAACGCCACTTACCTTTGTACTGGTAATCATAACTGTAGTAACGCGCCACCTCACGTGTCACGGGGTGTCGCTTGCCGCGCGCCCCATCACTCCAGTCGCGACAGTCCCTATTTCTCGTCCAGGTTTTGAATTTCACGCAATACGGAACAGGACTCGATGTCACCTGCACGCGCTCGCGCTGGCCGCTCCAGTCATCGGGCGTGTCCGGGGCAAAGCTCGGCACAATCAGTGTTGCCGGATTGCTGGTGGTCGGCTCGTCATCGGTTGTGTGATACGGATAGGGACGCGCCTCAACACAGCCTTTCCAGCTGTCATTCGACAGATTATCATACAGAGTCAGGCGTGAAATCGCTTGTCCGGACTGAGTACGATAGGCATTGCCGACTTTCACAACATCGCTGTTGTCGTCGAAATTGAACATATCGTCCTGCCAGTCATTGGGGTCCGTTCCGCTCCAATGCGATGGCGAAATACCGGTTTTGTCCATCCACGACTTGTTTCGATTGTTGGCGCCGATATTCACAGTCGCCGCGAATGGTACAAGCGAAAACTGAACCGGGTTTGGGCGCGGGCTGTTGCCCATCTGATTGTGAAGCGAGTTCACCAGATTTTGCGAGGCTGCTTTCAAGGTAGAAAGTTTGCCGTTGTGGCGCATGGAACCGGAATTATCCAGAACAAGCGCGATTTCCACCGTATCGTTGCCGCACTGAACCGTGGTTGAACCGACCAGATTGGTGTGTCCCGGATCGCCCTTGCGCGTGTAAACACCGGCCTTACCGTCCAAAGTCAAAGTGCCGGAGATGTTTGCACTCAAGGAGTCAAACCAAACCTTGTGGCGCAGAGTTGCGTTTGCGACCACGCCTTCGTTGGCGCATGAACCTTCGTCCATTTCAAAATCGATTTCACCGACCGATGGTTTGAGGTTTGCAATGTTCTGCTGGAAAATGGCCTCACCCGCATCGCGCGCTTCGGCGAGCGTTGCTCCCCGGCTCAGGGAACGAGCCGCGGTGATGGCGGCGGCATCAACAGCCGCCTGAAAGTTGACGCGTGCGCGGTACATTTCTGATGAATCGATGGCGAGGCCACCCATCATGGCCAGCGGGACCATCGATGTCATCGCAAGAACTTTGATACTGCCGCTCGTGTCAGTTGCGAAGTCGCTCACCCGTTTGCGAGCGCCGCTCACGAGAGGAAAATTGCGTTTTGACATTCTCTTCACTCCAACAAAGTTGGGCGATGACAGTTTGATAATGATAGCCAGCACCCTCGCCTGCCCGGATGTGGACAGACCAATTCACCGGGCACACTGGCGCAAACACATTGAGGATGACTTGAAGACTTAGGTTAAATTTTATCTATTTTTTATTTCAGATTGTGCCGACTTTCCAAAACTCATAAATCCGTTGCCTGTCAGCGCCTTATAGGCGCGTCGGGATTCAGCGAGGCGACCTTGAGCGATGTTCGGCATCATCGATGTCATGCAACGCCCCGGTTGAGATGCCAGTCATTCACAGCGGTAAACCCGAGCCTCTGGAGGCTGGCATTTTCGGCAAACGCTGCAGCGCTGCCCTCACCAAGACTTGACAGCACGTGACAGGTTTCTTATCTCCCAACCGCTGTTAGCACTCTCAAAAATGAGTGCTAACAAACGCATCACTCAAAAATTGAAGTGCGCCGCTCGACGAAGCGCATCCATGTACAGGATTAGCAAAAATGGCAAAACTGAAGTTCCGCCCGCTGCACGACCGCGTTGTCGTTCGCCGCGTTGAGGCCGACACCAAGACGGCTGGTGGCATCATCATTCCCGACAGCGCTCAGGAAAAACCCGCTGAAGGTGAAATCGTTTCTGTTGGCTCTGGTGCCCGCGACGAGTCCGGCAAACTGGTGCCGCTCGATGTCAAGGCCGGAGACCGTATCCTGTTCGGCAAATGGTCAGGCACCGAAGTCAAAATCGGCGGCGAAGATCTGCTGATCATGAAAGAATCCGACATCATGGGCGTCATCGGCTAAAGCCCGAAGCCAAGCCCAAATATCAAAATCATGAATTTGCACCCCCGGGTGCTCACAGGAGTTAAATCAAAATGGCTGCAAAAGAAGTCAAATTTGGCGCTGACGCCCGCTCGCGCATGCTGCGTGGCGTGGACGTGCTTGCCGACGCCGTAAAAGTGACATTGGGTCCCAAAGGTCGCAACGTCATTCTCGACAAATCCTTCGGCGCACCGCGCATCACTAAAGATGGTGTTTCCGTTGCCAAGGAAATCGAACTCGAAGACAAGTTCGAAAACATGGGCGCCCAGATGGTGCGCGAAGTTGCTTCCAAAACCAACGACATCGCTGGTGACGGTACAACAACTGCAACCGTTCTCGCTCAGGCCATCGTTCGCGAAGGCGGCAAGGCTGTTGCTGCCGGCATGAACCCAATGGATCTGAAACGCGGCATCGATTCCGCTGTGGACGATGTGGTTGCCGCGCTGAAGAAGATGGCGAAGAAAATCAAGACCTCCGACGAAGTCGCGCAGGTTGGCACCATTTCTGCCAACGGCGAAGCTGAAATCGGCAACCGCATTGCAGAAGCCATGCAGCGCGTTGGCAATGAAGGCGTGATCACGGTTGAAGAAGCCAAGTCGCTTGAATCAACCCTCGACGTTGTTGAAGGCATGCAGTTCGACCGTGGCTACCTGTCACCTTACTTCGTGACCAATTCAGAAAAAATGCTCTGCGATCTCGACGATCCCTACATTCTTCTTCACGAGAAAAAGCTGTCTTCCCTGCAAACCATGCTGCCGATCCTGGAAGCTGTTGTGCAGACCGGCAAGCCGCTGCTTATCATCGCTGAAGACATTGAAGGCGAAGCGCTGGCAACTCTGGTTGTAAACAAACTGCGCGGCGGCCTGAAAGTTGCCGCTGTCAAAGCACCAGGCTTTGGCGACCGTCGTAAAGCCATGCTCGAAGACATCGCGATCCTGACCGGTGGCCAGGTAATTTCCGAAGACCTCGGCATCAAGCTTGAAACCGTAACCCTCGACATGCTCGGCACTTCAAAGCGCGTTTCCATCTCCAAGGAAGAAACCATCATCGTTGATGGCGCTGGCAAGAAGAAAGACGTCGAAGGTCGCGTCGGTCAGATCAAACAGCAGATCGAAGAAACCACTTCTGACTACGACCGTGAGAAGCTGCAGGAACGTCTGGCGAAACTCGCTGGCGGTGTTGCCGTTATCTCCATCGGTGGTGCAACCGAAGTGGAAGTGAAAGAGAAGAAGGATCGCGTTGACGATGCTCTGAACGCCACGCGCGCTGCTGTTGAAGAAGGCATCGTACCCGGTGGTGGCGTGGCTCTGCTGCGCGCATCAGCTGGCATCAAGACCGAAGGCGAGAATGACGATCAGGCCGCTGGCGTGAACATCGTACGTCGTGCACTTCAGTCGCCAATTCGTCAGATCGCTGAAAACGCGGGCGACGAAGGTTCCGTCGTTGTTGGCAAGATCCTTGGCGAAAAGAAAGCTGCTTTCGGCTACAACGCTGCAACCGGCAAGTTTGGCGACATGATCGACATGGGTATCGTTGACCCTGTGAAGGTTGTTCGTCACGCCCTTCAGGACGCTGCTTCCATCGCATCCCTGCTGATCACAACCGAAGCCATGGTTGCTGAGAAGCCTGCCAAAGAAGGCGCTGGCGCACCAGCAATGCCTGACATGGGCGGAATGGGTGGCATGGGCGGCATGATGTAAGAAACGCTGAAAAGCGTTTCGGCATCAGCCAATTAAATACCCGAATAACGAAAGGCCGGTTCTCACGAACCGGCCTTTTTTGGTTCAGCGGGCAGATTCATGTGGATGACATCGGCCGACGCTCATCATGCTGACACCATGGTGCCGCTGCATGAGTCCAATCTAGGTAATCATGCTCAAACCGGTTGGACCTCATGATCAAATATTACTATCCCGACGGCACACACTGTTACCGGGCGCTGCACACGACGCACGCGGTCTATTACAATGATGAGGGCAAGCTGATTGCCCGGGCTGAAAAGCCGGACCGCAGCGACATGTACGAATTCGAAATCACGGCCTTCGAGCTCGTGCCCACCGGCGTAAAGATGAGCTGACGTTCAATCCGGCTGAACAGCATCTATTTCAAACCGAAGCAATTGGCATAGAAGGTTGTCGTTGCCGGCCAGTCGGAGAACAGGCCTTTGATGCCGACCTGCGTGTTCAGAGCATGCATGACGGTGAACACATCGCCATCATTTTTGATGGCCGGGGCGATCGTCTGATAGTACCAGCCGCCACCGCCAGCGAGCGGGCCGGACCGTTCCGTCGTCCAGGTGACAATTTCTAGCCCCGCCTCCTTCGCCCTTTTTGCGTAGAGCGAAGGCACGATCTTTCCATCTTCCAGCGTGATGAGAACCCACATTGGCGGCGCGATGGTGTTCACACCCATCGCTTTCAGATCGGCCATTGTGTGTTGCCAGGTTGAAGCATCCGAGGCTGACCAGCCGTCAATGCGAAAGGAGCCGTCGAGATAGACCGCCTGTTTGCCGAATTCTGGCTCGTTTTTGATCCAGTACAAGACATCATCGAGGTTGAAGGACTGGGCGAACACATCGGACGGCTCGACACCGGCGGCCTTGTAGTCATCAATCATCTGCTGGGCATACATTGTCTGCGTGTAGCCCTCATACGGCATGTCGACGGACGTTGCTTTCAGTTCTGGCATGAACTTCACACCCAGCGATTTGAAAAGGTCGATCGATTCCGCATGGGTGAGCAATGTGCCCCGGTTGGCATAAAGATTCGTCCGCCAGTTGGCGGTTCCATCGAGATAGGATGTCACGTCTGTCGCTGATCTGTCAGCACCATCCATTTTTCCTGTCAGCGTCCTGAACTCGACCAACGTGATGTCTGACGCGCGGCATTCGGCGCTTGCGGGGTTATCATCACTTGCCGGGGTGAAGGGCACCGTGCATTGCGCCGCCAGCGGTGTTGCCAGAATGTTGGTGGTCGTGTGCAGATCGTTTTGCGCATGGCGGCAGACGAGTTGCTTGTCCTTCGTAAACGTTACATCGCATTCCAGAATGCCCGCCCCCATGCGTGCGCCGGCGACATAGGATTCCCTCGTATGTTCGGGAAACTGCAACGGTGCGCCGCGATGACCGATCGACCAGTCGGACTTTTTGAACGGCCCGTCCATGCAGGCAGACAGTTTTTCCTTCAGTTCGCCGTCCGCCATCTGATCGACCAGCGCAAACGGGCGCGGGCCAAGCTGAACCGGCGTCGTGGAATGGCCATCCGCAAAGGCGGAGGGTGCGAAAGTTGCGACGGCAAGCGAAAGGGCAATCAGGCGGAGCATGAGCGGAAACCTTGTCAATTCAAACAACACTTTCTGCTTAGAATTGCGATGTGACAACCGCTCAACGCTGCAATGGCAATTGCATGACAGGGACGTCGTATCCACCGTCAATTCAAAGCGCAGCTCCCAATTGCGCTACAAACGCAGCAATCTGATCGCGGGTTGCATCGTCTTTGACCGCCGCGTGCGAGCCGATCAGATTGGCCTCGCTTTTCAAAATGATACCGTCTTGCAGAATTTTCAGCCGGTTGGCGCGAATGGTGGAGCCGGTCGAGGTGATGTCGACAATCGCATCCGCGCTGCCCGCCGCCGGAGCGCCCTCGGTGGCGCCGAGGCTCTCAACAATGCGGTAAACACCGATGCCGTGGCTGCCGAAAAAGCCTTGGGTGAGCTGCCAATATTTCGTCGCCACCCGCAGGCGGCGGCCATAGCGCGCGCGATAGGACGAGGCGACATCATCCAGATCAGCCATCGTATCGACATCGACCCAGGCTTCCGGCACGGCGACGACGACATCCGCATGGCCGAAGCCAAGTTTCAGATGGAACTCGACAGCTAAGTCCGGCTGCGGAATGGTTTCGCGCGCGAGGTCTTCGCCCGTGACACCAAGATGGACAGAACCCTTGTGCAACTCGCGGGCGATTTCGGAGGCTGAAAGAAACGCGATCTCGATGTCGTCCCGGCCAACGACCGTGGATTGATAGGACCGTTCATCCGCCGGTGGCGCGACGGGCAGACCGGCATTTTCGAATATCGCCAGCGTCTTTTCCTTCAACCGTCCTTTGGAAGGCACAGCAATCACAATGCTCATTGGCTGGCCCTCCCCTGCAATGCGGCCGCTACCCGGTCGAGGGACAGGGAAAAACCGACAGCTGGCACGGGCGATGGACTGCCCAGCAAAGTGCAAAGCCTGTCATAGCGCCCGCCTCCGGCAACGGCTTGTGGCAGTGAGTGCGCGAAAACTTCGAACACCATGCCGGTATAGTAATCGAGCTTGCGGCCAAGCGAGGCCTTGAAGGTGATCCTGTCCAAAGCAACGTCACGCGCGACCAGCCCTTCGAGGCGCTGTTCGAACTGCTCAAGAACCGTGCCGAAATCCATGCCGGCCCCGGCACCGAACGCGTGAATGGCTGCCACAGCGCCACCAGCTGACGTTTCAAGATCGAGGAACCCGCGCAGGAGTTCCGCGCCGTGGCCCGACAAGGTGAACCCGCGCTGGCGGACCTGCTCGATCATGCGTTGTGCGATATGCGCCGGGTCGCGGCCCGCGCGCGGCGACAGGCCGCTTTCGGCCATGATCTGTTCAATATGGGCGATTAGGCCTGCCTCATCACCGGCGTCGGCCAGTTGGCCCGCCACGGGGTCGGAATGGCGAGCTTCTGTTCCCTCAGTCAACCGATTGAGCAAATCCCTCATCTGTTCGCCCGAGCCGAAATTACGCAACAGGCGTTCTGCCAGCGGCTGCGGCAGTTTGAGATTGTCCACCACAACACCGAACAGGGCCTGATCACCCAGACTGGTTTGCATATCGGCAATGCCAAGAGTGGCGAGTGCCGCCAGCGCATCAGCAAGGCAAGCCGCGTCGGCGGCCATCGCGTCACCGGTACCCAGATCTTCCAGCCCTGCCTGCTGAAATTCGCTCGCGCCATCGCGCATCTGGCGAAACACCGTGCCGCCATAGGCATAGCGGCGGTGGTCGCCTGCGTCTCCATGTTCCAGACAGATGGGAATGGTGAATTCCGGGCGCAGGCATTGCGCCATGCCGCCCGCATCCTGGGTGATGAAAATGCGGCGGCGCAGGTCTTCCCCCGCCGTTTCCAGAAACGGGTCGGCCGGCTGGAGGATCGGAATATCCAGCGTGTCGGGCGCAACGCGGCGCAGATGGGCAAGAGCCGTTTCGAGCATCACAGGTCAGCCTTATCCGTTTCGCTCTGCGGCCTGCGCATCAAGCGTCTTGCGCACTTCGTCAACCAGATCATCGACCGGCACCTCGCGTTGCGCGACGCGCTGGGAGCGCCATTCCTCATTGTCTGTGATTTCCTCGGCCAGTTTCGCGCCTTCCAGCAGGTCCTTGATCTGCACGACGCCACGTTCGCGCTCGTCGCTGCCCTGAATGATCGCGATGGGCGAACCGCGCCGGTCGGCATATTGCAGCTGCTTGCCAAACTGTTTCGGGTTGCCCTGATACATCTCCGCACGAATGTTGGCCTTGCGCAGGCTTTGCACCATTTTCTGATAACCGGCGAGCGCTTCCGTATCACGGTCCATCACGCACACGATGACGGGGGCGAGCACCGTATCCTCGTCCAGCTTGCCGAGGTTTTTCAGCGCCGTCATCAGGCGCGACACGCCAATGGAGAATCCGGTGGCGGGAATATCCTGCCCCGTGAAGCGCTTCACCAACCCATCATACCGCCCCCCGCCCGCAACGGAGCCAAAGACGACTTCCTCGCCCTTTTCATTGGTCACAGGGAATGTGAGTTCGCATTCGAAAACGGTGCCCGTGTAATATTCGAGACCGCGGACGCATGAGGGGTCGATGCGGATTTGGTCATCTGTGTAGCCGCAGTGATCAGCGATGCCAGCGAGAGTACCAAGCTCTGTTAGCCCTTCATACCCAACCTTCGATCCAACAACTGCTAAATTTGCGGCAGATATTCTTCGTTCATTATCAACACTCGAGCGTCCAAACATCATTCCGGAGCCACCAGCGTACATCTGAACATTCATGCCTGCCATTTTTTCAATTTCAAACAACAGTGCCAGTTTTTCTATCTGCTCTTCCTCAAGTCCCACTCCGTTTGTAAAATCTCCACTCTCATCCATTCGACCTTTGCCGAGCAGAAGCCGAACACCTTCGGCACCAAACTTATCAAGTTTGTCGATTGAACGCAGCACGCCCAATCGACGTTCTACATTCTCGTCACCACCGAGGCCAATGGCCTCCATCACACCATCAAGCACCTTGCGGTTGTTCACCCGCACCACATAATCCCCGCGCTCGATGCCAAGCGCTTCCATTGTGTCGGCCATCATCATGCACATTTCGGCATCGGCGGAGGGGTTGGGGGCGCCTACGGTGTCGGCGTCGAACTGCATGAACTGGCGGAAACGGCCTGGGCCGGGCTTTTCGTTGCGAAACACCCAGCCTGCGCGATAGGTGCGGTAAGGTGTCTGCAAGTCATTGATATTCTGCGCGAAATGGCGGGCGAGCGGGGCGGTCAGATCATAGCGCAGGCTCATCCACTGCTCGTCATCATCCTGCAGGGAAAACACGCCCGCATTGGGCCGGTCGGTGTCGGGCAGGAATTTCCCCAGCGCATCGGTATATTCAAACATCGGGGTTTCAACGGGGTCGAAACCGTAGCGCTCGTAGACCTCTTTGATCTTCGCCATCATCGCTTCCGTGGCGCGAATGTCGCTCGCCGAACGGTCCACAAAGCCACGCGGCTGACGGGCCTTCAGGCGTTGCGGTTTCTTCTTCTTTTGCTTGTCAGCCATGGGAGGGTCTCAGTTGAATACGGTCATGCGGAAGAGAGGCGCGGTGAAGGGGAAGACTTGACCGGACCATGCAGAATTTCACGACGATGCGTCGAATACGAGCCTGCTCCGGATCAAGTGCCGGAATGTCGGTGATGGTGATGCAGGCTCAGCGTGTTCATGGCGTTCTCGTAACGCCAAAAGGCGCGAACGGCAAGACGGTTTGGTTGGGGGTTAAAGCAAACAGGCACACTGATCTTATGGATGACCGCCACAAGGGCGGTCATGAGGAATTGGGAGATTTGTTTCGCAATCCAACATCAATATGAAGCCCCGGCTTTCCTCATTACCGGGCTTGTTCCGGCAATCCAGCCGCTTCAGGATGCCGCTATGGCAAGAGGAGATTGAAGGTTTGTTTGCAATCCAACATCAATATGAAGCTCCGACTTTCCTCATTGCCGGGCTTGTCCCGGCAATCCAGCCGCTTCAGGATGCTGCTATGGCAAGAGGAGATTGAAGATTTGTTTTGCAATCCAACACCAAAGTGAAGCCCCGGCTTTCCTCATTGCCGGGCTTGTTCCGGCAATCCAGCCGCTTCAGGATGCCGCTATGGCGAGAAAAGATTGAAGATTTGTTTGCAACCCAACACCAAAATGCTGCCCCGGCTTTCCTCATTGCCGGGCTTGTCCCGGCAATCCAGCCGCTTCAGGATGCCGCTATGGCAAAGGGTTATGTGTATATGCTGTCATCGCGGAAAAACGGCACGCTTTATGTTGGTGTTACCAAAGATTTGTCACGTCGTTTGTATGAGCACAAAAAGAAGCTCGTGCGGGGGTTCACATCGAAATATGATGTGACAAGACTTGTCTGGTTTGAAGTGCACGACATGGTCAACGCGGCTATTCAAAGAGAAAAGAGCCTGAAGAAATATCGACGCCAGTGGAAGATCAATCTCATTGAGGAAAGCAATCCAGACTGGGAAGATATTTCACATTTCCTACACCAGTTGTAATGTACCTGCTGCATTTCCCAAAAAAACTTATCCCCGCGCTTTCCCCTTGCTTCATACTGTTCCCACACGCCCGGTTCGACCATCGGAAACGATCGTTCGTTGCCGTGCCGGGAGTGCCGGTGTTCGGGGGATCAGGCTAACGATCTGTCCCCCGGAGCGCTGCCTGTGAACCCGGGTCGTGCGTGGAAATCGTAGGCCGCCTTAGGGACAGTGCTCTTTGTTTTGCAAGGAGCAGAAAGGGAATTGCGCAGCCACCGGGACGGAACGCCCCGCGTTCGCAAACATAGTTTACTCAATGGCCAGCGTCCGCAGGGCGTTCCGTCGGTTGATAAGATCAAGTTTCAGAACCCAGACGCAAATGCGGGCGTGGGAATGACAGGGTGCGTCTGATGCTCAAACTCATGCACCGAAACATGCCTCGCCCCCGATTGTCATCCTCGACCATAGGTCGGGGATCCAGTGCTCCAGCAGCGATGCATACTCAACGGCTCTGGATTCCCGCCTTCGCGGGAATGACAAGTGGGGGATTGTAGAAGCGAGAAAGAAATACCGCATCAGACGAAACTTCTTCGGCACAAAACCAGCCAAGGAGCACCAGGGGAAAGCCTCTCGACACAGCGAGCGAAAAGCGAGCCAGCGGGAATCCCGCTGCGCCGCCGCAGGCTTGAGCGAAGCGAATGTCGTGAGGCCAAACCGAACAAGCGAAGGGCGTAGCCCGACAGCGTGAGCGCAAACAACAAACAAGCCAGGCGCAGTGCCAATCGCTGGCCAACCCTCACACACACCTGACAACAAGTTGTGTCGCGATCCATGATGAGTGTGCTAGAGGCGGCTGATGGGGATTTTTCTGCTTACGGCTGTGACAATGGTGGCTTTTGCCGCCAATTCCGTTCTGGCGCGGCTGGCGCTGGCACCCGGAATCGGGGGGGACGGGGCGATTGATGCGTCCGGCTATTCGCTCATCCGCATCGCGTCCGGGGCCTTTGTGCTGGTGTTGCTGGTGGCGCGGCGCGATGGAATGGCCGTTAGTGCTGCGCGGCAACACAGTTCATGGGCGTCGGCGATGGCGCTGTTTGTCTATGTGGCGGGGTTTTCCTTCGCCTATCTGGTGCTCGATACGGGCATTGGCGCGCTGATCCTGTTTGCCTGCGTGCAGGCCACGATGATCGGCTGGGGGCTGATCCGGGGCGACCGGCCAAGTGTCTTGGAATGGGTCGGGCTGGTGGTGGCGTTCGGCGCATTTATTGCGCTCGTATCGCCCGGTCTTTCGGCACCGGACCCGTTTGGCACCGTGTTGATGGTCGCGGCGGGCATTGCCTGGGGCATCTATTCCCTGCGTGGACGGTCGGTATCCGATGCGCTGGCCTCAACGGCGGGCAATTTCGCCCGCGCAACGCCCATCGCTTTGGGGTTGGCGGTTGTGTTTGCGGCCAGCCTTCAGTTCAGCACATGGGGCGTGGCGCTGGCTGTCCTGTCCGGAGCCGTCACATCGGGCCTCGGCTATGCGCTTTGGTATCGCTGCCTGCCGCAACTCACCGCCACGCGCGCGGCGATTGTGCAGCTTTCGGTGCCCGCCATCGCCACGCTGGGCGGGGTGGTGTTTTCGGCAGAAGATGTGAGCGCACGGCTGATCATCTGCTCCGTGCTCATTCTGGGCGGCGTCGCCATCGCCATTACGGCGAAGGGAAAGCGGGTTTAGGATGGTCGGGTGAAAGCCGCGCGGGCGGCTTCGATTTTATCGCGGCAATGGCAGCCCTCGATGTGGTCGTTGACCATGCCCATGGCCTGCATGAAGGCGTAGCATGTGGTCGGGCCAACAAAGCTCCAGCCGCGCTTTTTCAGCTCTTTGGACATCGCCGTCGAAATGTCGGTTTTGCCAAGGCTCATGAGTGTGGCGTGGTCCATTTTCTTCGGCCGGTCCTTCGGCCCCGGCTCAAAGCTCCAGAACCAGGCACCGAGCGAGCCTTCCTTCTCCACCATCTCGATTGCCCGTTTGGCATTGTTGATGGTGGACGTGATTTTGCCGCGATGGCGAATGATCCCGGCATCATTCACCAGGCGCTCGACATCATCGTCGCCAAATTGCGCGACCTTGTGGAAATCGAACCCGGCAAAGCCTGCCCGGAAATTCTCCCGTTTGCGCAGAATCGTCAGCCAGGACAGGCCGGACTGGAAGCCCTCAAGGCAGATTTTCTCAAACAGGGTGACGTCATCATCCTGTGGCAGACCCCATTCGGTGTCGTGATAAATCTGGTAATCCGGCAGGCCACCATCCCATGGGCAGCGCAACAATCCGTCCTCGCCTTCAACCAATCCGTCTTTCCGTTTGTCTTTCTCACCTGCCATGGATTGCTCCACTCACCCTTGTTTCATTTGCGCAACAGTTGCGCGGAACCATGGGCACAGGTTCAATCAACGTCAACGTGGATGCTCATTTGGTCTATGGACAACACACAGTCACGAACTTATCCCCCACCCTTCCTTAAGGCGCATAATACGCGACATGATTGCCCGTTACCTTTCAATGATCTTTTTGTGTGCGGCTGTTCTGGCCATTCAGCTTGCCGACACCGGCAAGGCGCATGCTTTTTCGCAGGCTGAGGTGATCGACGGATTCAATAAGACCGTCTTTGGGTCAGAAATCGGTGGATTTGGATTTGCTGGCAATTATCTGCGCCGGTTTGAAAAGCCGGTGCGATTTTACATTCGCAGCGACGCAGGTGCACCAGCCAGCGCAAAGCGCCGGACGCAGAGGTTTGTCGGCCGCCTGAGCCGCCTCATCAACAATCTTTCCGTTGAGATAGTCTCCACCGAGGCGCAGGCCAATTTTGTCGTGCATCTGGTAGCCCGGCGAAATTACCAGACAACTGTGAGGGATCGTGTTTATCGCGGACGACCGCGCTTGCAGCGGCAGGTGCGCAACAGCCGGTGTCTTGTGCGCTCCACGTTCAGTCGCGCCGGTATCAGACGATCGGCAGCCATCATCGTGTATGACGAAGGTGCGCGCTTGCTGCGCCGCTGTATCACGGAGGAAATCCTTCAGGGGCTTGGACCGTTGAACGACAATGCCACGCTCAAAACCAGCATTTTCAATGACACATCCCGGTTTACGGGCTTCCAGCGTTATGACCGGTTGATCCTCAATATGCTGTATGACCGGCGTTTGAAAAGCGGGCTTTCCCGCCGTCGGGTTCAGCCCCTGCTTCCGGCAATTTATCGCGATGTGAACCGCACAGTGCGCTGATAACTTTACGAAAACCCGCAAACCAGCGTCGTGATGCTTAACAAATTGCAAGATTAACCATGCCTGTTAGAGCCTGCTTTACTAAGCTGAAAGGTAAACAGGTGGTTTTTGAAATTCGGACACTTTGATTCACTTTTCAATTGCTGTTTCGCGCAAGAGTATCGGTCGCAGCAGGGTGCAGTTTCCACTTTGCTTCACCAACCTGACGGCTTGCCGGTTGCTCCGGCGCACAGCCCGTCACAATGTGCTGGAAAGTGAAAACGATGTTCAGATTGACCACTTATGGGACAGGCCAGACCGGGCCGGTTTTGCAACCTGTATTCAAAGCGCTGGCCGTGACAGGTGCGGTCGTTGCAGGGATAGCCCTGTTCGCGCAATCCGCTGACCAGGCGAACGCAGACCAGCGCTATGCAACGCCACCGCCCATTACACTGAGTTCCGATCTCACGTCACCATGGACCATTCAACTGCGCGACCAGCCGCGCCGTGTGCGAAAAAAGGCGAGCCGCTATCAACGGCAAGGCTCTGTAAAGCGTTGGAAAAAGAAGAAATATCAACGGGTTCAAACACCACGTGTGCAACAAGCTTCGCTGGCAACTTCGAGCGGGTTGCGTTCATCCATCGCGACCGTCGACGAGGCTTCGCTCGCGCCATTGGTGGTGAACTTCAATGGGGCTGAGAAGCCCGGCACAATCATTGTAAACACCCCGGAACGGCGGCTTTATCTGGTGCTGCCGGGCGGCAAGGCAAGGCGTTATGCCATTGGCGTTGGCAAGCCCGGTTTTGAATGGGCCGGTCGCCACAAAGTAACGCGGAAGAAGGAATGGCCGAGCTGGCGTCCGCCAGCGGAAATGATTGCCCGTGAGCGCGCCAAGGGGCGTGATCTGCCGGCTTTCATGGAAGGTGGTCTGGACAATCCGCTGGGCGCACGCGCGCTTTATCTCGGCTCAACGCTCTACCGCATTCACGGCACCAATCAGGCCTGGAGCATCGGGCAAGCGGTCTCGTCCGGCTGCATTCGCATGCGCAACGAAGACGTTATGGATTTGTACGATCGGGTGCCCGTGGGTGCCAGCGTAAGAGTGATTTGATCTGGAACAGGAGCAAAAAACCGCACCTTCAAACCGGGAATCAGCGTGCCTACCCGCGCTTACGCTAGGGCATGTCCAACAACGAATCTGTTGTCCTTTTGCAGACTGGATCTGCAGTGAAACCCGGTTTCAAGCGTAGCAAATTGGCAACATGTGAGGTGAGAAAACCAGGATTTTTGTAATTCAGGCCATTTTATGGCTGAATCGCTTATCGCAATTCTCGACTTGCTTGGCGAATTTGCTCTATTGATACGAAAATCGAGACGGCCAGGTGCCTTCAGCAATCGGAATGAAACTCGTGAAATTGAACGCCCCCTTGACAAAATTTCTTGCTATTGCCGTTGTTGCCTCCGGCACAACCTTTGCGACAACACAGGCGTCGTTTGCTGAAGCGACGATTTCCGTGTTCGGCGGTGCGAACTTTTCTCCCCATTCTGACATTGACTTCTCCGTCGATGGTGGCAATTCGGGCAGCGACATTGCGATTGACTGGGATGGTGAGTCCTTTGAAGCACCGCCCTATTATGGTGTGCGCGCGACCTACTGGTTCGAGACCATGCCGGAATTTGGTGTTGCACTGGAATTCACGCATGCCAAGGTTGCCGCTGACCCGCTTCCAGCCGGCATCTCAACGCTTGAGTTTACAGACGGCATCAACTTCCTGACGCTGAACGGTCTTTACCGCAAAGAGTTTGACAATGGCCTGACCCCATATGGCGGCCTCGGCATTGGTCTTTCCATTCCTAATGTTGAATTCGAAGAAGCGTCTTCGCCTGTCGAAACCGACGAGTATCAGGTCACCGGTGTGGCGCTGCAGGGTTTCGTTGGCCTTGATTATTCGATCACTGAAAGATGGTCCGTATTCGGCGAATACAAATTCTCCTACGGCCAGGTCGACGCTGATCTTGAGGGCGGCGGTTCTTTGGACACCGACATCATCTCCAACCAGTTCATCTTTGGTGTGACCTTTAAAGTATTCTAAGTGCGTAACGGAATTTCTCCGGGGAAAATGTCGGGGTTCTGAGACAGGGAAAGGCGCCTGCGGCGCTGAATACCAGACTCAGAACCCCGTTTCCGTTTTGGCAGAGGTTTTTTGATATGGGTATTTCGACGCCTAAATCCGTTCGGCAGGTGTTGAAACATTCATTGAGTTCGCCAGAGCAGGCATTCATGTGGTTAAAAGCCGCTTGCTATGGATGACAGCTTGGCGGACTTTTCAGACCTTGAGCTTCCGTCGCGTTTGAACCAATGTCGGCTTTCAGTTACCAGTACAGTGAGTTTTTACGCCCGCGCGGGACTAATAATGTTTCAGCCACCGGTTTTTCGAGAAGATCGTCAAGACGTCATGAAAGAGCTGATTGTGGCACACCCATTTGCCACGATCGTGGCCTCTGCCACCGGCGGGCTGACCGCAGATCATGTTCCACTCGTCCTTAAATCTGGTTCAGAAAAGGCGAGTCTTCAAGGCCATATCGCTGCCAATAATCCTCTGTTCCGGGAAACAGAAGACGCTTTTGACGTTCTAGTAATCTTCCAAGGCCCTCAGACCTATGTGACACCTTCTTGGTATGCGTCAAAGCAAGACCATGGAAAAGTAGTACCGACTTGGAATTATGTAGTTGTTCATGTGCGGGGCGAGTTGCGATTCACCCGAGAACCCGCATGGCTTTTACGGCATCTAGACGACCTCACACGTCAACACGAAAGTCATCGTGCCGAGCCATGGGCAGTTTCAGATGCGCCACCTGATTTCGTTCAGCGGCAACTTCGGGGTTTGGTTGGTTTCGAGGTATCGATCCAAGATATGCAGGGGACTTGGAAGGTGAGCCAAAACAAATCGCTGAAAGACTGGACAGGCGTGAGGGCGGGTTTGGAACAAGAGTCTGTACCGGATGCAATGGAAATAGCTCAACTCGTTGAAGAGCGCGCAAGACGATAGCTCTCGCTTTGGAACAACTGCCATTCGCGAGCAACGCAGCATCCAACACTTTGGTCTCAAAGCGAGAACTCGTTTTGTCTGCATCGTTAGAAATTGATTGGCCGCTTTCGAAATGCGTTACTCATTTGAAGCTTCAGTGCAGAACGGCATCTACCCCAATTCGACAAGTTCAAAGGGTCCACCCGACTGCTTGCTTTCAGCATTCCGCCCCCCTACGCAATGATGAGCAGCCAGAGAACAGCGTTCTTGGTCGAGAAAGCATTGCATGTGATTGAGCCCGACAATCAAGCAAGTTTGAAAATGGTTTTCAGAACGTCAGTTTGTCTCACTCAAAAATGTTACAAACACACCATAGATAATGATGATCTGAAGCATTTTGCACTGGCCTGACTTAAAGCCATGAATTGATGGGAGACATTTGTATGACCAAAACTCTGCTCAATCGCCGTACCGTTCTCGCGGCGGGGGCGGCCGGCGTGTCGGGTTTGATCGTTCCCGCGACGGTGGCCCGGGCTCAAGATATCGCCCCGACCCCATCAATGCGGGGCGGATCAAACAATTATCTTGCTGGAGCTCCGATTGTCGAACGCATCGGCGGCGGTGGATTCTGGATGACGGGCACCGTGCGTCGTGCCGGTGACGGCGCCCCGCTTGCCGGGCAGCGCATTCAAATCTGGGCCCACACGACCGAGGGGCATGAGCGCGACCCGCAAAGCCACGGGGCCACACTGACTGACGCGAATGGCGAATTCCGCCTTGAAATGCCGCAGATCGTTCCGGCCTTCGGCCAGGCCCACGCGCATCTTGCTTATGACAGCGGTGACTTTGAGACCGTCTTCCTGCGCCCGGTCATGCCAAGTCCAAGGGACACAACCCTGAGCGCCGATTTCGTTCTGAAACCGGCTTGATCACTGGCGTTTCCAGCAGGGTTTTTCCAGTACCATGAGTTCGACCCGCACCATTTTGACCTGGGTCGCCTTGGCGATTTGTTTGGCGATACCCATCGCAGCTGCCGCAACAAGCCCGCTTCTGGCGTGGCGTGAGCCGATTTATATCGTTGCCGGATTTGCCGGTATCATCGCCATGGGGTTTATGTTGCTGCAACCCTTGCTTATGGGGAAATACCTGCCCGGTCTTTCATCATTGCGCTATCGGCAGGCGCACCGATGGATCGGAGGTTTTCTGGTCATTGCCATTGTCATTCATGTTGGGGGGCTTTGGATCACCAGTCCGCCGGACGTTGTTGATGCGTTGCTCTTTGCATCGCCGACCCCATTTTCCGTGTGGGGGGTGACCGCCATGTGGCTGGTTTTTATTACCGCGCTTTTGGCCGCGCTGCGCAGGCCGTTCCGAATTCGCCCGCGAACGTGGCGTGTTTTTCACACGATTTCGTTTGTAATGATCGTGTTGGGCACGGTGATCCATGCGATGCTGATTGATGGAACGATGGAAACGTTTTCGAAAGCAGCTTTGAGCGCGTTGCTCCTAATCGCAACGGTCAAAGTCATTGCCGATCTTCGGGTGTGGACTGTTTTGCAGCGCAATCGCTCCTGACGGAAAACTCTTCCTTCAGAGAATGGACCCCATCCCTATTCGGCTGCCAACGGCATTTCCTGACTGGCCGCTTCCCAGCCCTCAAGTTCCTTTGGTTTGGGCCCGCCGTAGGCCCAATCGAGCAGCTTGACCGTGTGCAACACGGGAACATCAATGGCGCTGCCGATCTGGGTCATGCAGCCGATATTACCAGCTGCAATGACATCCGGCTTAACGGAGCGGATGTTGTTGACCTTGCGCTCCCGCAACTGCCCGGCGATTTCCGGCTGGAGAATATTGTACGTGCCCGCCGACCCGCAACACAAATGGCTCTCCGGCGCTTCGCGCACAGTGAAACCCGCTGCCTTGAGCAAATCCTTCGGCGCAGTCTTGATTTTCTGGCCATGCTGCAGGGAACAGGCAGCGTGGTAGGCAACCGTCATGTTTGGCAGGGCTCGCGGTTGCGGCAGGTTGAGTGTGGTCAGGTATTCCGACACGTCTTTTGCCAGAGCAGATATCCGCGCGGCCTTTTCAGCATAGGCCTTGTCCAGCCGCAGCATGTAGCCATAATCTTTGATTGTCGTGCCGCAACCGGACGTGGTGATGATGATGGCATCAAGACCGCCGTTCTCAATTTCGCGGGTCCACACATCGACCATGTTGCGCGCTGCATCAAGCGCCTGATGCTCGCGGCCCATATGGTGAACCAGAGAACCGCAGCAGGCCTCGCCTTGAGGCAGCACAACCTCAACGCCGAGGCGGTTCAGCAAATCAATCGTCGATTTGTTGATACCATCATCCAGCGCGGGCTGGGCACAGCCGCTCAACAGGGCAACACGGCCCAACTTTGCCTTTTCAGGCGAGAACGTGCCTGGCTGGGTGTGCTTTTGCGGTTTGGAAACCTTCGACGGCGCGAGCCGTAGCATCGCAGCCACAGGTTTGAGCGGCGGGATCATGTCAAAAATGGGTGCGAAAGGTTTACCCAGTTTCGAAAGGCTCACCGCCGCCCGGAAGCGCGCCGGATAAGGCAGAACCATTGTCAGTACGCCGCGCATCATGCGGTTCATGAAGGGGCGCTTGTAGGTTTCCTCAATGTGAACGCGAGCATGATCGACAAGGTGCATGTAGTGCACGCCCGACGGACATGTGGTCATGCAGGCAAGGCAGGAGAGGCAACGGTCGATATGTTTGACCACCTGATCGTCGGCGGGACGATCATTTTCCAACATGTCCTTGATGAGATAAATGCGCCCACGCGGGGAATCGAGCTCATTGCCCAATGTCACATAGGTGGGGCAGGTCGCCGTGCAGAAACCGCAATGCACGCAATTGCGCAATATCGATTCCGCTTCGGCAACACCCGGATCGGCCAGTTGAGCGAGGGAGAAATTGGTCTGCATGGTTTTTCCTCAGCCCATCCGTCCGGGGTTTAGAATTCCGTGGGGGTCGAAATTGCCGCGGTAGCGCTCTGACAGCGCGGCGAGTGGTGCTGGCTGCGGCTGGAAAACAGCCGTTGCCTGGCGTTGCGCCGTGGTTGCGCGGATGAGTGTTGCATGTCCGCCGCCATGCGCTGCCAACTCCGTACGAACAAGTTCGGCTTGAGCGTCGCCGTCCTCCATTTGAAGCCAGATCAGCCCGCCCTGCCAATCGTAGAAAGCAGTAGCGGCTGTCTTGTCCGTAATGGCCGCCACAATTTGAGGGCCCTGCGTGGGCGTGCAGGAAATGCGCCAAAGGGGATGGCTCGGATTGGCTGCGAAGGGTAGGCAGTCTCGCACCGCCCACCATTGCCCTTTTGAAGTTTCAGCATCCAACTGGACATGGCTTCCAAACTCTTTCAAAAGCTTACCGAGGTTCTCGATGCGATAAGCAACGGACGGTTCGAAGCCTTCGAGGCGCAACAGCGTCGATGCCGTACCATTTGTTACGGATTTTGGAAGATGGGCGGCACCAGAGACCTCAGCGCTTGACCCAAGCGCCATGGCCATCGCTTCAACCGCCTGTTCATCGGTCAGACCCTCCAGCATCAGAGTTTTTTCCGTTTCGGCGCGGGGCAGCACTTTCACCGTGATGTCTGTCAACACCGCCAATGTGCCGTAGGAACCGGTCACCCCCTTGGAAAGGTCGTATCCGGTGACGTTTTTGACGACACGACCACCGGACTTAAACACTTCACCCCGCCCGGAAACAGCTGTGATGCCCAGAATGTGGTCACGAGCAGAACCGGCTTTCAGACGGCGCGGACCGCACAGATTGGTGTTGATCAGGCCGCCCAACGTGCCGTGCCCGGCCTCACCGCCCATAACGGTGCCAAGGTCTGCAGGCTCGAATTGCAATTCCTGATTGTGGGCGTCCAGCAAATCCGTAATTTCACTCAGCGGCGTACCCGCCTTGGCGGTCAAGACCAGTTCTTCCGGCTCAAACAGAGTGACGCCCGACAGACCGGACATGTTGAGCGTGTGCGCGGTTTGCGTGGGTTTTCCCAGGGCGCGACGGCTGCCATGGCCAATCACCTCCAGCGGTGTTTTTTCAGCCGCCGCCCATTGGACAGCCGCGAGAACGTCTTCATTGGTTTTGGGGTGGAAGTCGGCCTCCATGACATCGGTGCTCATCAAAACCTCGGCAGATCAGGGAACGGGACTTTGCCCTGGTGAACATGCATGCGGCCAAGTTCGGCGCAGCGGTGGAGCTGCGGGAAAACCTTGCCGGGATTGAGCAATTGATCCGGGTCGAAAGCGCATTTGACCCGCTGCTGCTGATTGAGGTCATCTTCGGTGAACATTTCCGGCATCAGGTCACGCTTTTCAACGCCAACACCGTGCTCGCCGGTCAACACCCCGCCGACCTCAACGCATAAACGCAGGATATCAGCGCCGAACTCTTCGGTTTTCTCCAGTTCGCCCGGCACATTCGCGTCATAAAGAATGAGCGGGTGGAGATTGCCGTCGCCTGCATGGAAGACATTGGCGACGCGCAGATTGTACTGGTCCGATAATTCCCGCATGCGTGCCAGCACCGTCGGCAATTGCTTGCGCGGTATCGTGCCGTCCATGCAGTAATAATCCGGCGAAATGCGCCCGACGGCCGGAAAAGCGGCTTTGCGACCCGCCCAGAAGGCATTGCGCTCCTCTTCCGATTGGGAAATGCGCAGCGTCATGGAATTATTCTTGCGCGCAATCGCTTCGACCCGACCAATCAGATAATCGACCTCCGCCTCCGGCCCATCAAGTTCGACAATCAAAAGCGCTTCCACATCAAGCGGATAACCGGCCTGCACAAAGTCTTCCGCAGCGTGAATCGCCGGGCGATCCATCATCTCCATGCCACCGGGAATAATGCCATCCGAGATAATGTCGGCGACGCATTGGCCACCGTCTTCAGAGCTTGGAAATCCGACCAGAAGGGCGCGTGCCGTTTCCGGTTTTTGCAGAATGCGAACCGTGACCTCAGTCACCACGCCCAACAGCCCTTCCGAGCCGGTCATGATTCCGAGCAAATCGTAGCCTTCCGAATCCAGATGTTTGCCACCAAGGCGAATGATTTCGCCTTCGATGGTGACCATTTCGATGCCCAACACATTGTTGGCGGTCAGACCGTATTTAAGGCAATGCACGCCGCCGGAATTTTCCGCCACATTGCCGCCAATCGAACAAGCGATCTGCGACGACGGATCAGGCGCATAATAAAACCCTTCGTCCGCCACGGCATGGGTGATTCCGAGATTGGTGACACCCGGCTGAACGACGGCGCAACGGTTGGGATAATCAATTTCCAGAACCCGATTGAAGCGCGACATGACGAGAAGCACCGCGTCTTCAAGCGGCAGTGCCCCGCCGGACAAGGATGTGCCCGACCCGCGCGGCACAACCTTGATGCCATTGTCGCTGCAATATTTCAGCACCTGCGCGACCTGTTCAACCGTTTCGGGCAGGACGACCACGAAAGGGAGCGCCTTATAAGCGGTCAGGCCATCGGATTCGAACACCCGCATTTCATGCTCATTTGAAACGACGCCCTCGCCGGGCACAATGTGCTTAAGATCGGCAACGATCTGCGACCTGCGTTCAACAACAGCGTTATCGAGCGCAGGCATTTGCAATCCGGACATCCATTTATCCTTTGCGGCGGGCATTCACAACAGTGGTAAAAATTCTTTACCACTGATTTTCAAAAAGGGAAAGAGGCTGCAAGTCCTGTGGAAACCTGATATGCAAACCCTTTTGCAGCGGCAGTATGGTTGATTCCAGTGGACAATTTTATTGACCACTATCACATCACGGCACTAAACTGGCGCGAAGACCTAATATCCAACCACAAGCACCGGATGATATTTTCCAGCATCGAACAGGGACGCACAGCCCGCGAGGTGGAACGCCAGATCGAAGCTCTGGTGCTTGAGGGCGTTTTGCGCGCTGGAGACAGACTGCCGGGGGAACGCGAGCTGTCAAAAGCACTGAATGTTTCGCGCCCAATCCTGCGCGAGGCTCTATCATCTCTTGAAGAAAGCAAATTGCTGGTGACTCGCCATGGTGAAGGTACGGTTGTGGCCGACGTGATTGGAACTATTTTTGCCCCGCCAATTGTCGATCTCATCTCAGCCAATGCGAAGGCAAAGGCCGATTATCTGGAATATCGGCGCGAGATCGAAGGCACGACCGCAGCAATGGCCGCTGAACGGGCCACGAGCGAAGACCGTGCAATGCTGGCCCGCATCATGAACGATATGAAGGCTGCCCACGAGGCGCAGAACAGCGAGCAGGAGGCGGAGCTTGACGTTGAGTTTCACACGGCGATTTGCGAATGCGCCCACAACATCATTCTGCTGCACACGCTGCGCTCCTGCTACCGGCTTCTGGCGGATGATGTGTTTCACAACCGCGCGCTGATTTACGAAGCGAGCGGCTCTCGCCAGCACCTATTTGACCAACATGTTGCCATCTATGAAGCGGTGCTTGCATCAGACCGCGCAGCGGCCGAAAAAGCGGCACGTGACCACATTGTCTATGTTGAAAGAACCACCCGGGAAGTTGAACGCCAAAGCGAGTGGAAAACCATTTCAGCGTTGCGCCTTGCGCAGCGCGATGAACAGGATGCCGGTCGTAATCGCCGCGCATCGCGCAAACAAAACGGCTGAGTCTTCAGCCCGCTACGGAGCCCCCATATCTTGGACACGTCAAATCAATCCGCGCCCACCCAGACGACCAAACCCAGCGTTGGCCTGTTCGTCACCTGTCTGGTCGATCTGTTTCGCCCCAATGTCGGCTTTTCAGCGGTGGACCTTCTGGAAAAAGCCGGATGCACGGTTGATGTGCCGCCGGCGCAAACCTGTTGCGGGCAACCAGCCTATAATTCTGGCGACCGGGCCGACACGCGCGCCATTGCCGAACAGGTGATCAAGGCATTTGAGCATTTCGACTTCGTGGTCGCGCCTTCCGGCTCGTGCGCCGCGATGTTGAAAAAACACTATCCGGAGCTTTTTGCTGGCGACCCCGATTGGGAGGATCGCGCCACACGTTTTTCCGACAAGGTTTTCGAGTTGATCAGCTTTTTGAACGACGTGATGTTTGTGACAGATTTTGGGGCGAAGTTTGAAGGTTCGGTTACCTATCACGACAGTTGTTCGGGATTACGCGAACTGGGCATCGCCCGCCAGCCTCGTACATTGCTTTCGAAAGTTGAGAGCCTCGAAATCAGGGAAATGGAAAATCCGGACGTTTGCTGTGGTTTTGGCGGAACGTTTTGCGTCAAATATTCGGATATTTCCAATGCCATTGTTGCCAAAAAAACCGATACGATTGAAGCCGCCGGTGCCGACATGGTGCTGGCGGGTGATCTGGGGTGTCTGATGAACATGAGCGGCAAACTAAAACGCGAGGGCAAGACGACGAAAGCACGTCATGTCGCAGAAGTGCTGGCCGGGCGACTTGAGACACCAGCGCTGGGAGAGAGCGAATGAAAATCACGACGCCGGAGTTCAAGTCGAATGCTGTCGAGGCACTGGCCAATCCAACGCTGCAAAAGGCGCTAGGCAATGTTGAAAAGGGTTTTATCGGCAAACGCCAGAAGGCTGCCGATGCCCTTCCGGAATTCGAGGCCTTGCGCGACAACGCAAAGGCGATCAAGGACCATACGCTGGCGCATCTCGACCTCTATCTGGAAACCTACGAAGAGAAAGTCTCTGAATCCGGCGGGCATGTGCACTGGGCGCAGACGGCGGAAGAGGCGCGCAACATCGTACTGGAGATCTGTCGCAAGGCCGAGGCCAAGACAGTGACCAAAGGCAAGTCAATGATTTCCGAGGAGATCGGCATCAACGACTTTCTGGACGAGAACGGCATTGAGCCGATTGAAACAGACCTTGGCGAATACATTATTCAACTGCGCAACGAGGCACCAAGCCATATCATCGCGCCTGCCGTTCATGTTTTGAAAGAGCAGGTAGAAGCGGACTTCCGCGCCGAGCACACGCATCTCGACAATGACCGCAATCTGGAAGAGCCTGAAAGCCTGCTGGACGAGGCGCGCACCGTTTTGCGGCAAAAGTTTCTCGATGCGGATGTCGGCATCACCGGAGCGAATTTTCTGATTGCGGAAACCGGGACGTCGATCATTGTGACCAATGAAGGCAATGGCGATCTAACCCAGATTCTGCCACGGGTTCATATTGTGCTCGCCTCAATAGAGAAAATCACACCAACGCTGGAGGATGTTAGCCAGATTTTGCGGGTGCTCGCGCGCTCTGCGACCGGACAAGACATGTCGGTTTACACCACATTTTCGACCGGCCCGAAACGCGAAGCCGACGTGGATGGGCCCGACGAATATCACGTGGTGCTGCTTGACAATGGCCGCACCAACATGATCGGCACTGAGTTTCAGGACATGCTGCGCTGTATTCGTTGCGGGGCCTGCATGAACCACTGTCCCGTCTATCATGCTGTGGGTGGGCACGCTTATGGTTGGGTTTATCCCGGCCCTATGGGCGCAGTACTGACACCGTCCCTTGAAGGCGTTGAAAAGGGCGGAAATCTGCCCAATGCCTCAACATTCTGCGGACGCTGTGAAGCTGTATGCCCGATGCGCATTCCCCTGCCGAAAATGATGCGTCATTGGCGGGAGCGTGAGTTTGAGCGAAATCTCAACCCGACCGTGCAACGCTGGGGATTGAAGACATGGGCTTGGTTTGCGCAGCGACCAGCCCTCTACAGTCTTGGCGCAAAAATCGCGATGCGTGGCCTTTCGGCAATGGCCGGGCGCAAAGGGCGGCTAGCCTCTCTGCCGCTTGGCAGAGGATGGACGAAATATCGCGACATGCCCGCGCCGGAAGGGCGAACTTTTCAGGCCCAATGGGCAGCACAACGGGACAAGCGTTGATTATGGCATCTCCACAGAACATGGCACGCAGCAATATATTGAGCAAAATCCGCAATCAGGTTGCGGGCAACGAAGAGAACACGGCCCGACGTGCTGCTGTTGCAAATCGCATCGCAAATGCACCGAAGGGGGTCATTCCGGAACGTGGCCAATTGAGCCCGCGCAAAAGGCTGGAATTGTTTTGCGAACGAGCCGAAGCGGTCCAAACAACAATAGCCAGTGTTGAAAGCTATGATGACATAGGCGAAGCGGTGAGCGACTACTTGCGCTCCCGCAATTTGCCTCAGGCCCTGCGCATGGGGCAGGATCCAAGGCTTGGCAATGCAGACTGGTCCACAGTTCCAAACCTTACCCGCGAGGTTGGCCCGACAGATGGTACGGACCTCGTCGGCCTAAGCCACGCCACGACGGGTGTAGCAGAAACCGGAACGCTGGTGCTGACATCGGGCGCGGACAATCCAACCACGGTGAACTTCCTGCCGGAAAATCATATCGTGGTCATTCATGCATCCGACATTGAGGGCGATTATGAAACCGCTCTCGACCGGGTTCGCCAGATGAACGGCAAAGGGCAAATGCCGCGCACCGTGAACATGATCACCGGCCCATCCCGTTCCGGAGACATCGAGCAGACGATTCTGCTTGGCGCCCACGGCCCCCGCTCGCTGCACATTATTGTCGTGGACGACTAGACTGATAGGGACGAGGCTTGTGAAGGTTTCACTGGATGATGCTCGCCTCGCGCCGGGCAAGCGGCTATATGCAATCGGCGATATTCACGGTTGCCTGATTGAGCTCAACGCGCTTCTGGATCGTATCCGCGACGACCTTGAGCAACGGCCAGTTGAACAACATCGCATCATATTTATAGGCGACTATGTTGATCGTGGCCCTGACTCCAAGGGCGTCATAACCCGACTTATTGACCTTCGTGAAACTGGACAGCCCGTGCAATTTCTCAGGGGCAATCATGAAGAAAAGCTGATCAATGCAATCAACGGCATGACGCTTGAAGCCGTTGACGGATTTGCCCGCTATGGCGGGCTGGAAACCCTCGCTTCTTATGGTCTCAATGACCTCGGCCACCTCTCTTCCAGCATGAAGAAAAAACATCTGAACCGGCTGACCGATGACATTGCAGCTGCCGTCGGATCTGAGCACCGCGAATTTCTGGACAATCTCGAAACCTCTTTCGTGGAGGGAGATTATTTCTTCTGCCATGCGGGCGTTGATCCAACCCGATCTTTGAATGATCAGAGTGAACATGATCTGGTTTGGATGCGCGAACCTTTTCTTTCCCACAAGAAGCGATTGGAAAAGGTTGTCGTGCATGGCCACACACCACGTCGCGCCGTGGAGTTTCGCCGTCATCGCGTGAATGTCGACACAGGCTGTGTCTATGGCGGCACGCTGACAGCTTTGGTGCTGGAAGAAGGTGAAAAGCGCCTGCTGGAAGTGGCTTCGCAAACGCGCTATTTGAAACCATGACCCAGCCCGGCCTGCAAAATCGCGTTCATCCCAATGGTGATATCATCGCGAATTCGGCGCGCGGGACAGTGATGGGCAATCGCGGCGGTCAGATACACGATGCCGCTACCCAAACCTTGCATCCGACAAAACGATGGGCGTCGCGGCAATGGATTTGCTGTGTCACGGAATTCAAGAACCGTCAGCGCAAAGTGATGAGCGACGGGACCTATACGGAACTGTTTTTTCTTGATGAGGTGACCGCACTGGCCGCCGGGCACCGCCCCTGTTTTGAATGCCGGCGCACCGCCGCCAATGCCTTTGGTGAGGCCTGGGCACGAGCGCATGGTCTGGCGCGGCGTCCCTCCGCACCGGACATGGACAAGGTGTTGCACGAAGAACGACTTTTGGATCGCAAGAAGCGCACCCATGTCGCGGCCTGGGATACACTGCCCGTCGGCACCATAGTCGTGGATGGCAAAGGAGTGATTGCCAAGTCTGATCATGGGGCGCTGCACTGGTCGTTTGGCGGCTATGCGCCCTCGCCCACCCGTCACGGTGATGTGGAAGTCTTAACACCGCCGACGATACTCGCGGTTCTTCACGCCGGTTACCAGCCACTCTGGCATCCAAGCGCCAACATGAATTGACGCCATGCCACGCTACGATTTCATTTCACAACGTCTGTTTATCGATACAGCGCTAAGCGCCGGTCAGGACATCGCGCTCGACCGCGCTCAAGCGAACTACCTGCTCAACGTGCTGCGGATGAAGGCTGGACAATCTGTTCTCGTGTTCAACGGACGCGATGGCGAGTGGCGCTGCGAAATCGCCCAGCACGGTCGCAAAGCCGCTTCGTTGACCGTGAAAGAACAAACCCGCGCCCAGACACCGCATCCTGATCTGCACTATCTCTTTGCGCCGCTGAAACAGGCCCGACTGGAATATATGGTGCAAAAGGCCGTCGAAATGGGTGCCGGGGTTTTGCAGCCCGTATTGACCCAGCACACCCAATTGCGACGCATCAATCTGGAAAAAATGCGCGCGCACAGCATTGAAGCTGCAGAACAATGCGGCATTCTTTCGCTTCCCATCATCAATGAACCGGTCGATCTTGAAGTCGCAGTCGATGCATTAAGCGGCAATCGACAGGTCGTCTTTTGCGATGAAGGCGAGCAGACTCAGAACCCCCTGCCGGCTCTCAAAACCATACCGGGCGGCCCGATTGCCGTGTTGGTTGGGCCGGAAGGCGGCTTCAGCGAAGACGAGCGGGCCCTACTGCGCGGCAAAAGCCACGTTACACCCATACCGCTGGGACCACGCGTCTTGCGCGCGGACACCGCAGCCGTGGCAGCGCTGGCACTGGTACAAGCCACATTGGGCGACTGGGAATGATTTTTGAACGTCTTCAACGCATGGTCACAAAACCGCGCTCGCACACAATCCCACTTGCACATGGCGAAAAGCGGCGTTAGCGCTTTGAGTTAACGACGATTTGGAACTGAATTTATGGCCCGCGATACCACCAACGAGACGCCACTCACCACCCGCGCCCAATTGCTGGAAGCTTTGGAAGGTGGCTGCAAACCAAAAGACGAGTGGCGCATTGGCACCGAGCACGAAAAATTTGGTTTCTACAAATCAGACCTCAGCCCGGTGCCCTACGAGGGTGATCGCGGTATTCGCGCACTGCTGGAAATTTTGCAAAAACGCAGTGGCTGGGACCCGATCATTGATGCAGGCAACATCATCGGTCTTGTTGCAACAGACGGCATGGGCGCGATTTCACTGGAGCCGGGCGGGCAGTTTGAACTGTCCGGGGCGCCACTGAAAACCATTCACGAAACCTGCCGGGAATCCAACGCCCACCTGTCCCAGTTGCGCGAAATTGCCGATGAACTCGGCATGGGCTTTCTGGGGCTCGGCGGCAGCCCGAAATGGACATTCGCCGAAACACCACAAATGCCGAAAAGCCGCTACGATATCATGCGCGCCTATATGCCGAAGGTTGGGAGCCACGGCCTCGACATGATGCACCGCACCTGCACCATTCAGGTCAATCTCGACTTCTCATCGGAAGACGACATGCGCACGAAAATGCAGGTTTCAACCAAACTGCAAGCTGTGGCCGCCGCCCTGTTTGCCAATTCTCCGTTCACCGACGGCAAGCCCAACGGGCTGTTGTCTTGGCGCGCTGAAATCTGGCGTGACACCGACAATCAGCGCGCAGGCTTGCACGAATTCATGGTCAGCGACGAAATGAGCTTCGAGCGTTATGTCGATTGGGCGCTGAGTGTGCCGATGTATTTCATCATGCGCGATGGCGTTTACATTGATTGCACGCATATCACTTTTCAGAAATTTCTCGACAAGGGTCTCGATGGGCACCGCGCCAACGAAGGCGACTGGACCAACCACATTGGCACCCTGTTTCCCGACGTGCGTCTGAAAAAATTTCTTGAAATGCGCCTGGCTGACGGTGGTCCGTGGCGGCGCATTTGCGCCCTGCCCGCCCTTTGGGTGGGTCTGTTGTATGATGAACAGGCATTGGCCGACGCCAAGACGCTCACCGATGAACTGAGTTTTGAAGATGTGCGCATCATGCGTGACGCTGTGCCATCGCAAGGCCTGAAGGCACCTGCGGGCAAGAGGACAGTTCTCGATCTTGCCCGTGACACGCTTGCGATCTCGCACAAGGGGCTGAATGCACGCGACTGTCGCAACGATATGGATGTCAATGAGACCCATTTCCTGGCCCCGCTTGATGAGGTGGTCGCTCTGGGTGAAACCCAGGCCGAACGCCTGCTGAAGCAGTATGAAAGCAATTGGGACGGCGATATCGACCATATTTTTGAAGAATATGCGTTTTAGCGCGCACGCCATACACCCCTCTGGGCAATTCCTTCATTTTGCGCCAAAATACCGCTGACGCATCTCCGGAACGCGGGAGTGCGCGTAACGACGCTTTTTAGGGAAAGCTTCCATGGCCTCACGGAGGCAGTTTTTCACCGATGCCGAAATCAGAGCGCTTGCTGCGCGCTCTGACTGGATGGGCGCGCTGCTCGTCGCCCATTGCTGGGCCGTCATTTTTGGATCAATGGCCCTTTTTGTCTGGTGGCCAAACGTGCTCACTTTCCTCTTCGCGTTTGTGCTTATCGGTTCTCGACAACTGGGCCTTGTTATCCTGATGCATGACGCGGCGCATAACGCGCTTTTCAAGACGCCATGGCTAAACGAATTTACGGGCGACTATCTGTGTGGGCGGCCCGTCCTTGCCGAACTTGATGCCTACCGACGTTATCATCTCAAACATCATCGCTACACGCAGACAGACGAGGACCCGGATCTTGTATTGTCGAAACCGTTTCCGACCACGCGGGCAAGCCTTCGGCGCAAGTTTCTGCGCGATCTGACCGGGCGCACAGGTTTACGCCAGCGCAGCGAGCAATTTGCGCACTGGATGCAAATGGGTGGCGATAAGGATGCGGTGGAAGAAGCGCAAAAACTGACGCAAAAATTCAACGGCCCAGGCCTTGGCCGTAGCCTTTTGGTGAACCTGATTTTGTTCGCCGGTCTGGCTGCAACCGGACACTGGTGGCTTTATCCGGTGCTGTGGATACTGCCCATGCTGACTTGGTATCAATTCGTGCTGCGCGTTCGCAACATTGCCGAACACGGCGCGGTTGAACGTTCTGACAATCCGCTGCGCAATGTGCGCACAACGAAGGCGGGGCTGGTGATGCGCGCATTGCTCGCACCGTACTGGGTTAATTACCACCTTGAACACCATCTCGTCATGCATGTTCCATGTTGGCGATTGAAGAAGATGCATCAAAGGATGCTCGAACTCGGCCATCGCGATGCCATGGAAATTGGCGAGAGCTATGCGGATGTGCTGCGAGTGGCAGGTAGCAAGGCAGCTTGAGCCGCTCATCAGAACTGTACTGTGCCAATTTCAACGGCCTTGATGGAACGATTGGCCAAGAGGCGGATTGATCAAGCGTTTGCCTGCTGTCATCATGAAAACTGTTCGCCACCGCACGCTTTTCAATTGCCCCTTTTTTGATCCCTTAGAACGAAAGTGCATGTCTCATGAATTTGACCCAGCTTCTTGTCACACAGGACAATGTGGATGCCTTGTCTCAGCAGTTCGGATTGAGTGAGGAACAGACCCTTGAGGCGATGGGGGCGCTGATACCGGCGTTTTCTGAAGGCCTGAAGCGCAATGCATCCAACCCGGCAAGCGCTGCCGGATTGATCGAAGCTCTCGCTACGGGACGCCACAGCCACTACGCAAGCGACCCGCACAATGCCATGTCGAGTTTTGGTGTGCGGGATGGCGAAGCTATTCTGGGTCACCTGTTTGGCAATAAGGATGTCAGCCGGGCTGTCGCCAGCCACGCAGCGGGCAGCTCGGGCATAGGGTCCTCAATTCTCAAACAAATGCTGCCGGTCATCGCTTCCATGGTCATGGGATCGCTGTTCAAGGGTGCCACTGGCTCCCGCTCACGAAGCGGTGGCGGCTTGGGCGGCGCGTTAGGACAGGCGGCTGGTGGCGGACTTTTGGGGACGCTGATCGAAGGTCTTGCTGGTGGCATGCTGGGCGGCGCAAAGCAGCAGGCCCGCAGGCGCGCACCGCGTCGACGCGGCAACACTGGCGGCGGACTGGAAGATCTGCTGGGCGATTTGCTTGGCGGCGGAAGGCGGTCAGCCCCGCGCCGAACAACGCAACGTTCAACAACACGACAACGACGTGCACCTGACCCAATCATGCCGCCCGGAACGCCATCGCGCCGTCGACAGTCGGGAGGGAACGCGTTTGACGAATTGCTTGGCGGCGGACGGCGGCGCGGCTCCAGCCCCTACGCAAAACCTGCAAGTCGCTCACAGCCGAGGCCAAGACGAAGAAGTGGTGGTGGATTGGGCGAAATTTTCGGCGATCTGCTGGAAGCAGGCGGCAACACGTCACGAGATTATCAAAGAAGCACCAAAAGCGTCTTCGACGAATTGCTCGGACCGAACTAGGCCTTGTTGCCACCGCCAAGTACGAGCATGTTGCCGATCAAAACCATGGCGAGCCCCAGCATCGCTACGGCTGGAAAAGTGTAGCCTTCAAAAATCGCCGATATGACAAGCGCCAGCACCGGAAACATGACAGTCGCGTAGCCCGAACGGCCAGCCCCGATGCGCCCAACCAGCGTGAGGAAAGCCCAGAAGGCGATGACGGAAGACACGACAGCCAGAAACAATAGCGACCCTAGATAGACGGCGCTCCATTCAATCGCGAAACTGTTGCCAAGGCTGATACCGATCAGACCACTAAAAAGGGTGCCGTAGGTCATGCCCCATGCTGTGGTGGAGCGCAGAGGCACCTGTTTGCGTTGCAACTGGGCCGAAATCTGACTGCCAATGCAGAATGACAGGGTTCCGGCTATGCAAAGGCCAAGCCCTATGATCGCACCACCCTGCCAGGACTGGTTCGCGATTTCAGGCCAGAACATGAAAGCGATACCCACGACACCGCTGAAAGCACCGCCCAAAACACGGGCGCGCGGCAACCGCCGCTCCAGCACAAAACCAAGTGCCAGGTTGAAAACCGACGCCAGCGAGAACACGACCGACAAAAGCCCGGAGATGAGATAGCTGGAGCCATAGTAAAACAGCATGAAGTTCAGGCAGAAAATGAACAGTCCCATGCCAGCAAAGGCAATGTGCAGACGGACCGGAAAACGCACGGGTTTGCGACTGGCAAGCACCCATATCCACATGATCGAAGCGGCAATGGCAAAGCGCCAGAACAGCGAGGTCTGCACGGGCACATTGCCAACCTGCAGGGCCAGCGCATACCAACTCGCGCTCCAAGACAAAACCAAGACGGCGTAGACAACAAAATCATACGGCGTCAGCCTGTTTTCAGAGGCTGACGCCGCTTTTAAAAGCGTTGAAGATGAGGCTGCGCTCGCGGTCAAACCGTGTCCTTAAAGACGATCCTGTTTGCGGGTCTGAAAACGCCTGCGTGCGCTCAAAGCCTGCAAATGAAGTGCGGGATTTCCGCGATACGCCAAAGCTTCGCGCACGTCCATATGTGTAACGCCAATGTCCTTGAGCTCGCGCTCGTCAAAGGTGAGCAGTTTTGCGAGTTCGCGGCGCTTTTGACGACGCTTGAACCAGTTATTCGCCCAGATCAGGACGTCGAGAGGTGCGATGATATGAAAGGCTGGCCGGGTGCGGCGCTGGGTGAAAGCCATCACGTGATCTCCTGTTATACGTGGTTCGATGGCTCTCATGTGGCATGGGTTGACCAATCAGACAAACGAATGTTTATTATATCAATCATCAATTTTTCTGATGCATTGGATAAGCTATGAACCCGCTTGATACTGACCAGTTGCGCACGTTCTTGGCTGTGGAACGGTCGCTGAGTTTCACCAGAGCCGCAGACGCCGTTGCCAAGACGCAATCTGCGGTGTCCATGCAAATCAAGAAGCTGGAAGACACCGTTGGCAAGCCGCTCTTCCTGCGACACGGCCGGTCCATTGAACTGACCGGTGATGGACGAAAGCTGGTGCCCTACGCACGGGAAATTATTGATGCTTCCACGCGCGCGCTGGCGGCATTCGATGATGCATCGCTTCAAGGCTTTGTGCGGCTGGGCATAACGGACGACTATTGCGAGCGCTTCCTGCCTTCAATTCTTGGAGAATTTTCGCGTACCAATCCGCTGGTTGAGGCGGAGGT
Organism: Pseudomonadota bacterium; assembly: GCA_039180085.1. GTDB lineage: Bacteria > Pseudomonadota > Alphaproteobacteria > Rhizobiales > Rhizobiaceae > Pseudahrensia. The sequence goes on from JBCDDX010000002.1 coordinate 137,247, forward strand.
TTTCTGCGGACCGACATCACAGATCAAAACGCTGGTCGATAGCGGTAAGATTGACGTGGCGCTGGTAACCCATAACGAGGCGGGAACCAGTTCCCAGCTGGTGCGCAAGGAACCGCTGCTCTGGGTCACGGGGCAGGATGTCAGCCCTCACAAGCTAGACCCCCTGCCCGTTGCTTTTGGAGCGCCCGGATGTACATGGCGTTTGCAGGCTATCAGCGCGATGGAAAAACAGGGCCGGAATTTCCGGATCGCCTACACAAGCCGCTCCTTCACCGTCACCCTGTCCGCCGTCATGTCGGGCCTGACGGTTTCTGTTTTTCCGGAATCGGCTTTGCGCCCCGGCATACGCGTGCTGCGCGAAGATGAGGGTTTCCCGGAACTGATGGATTGCGAGATCGGTATCCTGCGTGGTCTGGAAGGCAATAACCCGCTGATTGATGCCCTGATTTCCCACATCAGAAAAAGTCTTGATATGGTGACGTCACGGGCTCAGGGGCTCAACAGATTGCCTGTGGACGTTGATACGATTGGTCGGCCACCAAAAATAAGCGGAACGCGTTTGCGACCCGGGCATATGTTGCACGGTTGGTAGCGCCGTCAGCATAGCCATGGTAACAGGTTTTCATGCCTGACTCGCCCCAATCCAATGCTCTGGAAGTCTCGGTTACCGAGCTTTCGACCAAGCTGAAGCGCACTGTCGAAGACACGTTCGGACACGTGCGTGTGCGGGGTGAGATTTCCGGATTTCGCGGGCCGCATTCATCCGGTCATTGCTACTTTTCCCTGAAAGACGAACGGGCGCGGCTGGAAGCCGTTATCTGGCGTGGTCAGGCTGCAAAGCTGAGACATATGCCCGAGGAAGGGCTCGAAGTCATCGCCTCCGGCAAGCTGACAACTTATCCCGGGTCCTCAAAATACCAGATCGTGATTGATGATCTGGAACCGGCGGGGGCCGGTGCGCTGATGGCGCTACTTGAAGAGCGCCGCAAGAAACTGATGGCGGAAGGGCTTTTCGCTGAAGATCGCAAACAGCTCCTGCCCTTTATGCCAAAGGTCATTGGCGTCGTCACATCGCCAACGGGTGCAGTGATCCGTGACATCCTCCACCGGATTGCGGACAGGTTTCCTGTCCATGTACTGGTTTGGCCAGTGCGGGTGCAGGGCGAGACATCCGGGGCGGAAGTTGCGAACGGTGTTTACCGGCTCAACACCCTGCCCGAAGACGGTGCCATACCGAAGCCCGACGTGATCATCGTTGCCCGTGGGGGTGGCTCGCTTGAAGACCTGTGGGGCTTCAACGACGAAGCGCTTGTGCGTGCCGTAGCGGATTCCGACATTCCGGTCATTTCTGCCGTTGGCCATGAGACCGACTGGACCCTGATTGATCTGGCCGCCGACCTGCGCGCGCCAACACCAACCGCAGCCGCCGAACATGCAGTGCCGGTGAAGGCGGAACTTGAGGCAACGCTGGCCGATCTTGGTGCGCGGTTGCGCGGCGCGATGAGCCGCCTGTCCGATGCACGGCGTAATCATCTGCGTGGCATCACCCGCGGCCTTCAAAGCGCGGACATGCTGTTGGCCATGCCACGGCGACGGTTTGACGAAGCCGCCGGGCGTCTGGAGCGAGAACTCTTTTCACGTGTGCGACGCGCCCGGGACAGATTTGACACAACAGGCGGCCGCCTGTCCCACCGAACCCTTGAGACGCGGACCGCACGGGCACGTGAAAGCCTGACCGCACGCACCTCGCGTCTGCGCCTGCGGCCAATCGAAGATCGCATCAAGATCATGCGTACATCGCTTGACGGGCAGTCCAGACAATTGAGCAACCGCATGACGGACCGCATCAGCAATGCGAGCCAGCTTCTTGAACGCAATAAGCGACTGCTGAACTCCCTGTCCTACAAGGGTGTTCTCGCCCGTGGATTTGCCGTCATACGCGATGAGAACGAAAAGCTCGTTCGCGGTGTGTCTGGTATGACGGTGGGGCAAAGGCTGAACATAATCATGCAGGACGGAGAAATTGCAGCCATCGCACACGACGGAGCAGCAAAAACACCGCCGAAACAGCCACCCAAAAAACCAGTCAAAACAACGGCAAAAACGGGTGGTGATCAGGGCCAGCTTTTCTGATTCAAACATCGCGTCACCGCCGAGCCCCGCGCGAAACATGTAAAATTTTACAAGTCAAATAATCCTTAGCTTAAGCCTTTTGCGCCATCTCATACCTTCAGGCGAGACAGAGACGCAGTGGGACTGAATGACTTCCGTTAACGTGAAAGAAAATGACTACGCGCACGACTTTGCGCCGAAGTCCAAAGCTCTCTTTATGAGCGACGATGCAGAACTTCACGCCTTTGACGTTCTGCAGGACGGCATACTGATGGTCAGCGATCCCGGTAAAAATGCGGTCATCAGCTATGCAAACCCATCTGCTCTGACTTTGCTGGACAGAACGCTGAACAAGATTATCGGCCACCCCGTACGCGATGTGTTCCAAGCCAGCCATCGTGCGGACGCCGGCGACGCGGATGGGGCCGGAAAACCCGATGTCGGGAAGCGCGCCGAAGAGCTTATTTTTGCTGTTCGGGATGGCGGACTGCCGAAAAATCTCACTTTTCAAACGCGACAAGGCCCACACCAGATCAGCCTGGAATGCCAGTTCATGGAACGCGGAACCGGTGTTCTGATTGCACTGCGCAATATCACGGCACTTGCAGCCCAGGCGCGGCATCACAAACAGCAGTTGAGCACACTGATCAATCGAACGCGCGACTTGCAGACCGAGCGCAGTCACATGCAGGCTGAGCTTGAAAAACTGCGCATTCAATCGCGAGAGCTGGAGCGGATGGTGCCCTTCGATCGGGCATCGGGACTTCCCAACCGGGCGCATTTTATGGACCTGGCCGCTGCGGAATTTCAAAGAAGCCGCCGCTACGGGCATTGCCTTTCGGTCGTCATGGCAAAAATTCTGGGTTACGACACAATTATTCGTTCGCAAGGGGCCGATTGCGGCGATGCCGTCCTGATGGGTATTGCGCAGGTTTGCGACACAGCATGCCGTTCAGGTGTCGATATCGTCGGTCGCTACAGCGATTCCGTTTTTGCGCTGGTGTTGCCGGAAACCAATGTTTCAGGCGCGCTGATCTTTGAAGACCGGTTGCGCACTATTGCCGCCCGCATGCCGATTGCAACACCGCGCGGTCGCATAAAATTGGGGCTGCGCACCGGCATTGTTGGCGTGCAAGATGAAGACCGGGCCATTCTCGACAGCCTCAACCGCGCTGAAACCGCAATGCTGAGCCGAGGTGAACCAACTGCGGAATGAATTTGGCGATTGCTGGTGCTGTTAGCAGTTGCCACAAAGAAAGCGTTTCAAATCAGATCGCGCAATGAATCCCATCTACCAGTCTGTATCGGTATAGGGCTCGATCTTGGCACCCGACATCGAGTAGCCGACATTGGCAACCAACGTTGACACCGGTATCGTTTTAATGCGCCCTGTCAACCAGACGGGATCGTAAAGCGCCTCGAGGGTCAAACCCTGGGCATTCTCAACATACACGATCTGGTTGGCCGCAGGCGGCGGCACGTGAATGCATGCGCCGTGGTAAGGGACAAACAGAAAATCGACGACCCGGTCACCATCGAAAGAAAGCGGTGTGACATATCCGGCTATTCTGATCTCCTGCCCATTCAAATGCATGGCCAATGCATCGCCATCCTGCGGCTGCATCTGGCGCATGAACTCCATATCATCGACATAGCCGTTGAGAGCGTCCTGCGAGCCATCAAATTCCGAAAGGCTTGGCATGCCTTTGGGTTTGGTGAATTTGCCGAAATCAATCGTAGGAGCGCTGTTATCGAGCGGAATAAGGTCTTCCCATGTGATGACCTTCGGCGCGGCATTTGCGGAAAATGCTGCAAAGAAAACCAAGAGAACAACGTTTGCAAACAGCTGAAGTTTTTTCATCTTCAATTTCCTGATCAGGTTCGAATCGTAAGGCCATCCGACAAGGACAGCTTATAGGCACGGATTGCTGGAAAAATTGCGGCAACAACACCACCGACAAAGATTCCGAGTAAAATTTTTGCTTCTGACATCGTCAACAGGTTGAAACTCAACAAAAGGCCCGTCCAGTCTTCGATAGCCGGACGGCCAAAATAGAGCAACGCGAATATCGAGAACACACCGGCACAAATTCCTGCAAGAACGAGAGTTGTCGCCTCCCACAACAAAAGGCCGAAAACATGGCCGGGGCGTGCGCCAACAGAGCGCAGTATCGCCATCTCCCGCCGCCGCTCGTTGAGAGAGCCCAGTACCGAAATAACCATGCCCAGAAAAGCCGTGAAGACCACCATTGCAGAAATGACCAGCAAGGCGATTTCCACGTTGCTGAGGATTCTCCACAATTGAGCGAAAGCGATACCCGGCAGAATGGCGCTTATAGCCTCCGGTTTATAGGTATTGACCCAACGCTGAAGCGAGAAGGTCATCATCCGCGATTTCAATCCAACATAAAGCGCTGTTGCAGATTTCGGTGCCAGATCGAGTTCCCGGACCTGCTCGGCAGACTTTATCGCATCGCCACGCGGGGCTGATCCGCCTTCCCAGCCAACATGAATGGCTTCGATGGCCTCCATTTTCAGATGCACTGTCCTGTCAACCGGCGTTCCGGTTGGCGCAAGAATGCCGGATACACGAAACGGTTTATCGCCATGATCTGCGCCCAGGCTGACGCGACCGGAACCGTGCGCCACGACAATTTCAGACCCGACTTCATAGCCCAGATCTTCAGCGACCGTGTGACCGATCACAGCATCATACAAATCGTCAAAGCGTTGCCCTGACGCCAATTCGAGCTTCTGATTGCGACGATAGCGATAGTGATCGAAATATTCCGCAGAGGTTCCCATGACGCGAAACCCGCGATGGCTGTCGCCTAAGGAAATGGGCACAACCCATTTCACTTCCGGCCTCGCCTTTATGTCTTCCACGGTCTCCCAGGTGATATTCGCCGTCGCATCGCCAATCCGAAATACGGAATACAGAAGCAACTGAACGTCTCCGGCGCGTGCACCGACAATCAAATCGGTTCCGGCAATCGTGTTGAGGAAGCTTGTTTTGGTGCCTGTGCGAACCTTTTCGACACCCAACAGCATGACAACCGACAACGCGATAGACAAAACCGTGAGCAGTGCCGTGGTCCGCCGGTTTCGCAGACTTTGCAGGGCCAGCCTCAAAACGATCATATGGATGCACCCTCTGTGAGGGCGAAATCGCAGATATCGGCCAGGTTCAACACCCGGTCAAACTGCCCCGCAAGTCTTCGGTCATGCGTGACCATCAGGAGTGTCGAACCATCCGCTTTCTGGCGAGAAAACAAGAGAGCAAGAAATTCAGACTGCCGATCTTCGTCCAGTGCCGAGGTCGGCTCATCGGCAATGATCAACGCCGGCGCGCCAATAAACGCCCGGGCGGCGGCGACCCGCTGCTGTTGTCCAACAGACAATTCTGCGGCTTTTTGACGGACAATTTGGTCACCGCCCAACCCAAGAGCGTCCAGCAATTGCCGCGCTGAATTCTGCTTTTCCTGCGCGCTCAAATGGCGCTGATGAGAGAACTCAAGCGCCAGAACCACATTGTCCAGAACCGAAAGATAAGGCAGCAGATTGAACTGCTGAAATATTACCCCAAGCTTGTCTGCCCTGAATCTGTCACGTTCACGGCTCGACATTTGTTCAAGTTGATGGCCCAGGACACGCACTGTGCCCTCGCGTGGGGTCAAGACACCGCATATCAACCCCAACAGCGTTGACTTGCCCGACCCGGACGGCCCCAGCAACGCAATGCGCTCGCCCTGGCCGATCTTCAGCGACGCAATTTTCAGCGCAAAAGATCGGCTCCGGTCGTTAAACCTGAAATAGAGGTCTTCAATGGCGATTGCCGGGTCGTCAGCTTTCACTCGATGCTATCCACCCACTGCTGAGGAAAGATCGACGCTTGTCTCACCTTTCTCTACTTCCATGGCAGCCTGACCTGCATTGCCAATTGCTTCCACTTCAACTTCTTCGGCGCGCTCGAACATGTCAAAGAATTTTATGTTCATCGATTTCACCATCTCGGGATTATCACAAGTCATCGACCATTTGACATGAAAACCGGCGTGATCATCCTCCGTCTCAAACTCGGCTTCCTGATCTGCAACCTTGCAACCTGCATCCGACGAAAGCGCAAAAATCTCCTGCGGCTTGGCAAATTCAGCAAGTGCCTTGTCTATTGCTGCTTTCTGATCATCATTTTTGGCAGCGTGCTCGAAACCAACAATATCGTTTCCCGGCGCTTCCAGTTCGAACAGAAACTTGTTGTTTTCCTGCGCTATCTTGAGCGAACTCACGCCATGTTCGTGAGCGTGCAAATGCCGATCGCTGGCATGCAGCGCAGTTGAACCAAACATCGCAGCCGCCAGTACAACGCCGACTTCAGGTCGTATTTTCATGCGTATTTCCTCTTTACTGTTGTGCGCCGGGGTCGGCGCAGTTCGCGCAAAGACCCAAAAGTTCCAGCCTTTGTGGGTCGGGTAAAAAACCAGCCTGCTCAGCCGATTTCGCTATCGTGCGGCTCAATCTGGCATGTTCCATTTCAGCGACCTGATTGCAGGATCTGCAGATCAGGATCTGCTGTGCATCACACTCATCGGGTGAATGACAGGCCATATAACCGTTTTTCAGTTCGACGCGATGCACCACGCCAAGTTCGATCAGGGTCTCGACAGCACGGTAAACCTGATTGGCCTGCAGTCGCTTGTCTTGTTGTTCTGTACGATCAACAACTTCATAGGCGCTGAAGGATCGGTGTTCAGACAACAATATCTCAAAAACCCGTTTGTCATTGACGCCAAGCCGCCGTGACTTGGCCCGCGCACGATCATCCAGCCGTTTTCTGGCTGCGTTCAGGCACTGGGAGTGACGATGTTGGTTGTCAGGAAACAGCATTGCCGGGCTTCAGTAGAGGCGAATTTTTGTTTTGTGTAATGTAATTACATTACACAATCAAGCTGCCAAATGCGAAAGGCCCCCGTAGATACTGATTTTCAGAACTTCAGTATGGGTCGGGACACGCCGATCTTATGTCAGGTTCTGTTCGATATACTCATCCAAAAGATCTGCGATGGTCTGCGGATCCTGTAAGTCCGGAAAATGGCCGACATGTTTCAGAGCGTGGAACGTAGCTTGAGGTGCAAGTGCGTGGGCAATGTGCGGGCCCGCACGCTCATGCGAGGCATCACACTCTCCCCATACCACCGCCACCGGTTGCTTTGGTGTGCCGAGCGGTGAAGGGCCGTCAATATATCGTTGAAACGTGCTCGCAAGCGCAAATTGAGCGCCATGCTCAAATGCTTCTTTCGCACAATTGCAAAACGGAGCCATGTGGTCGCGCCGCCCAAGCGCATGTTTGAACCATCCGGGTGCGCTTTTTGCTCCTGTGTATTTCATGGCAATCTGACCCAGCACCGGCCGTGCCAGCATGCCGGATGTGTCATTTCGTTTTTTCCACTTGAGCATGGTGTCCCAATCGGCGGTCTGCAGCAGAAACAGACCACTGACAAGCCTTGGGTGGCGGACTGCAATATCCACCGCTCCCAGTCCGGCAACACATGGGAAGGCCAGAATCGACCCTTCGCCGCCTACACTTTCCACAAAGGATGCCACATCATCGTTGGTCCTTTGAAAAGCGAAAGTATGGCTTGGATCAGGTGCAGAAAAGCCCATGCCAGCCGCTTCAAACACGATAACCCGATAGCGAATGGCCAACAAATCAAGCAGCGCGTCGTATCGCTCCAACGTGACGGGAGCATCGGCCATGAAGACAATCGTGTGGACCTTGCCGCTTGTCTTCTCCGGCTCACGCAACCGATAGCGATATTGCGCCAACGGCGTTCGATGAAAGTGCACATCTGCGCGGGTTGTCGCCGGCCACCCTGACTTAAAGCGTTTGGCGAGGCGCGCGCCGTTCCATGTGTCTATGCGTGTGGCAAATCGGGCAAGCATGATCGGGTTCCGTCAAATGGCAATATACCCACTGGGTATATTAGAAGCCAAATGCTTTCAACCCATCGGCTCAGATGCCTGGGCACAAATTTCCGGTGGGTGGTCAGCGGATGCCCTGCGCGATCCGAATTGCGGTATCGCGCATGTAAGTCTCGAAAAGATCGTCACGCACACGGATACGCCCGAGCGCCCTTTGCACGAGAACGCCGGAAAGGCAGGCCCACACATGCAGCGCGATTAACTCACCATCCTGCTTGCCCGATTTCAGCTCTACCAACCGCGCTTTTTTGATCCCTTTGGACGAAAAAGCGTCTGCCACACGTCCAAACACCCTTTGAAGCGCGCGTTCCAGATCCACATGCTCGCCACTGGCGTTCATGCGACGCCCGTTCATCAAAAGAAACAATTCGCCTTCGTTTCGTGCAAACGCGCCATAGGCAGTTGCGATCGCCTGCACGATTTGTTCGACGGCGGGCGCTTCCAACACGTTCAGGGCGTTCTCAAGCTTGCGGTCGAGCCGCTCATAAGCATTTGTCAAAACGGCTGCAACAAGCGCATCCTTGTTGCGAAAGTGAGCAGACGAAGCCCGGTGAGTCACGCCAATCGTTGCGGCCAGAGCCCGCAGGCTCAAAGCTTCCGCTCCCCCTTGCCGAATGATGTCTGTAGCGCCAGCAATCAATGCCGTGCGAAGGTTTCCGTGATGGTAATTTTCACGTGTGCGCTCGGTATTTGAACGCTGATCTTCTAGCTTGGACGACGACATAGGCAGTTTGTGACTGTTCCTGAGGTGAATGACAAGCGTTCAGCACGAGCCGCCTCAAACCCTGATGGAATACAAAATGAAGTCTGATTTCGGCGCATAACTGTCGTAGAGTTTGCGCGCGGGGTAATTGAATTCCTGCGTCAGCCAGCGCACGTTGGTGACGCCCCGGGCACGGGCGAAATCGACGACATGGTCGATCAGCTTGCGCCCGGCGCCCTGCCCCCGAACTTCCGGACGCACATAAAGATCACTGAGATAGCAGACTTTGGAACCGCTCAGAGACCGGTGCATCAGCTGATATTGGGTGAAGCCAGACGCCTGTCCTTCATGGGTCAGGCACAAATCGCACCAAAAATCCTCCGCATCATCGAATATCCATGCCCAGGTCCGGTCAAAACCGCCTTCGGGGATTTCGGTTTTGTAGAACGCGGCGTATTCAGAAAACAGGTCTTCCCAGATCTGCCGGTCATCATAGTGCAGGGGACGAACAATCATGGCGCTCTCAAAATAGGTTTATTGGACGCGATGTATTCATGAAAATGGTACGGCTGGGGGGATTTGAACCACCGACCTCTGGATCCACAATCCAGCGCTCTAACCAACTGAGCTACAGCCGCACTCGGCATCGCGATGCTTCAGCGAAACCAGATGTTGCATAAATCCAATTCCCGCCATGAGCAAGCCCGTTCCATCATGAGATTGACGGATAATGCAGATTTGTTGCGCGCAACTAGCAGCGTATTGGATCGCTCAAATGCAGGGCTTCGCATTAACCCTCTGTTAGGAAATGATGCCAATCTGCGCTGCCGATATGGATTGCATAGCGTAATCACTGTATTTACCTTCTGTTAAGGAATTTTCGGCGAGGCGTGCGCGCGTGTCCACCCAAACAGATGGTTTGGCTGGTTCAACACATCAGGCACGGCAAGCCTGTGGTGTAGCGAGTGGAAATCCAGACAATGGCGCAGGCAACATACCCCTATCTGGATCTCACGGTTTTGCCAGAGATACGCTCGCATGTGATTGCGCCCAATGCGGCGGTTCTGTTTGATCCGTCATTCACCTATGTGCTTTGGGCCAATGGCGAAGGAGCCGACTTCATCGGCACGCCTACGGTTCGCCGCGCTATTGAAGGCGAAGTGAAGCTGAACCCTGCCATGCGCCGACAGATCATGGTGGCTGCGGACAGGCTTGACCAGGAGGATGTGTCCACCGCCATCCTGCGCTTGAAGCGCGGGTTCAAAACCCGATTGCTGGGCTGCAACCTGCGGCGCGTTGTTCTTCCGCAAGGCGAAGAGGCCATCCTGCTGCTGACGGAAAGCCTACACACGCCCGGCTACAGCCAAACGGATATGGCGGCCAAAGCGGTTTCCTGCCTTGATGGATACAGCCATGCCTCTGCCATTCTCGACGGCAGCGGCAAGCTGATTGCTGCGTCTGAACATTTCGAAACGCTCGACGTGGATCGCGACGCACTTGCCGCGATGGCAATCGAAAACAACGCCGAGAGTGATCGGCTGGTCAAGCGACCGATCAAGACCGCAATGGGTGACGTCCCGGCCGGGATGGCGCGGTTGACCGACAATCCAGCCATCCACCTTATGGTCATCGCCAATTTCGAAGACGATGTGGCGACAACGGACGCGTCTTCGCAGCCAGTGAAAGCGGACGTTGATCATGCTGAAGACGCTGACAAACAAGCCGCCGAAGTAGAGGCCAGCGCGGACGATGGACCGACTGTCGGCGCATTCTCCAACAAACGCACTGGACCAAAGGCCGGAGCACTTGGCCGCTGGTACTATAAAGCGCCGCGCGACGATGAAAAGACGGAAGAAGACGCAACGACATCTCAACCAGATGAAGGTGCCGAGGCGGAAGGAAAGCGCAGCGACGAACGGCTTGCCGATACTGCAGATGAGACTGATGCCGCTTCATCAGCGCTTGCGCAGGCGGGCCTCGTGCAAACCGCTGAACACACCCCACTTGATGGAAATGGTTCCAACTTCTCCTCAGCGAAGGACGAAGACAGGGACCAAACCGATCTCGGCTTTGGTTCGCACGACGACAGCCCTGAAGATGCCGGAGATGGCTTTCGATTTACGTCGCAGGCAAAACCGGTGCGCTTTGTCTGGGAAATCGATACCGACAACGTGTTCCGAGCCACTTCATCAGAACTCAGCGAGACTGTAGGGCCAGCTTCCGGCAATATCGACGGCTTGACCTGGGACGAGGTTGCAACATCGCGCGGCCTCGAAAACGGCCCGGAAATTGCCGCTCTGTTATCCAAACAGGACACATGGTCGGGCAAAACGGTGATGTGGCCTGTTGAAGGCACGGACCTTCGCATCCCGATCGATCTTGCAGGACTTCCCTCATATGACCGCAGCCGCGTATTCGATGGTTTCAGCGGTTTCGGCATTCTGCGCACGGCTGATGTGGTTGTTGACCCGGATGCATTAGGATTGAGCTTTGGCGCGGCGCACAAAGAACCGCAGGCGCAAGAAGATGACGGCGAAGGCGGCAGCGAAAACAACGTTGAGGAGCAAGCCGACGACGCGCAAGATCAACGCACCGATGAGAACAAGGTGGTTGATCTCTCAAGCCTTCGCGAAAACCGTTCTGGTCGCGCGCTTTCCAGCGGCGAACAAAAAGCGTTTGAAGAGATTGCCGAGAAGCTTGCGGACAGCCCTGAAGCAAAGGCTGATACAGCGCCAGACGACAAAGCTGACACACGGGTATCGGATTTTATTCCATCCGCATTTGCCGCTGGCAGGTCGTCGCGCAATACGACCTCCGCCCAGAGCGACACCTCCGGCACCGATGACACCGCAAATGCAAAGGGTGACGAAAACCGGTCCAGCACGGTCATCACCCCGGACCATGATGTCGACACATCCATTCTGGCGCGGTTGCCGATACCGGTTTTGGTTTACCGGGCCAATGAATTGCTGTTTGGCAATGATGAGTTCTTTGATCTGACTGGCTATGACGCCTTGCAGTCACTGGCCCATGCCGGTGGTGTCGAAGCTCTTTTCGGGGCCGGATCGAGCCTGGAATCCCAATCGCAGGCCCATGTTTATCATCGTGACGGGCGGCGGCTTGATGTTCAGGCGCATATCCAGCGCGTTCCATGGGATGACGACAAGGCGATGCTCCTGACGCTGCGCCATGACGACCGCGATACGCCCAGTGTATTCGATGACAATTATGACGGCGTATTGCCGGACGAAAACGGGGCACTGGACAACGCCCATGATTCTACAGCTCACGTCAATGACGAGGCACCGGAACCACCCCAGCGCCCTGCTCTGCGCTTGCTGAAAAACGATAACGGCGAAGGAACGGCTGCGTTAAAAGATGGTGAAGCAAGCCCGACACAAGAGGCTTTCGGCGGGCTGGAAGCGGACGATCTACGCAGCATTATAGACACTGCGACCGATGGGGTGTTGATCCTTTCTGACGAAGGTATTGTGCGCGCCATGAACCGGTCTGCAGAAGCGCTTTTTGATCGCAGCCCCGATGATATATCCGGTCAGTCATTGACCAAATTGCTGGCACCGGAAAGCCATCGTTCGGCGCTTGATTATCTTTCCGGCGTAAGCGGCACAGGCGTTGCAAGCATTCTCAATGACGGGCGCGAGGTCATTGGCCGCACCGCGAAAGGCGGCCTCATCCCGCTGTTCATCACCATCGGCAGACTTGAAAAGACAGATGCGTGTTGTGCCGTGCTGCGCGACATCACGCATTGGAAAAAGGCGGAAGAAGATCTCGTTACCGCCCGCGCGCAAGCCGAACGGGCCAACGAACAAAAGACCGAATTTCTGGCCAAGATCAGTCATGAAATCCGCACACCACTGAACGCGATCATCGGATTTTCCGACATGATGATTGAGGAGCGGCTCGGCAAAATCGACAATGACCGCTATCGCGGTTACCTGCGCGACATTCATAAATCCGGCAATCACGTGCTCGAACTCATTAACGATCTGCTTGATATCTCGAAAATCGAGGCGGGCAAAATGGACCTTGAGTTCGACGCCTGCGATCTCAACATGGTGGTCTCGGAGACGGTCGCCATGTCGCAACCCGATGCGAACAAGCAACGCGTTATCATTCGCACCAGCCTTTCGACCGCTGTGCCGAAAGTGGTGGCTGATTTGCGCAGCCTGAAGCAGATCGTTCTCAATCTGGTGTCGAACAGCATTAAATTCACCAAGTCCGGCGGTCAGGTGATTGTTTCAACCGTCTACGAGCAAAGCGGCGAAGTTGTCATGCGCGTGCGTGATACGGGTGTTGGCATGAGCGAAACTGATCTGAACCGCGCTTTGCGCCCGTTTGAACAGGTGAAAGTCTCCGGCGTCAGTTCGACGCTTGGCACCGGCCTCGGCCTGCCGCTGACAAAAGCCATGGTCGAAGGTAATCGCGCGCATTTTCATATCGAAAGCACACCGGACGAAGGAACACTTGTCGAGATACATTTTCCTTCACAACGTGTTTTGGCCGACCGCTAAACCTGTTTGGCGATGGTTCGCCATTCGATGGCTTTGGTATCACCAAGTGCTTGAACTCATTGCGGGAATAGATTTAGCACGGCTATTGGACACGCGTTTTTGTAATTAGAATATTTCCAACCTGTTGTTTTTTATAGCGTTATTCGTTGACCCACCGCACTTCATCCGTATAGCAACGAGACACGGTCCATCCGGACCGCATTGTCCACTCCTCGGGGCCTTGAACCCCAATGGCTGAAGGAAACAATCATGAGTTTTTCCCTTAAACGGGCAGCGAAACTACTTGCCCTTATGACCGGTGCGCTTGGTGCAACTCTGCCCCACACCATCGCTGCAGAAACCGTCAACATTTACTCCTACCGTCAGGCTGATCTTCTCAAGCCGCTGCTGGATGGCTTCACCGCCAAGACCGGCATTCAGACAAAAGTGCTGTTTGCCAAAAAAGGTCTCGATCAGCGCATATTGTCGGAAGGTCAGAACTCGCCTGCTGATGTTTTGATGACGGTCGATATCGGCCGCCTTGACGCAGCGCGTGCGCTCGGTGTTACGCAGCCTGTGAAGAGCAATGTCGTGGCCGACAATATTCCTGCCGCGTTCCGTGATCCTGACGGCCACTGGATTGGCCTTACCAGCCGCGCCCGCATCATATATGCGTCCCGCGAGCGTGTGGCACAGGACACGATCACCTACGAAGAACTGGCCGATCCGAAATGGAAAGGCCGACTGTGCACCCGTTCCGGTCAGCACGTTTACACTCTGGGTCTTGTTGCCTCAATCGTTGCCCACAAGGGCGAAGATGCTGCGCGCACGTGGCTGGAAGGCGTGAAAGCCAATCTTGCCCGCAAACCAACCGGGAATGACCGCGCTCAGGTAAAGGCGATCTACGCAGGTGAATGCGATATCGCGCTCGGCAACACCTATTACATGGGCAAAATGGAAACTAATGACAAAGAGCCAGAGCAGAAAGAATGGGCGAAGTCGGTCAAGCTCCTGTTCCCCAATGCCAATGATCGGGGCACGCATGTGAACCTGTCCGGCGTCGTTATGGCGAAACATGCGCCCAATCCGCAGGCGGCACTGGCTCTCATCGAGTACCTGTCCAGCGAAGAGGCCCAGAAGCTCTACGGCGCTGCCAATTTCGAATATCCTCTCAAACCCGGGATCGGTCCTGACGAGCGCACCGCATCATGGGGCACGCTGAAGCCTGACACCTTGTCGTTGGCCGAAATTGCAAAGCACCGCAAACGTGCCTCCGAACTTGTGGATGAAGTCGGATTGGACGAAGGCCCGGGTGCCTGACGCTCTTATAAAACCAACATTGCCTGCGGGCGGGAAACTTCGGTTTTCCGCCCGTTTGGCGCTTGGGGCTGTCACCGGTCTTGTCGCACTGCCTGTCATTGCCCTCATAGCGATTTCGGTCACTGGTGACTTCTCCGCATGGCCGCATCTTCTTGCCTTTGTGCTGCCGCGGACATTTCTCGACACTGTTTTCCTGCTGATACTCGTCGGGCTTGGAACGACAGTGTTGGGCGCTGGAACAGCCTGGCTGACAACGGTGTGCCGATTTCCCGGGCACAGGATCTTCACCTGGGCTCTGGTGCTTCCACTGGCGGTTCCCAGCTATATTGCGGCCTACACCCAGCTGGAGTTTTTTGACTTTTCAGGCCCGATTCAAGGTTGGATACGCGCTGTTGGCGGATATCAATCCGGCCGGGAATACTGGTTTCCAGATCTGCGGTCGCTGGGCGGGGCGGCATTGGTGTTCAGCACGGTGCTTTACCCATATGTCTACATGACAACCCGATTGGTTTTTGCTCGTCAGGGGGCAACGGCACTCGATGCAAGCCGTTCGCTTGGCGCGAAACCGTGGCGGATGTTTCGGGAAATCGGCTTCCCCATGGCCCGCCCTGCTGTTGCGGCAGGTGTCGCGCTTGTCTTGATGGAGACCCTAAACGACATCGGCGCGGTAGAAATCCTTGGCGTTAAGACAATCACCTACGCGGTTTTCGAAACATGGCTCAATCGCGACAGCCTTTCCGGCGCCGTTCAACTGGCACTTGTGTCATTGGCCGTCATCATTGTTTTGCTGGTGATCGAGCGCAGAGCACGCGGCAACCGCGGATATGCGTCCGGCAGTCGTGACCGGCCGCCATCGCGCTTGCACCTTCGTGGCTGGCAGGCAGTGGTCGCCTTTTCTTTTTGCACACTCCCTATCCTCATTGGCCTGGGTGTGCCGCTATACATTCTCGGCATCTATGCGCTGCGCCGCCTTGATACCGGATTGGATGGCACCGTGTTACAGGCTGCATTCAACAGCATTCAGGTGTCCGCCCTGAGCGGTATAATTGCGACATGTCTCGCCTTTGCCATTCTGCAATATGGCCGCATTTCACGACGCAAGGTTGCGGGCAGGATTGGCAGGCTGATGAGCCTCGGCTACGCGGTGCCCGGCACTGTCCTGGCCATCGGCCTTCTGGTGCCGCTTGCAGGCTTAGACAATCTGATCGACGGGCTGATGCGAGACTGGTTTGGCATCTCCACCGGGCTTTTGATCAGCGGCACAGTCGCCATTCTGGTCTATGCTTATGTATTGCGTTTCGTTGCTATTTCTCACGGTACACTTGATACGGCCTATAGCCGCATGTCGCCGCATGTCGATTATGCTGCGCGATCTCTTGGCCGCACACCACTGCAAGTCACAACGCAAATTCATATCCCACTATTGCGCACCGCGGTCGCGACCTCGTTCCTGCTGGTCTTTGTCGATTCAATGAAAGAATTGTCTGCAACCCTGCTGCTACGCCCATTCGATTTTGAGACACTGGCAACATTTGTCTACGACCGGGCATCCCAATCAGCGCTGGAGGATGCGTCGTGGGCTGCTCTGGCCATTGTCCTGATCGGCCTCCTGCCGGTTTATTGGTTGTCACGCACCGTGCAGCATGTGCAAAAGAAGCACCTGTGAAAGACCAAAAAAAAGCGCGGACATTGCTGTCCGCGCTATAGAAAAGTTAGTTAAGAAAGCTGTCAGGCGGGTCGTCTTTACTCAGTCAAAAATTCAGGCAGCCGATCAGGTTTCAGGCGTATCGCGCTGCGTTAAAGCCAAAATGCCTGTCAAAAGTTTCCACACGCTTGCCAAAAAACATAAAATCTTAGGTATTTTGGCTTGATAGAAAGCAAGGTAAATATCCTGGTAAGCGTTTGTTTACCTTGTTTTTTAGGCTTTGAGCGCAGGAATATTGGCGAAAAGCTCCAGCGCTTCCGGGTTGGCCAGCGCTTCGCGGTTTTTGACCGGTCGGCCATGGACAATATCGCGCACGGCAAGCTCCGTTATCTTTCCGGACTTGGTTCGCGGGATGTCGTCAACAGGAATAATGAGGGCCGGAATATGGCGTGGCGATGCCCCTGTTCTGATTTTCTGACGCACTTCCTGTTCAAGCGCTTCTGTCAGTTTGACACCTTCAGCGAGGCGAACGAACAGAACGACGCGCGTATCGCTTTCCCATTGCTGGCCGATGCATAACGCCTCGAGAATCTGAGGCATCTGCTCCACCTGGTTGTAGATTTCAGCCGTTCCAATGCGCACACCGCCCGGATTGAGAGTTGCATCGGACCGACCGTGGATGATCATGCCGCCCCGCGGCGTCCATTCCGCAAAATCGCCGTGGCACCAGATGTTGTCGAACCGCGCGAAATAGGCGTCGTGATATTTCGAGCCATCGGGGTCGTTCCAGAACTCGATCGGCATTGACGGGAAAGCGCGGGTGCAAACGAGTTCTCCCTTGCCCAACGTTATCGGTTTTGCGTCATCGTCCCAGACTTCAGTTGCCATGCCGAGCGCCGGCCCCTGAATTTCGCCGATATAAACCGGATTCCACGGCACCGCGCACACAAAGCAGGCCACGATGTCTGTTCCACCTGAAACAGATGCCAGATGCACGTCTTTCTTTATGCCGTCATAGACGAACTGAAAGTTCTCCGGCGCCAGAGGTGAGCCGGTAGATGCGATAGTGTGAACGCTCGACAGGTCATGGGTTTCAATCGGGAGGCGGCCTTCATTACGCACCGCGTCAATGAATTTTGCAGAGGTCCCGAAAAAGTTGAAACGTTCCTGCTCGGCATAGTCAAAAATCACATTGCCGTCCGGCGCGAAAGGCGACCCGTCATACAGCATTGTGGTCGCCCCCACCGCCAGTGCACTGACCAGCCAGTTCCACATCATCCAGCCACAAGTTGTGAAATAGAAAACCCGGTCGCCGACATTGGCACTGCAATGCAAGCGATGCTCTTTCAAATGCTGCAACAACACGCCACCTGCGCAATGCACAATGCATTTGGGAACGCCCGTCGTGCCGGACGAAAAGAGAATGTAGAGGGGGTGATCGAATGGCAGTCGTTCGAATTCCATCTTTTTCGGCTGGAATCCGGCCAGGAACTCCTCCAGCCGCACGCCGGCTTTCGGCCCAATCGGATTCGCTTCACTGCGTTCCAGATAGGGCAAAACCACAGTCTGAGTGGATGTCAGTTTGGCGGAAACAGCCGCCACTTTTTCAGACACGTCGATGCGCTTGCCATTGTACCAGTAGCCATCGCAAGCGATGAGCAGGGATGGTTCAATCTGGCCAAAACGGTCCAGCACGCCCTGCTCTCCAAAATCCGGAGAACAGGACGACCAGATCGCACCCAGCGAATTGGCCGCCAGCATGCAGGCGACCGTTTCCGGCAAATTGGGAACCATCGCGGCAATCCGGTCGCCAGCCTTGATGCCGTGAGCCTTGAAAGCCTGTTGCAGACGCGAAACGAGAGCGTGCAGTTCGTCCCAGCTCAACCGATAGGAGCACTTGTCTTCACCCCGGAAAATCAATGCAGGTGCGTCGCCCGTCTGCGCCAGCATGTTTTCGGCATAGGATAGTCGCGCCTCAGGAAAAAACTTCGCTCCCGGCATTTTATCGCCATTTTCGATGACCGTCTCGCCGCGTTCGCCCACAACGTCACAGAAATCCCAAAGCGCCACCCAGAACGCCTCCGGCGCATCAATCGACCATTTGTGGAGTTCGGTGTAATCTTCGAAATGGACGCCGGTTGCTTGCTCGCAGTGCTTTGCAAAAGCCCACATCGGGCTGGCCTTAATACGCTTTTCGCTGGGTGACCAAAGGGGAACCTGGGACAATGATGGTGACTCTCTGTTTGGAAGTTGATGCGGCTTTTAAATGATGAGAGCGCAATTTGGCAGTGCAATACACCAAATTCCGCCACATTATGGTTCTCAAAGGCGCAGACTGTAAGTACTGTTTCACAAATCAGCTTAGCCTTTTTCGGCAAGCGATATCCATTTTTGGGCCAGTGGAGACAGACAAGCTTGGGGCATAGGAACAGATGAAGCGGTTGGTTGTTACCGGGATGCTTGTCTTGGCTGCGGTTGCTGCTTGCGTTGTGGCGCTGCCCTTTTTGCTGTCCAGCGATTTTGTCAAACAGCGGATTGAAGCGCAATTGGGCTCAATGACCGGCAGGTCCGTTTCGCTGAATGGCGCGGGGACAGTTTCTCTGAACCCTTATCTCGGCGTTTCATACCGAAACGTCAGCATTGGTGAGACCGACGACGGTTCTCAATTACCGCTCCTCACATCCGAAAGGCTGGATGCCAAACTGGCGTTCTTCTCAATCATCACCGGCCAGCCACGCATCTCGCAGGTCTCGCTGGTCAGGCCGGAGTTCAATCTGCGCATTGATGAAACCGGAAGCCCGAATTGGGAATTGCAGACAGGCGCGATCGCTGACGGCGTCGAATCGGAAAACAACGAATCCATTCAGAAACTTCGGTTTGGAACGCTGACGGTGATCGATGGCCGGTTGCGTCTCGATAATGCAGCAAAACGATCCACGGCAGAACTCACGGCAATCAATGGCACCGTTTCGTGGTCGGCCATCACCAAGGCTCTTTCCGCATCACTGTCGGCGGTTTGGGGAGGTGAGCTGGTCGAGGCCGATGCGACGATTGATTCACCACTCGCTCTCATGCGCAACGAGCAATCCGCATTCTCACTCAAACTCGAATCCAAGACACTGAACGGTTCTTTGGAAGGCGAGTTTGATGCCGCGACGGATATTGCTCAGGCAGATGTTTCTCTTGAAACGCCATCGTCGCGTCGATTGACGGAATGGCTTGATTTGCCACTCCCGCTGGGTGCATTTGCAAGCAATATCACCATTGCCGGTCCCGCGCGCATCGCAGCAACGCAGGTCGAGTTTTCCCAAGCCGAGGTGACAATCGGAGAAAATACCGGGCAGGGCCGCCTGCTCTTCACCAACAAGACGAATGAACTGCCAACTGTCAGAGGCACTCTTGCTTTCGACGTCCTCTCCCTGCCTGACCCGATAGGCAAGACGGACAAAAAGCCGTCCGCTGCTCCAAAGCCATTGCGGGCGGCGCTTCTAAAAACTTTCGAACTGGACCTGCGCGTCTCTGCAAACCAGATCACGGCAGATGCCTGGTCGCTGGAAAACGTTGCCGCTTCACTTCTGGTCTCCAAGGGACTCGGCCGGGTGGACATCGGACAAGCACAGGGCCTCGGTGGCGCGCTGTCGGGTGTGATGACCATTCGTGAGGACAAACAGCCAGACGGCGAGGATGAAATCATCTATGCCACCAGCAAGATCAATTTCGAAAACATCCAACTGGCAGAACTTTCCGCCATCACGGGTGACGGAACCCCGGTTTTGACCGGCAACGGGGTTGGATCCGTAACGTTGAAAGGCAATGGCGCTTCACCTTCTGAGATTATTCAGAGTCTGGATGGTGAAGGCGAGCTGACAGTCACAAACGGCACTTTGGCCGGCGTTGACTTCACAGCGATGGCAAGCGCATCGGGTGAAGATTCGCTCGAAGCGATTGCGCTTGGCGGTTCGACTGAGTTCACATCATTGACCGCGTCAATTTTGCTTGGAGACGGGACGGCTTTTCTGCGCGAAGGCGAAATGACAACTGATCGTGTTGTCGTCACGGCCAGAGGTCGCAGCAATCTGATAGCACGGTCCATCGCACTGCGCGGGAACATTGCAAAAGCCGGCGAGAACAATGCCGAAACAACACCCGTGCCGTTTTTTGTGGGCGGAACGATTGCGTCGCCTTTGCTGGTTCCATTGCCCAAACGGTCAGCTGTTGATGCTGATCCCAAACCCGAATTGGGGCTGGCAAGTCAGTAGGTTCCGATCTGAGCCGGTCAGCTTGGCAGTCGCGCTTCCTCTTTCAGCGGTTCTGCGGAAAGAACTTTCCCTCCACTGACACGCGCGAACAATTCGGTCTTGCCGGAAACGCCCTGCAACTGATGGTCGCCGATGGACACCCAGCGCCCCGGATCACTGTCTGCAACCTCTTTGGTTGCCAGCACTTTGGCATCAACAGTCTTGGTCAAACTTTCGATCCGCTCCGCCTCGTTGATCGTCGGTCCAATGACGGAAAAGGCGAGCCGTGAGGCGACGCCGATATTGCCAAACATCAGCTTGCCGACGTTCAGGCCAATTCCGAAATCAAATGGTATGTCGCCACGCTCCGTGCGCAGCGCATTGGTCTCTTCGAGGCGTTCCAATGCAATTTCGGTGGCCAGACCGGCGCAACGCAAAGCCTGCTTTTTGCTCTGTTCGTCCTCAAACGGAAAAATCGCCAATACCGCATCGCCGATGAAATCCAGAACTTCACCGCCCAAATCGATGGCTGGACCAGCCGTGACTTCAAAATAGTCATTCAAAAGCGCGAGAAACTGGTCCGGCGGCATGGTATCCGCCAATGCTGTGGAATTGCGCATATCAGAATACCAGACAACAGCTTCCGTTTCGCGCCCATCACCCAGTTTGATAGCACCTTGAATGACCTCCGCTCCGGCCTGACGCCCCAAATAGGTCTCGGTGATATTTCGGGCAATGCGATTTTGGATGATGTTTTTACACGCTGCCGCAAGACGCCGCTGAATCTTTTTAAGCGCCGCAATATCATCGTCCGAAAATCCACCGGGCCGGTCGCTGGACCAGGTTACAAACATGCCCGCCTGAATGCCGGTATTGCGCACATGCGTTCCGCCAAAGCGGGTAATAATCAGCAGATAGTCGGTGTGCCCCTCTTCAGCCAGGTCTTCAAGAATACCGAAATCCAGCATCTTGTTGGGGCCGTCGAGATTGCGTCGCAGCGTATCAAGACCATTGCTGTCAAGGTAATACATCGGGCTTGTCAGCCAGGCATCAGATACCTCATCTTGATGACGGAATTGCTCGAATTTGGCCTCCGCATCCGGGTGCCACAACAGCGTCTCTGCCTGAAACAGCGGGTGCAAAGTGGGCCATGTGAGCCGGGCGCGGCTCAGCGGCACACCAACTGAGCGCAAGCGGTGGCACACCTCATTGAACATTTCCACGACATCGGGTTGATCCAAGGTTTGATCAATCAGCCATTCGCCCACCTCATTGATTAGTGTTGATCGGTTCATGGGCGTGGCCTCGCATTGTTCCAGGACCGATAAATCGGGATTCGCAGCTTAGTTTTCAAGGCTTTCACAGCGAATGCTGACAGGATTTGGCAGCAGTGGTTAAGCCGCTGTAGCAATCCGCTGTGCTCTCAAACGCTTAACTTCCTGCCGTTTCATAACAAGCGATGCGATAATCACGCCAGTCGCAACCGCGCCTACCAGAAGCGTACAAACGGCATTGATCTCCGGCGTTACGCCAAGACGTACCTGCGAGAAGATTTTCATTGGCAAAGTGGTCGCGCCGGGGCCCGAATTGAACTGCGCGATCACCAGATCATCGAGCGACAGGGTGAAGGCCAGCATCCAACCCGCCAGAATGGCAGGCGTGATGATGGGAAGGGTGACGGACATGAAAGCGCGAACCGGTGTGGCACCGAGATCAAGCGCGGCTTCTTCCAAAGAGCGGTCGAAGGTCATCAGGCGGCTTTGCACAACGACAGCCACAAAACACATGGAAAACGTGATGTGTGCGAGCATGACGGTCGTCATGCCCCGATCCATGCCGATGGAAACAAACAGCAAAAGAAGGGAAAGGCCGGTGATCACTTCCGGCATAACAAGTGGAGCATAAATCATCCCGGAAAACAGAAAGCGCCCATGAAAACGCGTGAAACGTGTCAGCGCGAGAGCGGCCAGAGTTCCGAGCACTGTTGCCAGGGTCGCAGACACAAGCGCGACACGCAGTGTCACCCAGCCAGCATTCACGAGTGACTCGTTGGCGAAAGCTGCCGCGTACCATTTGGTTGAAAACCCGGCCCAAACCGTCACCAATTTCGATTCATTGAAGGAATAGATGATCAGCAAAAGAATCGGGATGTAGAGAAACGAAAACCCGACAACGATCGAGACGATGTTGAACGGTGTCCAGGAGCGGTTCATCGACCAGCCTCCCTCGCGCGGGCCTCGCTGCGCTGGAACAGCATGATGGGTACACTCAACAGCAACAGGAGCACCACCGCGACCGCCGACGAGACCGGCCAGTCGCGATTTTGGAAAAACTCATCAAAGAGAACGCGTCCGATCATCAGGGTCTGGGAGCCACCCAGCAACGATGGAATGACAAATTCGCCAACAGCCGGAATGAAGACCAGCATGCACCCGGCAACGACACCGGGATAGGACAGCGGCCAAGTGATTTTCCAAAACGCACCGGTTGCCGTGCAGCCAAGATCGCTGGCCGCTTCCAAAAGGCTTTGATCCTGCCGTTCAAGGTTTGCATAGAGCGGTAAGACCATGAACGGCAGATAGGTGTATACGATCCCGATATAGACCGCGATATTGGTGTTCAGCAGGGTAAGCGGCTCGCTGATTACACCCATAGCCAGCAAAAACTGATTGAGCAGGCCTTCCTTCTTCAAAATGCCAATCCATGCGTAAACGCGGATCAGAAATGAGGTCCAGAACGGCAAGATGACGAGCATCACCAGAATAGGCCGCCAGTTGCGCGGGGCGCGGGCCATACCATAGGCGAGCGGATAGCCGATCAGCAGGGTCAGAAAGGTCGAGATGATCGCGATTTGCAGGCTCGACAAATAGCTTTTCCAGTAGAGTGCGTCCTCGCTCAGGAAAAGGTAATTGGAGAATGAGAAAGACCGAATGTCCGCCCACCAGCCACTCAATCCATCAGCCCAATTGAAGACCGGCAAATAGGGTGGCTGGGCAATCGCTGGCTCCGACAAGGACAATTTGGCGACAAGGGCAAAGGGCGCCAGAAAGAAAACAAGCAGCCACAGATAAGGCAGCCAGATCGTGGCGCGACGACCTATAGCGCTCAACGCCTTCATGCTGAGCTGCTCATTGCGTCAACACCCGTGCTGCAGATGGCGGGCACGAAATGTAAACCATCTCCTCCCAGGTGATTGGTGCGGCTTCATCAACGGCCTGGTTTATGACGGAGACCTTTGCAAAATTGCCGTCGTCCAGCTTGATTTTATAAAGCGTCATTCCGCCAAGATAGGCGATGTCCCACACCTCCCCCTGCATGCAATTTTTTGCCGATTTTGGCTTGGTGCGCGAGATGGCCAGTTTTTCTGGTCGTGTTGCGAACCAGACTTGCTGACCGGTTTCAACATCAACATCGCTGTCCACAGTCAACAATTGCCCCTGCAGCGTTTCCAGAAAGATCGTGCCTTTTGACCGCTTTTGCACCGTGCATTCAACAAGGTTTATGTCGCCCAGAAAATCGCCGACATAGCGGCTGTTGGGCCATTCATACATCTCCACCGGTGGAGCAATCTGCACGATGCGGCCAGTGTCCATGACCGCGATGCGATCGGCCACTGTCATCGCCTCTTCCTGATCATGGGTGACGATCATGAATGTGATGCCGAGCGTTTCCTGCAAGTCCATCAGTTCAAACTGCGTTTCCTCGCGTAGTTTGCGGTCAAGCGCGCCGAGCGGTTCGTCAAGCAACAGCAGTTTTGGTTGCTTCGCCAGCGATCTGGCCAGCGCAACACGCTGGCGCTGACCGCCGGACAATTGATCCGGTTTACGCGCCGCCAGCGCTTCCATCTTGACCAGTGACAACATGGCAGCCACCCGGTCTGCAATTTCGCCCTTGCCCATGCCCTCCTGTTTCAGCCCAAAAGCGATATTCTTCTCCACACTCATATGCGGAAACAGAGCGTAGGATTGGAACATCATGTTCACAGGGCGGCGGTAGGGTGGCACGTCCTGAAGGTCCTGACCGGCGAGACGGATTACCCCTTCCGTCACCGTTTCGAACCCGGCCAGCATGCGCATCAGTGTGGTTTTGCCGCAGCCGGATGGCCCGAGCAGGGCAAAGAATTCCCGTTCAAAAATGCTCAGCGAAAGGTTGTCGATGGCGACCACAGCGCCATAGCGTTTGGTCACATTTTGAAATTCGATGAACGGCACCGCGTCAGCATCATTCCAGGGTTGGAATGCCGTGCGCGATTGCAATGTCTTTTGGACGGATTTGGAGCTGGTTTTCAAAAGGCGAATTCCGGTTGGAGCTCAAAACAATCTCACCGGGGCGAATGGCGGATGAACAAAGGCATCCGCCATATCCATTGGTGTTATTGACCGGTTTTGACCTTGGTCCAGGTGCGCGTCACCAACCGCTGGGTGCGCGCGTCGTAAGGTGTTGTGATATAGGTTTTTGCCAGCACAGGTTCGTCCGGGTAGATCGCAGGATCCTCCAGAACATCCTTGTCCAGCAGGCCCTGAGACTCCTTATTGCCATTGGCGTAGTAGACATAGTTGGACGCCTTGGCGATCACTTCAGGCCGCATGATGTAGTTCAGAAACTCATGGGCTTCTTCGACATTCCTGGCGTCCGCGGGAATCGCCATCTGATCAAACCACATAAGAGCGCCTTCCTTGGGGATGGCGTAGCCGACTTCAACTCCCGCATCCGCTTCAGACGCGCGGTCGCGGGCCTGGAAAACGTCGCCCGACCAGCCAACAGCAAGGCATATGTCGCCATTGGCAAGGGCGTTTATGTATTCAGAGGAATGGAATTTCTGAACATTGGGGCGCATCTTTTCCAGCAGCGCTTCCGCAGCTGCAATATCGTCCTTGTCCTTGCTGTCCGGGTTCTTGCCCAGATAGTTCAGCGCAGCAGGAATGATTTCGGCAGGCGCATCAAGAACATGCACGCCACAATCCTTGAATTTCGCAAGCTGCTCCGGATCGAACACCGTGTCCCAGGACACGACTTCACCACCAATCCGCTCTTTGGCCATGGCAACATTGTAACCAATGCCCGTGGTGCCCCACATGTAGTTGATGGAATATTGGGCACCAGGATCATATTTGTCGGTGCGCTCGGTGATCGTTGACCACATTTTGTCGAGGTTGCTCAGCTTCGATTTGTCCAACGGCTGGAAAACCCCTGCGCTGATCTGGCGGGCGAGAAAGGTTCCCGACGGAACAACGATATCGTAGCCGGTGCCACCGGCGAGCAATTTGGTTTCCAAAATCTCGTTGGAGTCAAAAACGTCATACGTGACCTTGATGCCCGTTTCCTTCGTGAAATCCGAGATGATGCTTTCATCAATATAATCGGACCAGTTGTAGACATTGAGCGTGCGCTCTTGCGCAACAACATTGCCGCTGACCAATGCAATTGCAGCGGATAGAGACAGGGTTTTCAGGAAACGGTTCATACGCGATCACCTTCTATTGGACGTCTGAAACAGACGTGTGTTTATCAGTTCGACAGTTTTGCAATTTGTATGGAATCAGCTTCGGAAGTCTGCCCCATTGCAACGCCCCCGGTGATTGTCCGGATTGCTGGTTGGAAGTTTAAGACAGGGATTTGGGAAAGTGCAAACTGAATCGACACCACAACCCAGCAGCCCGCCTGCCACCCGTCCGATTCCACCAAAACCCTAGAGATAGGTCGCCCGTTCCAGAGGTGAAATGTCGTTTTGGAAGCCGGCAATCTCGGCGCGCTTCAGGGCGCAAATGATGTGATGCATCGTTTCTCCGACAGCTTCCTTTGCAAATGCGCTTTGTTCAAACGCTTCCAGTGCTGTCGAAAGAGATGAAGGCAAAGCTTCGCCCCTGTTTGGCGTCGATGCTTCATAAGCATTGCCTTCCAATGCCGGAATGGCTGGCGCGCGCTTATTGTCGAGACCCAGCATCATGCCCGCCAGAATAGCACTCATCACCATATAAGGATTCGCGTCGGCACCGCTGACGCGGTGTTCCAGCCGCCGAGCCTTGCCCGTTGCCGCTGGTATTCGCACTGACACGGAACGGTTGTTTTGTCCCCAATTGGCGCGTGTCGGTGCATATGAGCCCGGTGCCATACGGCGGAACCCATTGTGCGAGTTGATGAACAGAAGCGCCATATCCGGCATTGTATCGATAAGCCCCGCCACGCACTGGGCCAGGCTGGCCTCCCCTGCACCATCAGTAGCGGCAAAGATGTTTTGCCCCTGCCGGTCGAGCATGCTGACATGAACATGCATTCCGTTTCCGGGCTGACCTGTGAATGGTTTGGCCATGAAAGTTGCCACCATGCCGTGGCGGCGCGCGCATTCGCACACAATGCGCTTTAAAAGGACGACATGATCCGCCGCCTGCAATGCATCGTCGCAGTGAGTCAGGTTGACCTCGTATTGGCCAGGGCCCGCCTCCTTGACAATCGTGTCGATTGGAAGCCTCGCCCACTGGGCCGCGCGGCGCAGGTCTGCAAAATACGGAAGTTTGTCGGCCAAGGCATCAAGACCATACATTTTCTGGGCGTCACCGAGGTCCAGATGTTCGGCGATTTCGAAAGGTTCATCGCTGCCATCTTCACGGTTTTTCAGCAGATGGAATTCCAGTTCGAACGCACAAACCGGTTTCAAACCTCTTTCCGCCAAATGCTCCAACACACTACGCAATACGGTGCGCGCGCAGCCGCCGAACGGTTTGCCATCTTCAGACACTGTCTCAAGGATCAGCTGAGCACGGCTGGCTTTATCCTCGCCGGATTGATCATCCTCCGACTTGCCCCAGGGCACTGCTCCAAGAGACGATGGCACCGCGCGGAAAAACCCATCGCGGTCGCCGCTGGAGATATGAAGTCCGGTTTCTTCCACCTCATTGCCCCACACGTCCAGTCCGTGGAGTGACAGGGGGAAATTCACCCCCGGCGCGAACGCCTTTTCAAGCGCTTCCGCTGGTGCCCATTTGCCGCGCACGACTCCGTTTGGATCAACCACCACCAGTTCGAGCGTTTCGAGCTCTGGATGGTCGCGCAGGAATGCGATGGCGGTGGATGTGGAAGCTTCGGTCATGTTGTTTTCAATATCAGACGTTCAACCGTTGATTGATCATCCGTCGGATATTGAAAATCAAGGGCGATCTTGAACAATGACACAGCAATACAAAAAAGCCGGAGTCACTTTGGCCCCGGCTTTTCATAGTGTGTTTTGCTGACGATTGCGCGTCAGCGCCTAGAGCGAGGCGGCAAACTTCGCGATGGCTTTTTGATAAACCGTTGCCGCATTCCATTGCTTGAGAACGTTGAAATTGTGCGTTCCAGGCTGATAGCTCTGCCCCGCACGCCAGCCGTAGCCGCGCAGATAGTTGGCAGTCGAAGCAATCACGTCAGGGACCGAACGCACCAGGTCGCGGCGCCCATTGCGATCATAGTCGACACCGAAGGCGACATAGTTCTTGGCCATGAACTGGGTTTGGCCAATCTCGCCATGGCGAGCGCCCTTCATCTGCGAGCGGCTCATCCAGCCATTGTCGATGATCTTCAATGCCGCCAGCAGGTTGGGCCGGAAGAATGCGGAACGACGGCAGTCATGAGTCAATGTCGCCAAAGAGGTGACGATATCATATTTTCCTGAATAACGACCGAAGCCGGTCTCCATGCCCCAGATCGTAACAATCACCTCTTTTGGTACGCCATATTGTTTTTCAACATTGCGGAACAGGCGCGCGTGGCGTTTCAGGCGGCTGCGTGCCGGACCTGCCAACCCTTGGGTCCGCAGCTTGTAGAACGCATCAAAACCCTTCTTGAATGATTTGCGCTGTGCGCGGTCAAACTTGATCACCGAAGTGGAATATTTCGTATCAGCCAGCGCCGCCAGACCTTTGCGGCCAACACCGTTTTGTTTTGCGTAGGCTGCAAAATCCTTTTTGAACTGATTAAAGCCTGCCGCTGAGTTGCTGCATTTTGCATGGGAAGCTGCAGTCGAAGCGACCGCAATCGCCACTGCCCCAAGAATTGTCGTCACGGATTTTTTCATTGAGATATCAACCCTGTTTTCGACGCGCCCGACACTGAACGCGCTTGTGAATCACACTATGGCCCCAAGCCCCTAATATTTCGCAACTTGCTGAATCGCGCAAGAATGCTGACTGGCACTTGCCGCCGATGTGTGTCGATTTTACGTCAGGCCGTAGGCACCGAAGCCTTGCGCAAGATCGTCCAAACCCAGCGGTTTGGTCAGCGGTGGTGCCGAGCGGGCAACACAATCCGGGCGCTCGCACAACCTGCATGCCGGCCCGATATTAACCACCGTATTGGCATGAATGTCGGGCAACAGGCGTGCAAAAATATCCGGTACGAGCGCAGACGCATCTGAGATTTCGATCGGCGGGCGGCGACCTGGAGAGGTTTCCGGCTCACCGGCGCTTGCGCTTATGCGCGCAGCGGCGACCTTATCTTCTATGCCTAAAAGAATTGCGGTGCGTCGCGGGCGATCACCAACACCTTCAATCGCGCCTTCAACCGTTCGGGCCAGAACCGCATAGACCCGCCCCTCCGGGGTAAGCACGCGTTCCGCGACCAACTCAGACGGTCGTGCAAATGCAGCGTGAACGGAAAGCTTGGGGCATTGACCGCCAAAATGAGAGGATGGAAACCCTTTCGCGCCGATGCGGCGCAGAATATTGCCACCCTGATCAATCTCCATGGAAAAGAAGGGCAATCCGGCGCGCCGCCCCGCGCTTTTGTCCTGCAGGGACACCAGCCTCTCAACGGCTTGGCCAAAACCGACATCGAAACGGTTGGCGAGCAGTTGTGGGTCGTAGTGCACACGTTCGGCAGTTCGCAACATGCGCTCATAGGGCATCAAAACCGCCAATGCGGTGTAGCGGGCCAGTTCCATACGCGCCAGACGACGGGCTTCGTCGCCCTGAATGCCCAGAAGCTCCACCTCCTCGTCCAGAACGCTTTCTTCCTGCCGCAACACGATTTCCTGCGCCAGCAGTTCCGCCCGGTCTGACCGGCGAAGGCGCTCGGAAACGAACAGCCTGCCCGAATGGCGGTCAAACCGTTTGCGCCAGACAGGCATGGTCTCAACCGGCAGCACCTGAACTGAAATGCCGTAAGTGTTGCGCAGCAGGGTGTGAATGGCCCCCATGCGGCTGCGATCGTCGCCCAGCGCCTTGTTGATCCGATCAGCCGCTTGTTCCAGCGCTGGAAAGCACCAGGGGGTGGCTTCGAATACCGCGCGAACTGCATCGACCGGCATTTGCTGCGACTGCGAAGCGTCCAGAGCCTTGCCTTCCTCCCCCAGAAGGCGGGACAGATCACTCAACCGCTGCTGCTGCTCGCGAAAGGCACGATACAGCTTAACAACCGCGATGGCCGCATTGGGCGCACCGTCGGATAATTCCAGCAATTCTTCAGGGCCGGGTAGTTCGCCAGATAATAAGGGATCGGCAAAAACCTCGCGCAATGCGGCAACTGAACCGGCCTCTCCCGTTGGCTGCAGTTCTTCCGGGTCAATTTTGAAACGCGAAACCAGTTTCAAAACCAGTTGTGCGGTCAGCGGCCTCTGGTTGCGTTCAATCAGGTTGAGGTAGCTCGGGGAAACGCCAAGTTCCTGCGCCATCGCAGTCTGGGTGAGCGCCAGCCCCGTGCGAATGCGCCTGACGCGCGGGCCAACAAAGAGTTTGGTTTCCGACACAACCTCACCTCATTTACAAAATTCAGCACACATAGCCCATATTATTTTACTTTTGTGACAAAATGACAAGTCGGCTCTTAGAATTTTGTGACAAGACGACAGCGAAATTGCCTCGATCAGCCATTTTTTGCCTGACGAAGAGGTTTTTCGACGCTTAGGTGCAGTTAGACAAACGACGGCCACGTGAATTTACAAAAATTTACACACCGCCTTTTGAACCCAAACCTGATCTTCCCTTTCGTTCCAACGGAGAAAACCATGTCCAACAATGTTGCACCGATCAAGAAAGCCAAGCAGCGCGCAGCTGATCTCTCAAGCGAGCGGACCACGACCGTGTCGGTGGATCAGGAAGCCGCTATTCGCCAACTGGCCAATGACATTCACCGCCTGAACCATGCGGTCATGAATGCGGTTGAGGCGGGCGTAAGTGTTGAGCTTGTTCGCTCCGCACGCCACCACGGCGGCAATGGCAACTGGGGCGACATGATGGTTCCAGTCATCGTTAAAGGCTGACCACCAGTCCTTTCCCAAACCACACAGTTTCAGTCAGGGGCCCCCTCCCAGCCCCTGACTCTTTTTCATGACAATCACGAAAGACAAGCTCATGACCTACACAGAAGAAATTTCGTCCGCTCAACGCCTGATCGACAGCCAGGGCAACCCCTGGAGTTCCATTGACGCCGAAAGCGTTGCCCGCATGCGGGCGCAAAACCGTTTTCAGACCGGATTGGACATCGCCCGCTATACCGCGGGCATCATGCGCCGCGATATGGCCGCTTATGATGCAGACCCCACAAAATACACCCAGTCTTTGGGTTGCTGGCACGGCTTTATCGGCCAGCAGAAAATGATTTCTATCAAGAAGCATTTTGAATCGACTGACCGCCGCTATCTCTATCTCTCTGGCTGGATGGTTGCCGCTTTGCGTTCAGAATTCGGCCCCCTGCCCGACCAGTCGATGCATGAAAAAACATCCGTGCCTGCCCTGATCGAAGAGCTCTACACATTCCTGCGTCAGGCCGATGCGCGCGAGTTGGGCGGCATGTTCCGCGAACTCGATGCGGCACGAGACAGCGGTGATCAGCTCGCTGCGAAACGCCTCGAAAACGCGATCGACAATTATCAGACCCACGTCGTTCCCGTGATTGCAGACATTGATGCTGGCTTCGGCAACGCGGAAGCCACCTATCTGTTGGCCAAGAAAATGATTGAAGCTGGTGCCTGCGCTTTGCAGATCGAAAACCAGGTCTCGGACGAAAAACAGTGCGGCCACCAGGACGGCAAGGTGACAGTTCCGCATGAGGACTTCCTCGCGAAAGTCCGTGCTTGCCGCTACGCTTTCCTTGAACTCGGCGTTGAAGACGGCATTATCGTTACCCGCACCGACTCGCTGGGCGCTGGCCTCACCAAACAGATTGCCGTGAGCAAAGAGCCGGGCGATCTGGGCGATCAATACAATTCATTCCTCGATTGCGAGGAAATCTCGCCGGAAGACATGAACAATGGCGACGTTGTTCTGAACCGCGACGGCAAGCTGGTTCGTCCGAAGCGCCTGCCTAGCAACCTCTACCAGTTCCGCGAAGGCACCGGCGAAGCGCGTTGCGTGCTCGACAGCATCACATCGCTGCAAAACGGCGCTGATCTGTTATGGATCGAAACCGAGAAACCGCATGTTGAACAGATTGCTGGCATGGTCGACGAGATCCGCAAGGTCATCCCGAACGCCAAGCTGGTCTACAACAATTCACCATCCTTCAACTGGACGCTGAATTTCCGCCAGCAGGTTTATGATGCATGGGAAGCGGAAGGCCGTGACCTGAGCGCCTATGATCGCGCAAACCTGATGAGCGCGGACTATGACGACACCGAACTGTCGACGGAAGCCGACAACCGCATCCGCAGCTTCCAGGCCGATGGTGCAAAGCGGGCCGGTATTTTCCACCACCTGATCACCCTGCCGACCTATCACACAGCTGCCCTGTCAACAGACAATCTCGCCAAGGAATATTTCGGCGAAGAAGGCATGCTGGGTTATGTTGCCGGTGTTCAGCGCAAGGAAATCCGCCAGGGCATCGCCTGCGTGAAGCATCAGAACATGGCCGGTTCGGACCTCGGCGACGACCACAAGGAATATTTCGCCGGCGAAGCCGCCCTCAAGGCATCCGGCAAAGACAACACCATGAACCAATTCGCCTGACCTGGTTACGCCAAACGTCTTTTGATCTCGACATCAAAGACTACAAGGCCCGTGCAAACGATTGCACGGGCCTTTGTGTTTGAATGGGGAAATGCAGTCCAAAACGAATCGAACGCTTGAGGATTTGTGTAGCGCCATACTACATCGGGAAATATATTTCCATCTCCTTTTATTTATCTCTCGTCGCTTACAACATCATCACAAAATAAAACAAAAATCAAAACACCACTTATAAATATAAAAACTGGTAGATAAAATTCCGTATATATTACTATTAATATATACGGAAAAATAAAC
>JBCDDX010000003.1:0-156717 GCA_039180085.1 Pseudomonadota bacterium
CGCATGCGCTTCGGTATCGGCATGAACACCGACCACACGCTCGAAGAGGTTGGTCAGCAGTTTTCGGTGACGCGTGAACGTATCCGCCAGATCGAAGCGAAGGCGCTGCGCAAGCTCAAGCATCCAAGCCGGTCGCGCAAACTGCGTTCGTTCCTGGACAGCTAAACCTTCTGAAAATTTCAGTCTTCCTGAAAGCCCGGGCCGTAAGGTCCGGGCTTTTTTGCGGCTTGCATGGTGCGCGCCTTGCGACCATGCTTGCAAGATTGGGGCGCGAAAAGAGAGGGAAATCGCATGTTTACCCGGATCTCCGGCCTTATCATCCTGGGCAACACATTGTTGCCCGTCATCCTCGTGTTTGGCCTCGTCATCTTGTTTGGAACGTTCGGCTCTGATCTTCGCGAAGATTGGCGAAAGACCAGCGATGGCGTGGCGCAAATAGCGGGCGCGGGACAGAAAATTCAGCGCGACCTCGACAAGATGTCGACCAACGCGGGAAAGCATTTGAAGAAGGCTGGCAAAGCCGCCAAAGCCATCACCAGAACCGTCGAAAAGCCTGTCAAAACCATCGAGAAAGCGATCTCGAAAATTCAGAAACTGCCGTTGAAAATCGGAGACGTTTTGACTGCGCCATTCCGCGCCGTCATTTCCGCGTTCAATGGCCTGATCAGCCCCGTTAAAGAACTGGGGGCGGCAGCTACCGAAATCGCCAAGGGGTTGAACACGATTGGCCCCCAGATTGAAGTCATCAAGAAAGCCGCCGATACGGTGCAAACCAGTGCCAGTGATACGCAGAAGACCGTGATGAAATTGTTCACTGCATTGTTCTGGTGTTTTGTCGGCTTGGCGCTCTGGTTTGCATTCAGCTATATCTTCTGGGTCAGAGGCCGGTTGAATCGCGGCTATCGCATGATGGTGTACGGCGCGACGCCTGTGGGTTGAAAAAGGCCAAGCTAAAAAGGGAAGTGTGGGAATGTCGTTCTTCAAGAAACTGTTTGGCCTTGGCGGCGGGGCGCAGGAAGCCGATGCCGGCTCGCAGGCAACGGAAAGCTACAAGGGTTTTGAGATTGCCGCCCACCCGGTGAGCGAGGGCGGGCAGCATCGGCTGGCTGGTACGATTACCCAACAGGCCGAAGATGGCTCAGTGCACACGCATAATCTCATTCGGGCTGATCTGTTTCCCAACCGCGACGAAGCGGTCAGTTTCACCCTGCGCAAGGCCAAACAGGTGATCGACGAGCAAGGTGATAAGCTGTTTGGCTGAGCAGCGCTTGCGCCATCCTGGTGCTGGCTAAAATGCCGATCTCGACTATGCTGTTGTCATCGTAACCCAATAATTCGATATGCCGCATGAGCACCAACGCCCCTGAAATTTCTGAGACGCTTGAGACCGATTATCTGATCATTGGCTGCGGGGCCGTGGGCATGGCGTTTGCCGATATCGTGTTGAGCGAAAGCGACGCTGATATCGTGATTGTCGACCGGCTGCACAAACCCGGTGGCCACTGGAACCACGCTTACCCCTTCGTGACCCTGCACCAGCCGTCCGCCTTTTACGGCGTGAGCTCGCGGGAGCTGAGCCGCGGCCTGACCGATCAGGTGGGCCTCAACAAGGGGCTGAGCGATATGGCCACCGGCGCGGAAGTGCTGGCTTATTTTGACGATGTCATGCGACATCAGTTCCTGCCCAGCGGGCGGGTGCGCTATTTTCCGATGTGTGAATATAATGGCGATGGTGAATTCACCTCGCTCACTGGCGGGCAACGGCGCAAGGTCACAATACGCAAAAAGATCGTTGATGCGACCTGGCTGAACACCTCCGTTCCCGCCACTCATACGCCGAAATTCGAGATTGAGCCCGGCGTGCGTTTCATGCCGCTCAACGACTTGCCGAATGTCACATCTCCGCCTGATGGTTATGTCGTTTTGGGCAGCGGCAAGACGGGCATTGACGCGTGTCTGTGGTTGCTGTCCAACGATGTTGCGCCGGACGCGATCACCTGGGTGATGCCGCGCGATGCGTGGCTGATCAACCGCGCCAATGTGCAACCCAGTATGGAATTTTTTGAGCAGACTTTGGGTGCGCAGGCGACACAGATGGAAGCGATGGCGCAGGCAACATCGCCTGATGATCTTTTTGACCGGCTGGAGGCTGCGGGCGTTTTGCTGCGCATCGACACGGAACGCCGCCCCACGATGTTCCATGCCGCTACGGTGTCGCCGCTTGAAATCGAGCAGTTGCGCCGCATCAAAAACGTCGTGCGCATGGGGCGGGTGACCAGCCTCGGTAAGGATAAGATCACCCTTACGGATGGCGCGGTCCCCACGACGCGGAACACCATTCATATCGATTGCACGGCAAGCGCCGTCAGCAATGGGGCCATCAAACCGGTGTTTGAAGAGGGCCTCATCACGCCACAGACCATCCGATCCTATCAGCCGGTCTTCAGTTCAGCGCTGATCGCGCATATCGAACTGACGCGTGATACGGACGATGAAAAGAACGCGCTGAGCGGGGTTGTGCCCCTGCCGGACCGGGACACTGACTGGATCCGCATGATGGTGCCCTTCATGATGAACCAGTTCCTGTGGTCGCAGGACAAGGACCTCCGCGCCTGGCTGGAGACCAACCGGCTGGACGGTTTCACCCGCATGGTGCGCGCGGTCGCTGATGACGACGCACCGAAGAAAGCCATCATGAAACGCATGCGCAACAATTCCATGGGCGCGATGGCCAATATGCGCAAATTTGTCGAAGAGCTTGACGCGCGCGCATAAGGCCCGTTCGCCGCCCCTTACTTTGGAGAAACAGGATGCAACAACTGCAATTGGGAAAAGGCGATATCCGCCAGCTTCGGCTGCTCGATGGTGACGCGCAGGCCGAACTCGGGGAGGGGGAAATCCGCGTTCGCGTGGAGGCTTTTGCCTTCTCCGCCAACAACGTCACCTACGCTGCGGCGGGCCACACGCTTGGCTACTGGAAATTCTTCAAGCCCGTGGCTACCGGCGACGGGGACGGAAGCGATTATGACGATGTGAACGGATGGGGCGTTCTGCCCTGCTGGGGCTTTGCGGAAGTGGTGGAAACCAACGCTGCCGATCTTCCGCTCGGCGAACGGTTTTACGGCTATTTCCCCACCGCGCAGGAACTGGTCATGAAGCCGGTGCACATCAAGGAAGGCAGTTTCATCGACGGGGCTGAACACCGCTCCGAACTGCCTCCCGGCTATAATTTCTATCGCCGCGTCGCGGCTGAGCCAGGCTATGACCGGGCGACGGACGAGCTGCGCATGTTGCTCGCGCCGCTTTACATCACCTCCTTTTGCCTTTGGGACCTGCTGCAGGACAACAACTGGTATGGCGCAAAACAGGTGCTTATCGTCAGCGCGTCGAGCAAGACCAGCTTCGGCCTCGCCTATGCGCTGAAGGATGATGCGGACGCACCCTCCGTGGTCGGGCTGACATCATCTCGCAATGTCGGGTTTGTGGAGGGCGTCGGGCTTTATGGTAGCACGGTGAGCTATAAAGATATCGCCTCACTGGATGCAAACGTGCCGGCCGTCATCGTCGATATGTCCGGCAATGCTGACACGATGGGCGCGCTGCACGCCCATTTCGGCGACGCGCTGGTGCGTAGTATTGATGTTGGCCTGACCCATTGGGACGAGCCGCGCCGCAACGAACAGGTCAACCGCGAAAAAAGTCAGTTCTTCTTCGCGCCCTCGCACATTCAACACCGGATAAAAGAGTGGGGCGCCGCCGAATTCGACAAACGCTCCGGCAGTTTCATGATGAAAACCGCCCAAAAAAGCATGGACTGGCTGAAGCTCATCGATGTCGAAGGGCTGGAAGGATTGTCAAAAGTCTACCCCGACGTGTGCGAAGGCAAACTGCCAGCGGATCAGGGCTTGATTGTGCGGATGTGCTAAGGGGTGGCTGAATTTTGGCATTGACCGGGCAGGTCGATTGCCGATATCTGGAGTTGCTCGCAGCGATGGCGTCGCTGCTCATGAGCGCGTGTCACAATCGCTTTTCACAGCGGTTTTTTCACCGTCCTGAACGCCCGGATGTTGTCCGGGCTACGATTCCCAGCCCGGACTGGTTGGGAGCAATACCATGCCAAATTCAAGACCTGATTATTTTGTTTGCCGGAATGGCGAGAAAGGCAGCCTGCCGTTTTCCAGTTCTGAATATGAGCGACGCCTGAGGGGGTTGCGGGCAATTATGAACACGCAGGATGTGCCAGCCGTTCTGTTCACTTCCATGCATAACATCGCCTATTACAGCGGTTTTCTGTATTGCAGTTTCGGTCGTCCCTACGGCCTTGTGGTCACAGCAGAGCGCTGCACGACAATTTCTGCAAATATTGATGGTGGTCAGCCCGGTCGGCGCGGTTTTGGTGACAACCTCATCTACACCGATTGGCGGCGGGACAATTTTTGGCGCGCGGTTTCATCAGCCATCGGGCCGGTTGGTTCAAGCCGTCGTCTTGGCGTTGAGATGGATCATCTCACACTGGCGCAGCGCGGCGCGCTCGACGATATGCTGGGCGCGCCACACCTGACCGACATCGCACTACCTGTTATGCACTCGCGAATGATTAAATCTGCCGAGGAGATCGCTCTTATTCGCGAAGGTGCGCGTATTGCC
This sequence comes from Pseudomonadota bacterium, assembly GCA_039180085.1. Taxonomy (GTDB): domain Bacteria; phylum Pseudomonadota; class Alphaproteobacteria; order Rhizobiales; family Rhizobiaceae; genus Pseudahrensia. The sequence goes on from JBCDDX010000003.1 coordinate 4,648, forward strand.
GATCTTGGCGGTTCTGCTATCCACGCGGCTATCGCAAACGGTGTGCGGGAAGTCGACATAGCCATTGCGGGGCGTGATGCGATGGAAAGTGAAATCGCCCGCAGTTTTCCTGACAGCGAATTGCGTGACACCTGGGTGTGGTTTCAGTCAGGCTTAAATACTGACGGTGCACATAACCCCGTCACGACTCGCCAATTGCAGCAAGGCGATATTCTCAGTCTCAATACTTTTCCCATGATTTCGGGCTATTACACGGCGTTAGAACGAACACTGTTTCTGGGGGAGCCTGATGCCGCATCACTGCGCATCTGGGAAGCGAATATTGCCGCACACGAACTTGGCTTGTCACTCATCAAGCCAGGGGCAACCTGTTCCGGCATTTGCGCAGAGCTGAACCGGTTTTTTGAAGATCAGAACCTGCTGCAGTATCGATCCTTCGGTTACGGCCATTCATTTGGTGTGTTGTCTCATTATTATGGCCGCGAAGCGGGGCTCGAGCTGCGAGAAGACATACACACAGTGCTGGAACCGGGAATGGTCGTCTCCATGGAACCGATGCTTTGGGTGCCGGAGGGACAACCGGGCGCTGGTGGGTATCGCGAACACGACATACTCATCGTGCAGGACGAAGGTGCAGAAAATATCACCGGTTTCCCATACGGTCCGCTGCACAACATCATCGTCTGAAAGCTGAAAAAACGAATGGGTAAAGCTGCTCTTTACCCATTCGCCCTAGAACGATGGCATGACATATTCTGACAGCTTTCGGCGAACCTTGCCTGCAATCATACTCATCTGCAGCGTCAGCTTGTCCGGCTGTGCTGCGGCGGTTGTTACGGGGGCGGTTGTGGGGACGGCGGCGACGGCGACGAAGCTTGCGGTCAAGGGCACTGTCGGAGCCGGAAAGCTCGCCTATAAGGGTACCAAAGCGACGGTTGGTGCGGCGTCCAACATGGTGCGGCGTGACGATGACATTGTCGGCGATGATTTGGACGATGGATTTGGCCAGGCCATCGATGCTGATCCGAACGCGCAAACGGGTGAACAGGACTTCGTGCAATAAGAAGTTTCAGTTTTTGACTGACGCGCCTGGTTGCAAAAAGCAACCCGGCGCCTGTGCGCCGCGCCCTGCGCAGATGTTTGGCATGGCCAATCTATCGTGAACACGAATGAAACGCTCCAACTCTCCCGTAGCCCGTTGAGGCCGCCAAATTTGCCTGAATAGAAAATGAACGGACCGTTCCAAATGCGTTCAGGGCCGATCTCCTAATTTGTTTTCAGTTGCTCCCCAATCCTCCCAAACGGGGTCGCATCTGCCGACAAACCCAAAAGGAGATCGTCATGTTTACACAAATTATCAAATCCACCCTGATCGCTGCCACCATTGCCGGTGGTGCGCTTGTCGCTTCCAGCCAGTCCGCATCCGCCCATCACGTCAGCGGCGGCATTTTCTTCGATGGCTCCGGCATTCACTTCGGTATCGGCGATCGTGGCTTTGGCAAGCGCCGTCATTTTGACCGTGGTTATGGCCACCGTCGCACCTGCCGCCCGGGCAAGGCGGTTCGCAAGGCTCGCAACCGCGGTGTGCGTCGTGCCCGTATCGTTCGCGTCAACCGCCGTGGCGTCGTTGTTGCCGGCCGTAAGTGGGGCGAGCGCGTGATCATCGGTTTCGGCAAGCACCGTTCCTGCCCCGTGCGCTTCGTTCGCGCCCGGTAAGCGAAAACTCCACTCAGCGGGCTCCATTCCTCCCGGAGCCCGAAAAGCAAAGGCCTCCAGAGCGTCATCGCTCTGGAGGCCTTCTTTTTTTTCTTTGCGGTCATTCTACCAGGGGTAGAAATAAACCGGCGATTGAGCGCGTCTTGTTATCGTGCGCGGTTTTTGCGCGTGCACACTGGGCGGCGCGCGCCTGTTCGCGTGATCACCGGCCTTTGCCGGTGGCAGGTTTGGGGTCCTTTTCATCTTCGTATTCCTTGTTTTCACTGCCCCCATTTGTGCAGTGGTCTTTGACCATAGGTCGGGCCGCTCGCTCGTGTTCGGCGATACAACCGACATGGCGATGATCGGTCCCGCAGCACCCGCCAATCACCCGGATGTTGGGCAGAATAGCGAGCAATTGTGCGTTTAATTCGCCCAGCTCCTGCGGATTTCCGGCATCCAGTTCCTCGCACGCATCAAGCTCGGCATGGCTCATACGCGAAGCGTTGGCGCGCAAACTGCCGATGCGTTCGATCCATCGCGATGAGGCATCGAGCTGGTCGCGGAAGTGATCCGGGTGGGCGCAATTGATCATGTAGTAGATCGGCGCGTCGCCGGTTTTGTCATCCACTTCCGCAATCGCATCGGCCAGCGTTTGGCCGGATGGCAGGTTGCCGTCGGTTTCCAGCGTGAACCCGATCACCACTGGCAGGTCGATTTCACGGGCAGCGTTCGCAATGCCAACCGCCTCGCCGGAATAGGTGAGGGTGAGGGCGGTGATCATGTCGACACCCGCGTCGCCAAGCGTCTGAACCTGCGGTATGTGCACGTCACGGGCCTGGCTGGCCGTCAGGATCGTATCGGGCGCATAGGCGTCGCCCGAGGGACCAACCAGCCCGTTCAGCACCATCGGCAGATCGGGTGTTTCGTGCTCGTCGCGCAGATTGCGCATGAAATCAACGGCCCGCCTGTTGGTGGCCAGAATGTCCGCGTCGCTCAGCCCAAGCGGTTCTGCCCAGGCGATGCCCGACCGCCAGGTCGGTACGTCCATCACGAATCCGCGGTCAGACTGGCGGGCAAGGCCGATAAAGCGCTTCATGTAATCGCGCAGTTCCGTGCGACCCTGTGCGGTGTCGAGCAGGGCAGCGGCGGAGAAACAGGGCAGGTCAAAGCCCTTTTCAAAAATCATGAAGGTTTCCAGCCCGCCGTCGGTCAGGTAAAATCGGTTTGTGTTCTTCAGGTTTTCAATTCTCATTTTTTCTCTCCTTGTTCGACTGAGGGGGAGATAGGTAAGGGGCCGAAAAACGCACAGTGAACGCGTGGTGCAGGTTACCACGAAAATTTTGTCAATAAATTCAAATTCTTACGATCTTGAGATCGAAATGCGGCACCGAATACCGCGTCAAGTGGACTTGTGGTGCAGGAGATTGTGAAAATGACAGCGAAGCCGAAAACGAAAACGCTGATCCTTGATGTTGCCGAGCAGGCGGTGCTTGAAAAGGGGTTTGAGGCCACATCGATTGAGGAAATTGTCGTGGCGCTCGACATTTCGCGCAGCGGCTTTTTCTATCATTTCAAAGACAAGAACGAACTCGCCCGTGCCATGATCGAGCGGTATATCGACAATGAAAACACGTTGTTTGATGATCTGTTTGCGCGCGCCCGCGAACTCGACAGCGATCCGCTGCACGCGATGTTGATCGGGCTGAAACTGCTGGCCGAATTGCTGGACGATATGCCCAATGGCCATCCCGGCTGTGTGATTGCGGCAGCGGCCTATCAGGACCGGTTGTTCGACAAAGGGGTTCGCGACATGAACCGCCAGGCCATTCTGGGCTGGCGGCACCGGTTTCGCGCGATGTTTGAAGAAATCGCCGCGCAATATCCCCCCAAGGTCGAAACGGACCTCGATGCGCTGGGCGACATGGTTTCAGGCGTTATAGAGGGTGGTTTGATCCTGCAACGGGCGCTGGGCGAAAACACCGCGCCCGCCGCTCAGATCATGCAGTTTCGCCAATATGTGCGGCTGCTGTTCACGCCATAGATACGGCAAACGGGGCTGGCCAGCCGTTGTCAGCCGGCCTCGCTACCAAACACTCTACTGTTTGATGGCCCAGCGCACGCTGACGGTCACCGAATAGGTGTTTTCGCCGGCAGCGACGGGAACGGGTGCCGCTTCATCGGCAACCATAGCTTTCGCCATTCGTGCAATACCACGCGGGGCGGGGCGGCCACGGGCCTGCTCACTGATGGTGATCACACGGCCGATTTCGACCCCGAGTCCCGTGGTCAGGGTTTGGGCCTTGGCCAGCGCATTGCGCACAGCCGCCTCCCGTGCGGTGTTGATCGCCTCTTCAGGCTTGCTGTTTGAAAACTGGATCTGGCCGCCGCTGTTGACACCAAGGGTGACGGATTTGTCAAGAATGGCACCAACGCGTGTCAGATCACGAATGCGCACCGTCAGGGAATTGCTGACCGTATAGCCGACGATGCGGGGCTGTTCCTGCGAACCGTCCTTTTTGCGCGGCGGGTAAAAATAACGCGGCTGGATGCTGAAATTCGAGGTTTGCAGGTCCCGATCTTCAATGCCTTCGTCTTTCATCGCCTGCAGCACCTGGGCGGTGGCTTTGGTGTTGGCATCCAGCGCCTCGCGGGCCGTGTCCGCCTCGCGCAACACTGACAGGTTCACGATGGCCATGTCCGGCGCGATATTGGCATTGCCGGTGGCGGAAACCTGAATCGTGGCTTCTGCGGGTTCTGCCGCATGTGCACCCAAAACGGCTGGCCCCGCCAGCGATACGGCCAGAACAGCGGCGAACAAAGGAGCATACAGGGGGCGAAACGGGGTTCTGGTCACGGAAAATCTCCAGGTGATACAAAAGGGTGAAGCGTCCATAGTCAAAGGACATGGTTCAATTGTGACATTGCGACAATCAAACCAATCTTCCCCTTTTTTTCACCGCTGAATGTTTGTAGAAGCAACGGCGCGGGTCTGTAGCTCAACGGTTAGAGCCAGCGGCTCATAACCGCTTGGTTGGGGGTTCGAATCCCTCCAGACCCACCATTCCGCTTCTTCCAAAGTCTTAAAGGCAGTTTTGCTTCGTGTGGTGAGCCTTCCCGTTGGCGCCGGGTTTTTGGAAAAAACCTGTTCAGGCCCCGAAAGTGACTTTTCACACTAATTTCAAAATCCTATATGCTATATATTCGTTGAACTTGAGCGTTCTGTAGCAGGCAGCGCTTCAAGTTCTTCGGGGGCGCAAACCATAAAATTTTAGTACTTCGCGTGGTTAACTGCGCGAAAGTTCAGTCATCGATACGTGAGATCGTTATGAGCGCCCCTTTTGAATTCATCCTGGAATGGGAAAACGCCCTCCTTTCCGATGTCGACCGTGCGCGTGCAATGTTGCGGGAACTGCAACAGCAGGCCCGAACCTATGCTGACGCTGAAAAAACCAGTTTCGACCTGCGCGTCATGTATGATTCTGATGAGATTGATGTCAGCGTTCCTCAAAGCGTCGTCGATGAAACGATTGATCGCGACATTTGGCCGGGCGAGGTGCGCTTTGTTGCGGCGCCGGGGCTTGAATATTACGAGCAGAAAAATCTTGGCGTCGAACAGTCCGAAGCCTCAATCATCATTTTCATCGACAGCGATGTCATTCCGCAACCGGGTTGGCTGGCGGCTTTGCTGTCACCACTTGATGACCACAGCGTCAAATTCGTTTGTGGCAATACCTATCAGGCCACCGATACGGAGTTCGACAAGATCAGCGCCCTGTTCTGGAAGTTCGATGTAAAATGCGAAGAATCCGGGCTGGATGAAGTTAAGGCCTTCTATGCCAACAATCTTGCGATGCGGCGCGAACATGCGCTGAAATATCCGTTTCCCAGGCAGCCCACATTCCGAAACCAGTGTTCCAAACTTGCAAGAACCATGCTCGAAAACGGCGAGTGCATTTACAATGCGCGCGACGCCTGGGTGTCTCACCCGCCTGTATCGGGTGTCTCGCATTTCTTCCAGCAGGCCATTTGTCAGGGGCATGACAGCCTGATCAGCAATCGCCAGCGGGCCAATGGTTTGGTGCGCGCCAACCCGCTCGCCTCAGCCTTCAGGTTGGTTCGTGGTTTGGTGCAGGCGCCAACCCGCATATTGCGTCGCAACGCAAAGCTCGGCCTTGGTGGACTGACGGTTTTGAAAGCGCTGCTCCTGTCATTTGTCTATCAGCTGTTGCTGTTTGTCGGTGAAGTGATGGCATTCGTTTCGCCGAAATTTGTTCGAAAGCGTTTCAACGTCTGAAAAAACAGAGCGCCTTGCCACCACATTGTGATATCGACGCATCACCCGATTGACCCTTTGCAAGGCATCCGCGATGGCAAGCCGCTATGCGCCCCGTTACGACGCGCTCATTGACGCTGAAACCTGGGCCTTCATTGAAGAAACGGAAAACTGGTATCCGCCAGACACTGCCGAACTGGCGGTGGATGAGCAGCGCGCCATCTATGACCGGATGTGCCGCGCTTTCTTCAAGGGCTATCCGCCGGGCGTGACGTCACATGACACGTCCATCGACGCGAGTGACCGTGCCATCGGTGTGCGCTGCTACACGCTTGCCGGGTCAGCGCAGATGGCGGCAGTGGTCTATTTTCACGGCGGTGGGTTTGTCGTTGGCGGGTTGGACAGCCATGATGATGTGTGTGCCGAAATCTGTGCACGGACGGGGTTTGCGGTGTTCGCCATCGACTACCGTCTAGCGCCGGAACATCATTTTCCGGATGATTTTCATGATGCGATGGCGGCGTTCGCATGGGTTTGCGGGCGCCATCAAGGCCCCATCGTGCTGGCAGGCGATAGCGCGGGCGGCAATCTGGCCGCAGCCGTCAGTGCTGCAACGCGAGGTGGGGATCGTACGCCGCTTGGTCAGGTGCTGATTTATCCTGGACTTAGCGGTCAGCAATCGGGCGGGTCCTATGTCGAGCATGCCGAAGCACCGATGCTGACCAGCGCGGATATGGCGTTTTACACCGCAGCCCGGGCTGGTGGAAATGCGCAGGCCTTGTCTGACCCGAGAGCCGCGCCGCTGTCGGCACCGGATTTTTCGAACCTTCCCGCGACCTGGGTTTTCAGTGCCGAATGCGACCCGCTGTGTGATGATGGTGAAGTTTATTGCACCAAAATTGCGCAAGCCGGGGGCCGTGCAAAATGGATCAGAGAGGCGGGTCTGGTGCATGGCTATCTGCGCGCCCGCCACAGCGTCGCCCGCGCGGCAGACAGTTTCTCGCGCATTGTTGAGGCCATCGCCTGCGCCGGACGCGGCGAATTTCCCGGTTGAAGCCATTCCCTGATTGACCTTGACCGCCGGGCGCGGGACAGTTTGACCTGTCAACGCGAAAGGAACGGCCATGTCGGAATTGTGGGAACTGGAAGCCTGGGAAATTGCCGAACGCGTCGCCCGCAAGGATGTCAGCGTTGAACATATCGCGGAAACGGTTCTGGAGCGGATCGGCGCAGTCAACCACAAGATCAACGCCGTTGTTGAATACCGCCCTGAAGATATTCTGGAGCAGGCGCGCGCGCTCGATGCGCGGCTCCGCAATGGGGAGAATATCGGGCCGCTTGCCGGCGTTCCGGTCACCACAAAAGTGAATGTCGACCAAACCGGTTTTGCGACGACAAACGGCGTTCGGCTGCAGAAGGATCTGATCGCGGGGGAAGACAATCCGGTTGTCGCAAACCTGCGCAAGGCGGGCGCTTTGTTTGTCGGGCGCACGAATACCCCCGCCTTCAGCCTGCGCTGGTTCACCCGCAACATGCTGCACGGCGAAACGCTCAATCCGCATAACAGCGATATCACGCCCGGTGGTTCGTCCGGTGGTGCGGCGGCTGCGACGGCGGCGGGTATCGGTGCCATTGGTCACGGCACGGATATTGCCGGTTCCGTGCGTTACCCGGCCTATGCCTGCGGGCTGCACGGCCTGCGGCCAACGCTTGGCCGTGTTCCGGCTGCGAATTTCACAGCGCCTGACCGGCATCTGGGCGGGCAGATGATGGCCGTTTCCGGCCCGCTGGCGCGCAGCATTGCCGATGTGCAACTGGGTTTCGAGGCCATGGCGCAGGGCGATCATCGCGACCCGTGGTGGTCGCCTGTCCCGCTCCATCTGCCGCCACAGCCCAAGCATGTTGCTCTGGTGCTGGAGCCGAGCAAGATGAGAACAACCGCGCCGGTGAAGGACGCTCTGCGCGACGCGGCCAAACGGCTGGAAGATGCCGGTTGGCAGGTTGACGAGGTGAATGGCCCGGATATGCGCGAACCGGCGCGGTTGCAGGCGATCCTGTGGCTGGCGGAGTTTCGCCGCGGCGCGGATCAACTGCTTGCGAAAGAAGCGGACCCCGACGCGGAATTTGTTTATGAGCAGATGCAGCGCCATTGCCCTGCGCCTTCCATGAACGACCTTCTCGACGCTCTGCAAAACCGCGTTACGCTGATGCGGGAGTGGCAGGCGTTTTTTGAGAAATATCCGCTCATCCTGTGCCCCAATTCTGCTGAGCCACCCTTTCCAAACCAGCTTGATGTGTCGTCGCCGGATGCGTTTGATCGGGTTTTCAACGCGCAATTACCGCAGATCGCGCCGCCATTTCTCGCGCTGCCGGGGCTTGCGGTCACAACCGGCATTGGCGCTGATGGTGTGCCCATCGGGGTGCAATTGCTGGCCGCGCGGTATCGTGAGGACACGCTGCTGGCCGCTGGTGCCGATATTGCAGTGCATGGTGCCCATCTTCTTCCGGTCGATCCGGCCTAACCCAAATCCTTGTCAGGAACGAACCTCATGTCTTCAAACGCAGAAGAATTGCTTGGGCTGATCGAAATCGAGCAGCTGGAGGTCGATCTGTTTCGCGGCACCGGATCGGGCGGCGAAACCAGTGTTCGCATTTTCGGCGGGCAGGTGATCGCGCAGGCGCTCGCCGCCGCCTATGGCACCGTGGAAAAGCGTTTGTGCCATTCTCTGCACGCCTATTTCATCCGCCCTGGTGACCCGAACATTCCGGTCATCTACCATGTCGATCAGGCGCGGGACGGTCGCAGTTTCACCACGCGGCGTGTGACGGCCATTCAGCACGGCAAGCAGATATTCAACATGTCAGCCTCGTTTCACGACACGGAAGAAGGCTGGGATCACCAGCACCCGATGCCGGATGTGTCGGGGCCGGAGGGTCTGAAAACCCGCCAGCAGCGGCGTGAGGAAGATGCGCACAAGGTGAAGGAAAGCCGCCGCGCCGATTTTCTGCGCAAACGCCCCATCGAAGTGCGTGAAGTCGCACCGCAGGATTTTTTCGACCCCAAACCGGTCAGCGATGAAAACCAGCTTTGGTTTCGCATGGAGGGTGCGGCTGGCGCGTCACCGCAGATGCAGCACTGCCTGCTGGCCTATGCGTCCGACATGAATCTGCTCGGTTCCTCGCTGCGCCCGCACGGGCTGACATGGTTTCGCAATGAGGTGATGACCGCGAGCCTTGATCACTCCATGTGGTTCCATGGCCCGGTGCAGTTTGACGGCTGGCACCTTTACGCGATGGATTGCCCGTTCACTGGCGGCGCGCGCGGCTTCAACCGTGGTTCCATCTATGCGCAAGACGGCAAACTCGTCGCCAGCGTCGCCCAGGAAGGGCTGGTGCGACCGGTGAAGAAAACCTAATCCCCCAGACATTCCGCGCGCAGGGCGCGGCGGTCGGTTTTGTCGGTGGCACCGCGGGGCAGGGCGTGTTCGCGAAACCAGTAGTGATCGGGAATTTTGAACGAGGCGATGTGTTCGGCGAGAAATTCGCGGAGCGTCTCGCCGGTCAGTTGTGACCCGGGCCTGACCTGAATGCCTGCGCCCACAACTTCGCCCAAACGTTCGTGGGGCACGGAAAAGGCGCCTGCCTCAATCACATCCGGATGACGGTGGATCGCGCCTTCGACGTCGAGACAGGCGATGTTTTCGCCGCCGCGAATGATGATGTTTTTCTTGCGGTCAACGATGGTCACGTAACCTTCGTCATCCACCATGGCGAGGTCGCCCGTGCGCAGCCATCCGTCTTGAAGCACCTCGTCCGTGGCTTCGGGCTTGTTGAGATAGCAGCGCATATTGGCGGCGCTTTTCACCGTCAGTTCGCCGACCTCGCCATTGGGCAACTCGTTGCCCTCATCGTCGAGAATCTTCAGTTTTTGCAATGGCGGGTAAAGACGGCCCGCCGCGCCAGGGCGTTCGTTATAGTCCGGCCCCGCAATGCCAAGGCCAACGGCATTGGTTTCCGTCATGCCCCAACCGGAGGCGATGGCGATGTTGGGAAAGGTGTCCTGCAATTCTGCGACCTGCGGCGCGGGGCGCTTGGCACCGCCGGAACCGAGAAACTGGAGCGAGGCAAGTTTCGACCCCATGCGCAGCGCGGCCTTCCGCAGATCGGCAGACTGGGTTGGCACGCCGAGAAAGCGCGTGATCTTTTCCTCATCGATCACGCGCACCGCTTCTTCCGCATCCCATTTGTAGAGCACGGCGACCTTTGCGCCCATCGGGATGCTGAGCAGGAACATCGGGTGCGTGGCCGTAACATGAAAGAGCGGCGTGACGATCAGAACCGCCGGTTTGAGTGGTTCCACCGGTTCGGCGTCCGGGTCCGGCTCCACCATCAGGGGTGCGATCACCAGGGTCAGCAACCAGCTGTAGACGGCGGAAATCGCGCCGCGATGGGTTTGCACCACGCCCTTGGGATGGCCCGTCGTGCCGGAGGAATACATGATTGCGAAATCGGCATCGGTGTCGATTTCAACCTCAGGCCACGCCTCGTTGGTGCTGGCAGCCCGCAGGGTGGAATAGGTCAACCCGCCATGGGTCTCGCCATCACGGGTGCCAATCACGCGCAGACCGCGATTTTCAACCAGCGGCAACAGGCGTTCCCGGCGTGGACCGTCGGCGAATACGGTCGTCGCGCCGCTGTCCTCCAGCGCATAGTCGAGTTCCTCCGTTGTCCACCAACCGTTTAGGAAAACAACCACCGCGCCGATGGAGGAAATGGCCATCATGAGAAACAGCAATTCGGGATAATTGCGCATGGCGATGGCGACACGGTCGCCCGGTCGGATGCCCAGTTCATCGCTCATCGCATGGGCGATACGGTTGGTCTCGGCGCAAAATGCGTCATAGCTCCAGCGTTCGTTTTGAAAGACCAGATAATCGTCCGCGCCCCCGCCATGCATCGCCTTACAATCGTGCAACATGGCGCGCAGATGCGGTGGCGTGTTTTTGAAGACCTTGTAGTTCACGCCGCGAATGGTCGCTTCGTCGAGCGCGAATTGCGGTTCGGTGCCCGTCACGTGATCGGCGGCCTCGGTCAAGGTCATTGCGGCCATGTTTGTCCTCCCAGACAGATGCGATGCAGGCATTCATGTCATCGCGACCGCAACTCTAGCCAAGCCGATGGCGGCTTTCCATGGTGAAATGGGTTTGCCGCAAACAATTCGTCACGGCACGGTCGTGCCAGGGTTGAGATTGCGCCGCGAACTTGTCATCGTCAGCACAACCAGCCCTTCCATGACCGGAGTTCCCATGAGCCAAGACATTCCTGAAACCATGCAACGCATCGTCCTGGCTTCGCGACCGGATGGTGAGCCGGTGCCGGAGAATTTCCGTCTTGAAACCGTGCCGATGCCGCAACCGGGGGAGGGGGAGTTTCTGGCCCGCGTGATCTGGCTGTCGCTTGATCCCTACATGCGCGGGCGGATGGATGAGAGCAAATCCTACGCAGCTGCCGTGGAAATCGGCGCACCTATGGAAGGCGGATGTGTGGGCGAGGTGATTGCCTCTAACAATCCGAAATTTGCTGTTGGCGATTTTGTCGATGACCGGTTTGGATGGCAAAGCCATGCGGTCAGCAACGGGTCGATGGCGCGCAAGCTCGATCCCGATGCCGCGCCGCTTTCCACCGCAGTCGGTGTGCTCGGCATGCCGGGCATCACGGCCTATGTCGGCCTCAACACCCATGGCCGACCCAAGGAAGGCGAGACCCTTGTTGTGGGGGCGGCCACCGGCGCGGTGGGGTCGCTTGTCGGGCAGTTGGCCAAGGCGCAGGGGTTGCGGGTGATCGGCGTTGCTGGTGGTGCCGACAAATGCGCCTATGCTGTCGAAGAGCTTGGCTTTGATGCCTGTCTTGATCACCGCGCGGCGGAAGACGCGCGGGCTCTGCGCAAGCAGATGGTGGAACAATGCCCGAATGGCGTCGATATCTATTTTGAAAACGTTGGCGGCAAGACACTGGAAGCGGTGATGCCGCTGATGAATGTGCACGGGCGGATTCCGATCTGCGGCACGATCTCATGGTACAATTCCGGTGGCCTTGGCGCGGGCGCGACGGATGGCAAAAACATGCTGCCGGGGATCTGGCGCACCATTCTGGTCAACCGCCTCAGCGTGCGCGGCTTTATCATCACCGATCACTATGATCAGTTCCCGCAATTCGTAAAGGAAGTCGGTGCGCTCATTCGCGACGGCAAGGTCACCTACCGCGAGTCGATTGCCGAAGGGCTGGCTGCTGCGCCGGAGGCGTTCATGAAACTCCTGAAGGGGGGTAATTTCGGCAAGCAGCTGGTTGCCGTTTCGGACGACCCGACGCGGAAATAGTTTTTCGCGCTCACGCTGACGGGCTCCGCCCTACGCTGCGCGTGCGCGGCACGAGAGTGCCGGTCGGCTCTTCGCCGCCTGAGTTTCTCCTCTTGTCGGAAACGACCTATCCCACCGTGCGGTGATGCCAGACGCCATCGACCGGCGTCACATGCAGCGGCAGGGCGTTGGGCATCGGCATCAGGTGTGGTTCGGCGCGGGTGAAATTCAGCGCCGCGATCCACAACCCGCCATGGGCAACGATCAGCGTGTTGGGGCCAAGGGCAACAGCGCGCTGCATGGCTTGCCACACCCGGTCGGCGAATTCGTCGAACCGCTCCCCATTGGGCGGATCGAAGTCGCCGGTCCAATAGTCGGCAAGCCACGGCCCGTGGGGTTTGCCCTGCATGTCGCCCAGATGGCACTCCTTCAGGCCTTCATCGAACATGATCTCGATATCATGGTGTTTGGCGACCGCCGCGGCGGTGTGCCGCACGCGGGTGAGGGGGCTTGCGACGATCCGCTCAATAGGTTCATTGGCCAATAGCTCACCGGCGCGCAGTGCCTGATCACGGCCCTTGTCGCTCAACTGGCTGTCGGATTGCCCTTGCGTGATGCGCTCGCGGTTCCAGTCGGTTTCACCGTGGCGCAGAAAATAGAACGGGTGTTCAAAGGGCATGGGGCCTCGTTTTGGTTCCGGTCAGTCGGCCAGCGCTGCATGAACCAGCGCTTTCAGTTGCGGGCGGTTCGGGTAGCTGCTGGACGGGATGAGCTGGGTGAAAAAGATGCAGGAAAGGCGTTCTGTCGGGTCTGTCCAGAAATAGGTGCTGGCCATGCCGCCCCAGCCAAAATCGCCGACCGATCCGGGGCTGCGGGTGCGGGCTGGATCCAGAACTGTCGCGCCGCCAAGACCAAACCCCATGCCTTCCATCGGCATTTCGGCAAAAGATCGCGGCCCCATGGAGGCGATATCGCCGGGCAGGTGATTGCGGCGCATGAAAGCCAGCGTGCGCGATGACAAAAAGCGCGTGCCATGGAGCTCGCCGCCACGGCGGATCATCTCGCCGAACTGGAAATAATCATCGAGTGTCGACACCAGTCCACCGCCGCCGGACATGGTTTGCGGGTGGTTGGCGTCATAGGTGCTTTCAAACGCCCGGTCGGTGCAGAGAAGGTTCTCTGTCGGCGTTTTGGTATAACAGTCGGCAAACCGTTGCAGCTTGTCGGCGGGCACGGAAAAAGCGGTATCCGCCATGCCAAGCGGATCGAGAATATGGGCCTTCAAATAGGCCTCGAGCGTCTGCCCGCTGAGCACCTCGATCACCCGGCCGATCACATCGATGGCGACGGAATATTCCCACCGGCTGCCCGGCTGGAACGCAAGTGGCATGGCCGCTGCCCGTTTGGTCGCCGCGTCCAGCGGGCCGCGACCGGGGCCGAAATCCACACCCTGTTCCGCATAGTGTTGCGAAAGCAGGCCGGGATTGAAACCATAAGTCATGCCGCTTGTGTGGGTCAGCAGCTGTTGCAACGTGGGCGAGGGGGCGGGCTCCACCTGATCGATGCGGGTTGCGCCTGCAACCAGCGCCTGCATATCGCTGAATTCCGGCAGGATGGAACTGACGGGTGCATCGAGATGGCTGATCCCGCGTTCGATCAGCATCATCAGACCAACGGTCGTGATCATTTTCGTCATCGAATAGATGCGCACGATCGTGTCGCGTTCATAAGGCTCGTTGCGCTCTATCGAGCGCTGACCGACACAACCCACATGGGCGATCTCACCATCGCGCGCGAGCAAAACAGATGCGCCGGGATAAGACCCGTTCGAGACATAGGATTGCATCCAGTCGTCGATGCGCGACAGGCGGGCGGGGTCAAACCCCGCAAGAGATGATGGGCTCATACTTCCAGCCACTCCTTGCGAACCGCATCATTGCTTTCCAGTTCGCTTGGTGTGCCCTCAAAAACGATTTGTCCGTGGCCCATCACATAGACCCGCGAGGAAACCTTCAAGGCAATTGTGAGCTTTTGCTCAACAAGAAGAATCGAGACGCCACGGGCCGCGATCTGTTCCAGCATCTGCCCGACCTGTTGAACGATCTTTGGAGCCAGTCCTTCGGTCGGTTCGTCAATCATGATGATTGACGGGTCGCCCATCAGGGTGCGGCAGATGGTGAGCATCTGCTTTTCGCCACCGGAAAGCACGGAAGCCTCGACATCAGCGCGCTCGCGCAGGTTGGAGAACATGTCGAACATGTCTTCCATCGACCATCGGCCCGCGCCGTCCCGCTGGCCCGGTTTTAGGCCAAGCATCAGGTTCTGCCGCGTCGTCAGGCCGGGGAAAATGTCGCGGTTTTCCGGTACGTAACCAATGCCGCGATTGGCCACTTCGTAGGGTTTCATGCCCGCGACATTGACGCCTTCAAATTCGATTGTTCCGGTGGGCGGCACTTCGCCCATAATCGCCTTGCAGGTGGTGGAGCGGCCAACGCCGTTGCGCCCGAGCAGCGAGACGATTTCGCCCTTGCCGACATTGAAATTCACCCCCTGCAGGATGTGGCTTTTGCCGTAATAGGCGTGAAGGTCCTGAACGTTCAGCATGTCAGGCATCCTCCTCCAGCGCCGTGCCGAGATAGGCTTCCTGAACCTTCGCGCTGGCCCGCACATTGGCTGGCGTGTCGGTTGCGATCATTTCGCCATAGACCAGAACCGAAATGCGGTCTGCAAGATCAAAAACCACGCCCATGTCGTGCTCGACAATCACCAGTGTCTTACCTTCCGTGACGGTGCGGATGAGATCGACGATATAGTCGGTTTCCGAATGGCTCATGCCCGCTGTCGGTTCATCCAGCATGATGATATCGGCACCGCCTGCGATGGTGATGCCGATTTCAAGCGCGCGCTGTTCGGCATAGGTAAGCACACCGGCAATATCATCGCGGCGCGCGGAGAGGTTGATCTGGTCGAGAATTTCATCGGCCCGCGCGCTGACATCGCGCTGGCGGTTGACGAGATGCCAGAAGGAATAGCGATAGCCCATGGTCCACAACAGGCCGCAGCGGATGTTTTCAAACACCGTCATTTTCGGGAAAATATTGGTGATCTGAAAGCTGCGCGACAGGCCCATGCGGTTGATCTCGAACGGCTTCATGCCGCTGACATCCTTGCCGTGCAGCAGCACCTGGCCTCCGGTTGGCATATATTTGCCGGTGATCAGGTTGAACAGGGTCGATTTGCCCGCGCCATTGGGGCCGATGATGGCGTGGCGCTCGCCCTTGGGAATTGCGACATCGACACCGCGAATGATTTCTGCGAGGCCGAAGGATTTTTTCAGGGCGCGCAGTTCTATTGCGGGAGGGCTCATGGTTCATCCCTTTCGCCTGCGCGCATATGATTGGCTTCATCCCACGCGTCTTTCAGCGATGGGGCGAGCCGTTTGATGACCATCAGACTGGCGAACGCGACGGCCAATGCAATGATCATCGGCGTGAGACTGTGGGAATTGAAGGTCATGCCGTAGAGCGACATTTCCTCTTCGCCAGTGCCCGCGTGGCGGGCGTGGAACAGAATTTCCATGACTGCCGCTGCGGAAAAGACGAAGGCAAGGGCGGGCAGCAGCATCTGGCCATAGGGCTTGAGCAAAAGACCGATCTTGCCGAGCCGCCACGGCACCAGATGCATGGCGATCAGTCCCGTCAGCCCGCCGGGGAAAAACATCACCATCAGCACGAACAGGATGCCCACATAAAGCTGCCAGATCTCGGTGTAGAGGCTCAAAACGGTTTGCAGCAGGGTGAAAACAATCGCGCCGATAACCGGGCCGATGAAGAAACCGACACCGCCCAGGAAAGTGATCAGCAGAATGGAACCGGAGGTTGCCAGATTGAGATTTTCTTCCGTCAGGATTTCGAAATTGATGGCAAAAAGAGCCCCGGCAATACCGGCGAAAAAGCCGGACGCGCAAAACGAAATCCAGCGCACATTGCGCTGGGAATAGCCGAGAAACTCCGCCCGTTCCTCGTTGTCGCGCACAGCGTTTGTGATGCGCCCGATGGGCGTGCGCGAAAACAGGAACATCGCGAGCGCCGAAATCACCAGCCAGATGACCGTGAGATAATAGACTTCCTGCTGTGAGGCGAAATCAAAGCCAAAGACTTCCGGTCCCATGGTCCGGTCTCCGCTCACGCCTTCTTCGCCACCGAAAAAGGCAACGATGATGATCGAGCAGGCCGCGATCAATTCACCAACACCGAGCGAAATCATCGCGAACACGGTTCCGGCACGGCGGGTGGAAAAACTGCCGATGATAATCGCGAAGAACAGGCCGAACAGGCCGCCGAATATCGGCAGCAGCGGGAGCGGCAGATAAAGCTCGTTATATTCCACCCGGTTGAGCAGGTGCATGCAGAAGAACCCGCCAAGCCCCATATAGACCGCATGGCCGAAGGAGAGCATGCCGCCCTGACCGAGCAACATATTGTAGGCCAGCGCGAAAATGATGGTGATGGCCATCTGGTTCATGATGGTCAGCGCCGAACCGGAGGGGAAAAACACCGGCAAGGCCAGCAGGAACACTGACGCGATGATCCAAGGCATGGCGCTCGCAAGCGGGATGAGCGGCGCGCGGGTTCCGGCGGTCAGCGGAGAATCTGTAGCGGTGCTCATGTTTCACGCTTTCCAAGCAGGCCCTGCGGACGGATGGCAAGAACCAGAACCATCAGCAGGTAGGGCAGGATCGGGCCGATCTGCGGCAGGGTCAGGCTCCAGAGATCGCGGAGTGCGCTTTCCGCCATATCGACCGGGCGGGTCAGGCCAATGCCTTCCAGAATGTCGGCCATGCGCACATTGTAGGAGGCGGCGAAAGTTTGCAGCCAGCCAATCAGCAGCGAGGCAACCAGTGCGCCCCAGAGCGAACCAAGCCCGCCAATGACGATGGTCACGAAAACAATCGACCCCAGCAGCACGGCCATGCCGGGGAAGGTGCCGAGCACGGGACCGGCAATCACGCCGGCAACGCCGGCCATTGCGGTCCCGACCCCAAACACGCCCATGAAGACCAGCGGCACATTGTGGCCGAGGTTCTGAACCGTGTTTGGGTAGGAAAGCGCGGCCTGAATGATCATGCCGATGCGGGTTTTGGTGAGGATGTAGAGCAGGACCATGAAGATGCCCATGGCCACGAAAATCATGAAAACCTTGTAGGCGGGAAATGCGTTTCCGGCGATCGAGAAGGCAGCGAAATTCAGAATCTCCGGCTCTTCAAACGCCATCTGGCTCTTGCCCCAGAAAAACTGAACGACCTCTTCAATCAGCAGGGCAAGGCCGAAGGTGAAGATCAGTTCGGGGACGTGGCCATATTGGTGGACCCGCCGCAATCCGTATCGCTCAACCAGCGCGCCCAGAACGCCGACGATGATCGGCGCGAGGATCAGCCCCGGCCAGAAGCCGACATAGGTGCTGATCTGATAACCGAAATAGGCGCCCAGCATGTAGAAACTGGCATGGGCGAAATTCAAAACGCCCATCATCGAAAAGATGAGCGTGAGGCCGCTGCACAGCATGAACAGCAACAGGCCGGTCACCAGGCCATCGAGAATATTGACGATGAATAAAGACAACGTGATCGCTCCCGCAATGCGATAAGAGATGCGTCAGACCGCACCGCCGCGTGTCATGACGCGGCGGTGCAGACAGGCCGGAAAGCGGCTATTCAGGCCGTTTCATTTTACACGTCGTCGGGGCGTCGGCGGATGCCATTTCAACCGTGCTTTCGGCTTTCAGGCCAAAGCCTGAATTGTCGAAATCATGGGTGATGCCGTCTTTCGTGTGGGCCAGAATATGAACATTCTGGATCGCCTGATGGTCGCTTTCACGCATCTTCACCTTGGTGCCCCAGATGGAATCATGCTCCATGCCTTCGAGCGCCATGCCGACTTTCACCATGTCGGTTGCCGAACCGGCGTCGTTGATCGCGCGGGCCAGCATTTCAATCACATTGGTAATGCGCGGCTGGCCGATATCAAGATCCGGGTTCTTGGCCTTGAACGCCTTGGTATAGGCGTCGGCACGGTCGGAAACCGGCGGGTTGAGTTGGCCTTCGCCGACCAGTTTCAACACGCCTTCACCATCGGCACCGAAAGTCTTGGTGATGCCGTCGGTCGCCGCGTAATAAGTGAAGATCGGATTTTTGAAACCGGCGGAAATCACCGACTTTCCAAGTCCAACCATATCCGAACCCCAGTTGCCGGTGATCATTGCATCCGCGCCGGATGAGACGATCTTGCGGGCATATGGGGTAAAGTCCTTCACCTTGCCGATGGGATGCAACTCATTGCCGACAATCTCAATGTCCGGGCGTTTTTCGCCGAGGAACCTGACCGCTGCCGAAGCCACCGCCTTGCCGAAGGAATAGTCCTGACCGATCAGATAGACCTTCTTGATCGCTTCATTCTTGGCGATGATGTCGGTCAAAGCATCCATCTTAATGTCGGCATTGGCGTCGAAGCGG
Source organism: Pseudomonadota bacterium (assembly GCA_039180085.1). Taxonomy (GTDB): domain Bacteria; phylum Pseudomonadota; class Alphaproteobacteria; order Rhizobiales; family Rhizobiaceae; genus Pseudahrensia. The sequence continues at coordinate 23,486 of JBCDDX010000003.1, forward strand.
AAATGCCAGAAATTGCATTTCTCGTTCGTCAGCGCCGGATCAACGGCGGAGTAGTTGAGGAAGATCACCCGCTTGTCCGGGTTGCGGCGATTGTGTTTTTTGATCGCGTCCGTCAGTGCGTTGGCAACGCCGGACGAGTTGCCCTGAACAATGTAGCGGATGCCCTGGTCAATCGCGACCTGAAGCTGAATGAGTGACTCTTTCGGGCTGATCTTGTTGTCGAAGGCGACGATTTCAAACTTCTGTCCATCGAGCACACCACCCTGTTCATTGACCAGCGTTTCAGCCGCGAATTTATATTGCGCCAGACCCTGTTGGCCGGTCGCTGCAAAGGGGCCTGATAGCGGATCGATAAAGGCAATTTTGATCGGGTCTGCGGCAAAGGCTGCGGTCGCGCTCAGGCCGGCAATCGCGGCACCTATCAAAGCTTTGGTGAAACGGTTCATGACTTCTCCTCCCATGAGAAATATATGCGCGCGTTCCGGCATCCTGGCCGTGCACCACCGAGCCGACAGTATTGCCGGTCGCGCCGTCAATGGTGAACCAACAGGCTAGCGAGAAAACAGCCAGCACGACAAGGGTGCTTTTGAAGTGATTTATCAGCTACAAAAGTTCAATTTTTATAATGGGTTAAGGTGATTTTCAGAAGCTATGAATCGGGTTGGCTCGAATCTTTTTTCGCAATCCGTCGCCGCAAACGCGATGCCGCTTGCGAAATCTGCCGCCTCAGCGTTGGAATTTGTAAAGGCTGATTTGCAAACCAAATTTAAGATGCCCGCGCTAGACTGATCCTGTGTTTTTGACGAGGGGTGATGTGGAAGCGGGATGACGGACGGGGTCAACAGTTTTGTTCTGTCGGGCGGCATTGGTTCGCGCCTTTGGCCGTTTTCGCGGGCGGACCATCCCAAGCAGTTCCACCGCCTGCGTGGCGCTCATTCCATGCTGCGCAACACCGTGCGGCGCCTGCGCGATGACGATGGTTTGTTCGGGCCAACGCGCATCATTGCGTCCGCCGATCATGCACAACTGGTCTGGCAGGATTGCGTGGCAGAAGGCGTGCTGGCTGAACAATGCTTCTTTGAACCGGTTGGCCGCAACACGGCTGCGGCGGTTGCTGTCGCGACGCTGAGCATTTTGGCAGAGCAGGGCGATGGGCTTGTGCTGATCGTTCCCGCCGATCATGAGGTCACGACGGCTGATCAGTTTCACCGCTCGGTTGCGAGCGGTATTGATGCCGCGCAGTCCGGCGCGCTTGTTGTCTTCGGCGTCAAACCCACGCGGCCCGAAACCGGATTTGGTTATGTCAAAACGGGAGAGGCGGCGGCCAACGCGTGTGGGGTTCGTTCTGTCGAGCGGTTCATTGAAAAACCCGATGCGGAAAAGGCGATGCGTTATCTGGCGTCGGGCGACTATTTCTGGAACTCCGGCATGATCCTCTTTCGGGCATCGAAAATGGCGGAGCATTTTCAAAGCCACGCGCCGGACATCTGGGCCGGGGTGAAGGCAGCTTTCGTAAAGGCGGAGCAACAGGCGGTTGGTCAATTCCTGCCCGCTGATCTCTATGACACTGTTCGAGCCGAAGCGGTTGATACGGCCATTCTGGAAAAGGCTGAACCCATCGCCCTCGTTCCGGCACGGTTTCAATGGTCGGATATCGGTTCGTGGGAAGCGCTTTATGAACTCGCCGAGAAGGACCCGGCAGGTAACGCGATGATGGGGGATGTCGTCGCTCTCGATTGCGAGAATTGCTATTTTCACAATGAAGGTCAGCTTGTCACGGCGCATGGGCTGCGCGATCTCGCGGTGGTGTCAACCCGCGATGCCACTTTCGTTGCGCCGCTGAAGAGCAGCCAGGAGGTGCGGGGTGTTTTCCAGAAGCTTGACCTTGGAGACCGTTCGGAAATCCGCATCACCGCCGGCCTGAGCAAGGCGAAGGATGCGGGCGCCAATGCCAAACGGGTGCGGCACTGGCTGGAGAATATGGCCTTTCCGCTTTGGGCGGAGATCGGGCCGGATCGCAATCATGGCGGATTTCATGAGGCGCTTGGGTTCGACGGGGTGAGCCTCAACCGCCCCAAACGCCTGCGCACCATGGCGCGCCAGACATGGTGTTTTGCCAAGGCGCAGGCGAACGATTGGCTGCCGCAGGCTGACACGCTTGTCGATCATGGCATGGACTGGCTCGAACAATCCGCCAGCGAAGGAGTTGGTTTCCCCGCCGTTCAGGTGCATGATGGTGCCATTCTCGACGCGGCCGTTGATGCCTATGACATGGCTTTTGTGCTGCTGGCTTGCGCCTCTGCTCATGCTGCTGGCAACGCAAGGGCATTGCCGCTTGGCAAAACGGTCTTGCAGCGTCTTGAAGACCAGTTTCGCGACACGGCCAATGGCGCCTGGTTTGAAACCGCAGACGGCGCTTCCGACAAGCGCCGCGCCAACCCCCATATGCATTTGCTGGAAGCGTTTCTCGAATGGCATGCGGCCACAGGATGCGGTCGGGCGCTTTCTCATGCCGATGATCTGGTGAGCCTGTTTCAGAACCGGTTTTTCGACCGGGACAATTGGGCGGTGATTGAGGTTCTCGACAGCCGCTTTCGCAAGTTTGCCGGACCAGAAGGCGAGGTGACGGAACCGGGCCATCATTTCGAATGGGCGTGGTTGTTGGGCGAGCATGCGCGCCAGCGCGGGCGCAACCACCCTGATGAGGCGCGCAAGGTCTATGCGACCGGGGTGAGCCAGGGGAGCAACCGCAAGACGGGTCTGGCGTGGGCCAGCATGACCCCGCTCGGCGTGCCGATTGAACGGGTTCACCGCTCATGGCCGCAGGCTGAGGCGCTGAAGGCTGCGATCATGCTCGACCGCACCGGTGAGCAGGAGATGACCGGCGAAATCGAAGCGCGGATGGACCGCCTTTTCATCTGGCATCTCGACGAAGCGCCGGATGGTCTGTGGGTTGATCGCCGCGACGCCGAGGGTGTCTCCACGGCGCAGGACGTTCCGGCGAGCATTTTCTATCATATCGTCGGTGGCATGATGGCGTATCTCGACCACCACGGGAAACTGGCAGCCGGTTAGGCGACCATGCTTCTCTTGCTCGATGCCGGGTCAGATAAGCATGCGGATCAGTCGCCAAGCAGCGCGGCAATGGTCGATTTCGCGTGCATAAGCAGATCGTTGGCCGACGCATCACTGTCATTTTCAACATAGATGCGCAGTTCCGGCGCATTGCCGGAGGGGCGCAGATGAACAACCGACTCGTCCTGAAATGTCATGCGCAGGCCGTCGGTATCGTCCGTTGAAATCAACACCTGATTGTTCAAGGCCAGCGCGCTGGTTTGGTCCGGCGTTTCCTGCAAGCTTTCAATCAGCCGCAGCGAGTGCTCACGCGGTGTGTCGGCGAACCGGTCACTGCAGGTGATGCGTTGCGGCAGGTGATCCGCCACCTGTGATAAGGGCACGCCCGCTTTTCGCGCCAGTGCGATGACGGCGAGGACGGGCAACACGGCATCGCGGGTTGGCAGAGGTGCGAGGGTCGCATCGTTCCACGGGGAACGCACGGGCGTCGCTGTCAGAAATCCGCCATTAGCCTCGAACCCGACAACTGCGCCTTGTGCTTCCGTGACTGCTTCGTTCATCCCCGCAATGACGTGGGGTGAGCCGATTTTTGTGCGGATGGTGCGCCCGAACAGACCGGATTTTTCGAGCGCTGTGTTGGAGGACACCGGTGTTACAACGCAATCTGCGCCGAGCGCCTGCGCTGCCAGAATGCCCAATGTGTCGCCTCGCAGATAGCGACCCGTCTCATCGCCCAGCAAGGGCCGGTCGCCGTCTCCGTCGGTGGACATCAGGGCGTCGAGATTGAGCTCGCGGGCCCAGAGCTTTGCCTGCGCCATGTCGGCATCGGCCACGGCTTCAGTGTCGATGGGCACAAATTGTTCGCTGCGCCCAAGCGGAACAACCTCGGCACCGAGCGCTTGCAGCAGGTTGGCAAGGTCGTCGCGCCCGGCGGCGCTGTGCTGGAAATGACCGACACGCATGCCGTTGAGCACGCTGTCAAAAGCTGAAACAGCGCGATGGTGATAGGCGTCATGCGCCTGCCGCGACGGTTGCGGCAGCTCATGTTTGAACGCCAGCGTCGCGCCGTTAAAGAGATCTTCCGGGAAGTCTTTGGCGTATTCGATGATCGGCTGTTCATCGGATTTCATTAATTCACCGTCAGCGCGATGAAACTTGATGCCGTTTCGGTCAAACGGGATGTGGCTGCCCGTCACGATGATCGCCGGTGCGCCATCCTGCAGGGCGGAAAAGGCAACGGACGGCGTGGCGATCTCGCCGCAAAACACGGGCTTATGGCCGCAATGTTCAATCGCTGCGATACACGCAGCCGCAATCTGTGGCGAGGATGGGCGGCGGTCATGCCCAAGCCAGACCGCGCTGTTTTTCGGCAGTGCATAGGACGTTTCCATATGGGCCAGGAAGGCACATGTGTAGGCAAAGCAGGCGGCGTCCGTCAGTTCTTCGACCAACCCGCGCACACCCGACGTTCCAAAGGCCGCTTCGCTGGTTGCTATCACATCGGCAAAGCTTGCCATGGTCTGTTCACCCCCGCCCGACAAACGGCATGGTGTTGGACATCACTGTCATGAACAGGATATTTGCATCGAGCGGCAGGCTCGCCATGTGAACCACCGCATTGCCGACATTCTGCACGTCCATCGTGGGTTCCGGTTTGATCGAACCATCGGCTTGTGGGACGCCGCCACCCATCTTTGCCGTCATTTCCGATGCGGCATTGCCGATATCGATCTGGCCGCAGGCGATGTTGTGGGAACGGCCATCAAGGGAAATCGAGCGTGTCAGGCCCGTGATGGCGTGTTTCGATGATGTGTAGGGCGCGGAACCGGGGCGTGGCACATGGGCCGAAATCGAACCATTGTTGATGATCCGCCCACCCTGCGGCGACTGATCACGCATCATGCGATAGGCCCGGTTGGCGATCAGAAACGCGCCGGTGAGATTAACGTCGATCACCGTGCTCCACTGTTCCAGCGTCAGGTCGCCGAAATTCGTTGACGGGACGTTGTTACCGGCATTGTTGAACACGACGTCCAACCGTCCGACCTTCGATTTGATTTCTTCAAACAGATGATCGACCGATGCTTCGTCGGCGACATCGCAGGTGATGGCGTGAACGGTTGCGCCCTCAGCCATGGCAATCGTTTCCTCCAGCGCGTCCATACGACGGCCGGTTGCGATGATCGTGAATCCGGCCTTGGCGAGCGACAGGGCCGCATTGCGGCCAACGCCGGAACTCGCGCCGGTGACAAGGGCGATTTGAGACATGGTGGGGCTTTCCAGACTGAGGGCAGTTCGCTGTGCAAAGTCTTACAGACTGCAACCGGGTCTGCAAAGGTGAAGCCGCTTTCCGACAATCGCCATGCTTGTGCAACATTTTTGTTGCACTTGCAGCATTCCGGGCCAATTGTGTTGGCAATTCACGAGCCATGCGGGGGAGACGCTTATGGCTGCGGACAGTGTCGTTATCGACAATCTGCAATATGCAAACTGGTCGCCGAAGATTTTTCGGCAGATGCGCGAGGGCGGCGTCGATGCCGTTCACGTGACCATTGCCTATCATGAGCAGTTTCGCGAAACCGTGACCAATATCGAGACATGGAACCGCCATTTCGAAGCGTATTCCGATCTGATATTTCAGGGCTTTACCGGCGACGATGTGCGCCGCGCAAAAAGCGAAGGACGCACGGCGATTTTCTTCGGGTTTCAGAACCCGTCGCCGATGGAAGATGATCTCGGATTGATCGAAGTGCTCCATCGGCTTGGTGCGCGGTTCATGCAATTGTCCTACAACAACCAGTCCCTGCTCGCGACCGGCTGCTATGAGGCCGAAGATCCGGGCATAACGCGATTCGGCAAGGAAGCGATTGCGGAAATGAACCGCGTCGGTCTCGTGGTCGATATGAGCCATTCTGCTGAACGGTCAACGCTTGAGGCGATTGAATTGTCGTCGCGGCCCATCGCGATCACCCATGCCAACCCGCATGTCTGGCACCCGGCATTGCGCAACAAGTCGCACACTGTTTTGAAAGCGCTGACGGAAAGCGGCGGCATGCTGGGTTTCTCGCTCTATCCACACCATCTGGCCGGTGGAACTGATTGCACGCTTTCCTCGTTTTGTCAGGCGATTGCCGATGCGGCTGCGCTCTACGGCGCGCATTCTCTGGGCATCGGGTCGGACCTTTGTCAGGACCAGCCGGACAGCGTTGTGACGTGGATGCGAAATGGAAAATGGACTAAGACAATGGATTTTGGTGAAGGTGATGCATCCAATCCCGGCTTTCCGCCGCAACCGGAATGGTTTCGCGACAACCGCGACATGCCCAATCTGGCGCGCGGGCTTGCGGAGGTTGGTTTTTCGCCGGACGAAATCCACGGTATCATGGGCAATAACTGGCTGAGGTTTTACGACGCCTCCTTTGGGCCAGCGGACGCGAATGTCGGCGCAACCATAAACATGGCAGGTTCGAAGTCATGACATCTGATGCTTTGAACAAGGCGGATAAACACGTCACGCAGGTTCCCCTGCGCGATCCGAACACGGTGATGCGGCTTGACCGCATGGGCAGCTTCTTTCCCACACGTTTAAGCTTTTTGCGTTCCTTGCTGCGCGACCTTGCAGACGAAGAGCGCAAGCCCCGGCAGGCGGCAACGCAATGGGATGAAGACGGATTTGGCCATGCCGTGTTTGAAGCCGACCTTCACGGCCGGACCTATTCGCTGATCGGCTATACAGCACCGCTGAGCGATGATCAGCGGACCGACCGGGTGATCGCGGAAGCGTGGGACGCCTGTTTCGCCCTGTTCGACGGTGTTCCAACGCCGGATGATATCGCGCGTATTCGCGACAACGCCCTTGTTCAGGAAGCGGGCGAATATGACGATGATGTGCTCGTTCTGTCGCGCGCCAACCGCAGTGTGCGCCTGTTCGATCATGTGGTGGATGCGCTGGCGCAGGGGCGTCAACCGGATGCTGAAAGGCTCGCGTCCACCGGCTATCTGATGCGGACAACAGCGGTCTATGGAAACGGCAAGTTCGGCATTTCCGACCGCAAAGTCTATGCCGACCGTCCAAAGCTTTCTCATCCGTTCCGGCTGGAAATGCTGACGGTCTATCTCATCCGGGAGTTTACTCTTGCTCTGACCGACCATGTCGCCCGGGCGAAGGGCGGCGCAACTGCCGTTGCCTTGGCCCGGTCGTTGCGCGAACAGCTCGGCATCGGCAATTCCACCGGCCTTGGCATGGCGCCATTTCTGGTCGGGCATCCCGAACTCATCAACAACTGGATGGTGGCGCGCGAAACGGCGCTGGCGCGTGTTCGCTCCGTGCCGGAGGCGAGCGCGGAAATACGCGAGGCCTTTCAGCACCTTTGCGCACAAACGCAAAGGCATCTGGCGCAATGGTCGGTCGACGATGTTGCCGAACAGGCGCGTATAGAAGCTTTGCGCGACGAGTGGGACGCGTTTCAGGATTTCGTGCCCGTGCATCTGGCCTCAACCAACCCATGGGACAGGCTGGTCGATGAGAGCGCCCTGTACTCACTTGATTTGCAGGAATTGCTGATCGCACTGGTGCTGGAGCCGCATGGCGAACTGATCGATGACCTTTGCGAAAGCATGGAAGCTGCGGAAAACGCGGTTCTTGACCCAACGATGACAGTGGGCGAACTGAAGGAGCTGCTCGCGACGCGCTATTCCTGGGCGCTTGAAATCGACATCGCTGCCGAAAACGCCAACGCAATGGCGTGGTATGTTTCGCAGGAGAAGCTGGAGCCGAGGCTCGGTGATGCCGAGGTGGTTTCCAGTGACAGCCAGAAAATGCCGCATGATCTGCCCCACCAGATTCAGACCCTTTCGAACGCTTTGGATACAGCGCCAGACGAACAGTCTCTGGCGGAGTTTCTGGCCATCCATGGCGAACACCGCCATGTTGTCTTGCGGGCGCAAACCGTTGCGCGGCATCCCTATGGTGAGGTGCAGGATAATCTGATCGACGCGGATATGCGCCCCATCGACCTGCTGCGCTGCAAGCTCTCATTCTTTGGCGCGTCGCGCTTTGATCCGCGTTCTGATCGCTGGACGCGGATCACGCTTTATCAGGGAGCACCCACGGCGGACGATCTGAGCCACGCCAATGCGGACAGTTGCTTCTTGCCGGCGTTTGATGTGCAAAACACCGGCACTGATTTCCGATGATCAAAGTGTCCCAAAACCAGTTTGCCATGACAACGTTCAAGGCCTGCCTTGGGGCAGGGGTTGAGCGTGGGGCAGCGCAGGAAATGTCGGCGGCGCTGACCTATTGCGTCGGGCATTGGCCGGACGATCAGGCGATAGCCGACCTGCTGGTTTGTGATCTGGTTGCTGCGTTTGCGGACGAGCGCCCCTTCTCTCAGCAAACGCAGTGGAGACGGTCCGATGACGGCTGGCATGCGGATAAAGCCCGCGCCCTTGCCGACGGTCCCTCGTTTGTCGATCTCGCGGTTGTGGACAACGCTTCAACCGGGTTGATCGACCATGCCAATCTGATCGCGGCGCTGGCGGCTTACCGCAGCACGGCGGTTGAAAAGGTTTTTGAGCTCAGGGTTTCGGGCACTGCGCCGATCACAGCAGCACAATGGCTGTCCGACAATCGCGCGGAAAGCGGCGCATTGTTTCTGTCGGTCTGCGACGAGCCGTATGAACGGCGCGCCTCGATTTCAAATCGTGTTTACGTCGGTTTGGGCGAGTGGCGTGTATTGAACGACTTTGCCAACAGATTGCTCGTCGCCCCCAGTGCCCGGACCTTGAATGATGCCGGCGCTGGCCTTACCGACAATGACTGATCCTTTTTAAAGAAAATCCTGATTGTGGGGCTAACGACATCATGACCAAACCAATGATGACACTCGACGCTATCGAAACGCTGGCGACCGATGCGCTTGTTGGCGCGGGTGCAACACGTGAGAACGCGGCTTCCGTTGCGCGCTCCACACGCCGGGCCGAGCGTGATGGCGTTCGCAGTCACGGGCTGCTTTATGTGCCGATTTACGCTGAGCATGTGCAGTGCGGGAAGGTGGATGGTCAGGCCGTTGCGAATGTTGAGCAGCCAAAACCCGCTGCCGTGCGCGTTGATGCCCGTTCAGGCTTTGCCCATCCGGCCATCGATGCCGGGTTTGACGCGCTGACGAATGCGGCCCGTTCCCAAGGCATTGGCGTGATGACGGTGTTCAATTCCTACAATTGCGGTGTGTTGGGTCATCATGCGGAACGCATTGCGGAAGAGGGGCTTGTGGGGCTTTGCTTCACCAACGCCCCGGCTTCGATTGCTCCGATTGGTGGTTCGAAACCGGTGATCGGGACCAACCCGTTTGCGCTTGGCGTACCGGGCGACGACGGTGTTGCCTTTGTTATCGATCAATCCGCGAGCGCCATCGCCAAAAGCGAAATCATGTTGCGCAACCGTGAGGGCGAGGCACTCGAAGAAGGCTGGGCCTTGGACGCTGACGGCAACCCGACCACTGATCCGGCAACCGCGCTGAAAGGCTCGATGGTTCCAAGCGGCGGCGCCAAGGGTTTCGGCGCAGGTCTGATGGTGGAAATTTTTGCAGCGGCCCTCAGCGGCGCGGTTTTGGGCAAGGATGCGAGCCCGTTTTCGGGAACCGTTGGCGGACCGCCGAATACGGGCCAGTGCTTTATCGCGATTGATCCCGACAGCACATCCGGTGGGTCCTTTGGCGCGCGTGTGGCAAGCCTCGTCGGTGCCATTGGCCAACAGCCTGGCGCGCGCCTGCCGGGCTCACGCCGCGTTGGCAATCGCTCCGGCACGCAGGATGGTGTTGCCGTCGATGCTGCCCTGATTGAGCGTATTCAGGCTTTCATCTGAATACGCTCAATACCACCCGGCCGCTTTATGACCGGGCTTCGATATGGGCCACGGTGATATCGGGTGTATCGATCTCACGACGCTTCTGCGCCATGAGTTTGCGCTGGTAACGACCCTGGACAAAGTCAACCAGCAGCAACACGACCAGCACGAAGTAGAACGTGCTCTTTGCCATCGGCTCGACCGGATAACCCGCCATTTTAATGTGAGCGAGATGGCCACCTTCCGACACCAGCATGATGCCGACGATGAACAGGATGAACAGGCCCAGAACCTCATACATGCGGTTGGCCGCGAGGAACTCCGACACCCGGTCAGCGAGAAACAGCATCATCAGGCCGGAAATGATGATCGCCGTTGCCATAACGGCAAACACTTTGGTGAGCGCGAGCGCTGAGAGGATGGAGTCAAACGAGAATACAAGGTTCATCAGCACGATCCAGAACACCGCGCTGGCGACGGAACGTTGCTTGCGCTCGCTGTGCACGTCCGGGTCATGAACCGCCAGCATGTGCATGATCTCTTTCATTGCGGTGTAGACGATGAACGCCCCGCCAAACAAAACGATCAGCGAATGGCCGTTGACATCGCCTTCCAGAATGCCGGGAAAATTGAGGCTGAAAAGCGTGTCCTGAAAGTATGAGATGGCCTGAACTACGACGAACAGCAATATGATGCGCAAGGCAATCGCCATCAAAATGCCGAGCCGCCGCACGCGCTGTTGCGACTCTGGCGCCACACGCTTGGACTCGATTGAAATATAAAGAAGATTGTCGAAACCGAGCACAGCCTGCAGCAAGACCAGCATGGCAAGTGTAAAAAGGTTTTCGATTGTGAAAAGTTCAAGCATGCGATTCTCCCGTCTCCTGATGCGACAGTCTGTAACGGGAAAGGCAGAACTTTCAATCCGGTTCCATTTCTGGTGAAACCAAACGGGCTCCGCGCCGTTTCTTCAGTTCCATATTCTTTCAGGGAAATTCGCGATGACAAACTCCTCCTCTTCCGGCTCCGCACCGTGGAAACATGTGTGGCTTACCGGCGCGAGCTCCGGTCTGGGCGAGCATACGGCCCGCATTTTGGCGGAGCAGGGGTGCCATGTGTCGATCAGCGCACGCTCGAAGGACAAGCTGGATGCCATTGCAGCGTCGCACGCCAATATCTCCGCCCATCCGGCAGATGTCACCGACGCAGCGCGGCTGAAGGAAGTTGTCGCGGAAATTGAGGCTGAGTACGGCCCGGTTGACCTGTGCATTTTCAGCGCCGGGGCGTGGTTTCAAAGCAAGATCACCGAATTGAATCTCGACAATTTTTCAAAGACGGTGGACGTCAACCTCATGGGCGTTGTGAACAGCATCGATGCGGTTTTGCCGCAAATGCTGGAGCGTGGGCGCGGCCATATCTCATGGGTGTCGTCGGTCGCCGGATACAGCGGCTTGCCGGGTGCAGCGTCCTATGGCGCAACCAAGGCCGCACTGATCAATCTGGCGGAAACCGTGAAGCCTGAACTCGAAGCCAGGAATATCGATGTCTCCGTTATCAATCCGGGCTTCGTGCGTACGCCGATGACCGACAAGAATGACTTTCCAATGCCCTTCCTGATGGAACCGGAAGATGCGGCGGCAAAGATCGTCGAAGGCCTGAAAGCGCGCCGCTTTGAAGTGGCTTTTCCATGGCAGTTGGTACGGATCCTCAAGACAATGCGCATTCTGCCCTACTGGCTCTACTTTAAAATCACCCGCCGCATGCTGCGCTCCGATTAGAGCCCCTTTCGCCTTCGCTCGCATCTCGGGCATTTCAATTGAGCCTCATCAGCTTTAGACTTTCGCCCGGACAATTTTTCGAGCTCTGATCCGATGATGAAAGTTGGACTGATCGGTGTTGGCATGGTGGCTGACACGCATTTGCAGGCTCTGGCCGATCTGGCTGACCATCTGCAATTGGTGGCCGTTTGCGCTTCGCGGATGGAGACTGCCCGGCGATTTGCGCAAAAGGCATCAGCCAAACTTGGCCATGATGTCGAAGCTTTCAGTTCACTGGACGAGATGTTCGCCAGCGGCCTGCCGGACATTGATTTCGCCATCATCGCAACGCCGCCGAATGCGCGGGTGGCGCTTGTTGAGCATTTTGCAGACGCAGGCATTCCCATCCTGATGGAAAAGCCGATTGAGCGGACAAGTGCCGCAGCTGAGCAGATCGTTGAGATATGTGAAGCCGCGTCCGTGCTGCTGGGAATCGTGTTTCAGCATCGTGCGCGCGCTGCGTCGCAGGACCTTGCGCGGCGTATCGCCGACGGCGCGTTTGGGCGCCTGCATGTTGCGGACATTCGTGTGCCGTGGTGGCGCGAACAGGCCTATTATGATGAGCCGGGGCGCGGAACTTATGCTCGCGATGGCGGCGGCGTGCTGATTTCGCAAGCCATTCACACGCTCGATCTGATGTTGTCGCTCACCGGCCCCGTGGCCCGCGTTCAGGCGATGGCGCGCACGTCCGGTTTCCACACAATGGAGGCGGAGGATTTCGTGAGCGCAGGGCTGGAGTTTGAAAGCGGCGCGGTGGGTTCGCTGTTTGCCACGACGGCAAGCCATCCCGGCGCTGCGGAATCGATTGAACTGCATTTTGAGAAAGCTTCTGTTCTGCTGCAATCCGGCCAATTGCATATCCGTTGGCGCGATGGTCGTGTTGAGGCCATCGGCGAAGACAGTGCCACCGGCGGCGGGGCTGATCCGATGGCGTTCACCCATGCCTGGCATCGCGATGTGATCGCCGATTTTGCTGACGCGGTGCGCGACCAACGCCCGACGATGGTTTCGGGGCGTGAGGCTCTGGCGGTGCACTATCTGATTGACGCACTCGTCGCGTCGTCGGACAGTCAGAGGATGGAAACGGTTCGCGGAGCAAAAGGCGCGTGACGGACAGACTGAAATTCGCTGCCATCGGTCTCGATCATCGCCACATCTACGGGCAGGCGGGCCATATGGAAGCCGTCGGTGGTGAATTCGTGGGCTGGTGGACGCAAGGCGAACCCAACACGCTTGAGGGTTTCGAAAAGCGCTTTCCCAATGCACCCCGGGTCAATGATCGCCAGCGCCTGCTCGATGACCCGGATATTGACCTGATCCTGATTGCGGCTGTACCTGCGGACCGGGCCGCGCTTGCCATCGAAGCGATGGAGCACGGCAAGGACGTCATGGTCGACAAGCCCGGCTGCACGACGCTGGAGCAGTTGGACGCGATCAAGGAAACCGTTGCGCGCACCGGACGCATCTGGTCGGTTGATTTTTCAGAGCGGTTCGAAGTGGCCGCCGTCACCCGTGCGAGCGAGCTTGTGGAACAAGGCGCGATTGGCCGTGTCGTCCAGACTGTTGGTCTGGGGCCGCACCGGCTGAACCGTGCGACGCGGCCTGACTGGTTTTTCGACAAGGCGCGGTATGGCGGTGTCCTGTGCGATATAGCCTCGCACCAGATCGACCAGTTTCTTCATTTCACCCGCTCGGCTGACGCGGAAATCGCGATGGCCTTCGCCGCCAATTACGCCAATCCTGAAGACCCGGGGCTGGAGGATTTTGGCGAGATGTCCCTGCGCAATGACCATGCCAGCGGCTATATCCGTGTTGACTGGTACACGCCCGATGCGTTGCCAACCTGGGGCGATGGACGGTTGACCATTCTGGGAACGGAAGGAACGATTGAACTGCGAAAATATGTCGATATCGCGCGCAGCGAAACGCCCGACCACCTTTATCTCGTGAACGGCAAGACGTGCGAATATATCGATTGCCGGGATGCGGGCTATCCCTATTTTCAAAACCTCGCCAATGACATTCGCGATCGCACGGAAACGGCGATGACACAGGCGCATTGCTTCAAAGTCGCTGAACTTGGCCTGAAGGCGCAGGCGATGGCGGATGCGCAAAACACGGGTCGTGAGCATGGGCCGCGATAATGAGTGAACTGATCCGCGTTGCAATCGTCGGTGCCGGCATCGGCGCGCAGCATCTCGATGGTTATCGCAGATTGCCGGAGCGTTATCACGTGCGCACCCTGTGCGATGTTGATCTTGAGCGCGCGCGGCAGGTGGCGGGTGATGATCCGGCCATTGCTCTTGAGGCGGATTTCGACCGCGTTCTGAGCGATGACGCGATTGACCTCGTTGATATCTGCCTGCCGCCGCATCTTCATTTTGAAATGTCGATGGCCGCGCTGAAGGCGGGCAAACATGTGGTCTGCGAAAAGCCGCTCGTGCCGTCACTGCGCGAAGCAGATCTGCTGGCTGAACAGGCGGCTGCAAGCGGTCGGACGATAACCCCGGTCTTTCAATATCGCTATGGTCCGGCGACCGCGCAATTGCGCGCGCTCATGGATGCCGGGCTTACCGGGAAACCCTATGTGGCGAGCATCGAAACCCATTGGAGCCGGGGGAGCGACTACTACGCCGTGCCGTGGCGCGGGACATGGAAGGGCGAGCAGGGTGGGGCCGTGCTGGGCCATGCGATCCACAATCATGACCTGCTGTGTTCGATATTCGGCCCCGTCGCGCGCGTCAGCGCGATGGTTGCAACGCGGGTCAACCCGATTGAAACGGAGGATTGTGCCGCGCTTTCATTCGAAATGAAAAACGGAGCTTTGGCGACAAGCTCCATCACGCTTGGCGCGGCGGGTGACACGACGCGTCTGCGCTTCTGTTTTGAAAATCTGACCGCCGAGAGCGGCACCGCGCCCTATGCGCCGGCTGAAGATCAGTGGACTTTCACAGCGCGAAATCCGGATGATCAGGCGGCAATCGATGCTTGCACAGCTACTGTTCCGGCGGGACATAGCGGGTTTGCGGGCTTTTTTGATGCATTGGCTGATGCTCTTGACGGAAAGGGCGGGCGGGAAGTGACTTTGGAAGATGGTCGCCGTTCGCTTGAACTGGTCTCGGCGATTTACAAGTCAGCGCGGGAGGTACAGCTGGTCGGTCTGCCGCTCGATGCACATAACGCCTATTATGACGGCTGGTTGCCGTCCTCTGCTTGGAAGTGATCAGCGATAGACGATGCGGTTGGGCGGGGCCGGGGGGCGGGTTTTGAGACGTAAGCCCTTGCGCCACAGTTTCAGCGCCTCCCAGTGAATGCCGCTTACGATTTTCAGCGTCATCAGGGGGTAGGACAGGAACGTGCGCAGCAGAGCTTTGTCGCTCCACTCATGGCGCTGGCCTTTGAAATGGGTGCGCAGCAGCGGCCCTTCCGCCGTGTGCAGTGCAACACCCACCGTCAGCGCGTCGTCCGGCGGGGTGACATGAAATGTGTAGGCACCCTCAACATCGTTGAAGGGTGAGACATAAAACTGTTTGTCGACGCCATGGCTGAACACCGGCTTGCCGCCCGTTCCCTTGTTCTGCCCGGCGGGCACAACATAGGTGAGGTCTTCCCCAAACGTATTGCGCACCTCGTAGATGACGAGAACCGGAACGCCCGTCTTGTCGAGGCAGAAATAGACCGTCAACGGGTTAAAGGCGAGGCCGAAGATGCGTGGATAAAACAGCATGGTGATGCGCTCAACGCGATCTTCCATCCCGGTCTTGCGCACCTCGCCCCAGGCGAAATCTGCGAGTGCCGTCCCATCGCGGTGGCCGTGATCACGCTCAAACAGGCTGAACAGGTTGAACCGGTTCAGGCTGAACAGGCGGCTTGCCTTTGCGACCTCTTCAACATGGTCCAGATCAAGCGCCATGGAGAACACGCGATATTTGAGCTTGTGTTCCACCGGGCGGACCCGTTTGTGAACGACTTCGCCTTTATACAAACCTGCAAAAGCGGCGAGGTCTGCGGCCATCACTCAGCCGCTTCCCGCTGCTCCACACTGTCCCATACGTGGATGCGGCTTGATTCCCGTTCGATGTCCCAATTTGTATCGGCCCCATCAGCCCATGGGCGACGCAGACCGCCCAGCTGTTCGGCCACTGCCAGCCCGCTTTGCAAGCCGTCTTCGTGGAACCCGGCACCAAAATGCGCGCCGCAGAACCAGGTGCGATTGACACCCTGCAATGACCAGATTTCACGCTGCGCGTTCATGGCGTCAGCATCGAAAATCGGGTGTGTGTAGTCAAACCGCGCCGCCACGTGGTCGATCTTGATGCCGGGACTTGGGTTCAGCGTGACAAAAACCTGCTCGCGGGTTGGCAGGTTTTGCAGCGAATTCATCCAGTAGGTGACGCAAAGATCGCGCTCTTCATCGCGGGTGCGGTCCATCGACGGCGCGAAATCGAGATAGTTCCAGCTGGCCCAGGTGAGCCGTCGTTTTGGCATCAAGCGACGGTCCCGGTGCAGCACGGCGTGGTTTTTGGCGTAGTGAAATGCCCCAAGGATTTCGCGCTCTTCTGCGGACGGATCGCCCAGCATTGCGAGCGCCTGATCGCCATGGCTGGCGATGACGATCTGGTCGAATTTTTCCGCTTCGCCACCAGCGGTTTTCACCATTACGCCATCGGGCCGCCGCAGAATTTCAACAACGGGTGCGCCAAGGCGGGTTTTGAAATTCGATGTTGCCAACAAGCGCTCAATATAGACTTTCGATCCGCCATTGACGGTGCCCCAACGTGGGCGGCCATAGACCTGTAACAGACCGTGGTTCTGGAAAAACCGGATGAAAGACTTTGCCGGATAGGTCGTCATATCTTCCAGTTTGCTGGACCAGATCGCGGCAGCCATCGGCAGCAGATGCAGATCAACGAAAGCATCGCTGTAGCCCTTGCGAGCAAGATAGCTTGCAAGCGATTCATCATCGTCCAGCGTGTCGAGATCGCGCGTTGCTTCTTTAAAGAAGCGAAGGATATCGCGGACCATGCGCCAATGCGACATGCGGAACAGATTGGCCGGCTGACCGATCAGCCCGGTATAGGTGCCACCGGCATATTCATACTGACCGCTTGCCATGGAAGCGGCGAAATTCATGTCCGTCGGGTGTATCGGCACATCAAGGTGCTTAAAAAGCGCCGTCAGATTGGGGTAGGTCTGTTCGTTGAAACAGATAAACCCGGTATCGACCGGCACTGTCTTGCCGTCGATATCCATATCGAATGTGTTGGTGTGGCCGCCCAAGCGGTTGTCAGCCTCAAAAAGGGTGACATCGTGTTTCTGGTCCAGAAGCCAGGCGGACGAAAGTCCGGATATTCCGGAACCGATAACAGCGATTTTCAGGGATTGCATAAGATGGTTTTCTTTGGATCGTGTGTCACAGCAGGCTCCCTAAACATACGCAGTGCAGGCTCGTTGGGTTTCGCGCAAGTGTTTTTTGATCACGCCACCATTCTTTTTGGTGAATTGCCTGTGGCCGACGGCCGTTATTGCGCCAGCATCCAGTTCAGTTCGCGCCGCCAGTCGACCATTCGGATCGGCGTGCCGTGTTTTCCCGTGTCGAACATGACAAACCGCACCGGATAGGACGGATTGACCTTCAAAATGCGCTCGTAGAAGCCTTTTTGGACCTCCGGCTTGAAAACCGGGTCCCAGCTTCCATGGCCGAAATAGATCGGCACTGGCGAGGCGCTTTTGATCGTGGGGGAGGTCAAAAAATCATCGTGCCAGTGGGAACCCAGGATGAATATGCCGTCCATCATGGCGGCGGTTTCGGGATTCTTGGCCAGCCGCCAGCAAACGCCGCCGCCCATCGACCCGCAAGCGATGATCATTTTGGTTGCCGGTGAGCGGCGTTTGAATTCGCGCATGAGAACGGCAATATCGCGGGCGCCTGCGTCCTCGAAATCGGTGAATTCCGGCGTCAGCAACAGGCCGTCATTGTGTTTCATGAGGTTTTGCAGGCGGTTGAAATTGCCGCCAAAGGTCTTGTCATTCACGCCCTGGCGGCGATTGCCACCCTTGCCGTGCACATAAATCACCGTCACTGCCGCGCCACCGCGATATTTGCCGACGGAGAAATATTTGAACGTTCTGCCATCGCTTTTGTAGGAGCGCACCTTGCGCGACCAGCGCACTGACGTGTCGATATATTGCCACTTCACCTTGCGCAGCGGAATTTCGTCACGCTGATAAATATCGCGCTGCTTGTCATAGGCGACGCGCAGATAATTGCCGTTGCGCGCGCTTTCCAGCGTTGCAGGATAGGCGAACAGATCGTCCTTGAACGGTTTAAGCCGTTGGGCATGGGCCATCGTTGAAACAACGACAAAGCCAAGCGCGAGCGCCAGTATTGCAAACCCGCCTTTCCAGTCTATTTGCCTGCCCACGCGGCTTGCCTCCCTGTGATTCACCATGAAATTCAGATGCCACCCTACTGCAATTTCGGTGCCGATGCAGGGGGTGTTATTGGCGCACGGTTGAGCTGCGCTTCCCGCCGGGAAATGAAGGTTGCCGCAGCAACGATGACCAGCCCGCCCGCGATCACAAACGGATCGATTGTCTCACCAAATGCGATGATGCCGAGCGCTGAAGCCCAGACGAGTTGCAAAAACGTCACCGGCTGGGTGACGGAGATTGGCGCTGCGGCCAGCGCGCGTGTCATGGCGAAATGGCCGAACGTTGCGCAACAGGCGGTTGCGAAAAGCCATGCCACCTCGTTGAGGGTTGGTGTCTGCCAGTCCAGCAGCGCCATGGGAAACAGAAACAGGGTGCAGAAGATCGTCAGCATGGTGACAATCGTGCGCGGGTCGCTGCGGTTTGTCAGACTTTTGGTCATCAGATAGGAGGTTGCAAACAAAGGCGCGGTCGCCAGTTGCGCCAATTGCCCGATGGAAATTTCATTGAAACCCGGGCGCAGGATGATCAATGCACCGCACAGGCCCGCAAATACACCGAACAAACGCCGGGCGCGCAACCGTTCGCCCAAAAAGATCGCCGCGCCTATGGTGACGAATATCGGCGTCACATAGCCAATTGCCGTCACCTCGGCGATTGGGATGCGCGCCATCGCATAAAACCACAGGATCACGCCGCCCGCATGGGCGAACCCGCGAATGCTGAAGGTCATCATCATCCGGCGGTCAGGCGGGGCGCGGCACAATTGGATGATCGCTGGCAGCATGATCACGCAACCCAGCGCGTAGCGGATGAAGGCCGCCTGAGCGGCGGGCAGATTGGACCCGAGATAGCGCACGATGCCCGTCACCGCGACGAACATCAGCGTGGACACAACCATCCAGAACACCCCGCGCAGGGCGGCATTGTTGATCCTAAAGCCGGTTTTCGGAACAGATGGGGAAGGACTGGTCACCCATGCTTATTTGCCCGTGCAGTCGGCACGTGTCCATATCTCATGGTCCGAATTCTGGTCTTGCTGGTGTGAAAGAGCAGGGGCGAGCGATAAAACAGCCAGCCTGAGACGCCAGACTAGGACGAAAGGCAACCCTTGTTCAGGTCGCGCCAGAACGGGTTGTTCTGCGCCATGATGCACTTGGCCTGATACGACCGGCCATCGACGGTAAGGCAGATAATGTCGCCCAATTCCCGGCGCTTGCCCTGACGATCCGTACAAAAACACTCCGGCCATTTCGTCTTGGCCACACTTTGCTTCGCCGAAGCACTGTAAACATCGCCCGCAAAGGCAGGAACCTGCATCACGAACAGGGCAGCGGCGGTGACCGCAGAGATGAGTCGTCCAGTCTTTCCCATGACCGCTTTTTTATCACAATTTTTCATCGTGACCAAATTGCATGAGGTGGTTTAAGTTATCCCCACAAAAGAACAAAGCGTGAATTGATCCGGCAAATTATTTAACTTATGATTAGAGATACGGCGAATCTCTTTGGCCCTGGCCTGACAAGCTGGCTCCCCACAGAGGATGTTCGTTACCCGTCCACGGATCGATTGGGAGTCACGTTGCAAAACGCTGACCAACCTAAGCGACAACTGCGCGTCAGACGGGATGCACGGGAAGCGGAACGTTACGCGGAAAGTGCGCCGATGCTGCAGTAAACGGCGGTAAATCCGTTTGATTGCCCGGAATTAGCATCCCTCTTTGGGCTGCACCGGTGCGGCTCAGAAAGGTTTATTCCCATGTGGAAGAAAGCCAATCTGACCGTATACATAGAGGTCAAACTTGCTCCTTGCCTGTTTGGCATAGCTGCAATTATTGCAGTCTTTGTGTAGGTATTTGGGTGATGGCTTTGGCCATCACCCTTTTCTATATCACTTCACCGTTTTTTCCGGCACACGAGATAAATGCGGACATCGCCCATCACGTGTTTTGCACCAATAGTAACGAGGTCGTTTCACGACCACGAAACGCATGATGCTTGTCACGCTTACTGATGGTTTCCGCCCTGCATCGCATCACCCCCCAGCGTCTTCGATATGCTGGCCGGGCACCATGCGGGAGTGGCCGCGGAAGGCGGCGATGAGGTCGCCGTTCTGATTGTGCACCATCACGTCATACAGGCCGGAGCGCCCGGCCTTGTGCTGTTCCTGCGCGATTGCGGTCAGCCGGTCACCCTCTGCGCCGGGGGCGAGAAATGAAATTGAGCAGTGCTGGGCCACGGTGAGCTGGTTATAGGTGTTGCAGGCAAAGGCGAAAGCGGAATCGGCAAGCGTGAAAATGAACCCGCCATGGGCAATGCGCTGGCCGTTCGTCATGCGCGGCTCAATCGTCATGGAAAGGCGGGCATAGCCGGTGCGGATTTCTTCGATCTCCATGCCCAGGCCCTGCGAGGCCTGATCGGTGCTCCACATGCTGTCGGCGCAGGCATGGGCCAGTTGTTCTTCGCTCGTCATTTTCGCGTCATCATCCCATTGCCATCTGTTCAGCGCATCCTGCACGGGTTAACACACCGGTCAATATCGCTGCCGAACACCAGCCCGAATACAGGGCGTAGCGCAAACGGGAATTGAGAACGAATATGAGCGGACCACTCACCGGACTTCGGGTTGTCGATCTGTCGCGCATTCTGGCCGGCCCCACCATGACGCAGATTTTTGCTGATCTTGGGGCCGAGGTGATCAAAATCGAACGCCCGGGCAAGGGCGACGACACGCGCCAGTGGGGTCCGCCCTGGCTGAAGGATGAAGACGGTAATGAAACCCGCGAAGCCGGGTATTACCTTGCTGCCAATCGCGGCAAGCACTCGCTGACCGTGGATATTGCATCGCCCGAGGGTGCGCAGATCGTGCGTGACCTCGTGAAGGAAGCGGATTTCTTCGTTGAGAATTTCAAGGTTGGTGGCCTGAAAAAACAGGGGCTGGATTATGAAAGCCTGAAGGCCATCAACCCGGGCCTGATCTACCTGTCGATCACCGGATTTGGCCAGACCGGGCCGGACGCGGCGCAACCGGGCTATGATTATCTCATTCAGGCGCGCGCCGGGTTGATGAGCATTACCGGCCATGAAGACGGCTCGCCCGGCGATGGGCCGATGCGCGTGGGCGTTGGCATTTGCGACCTGCAAACCGGGCTGATGGGCGGCATTGGCATGCTGGCGGCGCTTTATCACCGTCAGAAAACCGGCGAAGGTCAGCATATCGATATCGCGCTGCTCGACACGCAGGTGGCGGGGCTCGTCAATCAGGGGTTCAATTATCTCACAACCGGCAAGGTGCCCCAACGCACCGGTTCGTGGCACCCCAATCTTGCGCCTTATCAGCCGTTTGAAAGCGCGGATGATCCGTTCATTATCGCCACGGGCAATGACACACAATTTGCCGACCTGTGCCGTTTGATTGACCGCACCGATCTGCCTGACGATCCGCGTTTCCAATCGATGAAGGACCGCAACCGCAACCGCGTGGAACTGGCGGAGCTGATCAATATTGAAACCCGCAAGAAACCGGCCGCCCATTGGCTGGAAGCGCTGCCGGCAAACAATGTGCCGGCCTGTCCGATCAACAATATCGAGCAGGTTTTCAACGATCCGCAGGTTATATCGCGCGGCGTGCAGCTGGAGCTGGATCATCCTACGGCGGGCAAGGTGCCCGGTATCGCCAACCCGCTGAAGTTTTCGCAAACAACGGTGGAATATGCCAAAGCGCCGCCGGTGCTGGGTGAAGATACGGACGACGTGCTGCGTCGTGTCTTGGGCAAGAGCGATGATGAAATCGCGGCACTCAAGGCCTCCGGTATCGTCTGACAGCGTGCGCGCCGAACAAATTCCTATCCGGAGGCCGCAACAGCGCTGGTTTCGATGATGATGGGTCGGTCGGGGCCGACGCTTTCGGCCACTTTCTCCGCCATGTCGGCATTGATCATGTCGCGCAGGGCGACGCGGATGCCGGGATAGCGGTTCTCAAGCGCCTGCAACGCTTCGCGCGGCCATTCCAGATAGACCGTTCCGGGCGCGGCCACCGTTGTGGCGGAGGCAGGGCAGTTCAGCAGATAGCCGACTTCCCCGATGAAACCGCAGCCTGTCATGGCAAATTGCTTACCCTTCTTGGTGATCATCACCTGACCACCGAGAGAATAGAACAGGCAGTCATTGACCGTGCCTTCTGTTGTCAGCGCGCGTTGCGCATCGCCCTCGTGCCGGGTGGCGATTTTCATCAGCCGCCGAAATTCCCCCGGGTTCAGCCGGTTGAAATGGCCAAACAGGCCGCGTTCCTCAGCGTTCATGGAAAGGGTGGTGCGTTCATAAGCGACCTGAACAATCACGTAGAGATTGCAAATGCCGAGAATGATGCTCCAGATGATCGCGTCCCACAGGGGCACGGACGGGACGATGTAATAATAAGCGATGTAGAACGCTGTTCCCAAAAGGATCAGCAACCGCAAGGTCAGCTGATCACGAATGATCAGACCAATCGCGTAACAAAGCGCTGCCAGATGCGCGAGATAGGCATGGTTGTCAAAAAATTCGGTCAGCCATTCCATGGGGCGGGCTCGGCAGTCAAAAGGGTCCCGCCATCATGACCTATTGTGGCGGGTTTGGGTATCCGAAATTCGACCCCACCCCGCCGTTTCTCCCATCTGTGGAAAGATGCTTTCGCGAAGTACCCTTAAAAACTTATCCCCGCCCGGCCCGTCTGCATTATCGTGCTTAAACCTTCCTCACCCGGAGCCAGTGGTATCTAGAGCCAGACGGTAGCATGGGCGGAAGGCTGGCTTCGGGAATTGGCGTGGATGGCGCGTTCAACCAGAGCCTCATCGGCGCTCCACGTGGGCCTGCACCGTTTTGTCAAAAGCGGTGTGGTAAGGGTGAGGCAGCAGCCGGGGTGGAGCGGGACGGCGTGTCCCATTTCGCTAGCATACAAGACACAAAGACCCGCTCCGCCGGTTCCACAACTTCGTCTGAGATTTCAGGCGGAGCTATAGGTGTTTCAACCAAACCGCGTGTCGAGCCAGGCGATGAAATCGGCGGTGGTCTGATCGCGGTTGATCTCGTTCAGGCTTTCGTGGCGGGTGTCGGCGAGCAGGTTGAAGGTTACATCTTGCATGCCGGTCGATTTCATGCGCTGCTCGATATGGGCGACGGCCTTGCCGTGCTCGGAGCAGGGGTCTTTTTCGCCCGCGAGCAGGTGGACTGCCAGATCTTTCGGCAGGTGCGCGAGCTTCTTGTCATCAGCCGCAAAGGCCACGCCTTCGAGGACGCTCAGCCAGAGCGCGATGCTGACATCGAAACCGCAAAGGGGATCATGCACGTAAAGGTCGACCTCGCGCTCATCCCGCGACAGCCAGTCGAAATCGGTGCGGTTGGGGGCGAATTCCTTGTTCCACGTTTCAAAGGTCAGCTTTTTGGCAATCGGGCTCGGCACGTCCGACCCGCGAAAGAAGCGCTGGGTTTTCAGGATCGCGTTGAACACGAGATTGATCGGACCGTTCTCGACACCCGCATTCCACAGCGCCGCACCGGCGATGCTGTCGGGTTCGCGCAGGGTGTGGTTGAAGGCGATGATCGCGCCCATGGAGTGGCCGAAGACGATTATGGGGACATCCGGATTGGCTTCACGGGCGAAACGGTTGACCGCCATCACATCGCCCATCACACGGTCCCAGCCGTCCTTGCCGCCGAAATGGCCCAAATGAGCGTCTGGCGCGGTGGTCTCTCCATGGCCGCGATGGTCGTGGGCGACAACGCCGTAATCAGCACCGGCAAGCGCATCGGCAAAGCGAGCGTAGCGCAGGCTGTGTTCCGCCATGCCGTGATTGATGTGGATGATGGCCTTCGGCGTGCCGGAAGGCTGCAATTGCCGAACGGCAAGCTGTGCACCATCGGCGGTGGTGAGAGATGTGACCTGCGCGAAAGTCATGATCAGAATTTCTCAACCCAGGGGCGCAACTCGATTTCCCATGCCCAGCTTGACCGGGGCTGGTCGATGAAATGCAGATAGCTGTCAGCAATCGCGTCCGGGTCGAGCATCGAATCGGGATTGTCAGCAGCATCGATCCGTTCCGGACGGGCGGCATTGCGAATGCCGCCATCGATGACGAAATGGCCGATGTGAATGCCTTGCGGGTGCAGCTCGCGGGCGAGCGACTGGCATAGTCCGCGAAGCGCAAACTTGCCCATCGCGAAGGTGGACGAGTTCGGATAGCCCTTAACGCCCGCCGACGCGCCAGTGAACAGAATGTTCCCCGCCTTGTTGGGGATCATGCGCCGGGCCGCATGTTGCGCCATCAGAAACGCGCCAAAGGCGGTGATCAGAATGGCGTTCTCAACCGCATCCGGGTCAAGCTCGGTCACCGGGCCGCGCACCCGGGCGGAGGGGTTGTAGATTGCGATATCGAGCGGTTCGCCCGTCTGGTCGGCCAGTTTGAAAACCGCTTCCATATCGTCCGCGTCGCGGGCATTGCAGGCAATCGTTTGCGCGCCCGTCTCGGTTGCCAGCGCGGCGAGCTTGTCGGGGTTGCGTGCTGCCAGAACAAGTTTGTGCCCCCGCGCTGCAAGTTTGCGGGCAAGGGATGCTGAAAGCCCCGCGCCTGCGCCAATGATAACCGCTGTTCCCATAAAATAATCCCCGTGTGCACGATTGATGCCATAGTGATGAAGCCAAGTGTGCATGGAGTGTCATCTGCATGGAAGTGGCGCAAGCGGGTTTTCCTGCTCTTCAGGCCAAATCACACCCTTTTTCACGGGTTGTATTCGGCGGGGCGAGTGGCTAAATCCACAGGCAACACATCCAGACAATTTACGCCGACATTGCAACCGTCGCCGTCCACGCGGAGAAGTTCCCCATGGCACGCCAGTTTATCTATCACATGCAGGGGCTGACCAAGCTCTACACCGGGGGCAAAAAGGTCCTCGACAATGTGCATCTTTCTTTCTACCCCGATGCGAAAATCGGTGTGCTGGGCCCCAATGGCGCCGGTAAATCGACCCTGCTGAAAATCATGGCGGGTATCGACAAAGAATGGACCGGCGAGGCCTGGGCCGCGGAGGGCGCAAAGGTCGGCTATCTGGAGCAGGAGCCGCAACTCGACGGCGACAAGACCGTGCGTGAAAACGTGATGGAAGGTCTGAAAGACAAGACCGCCATTCTGGAACGCTACAACGAGCTGATGATGAACTATTCCGACGAAACGGCGGAAGAGGGCGCGAAGCTTCAGGATCAGATCGATGCCGAAGGCCTTTGGGATCTCGATGCGAAAGTCGATATGGCGATGGATGCTCTGCGCTGCCCGCCGGCGGATGCAGACGTGAAACCGCTTTCCGGTGGTGAACGCCGCCGCGTTGCGCTCTGCCGTCTTTTGCTTTCCGAACCCGATCTTCTGCTTCTCGACGAACCGACCAACCATCTGGATGCGGAAACCGTTGCATGGCTTGAAAAGCATCTGCGCGACTTCAAGGGCGCCGTGATGATCGTGACCCACGATCGCTACTTCCTCGACAATGTCACCGGCTGGATTCTCGAGCTCGACCGCGGGCAGGGCATTCCCTACGAGGGCAATTACACCGCTTACCTTGAGAAAAAGAAGAAGCGGATGATTCAGGAAGGCCGCGAACAGGATTCGCGCATGCGCCAGTTGGAGCGGGAACGCGAGTGGATGGGCCAGAGCCCGAAGGCGCGTCAGGCCAAATCCAAAGCCCGTATCAACAAATATCAGGAACTGGTGGAAGCTGCCGATCAGCGCAAGCCAAGCGATACGCAGATCGTTATTCCAATTGCCGAGCGTCTCGGCAATGTGGTGATCGAGGCGGAAAATCTGTCCAAAGGATACGATGACCGCCAGTTGATCGAGAACCTCAATTTCAAACTGCCGGCCGGTGGTATTGTCGGTGTGATCGGCCCCAACGGCGCTGGTAAATCGACCCTGTTCCGCATGATTACAGAGCAGGAAACCCCTGATGGTGGATCGATCCGCATCGGCGACACGGTCAAGCTTGGCTATGTCGACCAGAGCCGCGATTCACTCGACCCCGACAAAACGGTCTGGGAAGAAATTTCCGGTGGCGCTGAGGTGATCAAGCTCGGCAAGCATGAAGTGAATTCCCGCGCCTATGTCGGCTCGTTCAACTTCCGCAAGGGCGATCAACAGCAGAAAGTGGGCACGCTTTCGGGCGGTCAGCGCAATCGCGTGCATCTCGCCAAAATGCTGAAGTCCGGCGCAAACGTGTTGCTGCTCGATGAGCCGACCAACGATCTCGACACCGAAACGCTCTCAGCGCTCGAAGACGCGCTGGAGGAATTCGGCGGTTGCGCCGTGGTCATCTCGCATGACCGCATGTTCCTCGACCGGCTGGCGACGCATATGCTGGCATTCGAAGGCGACAGCCATGTGGAATGGTTTGAGGGTAATTTCGAGGATTACGAAAAAGACAAAATCGCCCGCCTCGGCGACAACGCCCTCACCCCAAAACGCATCCATTTCAAGCCGCTGGGGCGATAAGCTTTGACGGCAGTCACCCGCTTCAATCGTGCCATCGTCCGTCGGCCTGCGCGCAGTGTTACGCAGGGGTTGCGGGCGGTTGATCTGGGGGCACCGACTTTTGACGGCGTGAGCCGTGAGCACGAGGCCTATTGCGCGGCGCTGCGGGATGCGGGTGTTGAACTCACGGTGCTCGAGCCGATGGAAGAGTTTCCCGATTCCATATTCGTGGAAGACCCCGCATTGGTGTTTGAAGAAGGAGCGATCCTGCTCAATCCCGGTGCTGAAAGTCGCGCCGGGGAAACGCCTGCGATTGAGGCCGACATTCGGGCGCATTTCGACAACGTTCTTTCGATTGACCAAGGCACCGTTGAGGGCGGCGATGTACTCGTTACCCCGCGCGCGGTGCTGATCGGCCTTTCGGAACGCACCAACCATGCTGGTGCGAATGCTCTGATCGCCGCTCTGGAAACGCTTGGACGCAAGGGCGAAATCTTTCACACGCCACCCGGCGTGCTGCATTTCAAATCGGACTGCTCGCTGCTCGACGATGAAACTGTGCTCGCAACATCGCGGCTGGCCGATAGCCCGGCCTTCGATGGCATGATCGTCGTTGAAACACCGGAGGGCGAGGAAGCTGCGGCCAATGCACTGCGGGTCAACGACGTGGTGATGCTGGGTGAAGACTTCCCCGGGACACGTGAATTGTTGCAGGCGAAGGGCTACGAGGTCGTATCGCTGCCGACCGCTGAAATCGGCAAAATCGATGCAGGGCTCTCCTGCATGTCACTTCGCTGGTGGAAGAGTTCCACCTCAACATAAATTGCGTGCCCGGTGCATGGCCAAGTGCCTGTGCTTTGCCTATAAGCGCGACAGAATCTTCAAGAAAATCGGACTGTCATGAGAACGTCTTTCGCTGCGTTCGCCGAACGAATGCGTTCGGAGAACAAATTTGTTTCTGCCGGGCTGACGCAGCCTGCAGTGCTGAAAACCGAAATCTTTGCCGGACTCACGGTTGCGCTGGCGCTGGTGCCGGAAGCGGTTGCTTTCGCCTTCGTGGCAGGCGTTCACCCGCTCGTTGGCCTCTATGCGGCGTTCATCGTCGGCCTGATCACCGCCGTATTCGGTGGTCGTCCCGGCATGATTTCCGGTGCAACGGGCGCGCTTGCCGTCGTGATGGTGTCGCTCGTCGCGCAGCACGGGGTTGAATATCTGTTCGCCGCCGTGGTGCTGATGGGCATCCTGCAGATTCTTGCCGGCATATTCCGGCTTGGGAAATTTATCCGCCTTGTGCCGCATCCGGTTATGCTGGGTTTCGTGAACGGTCTGGCGATTGTGATTTTCATGGCTCAACTGACGCAGTTTCAAATTCCTGGTGCCGATGGGGCGAAGGTGTGGATGACCGGCTGGCCGCTGGTTTTGATGCTTGCCCTTGTCGCGCTGACCATGGCGATCATCTGGATTTTCCCGCGCATTACAAAATTTGTGCCCGCACCCCTGGCCGGTATCGGGCTGGTTGCGGCGCTGGTGATCGTGGCGGATATCAACGTGCCGCGCGTTGGTGATCTGGCGTCCATCAAGGGCGGTCTGCCGACCTTCCATATTCCCATGGTTCCGCTGAACCTTGAGACGTTGCGGATCGTTTTTCCCTATGCGCTCATTCTTGCGGCTATCGGACTGATTGAAAGCCTGCTGACACTCAACCTGGTGGGTGAGATTACCAACAAGCGAGGCGGGGCCTCGAAGGAATGTCTCGCGCAAGGCGCTGCCAACACGGTCACCGGCTTTTTCGGCGGCATGGGCGGTTGCGCGATGATCGGTCAATCCATGATCAACGTGAAATCCGGTGGCCGCACCCGCCTGTCGGGCATTTCGGCAGCACTGTTTTTGCTGGCGTTCATTCTGGTCGGCTCCAGCCTCATCGAACAGATCCCGCTCGCGGCGCTGGTTGGGGTGATGTTCATGGTGGTGATAGGAACGTTCGCCTGGCAGAGCCTGACCATCCTGCGCCGTATTCCGCTGACCGACGCATTGGTCATTTTGTTGGTGACCATCGTGACCGTGATGACCGACCTCGCGATTGCCGTGATCGTGGGTGTGATCGTTTCAGCGCTCGCCTATGCCTGGAACAACGCAACGCGCATTCATGCGATTTCCCACACCACGCCGGAGGGCGCGAAAGTCTATCGCATCGAGGGACCGCTGTTTTTTGGATCGGCGACTGGATTTGGTGAATTGTTCAAGCCCAAAGATGATCCGGGACTGGTGATCATCGATTTTGATAACAGCCGCGTGGTTGATCAATCGGCGCTTCAGGCGATTGAAGCCATCGCGCAGAAATATGAGAACGAAGGCAAGACCGTTCAGTTGCGGCACCTGTCGCGTGATTGTCATCGCCTTTTAAACAAGGCGGGGCAGCTGATGGTCGATGCCGATGACGACCCGGATTATGGAATCGCGGTGGATTATTCGGTCCGCACCGACATGCTGGGCGGGGGGCACTGAACGACAAAACGAATCAGTTGATTCGCCTGTTGGGCAAAAAATTCCGTTTGGAGGGTGAAATTTTGAATTGCCGGTCAAATTTCTCGCCGGTCACCGACTTTTTACATTAGCCCTTAGTCGTATGTCGGGGTTCACGGTGCAGTCGATGTCGAGAAATTTAGCATGTTAATATCATTGGACAAAACGCAGCGTCAGAAAAATTCAACACATGTGTTCGCTGTTCGACAATCAGCAGCAAAGTCAAAAACAAGAGGGTGCGTCAAACAGGATGCTTGCGTTCATCCTTTTTGTTTTTAAGCATTCCGCAGCAGGGAGTCTGGTAGTTCAAACCGAAGTGCCGGTTTCTTGCTGTGAGGGCAGAAATGAATACGAGAGTTGAATTTGACGACAGGCCGCTTGGCAGTCGTTCTTACGTGGAAATGGAATTCGACCGTATTTATAATTCGGAAGATCGCACCTGTTGCATTTTGACTGAGCCCGGTGACGACGGAAACATCGTTACTTACGCCACGGACGATTTTTATAACTTTACGGGCTATCAGCCCGAAGAAGTTGTTGGCCGCGATTGCCGGTTTCTGCAAGGGCCCAATACATGTCCGGACGCCGTCAATGTCATTCGTCAGGCACTCATAGACGGCACGCAGGCCAATGTGGTGATGCTGAATTACAAGAAAAACGGACAACCGGTCTGGGTTGATCTGTTGATCAAGCCGATTGGCAGCCCACTGGCAAAACCAAAGCGCTTTGCCGCTTATGTGAACTGGCCTGCTGATCTCAATCGCGGCCACGAACAGGACGCGCCGCCACCCGCATTGTCATAAGAGGCGGACGGGGCAGACGTTAAACGTCCTGCCAGTCGTCGGCTTCGGCAGAGCGATAGGTGGCGTCAATCACCTTTTGATTGCGCACCGAATCTTCAAGGGAGAACAGGGCGTCTCGATCCTCGCGTGATCCAGAGACAGCGCGGGCGAATGTTTCGGCCTGAAGCTGATACTGGTTCACCTCACCATACCGGAATTGCTGGCTCTCGCCGCGCTTTTGATTGTGCAGGGTGATGAGAGGAGAATCGTAACCCAGAGGATTGAACGGGCCGGTGAGTTCAATCCAGCCTTCGTCCCCGTGAAACACCATATGCTGGCGCAGCGCCATCTGAGTGCCGACATACATCGACAGTTCAAAAGACCCGAAGGCGATGCGCGCGGATGCGTGAATATCGGTTCCAAATTCCGGGTCACGTTCAATCGAAGCCGATACTCTTAGAGGTTCTTCGCCTGTCGCCAGACGGGTCGTCACAATGGGGTAGACGCCGATATCCGGCAATCCACCGCCGCCTTGCGAAACCTGATTGCGCATGTTCGAGGGGTCGCGGTTGAAATAGGTGAAAACGCCCTGAACCTGTTTCAGCGTGCCGATGGCTCCATCGGCAATCAGCGCGCGGGCTTTGTACCATTGCGGATGGTAGGCCACCATGAAGGCCTCATTGATCAAAACGTTATTGCGGTCGCGCGCATCGATGACCGGCTGAATATCCTTCGCGTTCAATGCCAGCGGCTTCTCACACAAAACATGCTTGCCGGCATCGGCAGCCTTGATGGACCATTCCACATGTTGCGATGTGATCAGCGGGATGTAGACCGCATCGACCTCGTCGCTTTGCAGAAGTTCATCATAGGATCCAAAGGCGTTTGGGATACCAAACCGCTGTGCAACGTCCTGCGCCCTGCCAAGATCGCGGCTGGCGATGGCGGTTATTGTTCCGTTGTCGGCCAGTTGCAGTGCCGGGATCATCTGGGTGATCCCGATCTTTGCCGTTGACAATATCCCCCAGCGCAACATGCATGATATCCTTATGCGAATTGTGGAGCGGTATGTTTAGCAAGCTGATGGGATATGGCCAGTGGTCAGATACAACGGCTTTTACGGAGTGAGTTTGATCAACCTGCCGCCATCACGGTCTTCCAGCACCCAAAGTGCGCCATCCGGACCCTGCTCGACTTCGCGGATGCGTTTTCCCCATGAGAAGCGTTCGGCTTCCTTTGCGGTGGAGCCGTCAATTTCAACGCGGATAAGCGCGCTGCTGGCCAATCCGCCGATGAACGCATTTTGCTGCCACTGCGGAAAGGCCCTGCCGGAATAGATGACAAGCCCGGAGGGGGCGATAGACGGCACCCAATAGGCTTTGGGCGCTTCAAATTCCGGTCTCGTGTTGTGATCGGGAATGGCCTTGCCGGAATAATTGTCGCCGTTCGAAACGACGGGCCAGCCGTAGTTCAGACCCGGCTTGACCAGGTTGAGTTCGTCGCCGTGGCGCGGTCCCATTTCATGGGTCCACAAATTGCCTTCGGCATCAAAATCGATACCCAGGAGGTTGCGGTGTCCGGTCGACCAGAATGTCTTTGCCAGTTCGCCCTTGTCCTGCCACGGATTGTCGGCTGGAACCGAGCCATCCCGGTTCAGGCGAATGACTTTGCCAAGCGCCATGTTCCAGTCCTGAGCCGGTGTCTGGCGCTGGCGGTCGCCGGAGGTGATGAAAATCTTGCCCGCATGGGGGCTGTTTTCCGGACCGAAAGCGATGCGATGGCTGAAATGGCCGCGCCCGGGCATTTTCGGTTCCTGGGTCCAGATGCGCTGCAGGTCGGTAAGCTTTGGCGCGCCATTGCGGTCAAGCTTTGCGCTGTAGACAACCGAGCCGCGAGTTTCGCCACCGTCCTGGCTTTCAACCAGCGACAGATACACCATGCCGGTCTGCGCAAAATCGGGTGCGGGAACAATATCGCCAAGACCGCCTTGGCCGCCGACGGCGGCTTCCGGAACGTTGGCTATTTCCGTTTTGGTGCCGTCTGTACCAACCAGCCACAATTTTCCAGGCTTGGTCGCGACGAGCATTGTGTCGTCATCAATAAACGTCATGGACCACGGCGAATCGAATTCGGCAACGGCCTTGCCGGCCAGTTTCGATCCCGCCGATCCATCGATTGCGAAGGTGCGGGCCAAAGCCGGAGCCGATGTGATGGCGAGCGCCAGCATCGCGCTGGTCGCAATGCCTGCCAGAGTTCTGATTGTAGGAATGGTCCGTTCGCGTTTCATGGTGGCTCCTCCGCGGTCTGTCTCGCCAATTCATTATTGTTTGGCACGATCAGCAAAGAAATGGGCTTTGGTGTGAATTGTTCCAGAAAAAACATGTCTTGCGCTCTGGGGCTTTATGACGCGTCGCGCAGGACTGCCATGAAAATAAATCCCAATCCGCTGAGATTTTCTCACAAGTCATTCATTTGAATGACTGAGCCCTGTGCGGGAGCAGCTAAATTTCCGGAGCACGCAACATCGTTGCTCGCCCCAACAGGAATTTATGGAGAATGACTATGAAAACGACATCAAAAGCTATTGCATGTGGTGTAGCGGCTCTCGTGATGGTCTCGGGTCTGAGTTCTCAAGCCTTCGCACGAAAGCTCAGCGGCACCTATGCGAAAGATGGTGCAACCTGCCCCGGTGCGCATCTGACCAATAAGAGTATTATTCGCTCCAAAGCACGCAAAGTCTGCGTGGACGCCACGGGTCGGCTGCGTGCGAAGAAGCTCGCCGGTGTCACATATCGGGCCGGTTCGTGCACGAAGAAGCCAAGCCGCAAGTTGCGGCAACATGTAACCGTGACCGGCACACTCAGCTTCCGCTGCCGTTAGACTTTGTGAAGCCGTTCTCGGCTTTGCAATGTGTACCCCGCTCTTGATTTGCGCTAGATCATTGCCCCTGAAAACTAGCAAGAGTTGAGAGCGGGGCTTTCCATATGCCGGATCCATTTGCCAGCCATGTCGACGCGGCGGATGTCCGCCCGGCGCAAAAAGTCCGCGGCACCATTGCCGGATTGTTCAAGGCCGAAGGCGCAAATTTTGTCACCACGCCTGTCGATGAACTCGCTTTGACATTCGATGGCATTCCAGGCGATTTCCACGCCGGGCCAACCCGCAAATCCGGTGGCCGCGAACCGTGGTATCCTCGGGGGACTGAAATTCGAAATGAGCGGCAATTGTCGCTTCTCGCCACGGCGGAATTGCGAACGGTTGCCAGAAGTCTCGATATCCCGGAACTGAAGGCTGAGTGGATTGGCGGCAATCTCTTGCTCGACGGCATTCCCGATTTGACCATGCTGCCGCCACGAACCCTGATGTTCTTCGACAATGGGGTGACCATCAAGATTGATGGCGACAATGGCCCGTGTCGCGCGTCCGGACGATCAATTGCAGCGCAGTTTGAAGGCCGTGACGATATCGAACTCAATTTCGTCAAACAGGCTCAGCACCGGCGCGGTCTGGTGGGGTGGATAGAGAAAGAAGGGACTATTTCGGTTGGTGAAGGGTTCGAGGCGCGCATTCCACCGCAATGGATTTACGAGGTATAATCTCAGCCCCCATCGCAGAAGGATATCTCATGAACACCTCAATCAACACAGATAAAGCCCCGCCGTCATTCTCCAACTACAGCCAGGCTGTGGAGGTTCCGGCTGGTGCCCGTCGCCTGCATGTTTCAGGGCAGGTCGGTGTTGATCTCTCCGGGAAACTGCCATCGGATTTTGCGGCGCAACACCGTCTCGCGTGGGAAAATGTGTGCGCCATTCTCGACGCGGCGGGCATGGACAAAACCGACCTCGTGGAGGTTCTGGCAATCGTCAGCGACCACGAACAGGTGCCCATCTACCGCACCATTCGCGATGAGATGCTGGGCGGCCACGAATGTGCTTCCACCATGCTCGTATGCGGTTTGGCGAGCCCCGACTGGAAAGTTGAAATTGCTGTCGTTGCAGCAAAGGTTGATTGATCCATCAGGACTGGAAGACGCGCGACCAGTCCTGAAAAATCGGTTTGGGTCAGGCAGTGCTTGGGCGGATGCTGGCCTGAACGGGCTTGCGGCCCGCCTGCTTGGAAGCTTCCAGAACGGCATCGGCAACGCCTTCAGCTGTTGCCGCTGAAAGGGTCCAGCCCAAATGGCCGTGGCCGGTGTTGTAGAACACGCCAGCGGCCCGGCCGGGCCCGACCTTGGGCATCATGTTCGGCATCATCGGGCGAAGTCCGGCCCATGGAACGCAGTGTTCCGTCGAGACATCAGGGAAGTTACGGGCGCACCATTTGACAATCGGTGCGATGCGGTCGTCACGAATGTCCTTGTTGTAACCGTTGAATTCTGCCGTGCCCGCAATGCGGAAACGGTCCTTGCCGAGACGGCTGGTCACCAGTTTGGATTCATCATCGAGAATGGAAACGGTTGGAGCGGCCTTCTGGCTCTCTTCGTCATTGAGATTGACCGTGATGGAATAGCCTTTGACAGGGTAGATATTGACGCGATCGCCGAGTTGTTCCGCAAAGCTGCGACTGTTCACCCCCGCGCACAAGACGACGGCATCGAACTGATCAACCGTATGCTTGTCATCACGCTTCCACCGAACGCTGACGCCATCGGCATCTTTCTTCAGGCGGCGCACATCAGCGTCGTAAACAAAGGTTGCACCGCGATTGGTGCAAGCCTTGGCCAGATTGGTCGTATATTTGTGAATATCGCCGGTGAAATCACTGCGGGTGAAATAGGCACCGTAATAGTCGTCCTGCAAAGCCGGTTCGATGGAGGCGATATCTTCCGGTGCGATGGCTTCCCGCTCAAGGCCACCCTTGGCGAGCATCTCGTTGACGCGGGTGGCGTGGTCATATTCCTTCTTTGTCTTATAGATGTGGAGAATGCCTTCGTTCTCACAATCAAAGGCAAAGCCTTCTTTCTCGGCATATGACTTCAGATGCTCGCGGGCAGCAATAGCGAGCCTGGCGGTCGCAATCGTGTTGCGCTCGTAATTTGGAATATTGGCCATGAATTCGGCCATCCAGGAATATTTGTGCCAGCTTGGCTTGGGGTTCACCAGCAGGGGAGCCCCTGGGGTGAACATCCACTTGATGCCTTTGAAAATGGTGCCCCACTGGGTCCACACTTCGGCATTGGAGGCGGAAAGCTGGCCACCATTGGCGAAGGACGTTTCCATGCCCGAATAGCGGTTCCGGTCAAACACGGTCACTTCAAAGCCGCGGTTGAGCAGGGCATAGGCGGTGGTTACGCCCGTAATGCCTGCACCGATGATTGCAATTTTCTTCATCATTCTGGTTCCCTGTCGATATGGTTCATATCGAAGCGCGTGGTTTTCATACACCGAACACCGGTGTGCGATCCCATCTGTCGCGGAACCTGAGAGTTTGACGGGGCTGATGGCAAACCATCGACTTGATGCGCCCGCTTTCTCCTTCGGTGGATGAGGTGCCCCTCATCGCTCTCCAGATTGCCGACCTGCTGGCAGTCCTCTTTGCCTGAGAGTTTCCGGGAAGTTGCTCCTTCGGCGTTGGGCATATTCATGCCCAATCTCTCCTGCCACAGGTCATTGTGGCTGCGTGCTCTATGGCACATTTCCAAGGTAGCGATCAACAAGCAAGATTTCCACATTCGCTCATCACAAGTTGATCAGACCTGATCATCAACTGCGTCTTCGGCATCCAGACCGCGCGGTGCGCCCCAATCGCGCAGCACCTCGTCAATTGCGTCGGCCACGAAAAACCTGGCTGAGTCGTGATCGTACCCCTCGTCGCGCAGCGCGTCATAGTCTGTGTGCTGATGGCGGATGTGGGCGACGGTTGCCAGAAATGCGGCATTGACCGGCAACAGGGTGCACATGTGGTTTGCGCGCATGGCAAGTGCAATCTCTGAGAAATCCCCGTAGGGCGCTTTTGGGATAAGATCCCTCAGCGCTCTTAAGTGAAGCTGCTGCCGTTTCGTGTTGGCTTTCATGAATTCACGGCCCGCCGGAATGACGATTTGTTTGATTGCGCGGCAATTGGGTGTAACAGGTTTGTTGCAAAACACGAAAGTGAACATACGGGACCGGGCGTTGACATCTTCCGCATCAAATTCCCTGAACAGAAGCGTGGCATGGCTGCGGGCAGCGGGCGAGCCGACCCGCCTGCGTCTGCTGGTGCTGATGGAGGGTGTTGATCTTAACGTCAGTGATCTGATGTCCATCCTAGGGCAGAGCCAGCCACGCATTTCGCGCCACCTGAAACTGCTGGTGGAGGCGGGGCTGGCCGAGCGATCGCAGGAAGGCGCGTGGGCCTATTTCCGCACGGTTGATCGTGGTCCGGCACGGATCTTCCTGTCAGCCATTCTTGATGGTCTGAACCGCGATGATCATGTTCTGGCGGTCGACAACGAAAAACTGCAGGCCGTTCGCGACAGCCGCAGCCGCCGGGCGGCGGACTATTTTGCCGACAACGCCGACCAGTGGAACCGCATTCGCTCACTGCATGTTGCCGAAGCTGATGTCGAAGCTGAAATGCTGAATCTTGGTATCGGCCACGCGCCTAAAACCATGCTTGATCTTGGAACCGGCACAGGCCGCATTCTGGAATTGTTTGCACCCCACGTGGAACGCGGACTTGGGCTGGACGTCAGCCACGACATGCTGGCGGTTGCGCGCTCGGCTCTGGCCGCTGCAAACCTTCCCCAGATGCAGGTACGCTTCGGGGATGTCTACCATCTGGAACGGGGCGAAACTTATGATCTGGTGGTCCTGCATCAGGTGCTTCATTTCCTCGACGACCCGGCACTGGCGCTGCGCGAAGCGCGACGTCAACTGGCTGCCGAAGGTCGCCTGTTGATCGTTGATTTCGCGCCGCATGATTTTGAGTTCCTGCGCGAAGACCATGCTCATCTGCGGCTTGGAATTTCTGATGATCAGTTGAGCCGCTGGCTCGATCAGGTTGATATGGAAATCATTGAGAGCCGCACGCTTGCCCCGTCAGGCGAGACTGAGAATGCCGTCACGGTTGCGCTCTGGCTGATTGGTCATAAGGCAGGCTGAACGGCTATTGTGAAATGACCTTTTCGAGCCAATGAGCGCATTCCAGCGTGCGCCTATCCTTACCAAATGGTCCGACAATTTGCAGCCCGAGCGGCAAGCCCTTGCGGCCAATCGTGCCGGGCACATTCACCGCAGGCAGGCCGAGCAGGGTCCACAACCGGTTGAACACGCTGTCGCCCGTTGAGGCGAGCGTCTCGGGCGCAACGCCCGGCGCCGATGGCATCAGCAGAACGTCGCAATCTTCAAACAGGGCGTGGGCTGCCTTGCGGGCGCGGTTGGCGGTGCGGCGGGCATTGTCGTAGTCATCGGGCGTCAGCTTGGCTGCGTCCGCAAGATAGGACGACAGCTTTGGCGTGAAGCCGTCCGCATGGCGTCTCTGCTCATCGCCAAGGGCCATGACCGCTTCGAAATCTTGAATGGGCGCGTGGGCATCGCGGGCGGCTTCAACTTCTGCCGGTCCCTTGATATGGATGATCGTAGCCCCGGCGGTCTGCGCAAGTTTTGCAGCTTCGCTGATGGCGGTTGCCATGTCATCATCCATCGCATCATCGACGGTGCCGCTGTAAACACCAATCCGTGGTGCGCTTGGCATGGCTGTTCCACAATCGAGATCGCGGCCGGAACAGGCGGCGGCGACAAATGCCACATCACTAACGCTCGCTGCGAAGAAGCCGACCGTGTCCAAAGACCAGGAGAAGTGTTTCAGCCCAATGGTCGGGAACAGGCGAAAGCTGGGCTTGTAGCCTGCCACACCGCAGAACGCCGCGGGGCGGCAGATGGAACCGCCGGTCTGAGTGCCGATCGCTGCGGGGAAGAATCCGGCAGCAACACCGGCAGCGGAGCCTGAAGACGAACCGCCGGGCGTGTGATCGGTATTCCATGGATTGGCTGTCGGGCCGGGGCTGAACCATGCAAATTCCGTCGTGACGGTCTTGCCTGCAATGGTCGCGCCTGCATTGCGCAGCATGGTCACCAAGGCTGCGTCGGTTGTCGGCTGATGATCCGGATAGATCGCCGAGCCGTAGCGCGTTGGCATGTCGAACGTGTCGAAGACATCTTTAATACCAATTGCAATGCCGGAAAGGGGACCGCTTGCCGCCTGCCAGGTTTCGGGAACATGGGTCATGGCGTTCAGGACGGGCTCTGACGCGTTTAGGCGGGCTCGGCACAGCGTCAACGCGTCTTCTGCGGACATGTTGCCTGCCGTTATCTCATCAGCGATCAGGCGCGCGGAAACCGGGTTGACCAAATCGCTCGTCACGGCTGTTCACCGTTCAAAACGGCATCGGCCTGTTTCGCCCTGCGGCGCAGCATTAAAGCGTAAAGCAACAGGAACCACACGATATAAAGCTCCTGAAATTCGCCGCCCCGGACAAGCCGGACGATCTTCCAGTCGACCCAGTCCTGAGCCTGATTGTAAAACTGGGTGAACAGGATCAACAGCGCCATCGGCACAAGCGTCAGGCCGGGATATACGAAGTCAAACCGGCGCATCACAAGATGCGGCTTGTTGAGCAAAAACCAGGGCAAAATGAGCGCGCTGAAAAAGATGCCGACTTTCAGAATGGTGCGCGGATACTGATCGAGCAAGAAGCTTGTATTGTGCAGATTGGTTTCCTGCTGGTCGTTCACGTTCGCCCAGAATTCCGGCGTTGTCCAACCGATATAATGTTGCCCCCAGCTGGCCTCTTCGCCGCCGAGATAAATGCCGCCAATTGCCATCACGATGCACCATCCTACGAGAAACGGATCGCTGCGGATTGAGTCATATCGCAACAGGCCAAGCGCGATGATGGCGGTGAGAACCGGAAACAGGGCGTGGATGAATTCGACAACACCGGTGCGCTCGCTGAACATCCATTTGAATGAGGCTTCGCGCGAAATCAGGGCGACGCCCAGCACCACGAAAACGCTGAGCAGCGGCATCCAGAGGGTCCACAGGCGCGACCGGTTTTCAGCGTGCTGCCGATAGGTTTCAGGCGGGTAGGTGAATTGAGGAATGGTCGCCACAGGAACTCTCTTCGAACCGGGTTTGGCCGCGATCACCCGGTTGCGATGATCAGGCCTTCTGCTTGAAAGCCCTCAATAGCCGACCATCGATGATAATCAAACCCACCATGATGAGCAGCAGGCCGCCAAGCTGACGCAGCGCGGGGTTTTCATCCAGAAAAATGATGCCCATCAACACCGCTGATGGCGGAATGAGAAACGTGGTCAAGGCCACATTGACTGCCCCGGCGCGCGCCAGAATTCTGAAAAACAGTATGTAGGCGAGGGCCGAGCACAAAAGTGCCAATGCGACCATGGAAATGATCGCTTCAAGGGATGGCGCTGCAAGATTCCACGGTCTTTCGACAATCAACGCTATCGGCAGCAGAAGCACACTCGACATCGTCAACTGTCCGCGCGCTGTCTCCATTGGCGGTACTTGTGCAAAGCGACGGCCGAAAACGCCGGCCACGCCATAGGAAATCGTCGCGCCGAGGACCGCGATCTGTGCCAGAACTGAGCCGGACAATCCGCCCAGCGCGTCCCAGCCGATCAGGGTTGCAACACCGAGAAAGCCGAAGGCGATGCCGACGGTTTTAGCCGACGAAAGCCGTTCATCGCTCGTGGCAAGGTGCGCAAAAATGAGCGTCCAAATCGGTGTCATCGCGTTGACGATGGCAGCAAGCCCGGCGCCGATTTCCTGTTGGCCGTAGAATATGAGGCTGAAGGGAATGATGTTGTTGAGAATTCCCATCACGGTGAAATCGATCCAGAGCCTTGGCGAGTGAGCAAAATTCGTTTTCCAGACAACCAGAACGAGATTAAGCGCCAGTGCCGCAATCGCAACGCGACCAAGCGACAGGGTGAGCGGCGTGATTTCCTGAACGGCGATCCGACCGAACAGAAAAGAACTGCCCCAAATGATGGAGAGCAGGATGAGAAGCGCCCAGTCCTGGGGTTCCATGCGCGTTGACTGGGCCATTGTGTTCGTCCGGATGCATCAAAGAGGACTGGGTATCACGCTGCGATAGCTGGTAACCACCCGATATCTGCAAATTTCATAAAGAATTTGGATTTGCTTACTCGCAAATCCGATAGGGGTTTTTCCGGTCCGCATTCTCTCCGGTGGTTCGCCCAAGATCGAGATGAAGGTGGGTTGCATGAGCCGGGTTGGAGCCGGGACCGAGCACTGTTGTGAAACTGCCGCAAGCTGCGCTTCGCAATGCCTGTTGCAATCGCGCTTCGTTGGGGAGCAAAAGCGTTTGCGATTTGATGCTCATGATCCGGCCATCAGCCAGGCGTAGTCCGGTGAGATCAAATCCATTGCCAAATGCATGTTCTGACAATTTTCCCGTCGGCGCGTTGTTGCGTCTGCGGCAGGTGAAACCTTGCCCGCCAACAATCGTCTGCAAAGGGCTGCCGAGATGAAAACTGGCGAGAGGCTGCGCCGTATCGCGAACAAACAGGGCAAGTCTTTCAGCAAAGCGGCAGTCAAGCGTCAGACCGTCCGGAAATGTCACCGGATTGTCGCCCGCGGTCGACACCAAAACGACCGGGTCTGGAATGATGCAAGCCGGATCATCACTCTCCGGAGTTTGGCTCCTGCGGGCTTGTGCGACGCGCTTTAGTCTGTTGAGGCAGGTGTCTTCAATGCCCTTTGATCGCGGCTCATCTCGCGTGTCCCTGAGTGACTCTTCGACCTGCGGTGCTGGCGATCTTGCAGATTCAGATCGAAGGGCATCGGCCGGACGCGGAACGGGGTGGCCGACATTGCCCTGACGCTGTTCGAGTTCGCGCGCGACGGGGCCTGCATGCACGTGAACAGCGCTGATAAGACCTATGACAATTGGGACAATTAAAAAGAGAAATTTCATCGCTGCACTGTGGCACATTGCTCCGGTGGTCAGAAGGGCTGGTTTCGCCTAAACCGGGTTCAGGCGCAGTTTCTTCAAGGCTCTCGATGACGCATTCTTCTGAACCCGTTGCCATCATTGGCGCAGGCATGGCGGGGATGACCTGCGCCACGCTTCTGGCAAGAGCAGGGCGGGCATCTGTGGTCTATGAAAAGAGCCGCGGTCTCGGCGGGCGCATGTCGACAAGACGTGTGGAACTTGATGGTCAGCAGAAGACGCTGGCGTTCGATCACGGTGCGCAGTTCTTTCGCGCGCGCAATCCTGATTTCGAGGCTTTCATTGATTCACTGGCGACTTCCGCTCTATGGCACCCGCAGCCGTTTAAAGACAGTGTCAGTCTTGACGAACCGTTGAGGGTGGGCAGCCCCGCAATGAATCGCGTGTTTGCGAGCCCGCATCCTGCGATTGATATTCGCCTCAACACGCGGGTTAGGACGATCAAACGAGATGACGATGGATGGACTGTTGAGATTGAAGGTGAGTCTGAAAAAGCAGTCCATCCGTTTGTTGCTTCGATGGTCCCCGTCGATCAGGCACGAGACCTCGTTGCGACGAATGCCGCGATCCGGTCGCAGCTTGCGAACGTTCATCTCAACCCGTGCTGGGCGCTCATGCTGGCGTTCGAAACATCGCTCGACGTTCCATTCGATGTCTGGCGCTATGTCAGTGAGGACATCGGTTGGGCGGCGCGCAATTCCAGCAAACCGGGCAGGGAGGGCAGTTTTGATTGCTGGGTAGTCCACGCCGCGCCGGAGTGGAGCAAAGCCTTTCTGGAAATCGATGCGGAAAATGCGGCGCGCCGGATTTTTGAGCGGTTCTCGGAAGCGGTCATGTTTCAAACCGGGGTTCACCTGCCCAAAACGGTCTATTCCAGCGCCCACCGCTGGCGGTATGCGCAAACGGTGGAAGCCTTGGGAAAACCCTATGCGAGCGACGAGACCGGTTCCCTGTTTCTCGGTGGCGACTGGTGCCTTGGTGGACGTGTGGAAGCAGCCTTTGAAAGCGGTGCCGCAATTGCCAAGGCCGTGTTGGGAGATGTGCCCCTCAATTTTGAGGGTGCGAAGTGAACGATACAGTCCTGATCATTGGCAGCGCGCCGGATGCTGTGCGCGCAAAAGAGTTCGATGCGCGCAGGTTCGACGCGATTGTCGTGCTCAACAATGCCTGGCGCATTCGGGATGACTGGACCCGTGCGATTTATCCGGACGATCTGCCCGTTGAAAATCGTCCGCAGATCACTGATCCGGACCGGCAATCCATCATCACATCGGGTGACTATGTTCCCTCCAACAATGTGTTTGGCGGGGTCGTCTATGCCGGTGCCACAATGGCGTTTACCGCTGCGTATTGGGTGCTTGATGCACTTAAGCCGAAACGGCTGGCGTTTGTCGGATGCGATATGATCTACGATCAGCTGGACGGTGATAGCCACTTCTACGGGAAGGGTGAGGCCGATCCACTTCGCGATGATCCAACATTGCAGAGCCTTGAAGCCAAGGCGAACCGCTTGGCCGCACTGGCGCGCCAGGCAGGGTGTGATTGCATCAATCTGTCCATCGGCTCTGCAAGCCGACTGACATTCCCGCGCGCGAGTGCTGATGAAATCGACGTTTATCAGCCCCTGCAATTTGACGAAGTCGCTATCGAACGCGCCTTGCAGGAAGAACGTATCGCCGGGCAATATTTTCCTTCTGGAGACTACTGGAATTCAGACACTCCGCCGAATGGCAGGGTTTTGAAAATCATCGATGATTTGTGGCTGAAGACGGTCGTGAGTGCCGGGTAGGCAAATCGCTACGACTGGCCAGCAGCTTCTCCCGCTTCAAACGTCACCACAAATTCCGTACCCTCGACGCTGGTATTGCCGAGTTCAACCGTGCCACCATGTGTTTCGGCAATCTGCCGGACCAGTGCCAGCCCAAGTCCAAACCCTTTCACATTCTGTTTGCCCGGCGCGCGGTAGAAGGGCTCGAATATTTCACTGCGCTGATTTGGTTCGATGCCGGGGCCTTCGTCGCGAACACGCAATTCTATAGCACCGCGCTTGCGCTTCAGGCTCATGGTTATTGGCGGGCGACCATGTTTGTTGGCATTGTCCAAAAGGTTGCGAACCAGACGACGCAGCAGTTTCTCATTGCCGTTGATTTCGACCGGAGCGCCATCGAGTGTGCAATCGTCGTAACGGGCACACTCCTCCGCAGCCAGTGCGAGCAGATCAACAGGGTGAGACAGGTCAGGCTTTGCGTCATTGTCCAGACGACTCATCAGCAGGATCTCGTCGATCAACTCATCGAGTTCTGCGATATCCTGGCGCAAGGCATCGCGGCGGGCGTCTGATGGGTCGGTCTCCATAAGCTCCACACCGAGGCGAACGCGGGACAGGGGGGTGCGCAATTCATGCGACGCATTGGCGAGCAATTGGCGGTTTGCTGTGACCAGCCGCTCAATCGTCCTGGCGGTCTCGTTGAAGCTGGTGGCAAGGCTCGCAACTTCATCGCGGCCCTTCACTTCAACCCGGGCGCCCAGATTGCCCTGGCCCATTTCCTCAACGCCGGCCTTGAGGTTCTCAAGACGGCGGGTCAGCTTGCGAACAAATGGATAGGACCCAAGACCAATCGCTGCAGTCAAAGCCAGAATGAAACCGAGAAACGGCACCAATGGATTGGGCCGGCGGTCAAGAATGTTGGCGACGATCCAGCGATTGTCCGGCAACCGAAATATCCAGCCTGGGCCGCTGCGCATACGTTGCCACCCGCTTCGGTGGCGAAAACGGGGCGGTGGCCTGCTTGCCTTGCCATTGGCGGCGATCAACCGTCTTTGTGCATCGAACAGAGTCAGCTCAATGTCCAACTCGCGCCCCATGCGAAGCAGGCCTTTGGCTTGCTCTTCTCGTGATGCCGTTGCCGGCGGCAGAGCGAGCCATGCGAGCCTGCCGGTCGCTTCGAAGATGTTGTCGTCAATATCAGCGGGTTTGAAAAGTGCCACAAAGGCGAATGAGAGAACGACCAGCAGCACAAGACTTGCGATGATCGTCGCGTAAATCTGGAGGTGGAGACGGCGCTTCAGCATGAGGACGGGGCTTTCTCAATCTTGCCGACGGGCAAACACATAGCCCGCGCCGCGCACCGTGATGATGCGCTTGGGATGTTTGGGATCATCTTCGATCTCCGCGCGAATGCGCGAAATATGAACATCGATGGATCGGTCAAACGCTTCCAGTTCTTCGCCTTTGACGAAGTCCATCAATTGTTCACGGCTCAACACCCGTCCGGGCGCGGAGGCCATGGCGCGCAGAAGGTTGAACTGATGTGCGGTGAGGTCGCACAGTTCACCATTCAGATGCGCAACCATGGCGTCGGCATCAATCCTGAGGCGGCCAAAATTCATTGTCGTTGAGTTGGTTTCGATCTTTCCGCGACGCAATATGGCGCGCAGTCTTGCCAGCAATTCGCGGGGTTCAAACGGTTTGGGCAGGTAATCGTCAGCACCGATTTCAAGGCCGATCACCCGATCCATCGGGTCGCCCTTGGCGGTCAGCATGAGAATGGGAACTGAGTCCTCTGCGCGTATGGTCTTGCAGATGTCGAGCCCGTTCATGTCCGGCAGCATCAGGTCGAGTATGATCGCGTCGTAAGAATCAGATTTCTGACTGCTGATGCCATCTGCGCCGTTGGGCGCGATTGTGACATCGAACCCGTTGGGGCCGAGATAGTCGCGCACCATCTCGGCCAAACGGTTGTCATCTTCGATCAGAAGGATCCGGTCGTTCATTGTCGTTTCCTTCATTGGTCCGA
This sequence comes from Pseudomonadota bacterium, assembly GCA_039180085.1. Classification (GTDB taxonomy): domain Bacteria; phylum Pseudomonadota; class Alphaproteobacteria; order Rhizobiales; family Rhizobiaceae; genus Pseudahrensia. The sequence continues at coordinate 68,228 of JBCDDX010000003.1, forward strand.
TGACGCCAGACTAGCGGCTGATTAGCCGCGGTGCCAGCGGCGCATTGAACGGAATTGTTCCATGCGCTCCTGAAGGATTTTCTTTTGATCAGATGTCAGAACTTCCGAAACATCGGCAAGTGCATTGACCAGTTCCTTGCTCAATTCATCAGCGCGCGCAAGCCGTTCGGTCCGCAGTTTTTCAAGAGCAGCACGGTCAACCGAGTCCTGCATCAGCAATTCGCGAACTTCCATGCCAGCGGCGCGGAACTCGTTGCGAACGGGCCGCATGTCTTTTGCAACGGCTGTCAGGAGGGAGGTGATTTTGGCTTCCTGTTCAGGCGTCGCTTCGATTTCAATCGAAACATGTTTGACCACGCGGGTGACACGTTTTTCGATTTCAGCGTCCGTCAGATTTGACCAATCACGACCAAATCGCTTGCCGTGACGCTCGCCGCCCCAGGAGGCGCGCTGAACGAAGGGATTGGCTTCAGTCGTGGTTGCTGCCGTCGTGCTCCACTGGTCTGTGATATAGAGCTTGGCATGTTGAAACGACTTGCTTTCGGCAACGGCCTGGACGCCGAAAGATGCGCCAATCAGCAGGCCGGTGCTGGCCAAAACGGCAACGAGTTTCTTGCGGTCGCGGGATGGGTTGGAGCGATTGGGGGTGTTTGAATTCGACATAACGATTCTCCTTTTGTGAGGGGTGGTCGGGCGGGAGGTTCCTTCCACACTCACAAATTAGGAGCACTGCGTTTCAGCTGTTCGTCTGAATTGTAAAGTTGTGTAAAGCGCGAAACATCACGCTTTTCCATAGGCGCCGCCCGTTGGTGTGGTGACCGTGACCGCCTCACCGGCAACAACTTCCGTCTGGTCGCAATGGTGCAGAAGTTCCATTGTGCCGTCCAGACGCCGGATTTCGGTTTTCCCGCATTCACCGTCGCCACCGCCGTTCAGGCCCTTTGGCGGGTTGTAGCGGTGACTGCCGAGAATGGCGCAGGTCATATCCTCAAGAAAACGGATGGTTCGGCGTGTTCCGTCTCCGCCCTTGAACTGCCCCTTGCCACCGGAATTCTTGCGGATGGCAAATTCTTCCACGACGACCGGATAGCGCATTTCGAGAATCTCAGGGTCCGTCATACGCGTGTTCGTCATGTGGGTGTGAACACCGTCTGTGCCCGCAAATGGCGTGCCGTCATTTTGGATGCCGGCAGGAGAACCGGAACAGATCGTTTCGTAATTCTGATGGCGGGCATTGCCATAGGTCAGATTGTTCATCGTACCCTGCGCGTTGGCAATCGCACCAAGCGCCATCAGCAGGCAATTGGTGACGTGCTGGCTGGTCTCGGTATTGCCTGCGATGACGGCCGCGGGATATTCAGGCTTCAGCATGCAGCCGTCCGGAATGATGATATTGATCGGCTTCAAACACCCGGCGTTCATTGGGATATTGGCTTCCACCATGATGCGGAAAACGTAGAGCACCGCCGCACGGGTTACGGGTTGAGGCGCGTTAAAGTTGTTTTTCATCACAGGCGACGTACCGGTGAAATCGACTGTTGCCTCGCGCTTTTCGCGGTCCACGCGGATTTCAACCTGGATTTGCTGACCCGTATCCGTGGGGTAGATGTAGGAACAATCGTTCAGTCGGTCGATGACGCGGCGCACGCTCTCTTCAGCATTGTCCTGCACATGAATCATATAGGCGTCGACGACGTCCTGACCGAAATGTTCGACCATGCGACGCAGTTCGGCGACGCCTTTTTCATTGGCAGCAATCTGCGCGCGCAGATCTGCCATGTTCTGCGCAGGGTTCCGGCACGGATATTTGTGGTTGCTGAGCACCTCAATCATTTCTGCCTCGCGCAGGTGGCCCTGTTCGACGAGTTTGAAATTGTCGATCAACACGCCCTCTTCATCGACATGGGTGGCGAGCGGTGTCGCGGACCCTGGGGCCATGCCACCGACATCAGCGTGGTGGCCGCGTGAGGCGACGTAGAAATTGATGGCGCTTTCATCTTCGTTGAAGACGGGTGTCACTACGGTGATGTCCGGCAGGTGCGTCCCGCCATTGTAAGGCGCGTTGAGCACATAGACATCGCCGGGCTTCATGGTGCTGCGGTTCAGTTCAATGATCGTTTCAACCGAGCGATCCATGGAACCCAGATGCACCGGCATGTGGGGTGCGTTGGCGACAAGCTGGCCTTCGGAATTGAAGACCGCGCATGAGAAATCCAGCCGCTCCTTGATGTTCACCGAGTAGGCGGTGTTTTGCAGTGTCACGCCCATCTGTTCGGCAATCGACATGAACAGGTTGTTGAACACTTCCAGCATCACCGGATCAGCGCCCGCGCCATCGCGTCCGGTGCCGATGGCAACCTCTCTTGGAATCGGTGTGACACGGGTGATGATGATGTGATCAAGCGCATTGATGGCGGCCTGCCAGCCCGGCTCGACCACGATGGTCTGATGGTCTTCAATGATCAGCGCCGGGCCCGAAATCCGATTACCGGGAGCGAGATCCCGGCGCGCAAACACACCCGCATCGTGACGTGCCCCGCCCGAAAAGAAAGAGGTTGTTTGTTGCGGCGCGCGATCTTCCTCATTCATGCTGAAGCTCGGTTCTTCAACCTTGGCCCCGCCGCCAATGGCTTCCAGTTCAAGCGCCTCGATAATCAGGGGCTTGTCGAAGGTGAAGCCGAACTGCTTCTTATGCGCCTCAGCGAAGGCGGAGGCCATGGTCTCATGATCCGCCTTGAGTACGGCGATGGGTGTATCTGTGCCGTCGTAGCGCAGGTGTACGCGGGCAATTGTTGTGGTTTCTGAATCACTTACACCCTGTTGCTCCACCTCTTTGCGGACTTCGAGTTCAAGTTTTGATTCAAGCGTAGTTAAAGCATTGATTCCGCTTTCGTCGAGCGGGCGAATGAGGGCTTGTGAGCGGGAGGCGCGAATGTCGGCAAGGCCCATGCCATAAGCCGAAAGAATGCCCGAAAACGGGTGCACGATGACTGTTTCCATACCCAGATTGTCGGCAACTGCACAGGCGTGCTGACCGCCTGCGCCACCGAAACAGGTCAGCGCGTATTCAGTGACATCATGGCCGCGCTGGACCGAAATTTTCTTGATCGCATTGGCCATGTTCTCCACGGCAATGCGCAGGAACCCGTCGGCGATTTCGTCGGTTGACTGGCCGGTCTCTTTTGCAAGGGCCGCAAATTTCTCACGTACGATATCCACGTCAAGCGGCTGGTCCTGATTGGGGCCAAAGATGGATGGGAAGTTGGCGGGCTGCAATTTACCAACCATCACATTGGCGTCGGTCACGGTGAGCGGCCCGCCACGGCGATAACTGGCAGGGCCAGGGTTAGCGCCTGCTGATTCCGGGCCGACGCGAAAGCGGCCTGCTTCGTGGAACAAGATTGAACCGCCACCGGCAGCGACAGTGTGAATACGCATCATCGGCGCGCGCATACGAACGCCTGCGACTTCTGTCTCGAAAGCGCGTTCGAACTCACCATCAAAGTGGGAGACATCGGTTGATGTTCCGCCCATATCGAACCCGATGACCTTGTCATGGCCTGCGAGCGCAGATGTTTCGACGGCGCCGACCACGCCTCCGGCGGGGCCGGACAGGATCGCGTCCTTTCCCTGAAAAAGATCGGCTGCTGTCAACCCACCCGATGACTGCATGAACATGAGCATTGGCGCGTCACCGAGTTCGCTTTCGCCAAGGGCGGACCGAACTTGCTCCACATAGCGGCTGAGAATCGGCGACAGGTAGGCGTCCACCACCGTTGTGTCGCCACGCCCGACCAGTTTGGCGAGTGCGGACACTTCGTGGCTGACCGATACCTGGGCAAAGCCCATGTCACGCGCCATCACAGCTACGGCCTGTTCGTGGGCTGGAAATTTCCAGGCGTGCATGAAGGCAATCGCAATCGCGTTGATGCCCGCCGCGCGAACCTGTTCAAGGCAGGATCTGACTTCGTCCATATTCGGTGCAGTTTCGATTGTACCGTCGGCCAATACGCGCTCGCTGATTTCATGAACCTGCTTGTAAAGCTGTTCCGGCTTTATGATCTCCTTCGCAAAAATATCGGGTCGCGCCTGATATCCGATGCGTAAACCATCGCCGAAACCTCGTGTGATCAAAAGTGCGGTCGGGTCGCCCTTGCGTTCCAACAGGGCATTGGTCGCAACGGTCGTCCCCATTTTGACGGCGCCGATCTTGTCAGCCGGCATGGGCGCACCCGCTTCAACTTTCAGAATCTGACGAATGCCTTCAATGGCCGCGTCCTTGTAGACTTCCGGATTTTCGGAAAGCAATTTGTGAGGGTGCAGTGTTCCATCAGGCGCGCGGCCCACAAGGTCTGTAAACGTGCCGCCGCGATCCACCCAAAAATCCCACTTGCCGGTCATGTTTTTCTCTCACAAGGTAAAAAGACTCGACAATCATCAACAATATATCGATAAATTGTCAACGTAATTCTTTTATGCAGGAGCGATTGTATGGACAAACCTTCTGAACTGGAAACGATCGGCATTGGCCCCATCGTTTCGTCATCCCATCTGGCGACGGGTGCCATGCCTGCGATGTCCGAGATGGAATATGCGCTGATTGTCGCCAGCAATGCGTTTTCGCGGTGGATGGTGCGGTGCATGGGGGCTGCTGGATTGGATGGCCTGACACATCTTGAGGTTTTGGTGCTCCATTCCTCAAACCATCGGGACCGGGAGAAAACACTGGGCGACCTTTGCGTGATGCTGAACATCGAAGACACGCATCTGGTCAGCTACGCCATCAAGAAACTTGTCACAATGGAACTGGTGACAACCGGCAAGCGCGGCAAGGAGAAGACGGTCATCATTTCGCCCAAGGGTGTTGACGCCTGTGCCCGCTATAAGGAAGTGCGGGAGGCGTTGCTTATTTCGTCGGTTCGTTCAATGGGTTTGAACGACGATGATGTCAGCCGCGTTGCCGGGTTGCTGCGCGCGATTTCCGGCCAGTATGATCAGGCGTCACGGGGAGCGGCGAGCCTGTGAAAAAGCCTTTTTCTGATTGCGGCACTGGCTTTGGTGTTTGGGGCGCTTGCTTTGCGACCAGCGGCGGCATCAGCTCTTTTAGGAGCCGAGTGGGGTTACGGCCCCGACAGACCACAGTTTGTGCGATTTGAAACAGATGGCCGGATTGTCGGTAATGGCGGATGCAACGGGTTCTTTGGACGTTACACCATTGATGGGGATCAGCTGAAGGTTGGCCAATTGGGTGCCACGCGCCGCTATTGTGGTGACAAGATCAGCGCGGATGAGCGTTCATTTATGGGAATGTTGAGGCGCGCAAACACGTTTGAGCGCGATGGGTGGCAATTGATCTTGCGAGACAAAAAGGGCGAGGTTATCGGACGTTTATTTCAACGGGACCGGGACTGACTTTCGTCCGGCGGAGAACCCTCAAACCTTTGGGAAATGAGACTATGGATTTGGTATCGCTTGGAAAAACCGGCACGCAGGTTTCCCGCCTATGCCTTGGGTGCATGTCGTTTGGCACACCGGGTGGGCCGACCCATCCATGGGTCATACCCGAGGCTGACAGTGAGCCGTTTTTCCGGCTCGCGGTCGAGAGTGGCATCAATTTCTTCGATACGGCTGATCACTACAACCATGGAGAGAACGAGGAAATCACCGGCCGGATGCTGAAAAAATTCACCCGGCGTGAAGAGATTGTGGTTGCCACCAAAGTTGGGCTGGCCGTCGGGGAAGGGCCGAACAAGCAGGGTCTGTCCCGCAAACATATTGTTGAATCGGTGGAGGCTTCGCTCAAACGGTTGCAAATGGACCATGTCGATCTGCTCTATGTGCATCGCCTTGATCCGCTTACACCATTTGAAGAAGTGCTGGAGGCGCTCGATCTGGTGGTGCGGCAGGGCAAGGTGATTTACTCGGCTGCATCTTCCATGTGGGCGTGGCAGTTTTCCAAAATGCGGGAAATGCAAAAGGCGTCGGGGTTCACGCCGTTTGTTGCGATGCAAAATCTCTACAACCTCGCTTATCGCGAGGAAGAGCGAGAGATGATGCCTTATTGCGAAGCCGAGGGGGTTGCGGTTGTGCCCTGGAGCCCCATTGCACGCGGCTTTCTGGCCGGTAACAAAACAAAGGACGGCGAGCTGACGAACCGTGCCAGGATCGACAAAATGAGTGGCCTGTTTGGGTCCAAACAGGACTACGCGATTTTGCAGCGGGTGCAGAAAATTGCTGAGGAACTGGGCACGAGCGCCGCCAAGGTGGCTTATGCCTGGGTTCTGTCAAAGCCCTTCGTGACCGCACCGATTGTGGGTTCAACGAAGCTTGCGCAATTGCAGGAAGCGATTGACGCCGTGAACCTGAAACTGACTGCCGCGCAAATCAAACGGCTGGAAGCGCCCTACAAGCCGCGCATGCCGATGGGACACTTCTGATCCAGCGGGTTCGGTGTGACCGCCGAGATTGATAAGCTCACCGCGGCTTGACTGGACTTGAAGCCCCGTATGCCCCCATTCTGGGGCATGTGGTATTGTCGAGGCTTATTGACCACCCTGATCTTGCTGGGAACCGTTTGCCTGCAAAATCCGGCTCAGGCAGCGGATGTAGAGGTGGACGTCGAACTGGTTCTCGCCGTCGATGTTTCCCGATCGATGACTGAGCGGGAACTGGAAATTCAGCGGCGTGGCTATGCGGCTGCTTTGTCCAGCGAACCGGTGATCAAGGCTATTGTTTCCGGCCTGCACGGCAAAGTTGCCATAACTTATGTCGAATGGGCGGGCCAGTTTTCACAACGCACAATTGTGCCGTGGACATTGATCGAGAATGAGCAGCAGGCTTTCGCGTTCGCTGCCAAATTAACCGCCAAGTTTAACAGCAGCCTGCGTCGCACATCGCTGTCAGGTGCTTTGGATCATGCGGCCGGGCTCTTTCAGGGCAACGGGTTTTCCAGTCTGAGGCGCGTTATTGATGTGTCGGGCGACGGGCCTAACAATGATGGGCGTCCGGTGCTTCAGGCCCGCGAGGAAGCAATTTCGCAAGGCATTGTCATCAACGGCCTTCCGCTGATGACAAATGAGGGGCTGGGGACGCAATTTCACCTCGTTGATCTTGATGACTATTACCGACATTGCGTGATCGGCGGTCCGGGCTCATTTGTCATTCCCGTGCTGGAATGGGCGCAGTTCCCGCAGGCCGTGCGTCAAAAGCTGGTTCTTGAGTTGGCAGGACTGGCGCCAGCCCAGCGCTATCTGCCACAACCTGTCGCTTTTTCTGGCGCGACCGAAGATGGCTACGACTGCATGATAGGTGAGAAAATCTGGGGCCGCATGCGCCTCTACTGGAGCTTGCCGTGAAAGCCTCGCCGAGGCCGGGTCGTGCTGTCTTGTTTATCAGACAACATTTCCTGATTTCTTGATCACTCTTACCGCCTTTTAATTCGCGGTTATCGCAATTTCTGATATATATGGGCGATGTCGATTTGGTCAGACCTCAGCACATATGTCGCCAACCTGGCCGCGGATGCGTTTTCCGGGGTTGTCGATGGTGTGCGCACTGTTTTTCAGGGCGACGAGGAAACGCGCCGTAAAGTCTCGTTTTCGGTCGCCATTATAGCGCTGTCGGCGAAAATGGCGAAGGCCGATGGGGTGGTATCTCAATCTGAGGTTGAAGCCTTTCTGGAAGTCTTCGATGTGCCGGAAGCCGAGATGTCCAACGTTTCGCGCCTGTATAATCTGGCCAAGCAGGACGTTTCAGGTTTCGATGCCTATGGCGCAAAGGTTCGGCGCCTTTTCCCCGGTGATCACCCGGCGGATCAGGATGTCCTGCGCGATGTTCTCGATGCCCTGTTTCACATCGCCAAGGCTGATGGTCTGGTGCACGAAAACGAGATGCTGTTTTTGGAAGAGATCGCTGTTCTGTTTGGTTTCAGCGAAGCGGAATACAAACGCATTCGCCAATATCATGTGCTGGAAGGCGACACGAACCCTTATGAGGTTCTCGGTGCTGACCCGTCCTGGGACTATCCCACGCTCAAACAGCATTATCGCCGGCGGGCGGCCGAGAGCCATCCCGACAAGCTGATTGCGCGCGGCGTTCCCGCAGAATTCGTGGTTATTGCGAATGACCGGCTGGCAGCAATCAACTCCGCATGGGAGGCGATTGATCTTCTCCACCGTGGTCACAAGCAAGCGGCAACGGTTCCGCTCGCGTGAGTTTCGAGCCTGATTCCATCCATGTTGATCGCGTTGAGCCTGCGGTCAATTTTGGTGAGCGGCGGGGCGTGAGCACCCCAGACATTCTCATGATGCACTACACAGGCATGGACGATGGCGACAGCGCCGTCAAGTGGTTGTGTTGTGAGGAAAGCGGCGTGTCCTGCCACTATCTAGTTTTTGAAGATGGCGAGATTGTGCAGATGGTTGAGGAGTTTCGCCGGGCACATCATGCGGGAAAAGGGGGATGGGAGGGACATGATGATGTCAATTCCCGTTCCATTGGCATTGAAATTGTGAACGGCGGACACCCAGCGGGTTTGCCAAATTTTCCATTCGTGCAGATGGAGGCTGTGGCACGGCTCGCGCTCGATATCATCGAGCGTTACTCAATTCAGCCCTATCGTGTTTTGGCGCATTCAGACACCGCACCGGGACGCAAGGAAGACCCCGGTGAAAAATTCGACTGGGCTTGGCTCTCGGGCCGGAAAGTTGGACACTGGACAGAGCCAACACCCTTGCAGGCCGGGCCTTTTATCCAGAGGGGCGATGAGGGACAGGCCGTCGAGGCATGGCAGTCGATGCTGGCCATGTATGGCTACAATCTTGATATTGACGGCGTTTTTGATGAACGAACGCAGGCTGTCACAGAAGCCTTTCAGCGGCATTTCAGGCAGGCACTTGTTGATGGTGTTGCAGACTTTTCCACCATCGACACTCTGCACCGGCTGTCCGCGTCTCGCCCACAGAGTACCGTGCGCCAACGGGTGTGATTGTAACACTTTGTAACATCATCTGATCGCGCAAATGTGACAATCGTCACAAATCAGCCCGGATTGGCCTGTTTCTGCAGTCTTGCGAAATTATTGAACGTGCCCCTGAACATCCAGCTCCTGTTTTTGAGCTGTGCGGATGTGGGGCCAGAAACGAAAGTCTTTTCTCCATGAAATTTGTCACCGTTTACGCGGCGCTTGCGCTCGCGATGATTCTGTCTGGCTGCCAGACAGCGCAGACCGGTTCCAGCAGCTTCTCCGGAAAGCAATTCAACGACCCAGCCAAACTGAGCACTGAGACAACCGCCGCCCGCAAGGCACGGGCCGAAAAGCGCGCAAAGGCAAGAGCGAAAGCGCGCGCTGAACGTAAGGAAGCAGCCAGGAAAGCTGAGGCGAAGCGCGAGAAGCTCGCCAAACTACGCGCGAAAAAACGAGCTAAACGAATTGCTGAACGCAAGAAAGCCCGGGCTGAGCGCGTTGCAAAGCAGACTGCGCAACGAGCAAAGAAGGTGAAAAGCACCAAAAAGGCCGCCAAAAAGACTGTTCGTCGTAATGAGGTTGCCTGGCTCGCTGTTGATTCCAAAGAAGATCGCCAACGTCTGCGCTCGAAACGCTCAAAGCAGACGGCAAAACCTGCCAAGGCAGCGAAGAAGCCAACCCGAGTTGCTCAAAAGTCTACGAAGAAATCAGCCAAATCCGGTCGCGGTGGCTACCACGGTCTGATTGCAAAACATGCACGCGCCAACGGTGTTCCGTTGAAACTGGCTCTGGCCGTGGTCGAGGTGGAATCGAACTACCGGGCCAACGCACGTGGCGCGGCCGGTGAAATCGGTCTGATGCAGATCATGCCCCGCACCGCACGTGGTATCGGCTACAAAGGGCCTATGAAGAACCTCTATCATCCCGATACGAACATTCGCTACGGCATGAAATATCTCGGCAAAGCCTATAAGCTGGGCGGCGGTTCAACCTGTGGTGCCATCCTGAAATACAACGCAGGCCATGGCGCAAAGCGCATGAACCCCATCAGCAAGCGCTATTGCCAGCGTGTTGCCCGCATCATGCGGCGCGGATAATCGGCTCTTCCGATTTTACCGGACAATTGAAGAGGCCAGCTCGTTGAGCTGGCCTTTTTTGTGGGTGTCGAATTCCTTTGACCTTTTAGCCACTTGAACGCAAAACAGGTCGTCAGCTGGCTGGACGGCCGCCCTGCACAATGCCGAAAGGTGGTGTGGGGAGGAAAGTCCGGGCTCCATGGAAAGACGGTGCCGGGTAACACCCGGCGGGGGAAACCCCAGGGAAAGTGCAACAGAAAGCAAACCGCCAAACGCCGTGCTCGCTCGCGATCACGGCATGGTAAGGGTGAAAGGGTGGGGTAAGAGCCCACCGCGCCGCCAGCAATGGTGGCGGCAAGGAAAACCCCTCCGGGAGCAAGACCGAATAGGAACGCCATGTTTCGTGCAAGCGAGACCAGCCTTTTCCAGGCGGGAGCGTTCGGGTTGGTCGCAGTGAGGTGCGTGGCAACGCGCATCCAAGATGAATGGTCGTCAATGCCCTGGCTTCGGCCAAAGGGCGGAACAGAACCCGGCTTACAGGCCAGCTGACTTTTTCACCTCTCGAACAGGGTTTGTAAACGGAGCCTTAACGTTCTCGATTCATGTTCGGTTAACGCTTTGCCGGCTGCACAATGATCGTGTGCCCGGTGGAATTTCGGGACGAACAATCGAGACTCGGGGCTGGTTGACGGTGACACAGGCTGCCACATCAAGGGCTGGATTCGGCAGCCCGACCGACCGGGGTCGCGTGTTGAGTGGTTTTGGAACGGCGGGCCTGGATTTTCCGGGCCGAAGCGGCGCCCAAAAACGCAGTTGGCGTGCTTCTGCGCGCTTGAGCAAAATTCCTGTCGGTTCAGTTCATGGCTACTTTGCAATTGGAGATCCATTGATGGGCAATGAGCCTTTCACAGCGCATGATACGTCCGAAGGCGAGGGTGAACGCCGTCATTTTCCGGTCATGCTGCCTCAGGTGCTTGCCGGACTCTCTCCTGATGCAGATACCGTTATGGTGGATGCCACATTCGGCGCGGGCGGTTACACACGGGCTCTGCTGGAAGCCGGAAGCCGGGTGGTCGCGATTGACCGCGACCCAACGGCAATTGAAGCGGGGCAGAGGCTTGCCGATCAATATCCGGACCATCTGACGCTCAATCGCGGGCGCTTTTCGGCGCTTGACGCGATTGCCCAATCCTGCGGGCATGACAAGGTCGATGGAGTGGTCGCCGACATTGGCGTGTCTTCCATGCAGATTGATCAGGCTGAGCGCGGATTTTCCTTCATGCAGGAAGGCCCGCTTGATATGCGTATGGAAATGGCCGGGCCGAGCGCTGCCGACGTTGTCAACACGCTCGAGCGGCAAGACCTGACGCGTATTATCGGCATTCTTGGTGACGAACGGCGCGCATCCCACATCTCGGCTGAAATCGTCAAACGGCGCGAGAAGGCGCCTTTTGAAACCACGCTGCAACTGGCCAAATGTGTTGAGGATGTCATCGGTCGCAAGGCGAAAGATCGCATTCATCCTGCAACGCGAACGTTTCAGGCGCTGCGAATTTTCGTCAACCAGGAGTTGGACGAACTGGCCAATGCCCTGCTTGCGGCAGAACGGATTTTGAAGCCCGGTGGCCGGCTCGTGATCGTCAGCTTTCATTCGCTGGAAGACCGACTGGTCAAACGTTTCCTGCAGGACCGTTCCGAAACGGGTTCCGGTTCACGGCATCTGCCAGCCGTTGAAACCAAAACACCCACATTCATTTTGCAAAAGCGTGGGGTGCAAACGGCGGATGATGATGAGGTTGCGACCAATGTGCGTTCCCGGTCGGCGAAACTGCGCACCGCGGTTCGCACTGATGCCGAAGCCGGTTCATCCGACCGATCCGTGTTTGGGCTCCCAAGGCTCGCTGAGTTGAAAGAAAGTACGCTCAAATGATCAGAATCATCGACGCTGCTCTGGTCACCGCAGTCATTTGCGGTGCGGTCTGGACTTACCAGATCAAGCACGAGGCCGATCAGTCGGCCAAGCGTATTAAGAGCCTGAACGCCCAAATTGCGGCGCAAGAGCGCAAGACGGCACTTTTGGAGGCTGACTGGGCCATTGAGATCGATCCTGCGCGCCTTGAGAAGATCGCCCGCCAGTTCGAAAGCCAGTTGAAATTGCGGCCTTTGGATTCAAACCAGATTGTGACCATGGACGAATTGCCGGGTTTTCGGCCACCGCCAGAGGCTGAAAACGGGGAAACTCTGGCCGATCAGGGAGGGGATATCACCACTGGCGGCATCGAGGCGTTGATCCGCAAAGAGGAAGCCAACCAATGAACCGCGTGCTCTCCATGTTGAAACGCTGGACGAAAACGGGCCTTTCTGGTGCAGGCCTTACAGGTTCGGAAGATCGCGATCTTTTTGGCCAAACGCGCGACCGGCTTGTCGTTGTCATGTGCGGTGTTGCTGCCATGTTCATCATCATTCAGGCCAGACTGGTCTATCTGGGTGCCAACCCTCCAGTCGATCCATCGGCCCGCAAGGGCGCCAATATGGCACTGGCCGCGCAGCGCCCACGCATTCTCGACCGCAACGGGCAGGTGATGGCGCTTGATATTCAAATGCAGTCACTGTTCGCCGAACCACGGGCCATCGACAACCCGGAAGAGATATATGAAAGCCTGATTACGGTTCTGCCTGAACTGGACTACAAGACCACCATGCGTCGGTTGAAAAGCGGGCAGGGTTTTGTGTGGCTCAAGCGCGAAATCACGCCACGACAGCAGGCTGATATTCTGGCGCTCGGCTTGCCCGGTGTCGGGTTTCGCGGCGAGCGCAAGCGATATTATCCGGGCGCTGAGACGGCTTCCCACATTCTGGGCCACACCAATATCGACAATCAGGGCATTGCCGGTGTTGAAAAGCATCTGGACGATACGTGGTTGAAAGAGCTTCACAGTTCCGGCTTCGCGCTGAAAAAGGCGCTTAAACCCGTGCGCCTTTCAGTGGATTTGCGTGTACAGCATTTCGTGCGTGAAGCGCTCAGCGAGGCGATGGACAAGTACCGGGCAATCGCAGCGGCCGGCGTCGTTCTGGACGTGCATACTGGTGAAATTGTCGCCATGTCGTCATTGCCCGACTATAACCCCAATAACCCTGTCGATGCCCTGAAGAAGGATCGCCTGAACCGCATGTCGGCCGGCGTCTTTGAAATGGGGTCGACTTTCAAAACCTTCACGACGGCGATGGCGCTCGACAGCGGGAAGGTTGGGTTGGGCAGCCGGTTTGATGCGCGGAAGCCGCTGCGCATTGGCCGCTTTACGATCAATGATTTTCACGGCAAGCGGCGTGTTTTGTCGGTGCCCGAAGTGTTCATCTATTCATCGAACATTGGCACGGCCAAAATGGCTGACGTCGTGGGCATTGATGGCCACCGCGCCTTTTTGAAACGCATGGGCCTGCTTGATAAGATGAGCGGGCTGGAACTTCCCGAAATAGCTCGTCCAACAGAGCCGAAGACGTGGAAGAAGGTGAACTCGATCACCATTTCCTACGGTCACGGCGTCTCAACCACACCGCTTCAAACGGCTGTTGCAGCTGCAGCTCTGGTCAATGGTGGCAAGCTTCTGGAACCAACTTTGTTTCCGCGCACCGCCCGGGAAGCACGGCGAAAGGCAACACAGGTCATCGAGCCTGAAACAAGCGACAAGATGCGCTATCTGATGCGGCTCAACGTTTTGCAAGGGTCGGGCAAGCGGGCCGAAGTTCCCGGCTTTCTTGTTGGCGGCAAAACCGGAACGGCTGAGAAAGTGGTGAATGGCCGTTATTCCAATGCCAAGCGCTTCAACGCCTTTCTGGCAACATTCCCGGTCAACGATCCGCGCTACATTGTTCTGGTGATTATCGACGAACCGAAGCCTGAAAAGGGCAAGCGCTATGCAACGGCTGGCATGAACGCAGCTCCTGTGGTTGGAAAGATTGTCAGCCGTGCAGCGCCTCTGTTAAACGTCGCGCCGGATTTCCGCGTTCGGGATACGGCCATATTGTCGTCTTATCGGCGGTAGCAGCAATTTCGATGTACAGCAGAGCGATCAAGCCAAAATGGACGGGCCAGAATGGACGGTAAGGCGATGAAGCTTCATGCCCTTGCAGGTTCGGATGCCATCACTGGCGACAGTGATGTTGCAATCTCGTCAATCACTGCCGACTCCCGCGCCGTCGCGAAAGGTGCACTGTTTGCGGCGATGCCTGGCACCAGGGTGGATGGGGCGGCGTATGTTCCTGCCGCCATTGAGGCCGGAGCTGCAGCCGTTCTCGTTGCCCAGGATGCTGATGTTGCAACAGATGGTGTGCCGACCGTGCGTTCCGCCGATGTCCGGCGCTCGCTGGCGCTGATGGCGGCGCGATTTCATGATCGCCAGCCTGAACACATGGCAGCCGTTACGGGCACAGCGGGCAAGACATCGGTTGCCTCTTTTTTGAGGCAGATCTGGGACACGGCGGGTGTCAGTGCTGCGATGATCGGGACGACAGGCGTGTTTGCGCCCGGTCGGGCCGAATACGGTTCGCTGACAACGCCGGACCCGGTGGCCCTGCACAAGATTCTCGATGAACTGGCCGGAAATGGCGTCACCCATTGTGCGATGGAAGCCTCATCTCACGGCCTCGATCAACGGCGGCTCGATGGTGTGCGGCTTAGTGTCGGTGGGTTCACCAATCTGGGGCGTGATCATCTGGATTATCACGCTGATATCGACGAGTACCTGCAAGCGAAGCTCCGTCTTTTCGACACGCTTTTGGAGCCCGGACAGCCAGCCATCATTTTTGCTGACGACGCATTCAGCAAGCCGGTCATCGAGGCGGCCCACGCGCGCGGGCTCGACGTGAAAACCGTAGGCCGCGCCGGAGAATTTCTGAGTGTCAAACGTGTTGAGCAACGCCGGTTTACACAGGAAGCCGAGATTGCAGCGGGCGATGCGATCCACCATATTTCACTGCCGATGGCGGGAGAGTTTCAACTGGCAAACGCGCTGGTGGCTGCGGGCATGGCGATTGTCACCGGTGTTGACACCAAAGTGGCGCTCAGGGCTTTGGAGCAGTTGCAAGGGGCACCCGGACGGCTGGAAAATGTCGGCCAGACAGCCGATGGCGTACCCTGCTATGTGGACTATGCCCACAAGCCCGAAGCGCTGGAAAACATTCTCAAAGCATTGCGTCCCTACACAACCGGAAAGCTGGTTCTGGTGTTTGGCTGCGGTGGTGATCGTGATAAGGGCAAGCGCCCGATCATGGGCGAAATCGCCCACCGGCTGGCCGATACCGTAATCGTGACCGACGACAATCCACGCACCGAGAATGCAGCGCAGGTGCGGCGTGAAATTCTTGCGGCGAGCCCCGGCGCACTCGAGATTGCCGACCGTAAGGAAGCGATCAGCCACGCGGTCGCGATAACCAAGGCCGGAGATACCGTCGTTGTTGCCGGGAAAGGCCACGAAGAAGGGCAGATTGTGGGAACAACCGTTCTGCCGTTTTCTGATCATGAGGTTCTGAGAGACATTCTGGAGGGGCGCTCATGAGTGATGCATTATGGACTGTCGCAGCTATGGCGGACGCCATGAACGGGCATCTCGTCGGCGTTGCGGACGCTGAGCCAGCCTCGGTTACCGGTATTTCAATTGACACACGCAGCCTTCAACACGGCGAGGCATATTTCGCCATCAAGGGCGATGTGCATGACGGGCACAAATTCGTAGCCGCAGCCCATGCCGCCGGAGCGGCCATCAGCGTGGTGAGTGAGGAATGGGTTTCCAAACTGGAAGGTGAAACCGGCCCCTTGCTGGTGGTTGACGATGTGCTGGCCGGACTGGAAAAGCTTGGCCTCGCCGCCCGCGCACGAAGCAGTGCCAAGATCGTTGCGATCACCGGCAGTGTCGGCAAAACCTCAACCAAAGAAGCGGTGCGCACGGCGCTTTCCGCTTGCGGCTCGGTTCATGCCTCCGCTGCATCCTTCAACAATCACTGGGGTGTTCCGCTTACGCTGGCGCGCATGTCGGAAGATGTTGATTTCGGTGTTTTTGAAATTGGCATGAACCATCCCAATGAAATCAGCCCGCTGGTCAAAATGGTTCAGCCGAATGTGGCGGTCATCAACAATGTCGCGGCCGTGCATCTGGGAGCGTTTGACAGCGTTGATGGCATAGCACGGGCAAAGGCCGAGATTTTTGACGGTCTCGTTCCCGGTGGCACCGCGGTGCTGAATGCGGATGACGAGCGTTTTGAGCTTCAAAAGACGTTCGCGAAGGAGGCTGGCGTTGCCAATATTGTCAGTTTCGGCGAGGCGGAAGGTGCGGATGTGCGACTGACCACCGTCAAGCTGCATGGAAGCTGCTCTTGTTTGTCGGCCAATGTGTTGGGCGAAGACATGATGGTGAAGGTCGGTATTCCTGGTCGTCATATGGCCCAAAACGCGCTGGCCGTACTCGCAATCGTGAAGCTTTTCGGGGCCGATCTTGCACAGGCGGGCATGGCCATGGCGGCGACACAAGCGGTCAAAGGACGTGGGCAACGCCACAAACTTAAAATTGACGGCGGCGCGATGGTTCTCATTGACGAGAGCTATAACGCGAACCCGACAAGCATGAGCGCTGCTCTGGCTTTGCTCGGTTCAGCGGCCACACAGGGCGCAGGGCGCCGCATTGCGGTTCTTGGGGACATGCTGGAACTTGGGCCGCAGTCGAAAGACTTCCATGCCGGGCTTGCAGACGCTGTTCTGTCCAATTCGGTTGATCTCGTCTTTTGTGTCGGGCCAGAAATGGCCTACTTGCACACCGCTCTGTCCGGCAAAGTTGCCTGTGAACATGCGCTGACGATTGAAGACTTGCTGCCTTCCATTCTTGAAGCGCTGGCGTCAGGAGATGTGTTGATGGCAAAGGCTTCGCTTGGAATGCGATTTGCCATTTTGATTGATCATTTGTTACAGGCCTACGGAACTGCCGATACGTCAAATATCGATGGCTAGTTTAGCTGTGTATTGCGTGCCCAATGTAAAAGCCGCCGCGACTTGTCGTGCGGCCATTGAAAGAAGAATTTATGTTTTATTTCCTCTCTGAATTTGGTGACACGCTGCCGGTTCTGAACGTTTTCCGTTACATCACGTTTCGCACGGGCGGCGCTTTGCTGACGTCTGCGCTGATCGTCTTTCTGTTTGGCCCGCAAATCATCCGTTCGTTGCGGGGCCGGCAAAAGAAAGGCCAACCGATCCGGTCGGACGGGCCAGCGACCCATTTTAAAAAAGCCGGAACACCCACCATGGGCGGGCTCATGATCCTGATCGGCATATTCGGCTCGACCCTTCTTTGGGCCGATCTGACGAGTGTTTATGTCTGGATGGTTTTGTTCGTGACACTCTGTTTCGGCGCGATTGGCTTTTATGACGATTATCTGAAGGTTTCCAAATCGACGGAGAAAGGCTTCTCCGGCAAGGCGCGATTGGGACTGGAATTCATCGTGGCATCGATTGCGTGTTTCGTGATCATGCAATGGGGGGACCAGACGTCCACCATAACAAACACCGATATGTCTTCGGCGCTGACCTTCCCGTTTTTCAAAAATTTCTTTCTCGAACTGGGCTGGTTCTTCGTTGTGTTCGGAGCGTTTGTCGTGGTCGCATCGGGCAATGCCGTCAATCTGACCGACGGACTGGACGGCCTTGCCATTGTGCCGGTGATGATCGCGGCGGCTTCTTTCGGCGCGATTGCCTATCTGGTCGGAAACAAGGTTTTTGCAGACTATCTTCAGATCCATTTTGTGCTTGGAACCGGTGAACTGGCGATCATTTGTGGCGCAGTCATCGGTGCCGGAATGGGATTCCTGTGGTTTAATGCGCCACCGGCTGCGATCTTCATGGGGGACACGGGCTCGCTAGCAATGGGCGGAATGCTCGGCACCATTGCTGTTGCAGCAAAGCACGAAATCGTTCTCGTCATTATCGGCGGTCTGTTCGTGATGGAAGCGCTTTCGGTCATCATACAGGTTGCGTCCTTTAAAATGACGGGAAAGCGCGTGTTCAAAATGGCGCCGATCCACCATCATTTCGAACAATTGGGCTGGACTGAAAGCCAGGTTGTGATCCGGTTCTGGATCATTTCGATCATGTTCGCTCTGATGGGGCTGGCGACACTTAAATTGCGCTAGGTCGGGCGGAAAGCATGATTCCTCTCACCAGTTTTGCGGGCAAATCGGTTGCCATTTTCGGCCTTGGTGGTTCAGGGCTGGTGACCGCAAAGGCGCTTGTCGCGGGGGAGGTGCATGTTCTCGCCTTTGATGATAATCCCAACAGCGTACAGAAGGCGGCGGAGCAGGGGCTTGAAACTGGCGATCTGCGCAAGGCTGATTGGGCGAAAATCGATGCCTTGGTGCTGGCTCCCGGCGTTCCGCTGACCCACCCTATGCCACACTGGAGTGTGGAACTGGCCGCAAAGCATAATGTGCCCGTTATCGGTGACATCGAGCTGTTTTCCCGTGAGCTGGCCCACCAGGCATCCACGCAAGGAGCGAAAGCAAAGCTGATTGCGATTACCGGAACCAATGGCAAGTCGACAACAACCGCGCTCATCGCCCACGTTTTAGCTCATGCGGGGCGCGACATGCAGATGGGCGGCAATATTGGACGCGCGGTTCTTGATCTCGACCCGCCACGTTCTGATACTGAAACGCTCTATGTCGTTGAATGTTCGTCCTACCAGATCGATCTGGCGCCCACTCTGGCGCCTGATGTGGGCGTTTTGCTCAACATCACGCCCGACCATCTGGAACGCCACGGCACGATTGAAAACTATGCCGCGATCAAGGAGCGGCTTGTCGCTGAAAGCCAGCGTGCAATCGTTTGTGTTGATGACAACCACTGCATCGCCATTGCAGACCGCATCGGGGAAAGTGCTCAAAGAATTTCGAGCACGAAAAGCGAAGCTGCAGATATGTGGTTTGATGGCGTGAGTCTGAACAGTGCTGACGGCAAAGCCACTGTTCGACTTGAAGGAATTGGTTCGCTGCGCGGAAGACACAACGGGCAGAATGCTGCTGCTGCAGCACTTGCGTGCTTGAATGTTGGCTTGACTGTTGAAGAAATTCGCGCCGGATTTGCAAGCTTCCCCGGCCTTGCGCATCGAATGGAACAAGTCGGGCATGTCGGCCCGGTTTTGTTTGTCAATGATTCAAAAGCGACAAATGCGGAAGCGGCGGCACCCGCTTTGGCGAGTTTTGACAGCGTGTTCTGGATCGCGGGCGGACTGGAAAAAGAGGGTGGCATTGCCAACCTGCAACCGCATTTTGAACGGATCGCCAAAGCCTATCTGATCGGTGAAGCCGCCGGTCATTTCGCTTCCCAATTGGGGGATACGATTCCTTATGAAATTTCGGGCACATTGAAAGACGCAGTTAACCATGCGGCGCGCGATGCAATGGAGGCTTCCGAACAGTCGGGGGAGCAAAGCATCGTGTTGCTGTCGCCTGCGGCGGCCAGCTTTGACCAGTTCCCCAATTTCGAAGTGCGGGGAGATGCGTTCAAGGCGGACGTTCGTGCGCTGGCGGATTTTGAAGAGATCGGATTGAAAAGCTGATGATGTCACGTGCGAACAAGGGGTTGTTGTCGGACTGGTGGTGGACCGTCGATAAGGTTTTGCTGGCAAGCGCCATCGTGCTGCTGGGTTGCGGTTTTCTTCTCTCGCTGTCGGCCAGCCCGTCGGTAACACCGCGGCTGAACATCGATGACAGCTTTCATTTCGTGAAACGCCATGCCGTGTTTCTTGTTCCGGCCATCGTGGTCCTGATCGGCACTTCACTGCTGAACCTGCGGCAGGTGCGTCGGCTCTCGATGTTATTGTTGGTTGCGATGGTTGGTGTTCTGCTTCTGCTGCCATTCATCGGCTTTGCCGCCAAGGGCGCGACGCGCTGGCTGGCCGTTGGACCTTTGCTTTTGCAACCTTCGGAGTTTCTGAAACCGGCATTTGTGGTGATCACGGCCTGGCTGTTTGCAGAAAGTGCCCGGCGCAAGGACAGTCCCTGCAATTTGCTATCCATTGGCCTGTTTGGGTTGTGCGCAGCGCTTTTGATCATTCAGCCTGATGTCGGCCAAACCGTGCTGCTTTCCATGGTTTGGGGCACGATGTTCTTTTTGGCCGGCATGCCCTGGCTCTGGATTGCCTGTCTCGCGCTGCTGGCCGTTTTGGGCATGGGGGCGGCCTATTTGACCATCAGCCATGTGAGCGACCGTATCGACCGTTTTGTTACAGGGTCTGGTGACAATTTTCAGGTTGATCGTGGGCTCGAAGCGATCACCAGCGGTGGCTGGCTTGGGCGCGGGCCCGGTGAGGGGCAAGTGAAATATGGTCTGCCGGACAGCCACACCGACTTTATTTTTTCGGTCGCTGCCGAAGAGTTCGGCATCGTGATTGCCATGGTTCTCGTTGCCTCCTTTGCGCTTGTCGTCTTGCGCGGCCTCGCCCACGGTCTGCGGGAGCATGATCGTTTCGTGCAACTCGCGGTCTCCGGGCTGGTCCTGCAGTTCGGTTTTCAGGCGATGATCAATCTGTGCGTGAATCTTCGGCTGATGCCTGCCAAAGGCATGACGCTTCCCTTTATCTCTTATGGTGGTTCGTCTCTGATTGCTGTGGCTCTTGGTATGGGGCTGGTGCTTGCGCTGACCCGCAAACGGGCGGATTCCTACCGTCGCCACGATGTGCGTATCCGGCCCATCACAGGGCCCGTCGCCATGCCATCGTCTGCCCTGCGCGGCGCCTGAGATGCAGGACGCTGATCAAAGCGGGCCAACGGCTGTTTTGAGCGCCGGTGGAACGGGCGGGCATTTGTTTCCCGCACAATCGCTCGCTCAGGAACTCAAAAAACGCGGCTGGAAAGTGCATCTGGCAACGGACCCGCGAGCCCAGCGCTTTGTTGGCGAATTCCCTGCAGACAGTGTTCATATCATTCCTTCGGCAACCTTTGCCGGCAAAAGCCCGGTTGCGCTGGCGCGAACCGGCTACCGGTTGTTGTCGGGCTATCGCAAATCGCGGCAATTGCTGAAACGGCTCAAGCCACAGGTTGTTGTCGGTTTTGGCGGATACCCAACCGTGCCCCCATTGCTTGCGGCTACGCATTTGAAGCTGCCGACTGTTCTGCATGAACAGAATGCTGTGATAGGCCGCGCCAACCGGTTTCTCGCATCGCGCGTCAGTGCGATTGCGACGGGATTTGATCTGGTCCGCAAAGATGGCGATGCGGCGTTTATCTCCAAGCTTACAGTGACCGGAAACCCGTTGCGGCAGGTTGCGCATGACGCAGCCACAATACCGTTTCAGCAACTCGGCCAGGGGGAGCCATTCAAACTGCTGGTTTTTGGCGGCAGTCAGGGCGCGCGCTTTTTCTCGCAAGTTGTACCCGCAGCATTGGCGCTCGCCACGCCAGAAACGCTTGATCGCCTGCATTTGACCTTGCAGGCCCGACCGGAAGATCTGGAGGCAACGAAGACTGCTTTGGCAAAGATTGGCAGTGCTGCTGAGGTTGCGCCCTTTTTCGACAACCTGCCTCATCATATTGCGCAATCGCATCTGGTGGTTTGCCGCTCCGGCGCTTCTTCCGTTTCGGAACTCGCACTGATTGGCCGCCCCGGAATATTCGTCCCGCTTCCCGGTTCTCTCGATGATGACCAGGGCGCGAATGCTGCCCGCATTGCAGAACTTGGCGGCGGCCAACTCGTACGACAGGCTGATCTGACACCCCAACATCTGCATAAACTGATCACAGAAGCGATGAATGATCCGCAGGCACTTGCATTGCAGGCGGAAAATGCCAAAAAAGCGGGCGTTCCGGACGCAGCAAGGCAATTAGCTGATCTGGTTGAAGCTCAAATCTAGATACTGACCGCCGTGGCTGATGGGTTGCGGCGCTTCAAAGCAAAGGACTGTGCCCATGCGCATGGCGGATGACATCGGCCTGATTCACTTCATCGGAATTGGCGGCATCGGCATGAGCGCTATCGCGGAAGTGCTGCACAATCTGGGCTACCCGGTTCAGGGGTCTGATCAAAACGACGGTGCCAATGTTCAGCGGCTGCGCGAAAAAGGCATCACGGTCCATGTGGGTCACAAGGCGGAAAACCTTGGCGAGGCGCGTGTTGTTGTGACGTCAACGGCGATCAAACTGGACAATCCGGAGCGGCTGGAAGCCAAGGAACGGCTTTTGCCGCTGGTGCGCCGCGCTGAAATGCTGGCCGAATTGATGCGCTTCAAACAGTCTGTCGCCGTAGGCGGAACGCATGGCAAAACCACCACCACGTCGATGGTCGGTCAATTGCTGGAGGCTGGCGGGCTTGATCCGACCATCATTAATGGCGGTATTCTCAACGCTATTGGCTCGAACGCCCGTATGGGCGATGGCGCCTGGATGGTGGTCGAGGCGGACGAAAGCGACGGCACATTTTTGCGATTGCCGGCTGATGTTGCAATCGTCACCAATATCGATCCCGAACATCTCGATCATTACGGAACATTTGATCGCGCCAAAGATGCTTTCAAAACGTTTGTCGAGAATGTGCCTTTCTATGGTTTCGGGGTCATGTGCATTGACCACCCGGAGGTGCAGGCGCTGGTCAGCCGGATCGAAGACCGGCATATCGTGACTTATGGCAACAACCCGCAAGCGGATGTACGTTTTCACAAAGTTGATGCCGAGGGCGCAAAGTCAGTTTTCGATGTTACCATTCGAAGTCGTCAGACCGGATCGACCGTCGTCATGGAACGACTGGTGTTGCCGATGCCTGGAATTCACAATGTATCCAATGCAACGGCTGCGATTGCGGTTGCGCACCGGCTGGGCGTTGGGCTGAATGCCATTCGCAACGGACTTGAAGGCTTCAAGGGAGTGAAGCGGCGCTTCACCCACACCGGTTCCTGGAATGGTGTTGAAGTCTTTGACGATTATGCCCATCACCCGGTGGAAATCTCTGCCGTGCTGACCGCCGCGCGCAATGCGGTGAAGTCCGCCCGTAAGGGCCGGGTTATCGCGATCAAACAGCCGCATCGCTACACCCGCCTGAATGATCTGTTTGACGAATTCAGTGCCTGTTTCAGCAATGCCGATACGGTTTTGCTGGCACCGGTTTACGAAGCTGGCGAAACGCCGATTGAAAACGTCAATTCCATAACCCTTGCTCAGGCAATCAGGTCTGGCGGCCATCGTGATGTGCGAACGATCGACGGCCCCCAGGACATCGCACCAATCATCAAAGGTATTGCAGAGGAGGGCGACTACATCGTTTTCCTCGGTGCCGGTGATATTACGTCGTGGGCGCAGGCCTTGCCGGATGAACTGGCTGCGCAGGCATGAGTGGGCAAGTCATACTCAATGCGATCGATGTGACTGCCGTTCGCGGGCGGCTGACCGTCGACGCACCGATGTCAAAGATCACATGGTTTCAGGTTGGCGGTCCCGCAGATGTTTTGTTTCAGCCAGCCGACGAAGATGATCTCGCGGCATTTTTGAGACAATTGCCGAACGAAGTTCCGATCATGGTTGTTGGTGTTGGTTCCAACCTTCTTGTGCGCGACGGCGGTATCGAAGGTGTTGTCATCCGCCTTTCGGGCAAGGGATTCGGCACGGTGGAGCGTGTTGCCAATGATCAGTTGCGGGCCGGTGCTGCTGTTCCCGACAAAAGGCTTGCGGCGGCCGCGTTGGACGCAGGCCTCGGTGGTTTCGCCTTCTACCACGGTATACCCGGAGCGGTCGGAGGTGCGCTGCGCATGAATGCGGGAGCCAATGGGACAGAGACCACCGACCGGCTTATCGAAGTTCGCGCGATAGACCGGCAAGGGGAGTTTCACACCCTTTCTCATGACGATATGGGTTACTCCTACCGCCACAGCAGCGCCGATAAAGATCTGATCTTCGTATCAGCTCTTTTTCAGGGCAAACCGGAGCCACATGAGGCTATCCGATCTGCGATGGATGCGGTTCAGCATCACCGGGAAACAGTGCAGCCTGTGAAAGAGAAAACGGGCGGTTCCACATTCAAGAATCCATTGCCGCATTCAAGCTGGAAGTTGGTGGATGAGGCAGGCTTGCGCGGGCATCGAGTTGGTGGTGCTCAGATGAGTGAAATGCACTGTAACTTCATGATCAATACCGGTACAGCAACAGCGCATGATCTGGAAACGCTGGGCGAGACTGTTCGGCGACGCGTTCACGAGCATTCCGGTATTTTGCTGGAGTGGGAAATCAAGCGCTTGGGGCGGTTTGGTAAAGGTGCGGATGTCGTTCCTTACACGCCTGCCTGAGCAGCTTATGACCTGACAGGTGAGTCGGCAGATTCGCCCCTGTTTTTTAGAAATTACGCAGTCTTTTCAGATTTCTGGGATTTTCCGTGACTTGTTCGCTCGCCTTCAAGACGAGGGTGAAAAAAAGTTAACGTGTGTGAAGTTTTGTAAAAGCTGAGTCTTTTGAATCGCTTATGCGTCGCTTGTTGATATTCGGATTCAAGGGCTTGGCGTATGAGGTGCGCAAGGGGCGCTTGAAACCGTAAATACGATGTGATTCTCCTTGGTTGGGCTGGGACTTGGGAGACAAATTCATGACACACGTGGCCGTGCTCATGGGCGGTTGGTCGTCAGAGCGACCCGTCAGTCTTGCGTCCGGTGAGCCATGTGCTGAAGCTCTTGAAGAGGTCGGCTATCAGGTCACGCGCGTTGATGTTGACCGCAACGTCTCTGCAAGACTTGCCGAACTGAAGCCGGACGTCGCCTTCAATGCTCTTCATGGCCCTTATGGCGAAGACGGCATGGTGCAGGGCATCCTCGAATATCTTGGCATTCCATACACCCATTCCGGGGTCATGGCGTCGGCTCTCGCCATGGATAAGGAGCGCGCCAAAACGGTTGTGCGACGTGCTGGTGTTCCGGTGGCTGAAGCGGTCGTATTGCATCGCTTTGAGGCGGCCAAGAAACACGTCATGAAGCCGCCTTATGTTGTCAAACCCGTCAATGAAGGGTCAAGCTTTGGCGTTCTGATTGTGGGTGAAGACCGCTCGGTTCCGCCGCAGGAACTCTACTCATCTGAATGGCCCTATGGCGATATCGTCATGGTGGAGCGATTCATTCATGGGCGGGAACTGACCTGCGCTGTGATGGGTGATGTGGCGCTGGGAGTGACCGAAATTCTGCCACAAGGCGACGGATTTTACGATTACGACGCAAAATACGTCGAAGGCGGCTCAAAACATGTCGTACCGGCAGATCTTTTACCAAATATTTACCAAAAAATTCAGACACTGTCGCTGAAGGCACATCAGGCCATCGGGTGTCGCGGGGTGACTCGTTCTGACTTCCGTCTGGATGATCGTGTGAATGGGACGGGTGAGTTGATTTGGCTGGAGGTGAACACCCAGCCGGGAATGACCCCAACTTCATTGTTACCGGAACTGGCGCAGCATGCTGGGCACAGTTTTGGCGAGTTACTCAAATGGATGGTGGAGGACGCGAGTTGTCTGCGTTGAACGACCTGCTTGGTATTGTTGGGCTGTCAGATTTGCGACAGTCCAAGCAATCTGGTGAGCGTCATGCTGACCGGGGTGCCAGATTGCGTGGTCGTCGCAGCGTGTTACGCCGCTGGCTGGACGAGCGCGAACCCATGCGCGCGGGCAGGGGCAGTGCGCTTGCATTGTCATTTATTGCGGCTGGCTGGCTGTATGGCGCCTTTGCAGGCGGACATGGCGCAGTTCTGGTTTCCGGCGCGGCGGCGGGCGTTGGTCTTGAAGCCTCGGACATTTTGATCACCGGCCAGGTTGAAACGTCTGAGGCGGCGATATTCGGTGCCTTGGGTTTGGGTGATGGTTTGTCATTGGTCGGCTTTTCTGCGGCAGACGCGCGTGAGCGCGTGTTGCAATTGCCCTGGGTAAAAGATGTTGCGATCCGAAAGCTTTATCCGGGTACATTGCAGGTGGCGCTTGCCGAAAAGCGGCCCATGGCTGTCTGGCAGTTGAACGACCGGCTGACCGTCGTGGAGCAGTCGGGCGAGAAAATTGCAAAATTCGGTATTGCCGACCTGATCGAAAACCGGTTCTCCCATTTGCCCCACCTGGTGGGGGATGGTGCTGCATTTCAGGCTGATGAGATTTTGCCGATTGCCGCCCGCTACCCGCAAATCGCGGGTCGGGTGAAGGCGTATATTCGCGTTGCCAATCGTCGGTGGGACATTCTGTTTGAGGAAGGGCAGAAAGTGCTTTTGCCCGAAAGAGGTGTTGCGCAGGCTGTTGCCAAGCTTGTTGCCATGAATGAAGAGCATCGTGTTCTTGATCGTGAAATCAACACGATCGATTTGCGGTTAGGGGGCCGCGTTACGCTGCGATTGGATGAGGATGCGGCCAAGACCCGCGCGGAGCTGGTTTCGGCGCGCGCCAAGGCTATGAAAAAGGCGGACCGAAAGCTGTGAGTCTTTTTAGCCGTCATTCCGAAATGTCTCGTTTGGGCAATCTGTCCAGCAGCCGTTCAACAACCATCTCTGTTCTTGATGTGGGCAGTTCAAAAATCTGCTGTATGATTGCGAAGCTGCGCCCGCGGGGAGACAGCGTTGTTCTGCCCGGCAGGTCCCATACGGTTGAAGTTCTTGGCTTCGGACATCAGCGCGCGCAGGGTATCAAGTCCGGCGTTGTTGTCGATATGGACGATGCGGAACAATCCGTTCGTCTCGCTATCGACAGTGCTGAACGGTCTGCCGGATTGACGGTAGAATCGCTTATCGTGTCCGTTTCAGCCGGTCGGCTGGCAAGCGATACTTTTTCATCAAGCATCATGTTGTCGGGCCGCGAAGTTCAGTCTGCTGATGTAAGGGCCGTTCTTGCTGCAGGGTTTGAACACGCCGAGCAGGAAGGTCGCATGACCCTGCATGCACTTCCCATCGGTTACATGCTCGACAAAGAACACGGGATCGAAGATCCGGTTGGCATGGCGGGCGACGAGCTCGGCGTTGATATGCACGTGCTGAGCGCCGATGCATCGCCATTGCGCAATCTGGAAACGTGTATCAACCGTTCGCATCTGTCGGTCGATGCCATGGTGGCTGCGCCCTATGCCAGCGGCCTTTCCGTTCTTGTTGATGATGAGGCGCGCATGGGATGCGCCTGCATTGATATGGGCGGCGGCACCACGACTGTTTCGATTTTCATGGGCAGCAAGCTTGTGTTTTGTGATGCTGTCGCCGTTGGCGGCAATCACGTTACCATGGACCTTGCGCGTGTTTTGTCGGCACGTGCGGCTGACGCGGAGCGTTTGAAAGTTCTGCATGGGTCTGCAAGCGCCGGGCGCATGCATGATGGTGAAGTTTTGTCCGTGCCACCGATAGGCGGCGAGCCGCATGCCGTACCATCACAGGTTACAACCGGTCAGCTCGCACAGATTATCCGCCCTCGTATCGAAGAAACCTTTGAGTTTGTTCGCGACCGCATTTCCCGATCGGGTTTTGCCGGAGTGGTGGGCAAGCGCATCGTTTTGACCGGTGGCGCAAGCCAACTGCCGGGCGCCAGCGAAGTCGCGGCCCGTGTGCTTGGCGGCAATATTCGGCTCGGGCGACCCATGGGTGTTGCCGGCCTTCCCAAAACAGCAAAGGGTCCGGCGTTTGCCGCAGCGGCCGGATTGCTGATCTACCCCCAGACCGCCGGGATGGAATATGCCGGTCGGTCGCAATCCAAACGAAGAATTCTTTCTCAGTCAGACAGCGGTGCATTCAGCCGAATGGGCCGCTGGCTGAAGGAGAGCTTTTAGAAACGTGCAACGCCCGGCGAGCGGGTACAACCAATCGGAGCAGCCCCTGGCAAGCAGAAGCTCCAA
Source organism: Pseudomonadota bacterium (assembly GCA_039180085.1). Classification (GTDB taxonomy): domain Bacteria; phylum Pseudomonadota; class Alphaproteobacteria; order Rhizobiales; family Rhizobiaceae; genus Pseudahrensia. The sequence goes on from JBCDDX010000003.1 coordinate 96,118, forward strand.
AACTGAAACGAGGATCCTCTCATGACACTCAATCTGCAAAAGCCGGATATCACGGAACTGAAGCCACGCATCACCGTATTTGGTGTGGGCGGGGGCGGTGGCAACGCCGTCAACAACATGATCACATCCGGCCTTGATGGTGTGGATTTTGTGGTTGCCAATACCGACGCACAGGCGCTCACGATGTCGAAGGCTGAGCGCCTCATTCAGATGGGTGTCGCCGTAACGGAAGGTCTTGGTGCAGGGTCTCAGCCGGAAATTGGCGCTGCTGCTGCTGAAGAATGCATTGACGAAATCAATGATCATCTTTCCGGCACGCATATGGCTTTTGTGACCGCTGGCATGGGTGGTGGCACTGGAACCGGCGCTGCACCTGTTGTTGCCCGCGCTGCCCGTGATCTCGGCATTCTCACCGTTGGTGTTGTGACCAAGCCGTTCAGCTTTGAGGGCAAGCGTCGCATGACGCTGGCTGAGTCCGGCATCGAAGAATTGCAGAAGAATGTCGACACACTGATCGTCATTCCGAACCAGAACCTCTTTCGCGTCGCCAATGACAAGACAACGTTTGCCGATGCGTTTTCGATGGCAGACCAGGTGTTGTATTCCGGCGTTGCCTGCATCACCGATCTGATGGTCAAGGAAGGCCTGATCAACCTGGACTTTGCTGATGTCCGCTCGGTTATGCGCGAAATGGGCCGCGCGATGATGGGTACAGGCGAGGCGTCTGGCGAAGGCCGCGCGATGGCCGCCGCAGAAGCTGCCATTTCCAATCCGCTGCTCGACGAGACTTCCATGTCCGGTGCGCAAGGCCTGTTGATTTCGATCACCGGCGGTCGCGATATGACCCTGTTTGAAGTCGATGAAGCTGCGACCCGTATTCGCGAAGAAGTCGATCAGGATGCCAACATCATTCTGGGCGCGACATTTGACGAAAGCCTTGAAGGTATTATTCGCGTCTCCGTTGTTGCGACTGGCATTGAGGCAGAAGGCGTTGCCATGAGCCCCGCTGATACGCAGCGCATGAACGATGCTGCAGAGCGTTTGCGTCAGTCGACAGCCACACGTGCTGCTGCGCCTGCAGCACCTGCCGAACGGCGCATTCAAATTGAAGCACCCGCCGCAGCGACAGCCGCAAAGGCCGTTGAGCAGGAACTGCAGATCAAGCCTTCACCAACACCGGGTGCCGTGCCTTTTGAAGCAGAAAGCGCTGATTTTTCCGACCCGATTTCGGATGCTGATTTTGAATCGGCACTCGAAGAGCAAATCAAGGCTCCAATTGCTCCCGCAGCACCGGCTGCTCCCGCTGCTCAACCGGTTGCAGCGGCTTCTTTTGCGCCTGCCGCCGCACCTGCACCAGCGCCAGCAGCACCAGCCGCACCGCGTATGCCACAGGTTTCGGACTTCCCGCCTGTTGCCCGCAATACGGTTTCTCAGCAACCGGCTGCGCCACAGGAAAACGGCCCAATGGGCCTTTTGAAGCGCATTGCCAATGGTCTTGGTGGGGCAACACAGGAAACAACCGCTCCCGCGGCACCACAGCAACGCGAAGCGCCGTCGCCAGCGCCTACATCTGCGCCCGTTGCGCGGGAGGACAACAACCCCTACGCGCCGCCACGCAACGGCACTCTGGACGTTAATGGACGTACGGTTCAGCCAGCGCGCAGCAATGCTGATGAAGATCAGTTGGATATTCCAGCATTCCTGCGCCGTCAGGCAAACTGACGGGGCCGCAACGCCATTTCGTTGATGGCAAAGCACATTTTGAGCGCCGGACAAAGGAATCACCTTTGTCCGGCGCTTTTTTCATGTGTTAATCAAAGCCTAACGAAGGGTGTGTAATTGTGGAAAAATATCAAAGACTTCATTACCCCTAAGGCACTGAAGGTTAAGCGAAATTAACGAATTGGTAACGTGTTAATAAAGCGTAAGAAAGCGTGATTTGGTTCGACAGCCGTGTCGATCTATTTTGAAATCGTTGCTGGGGTAGCGACAACACATACGGGCTTGTTTCGGGGTTCCATAAAAGCACCGAAGAAACTGTACCAATGTGAAATGCAAACAGGTTGTTCACCGCAAGGTGCCTGTAACGCAAAAATACATAGCCGCAGATTTTCGAATCACACTGCGGAAACGGGGTCGATAGACGATGTTGATAACTGGCAAACAGAACACAATTAAGGCACGAATCGATATTTCTGGTATTGGTGTGCACAGTGGCAAACCAGTTTCCATTTCACTTCTCCCTGCCGATGCTGATACCGGCATCGTTTTTCAGCGAACAGACGTTCCTCTTGACCAGCAGGTAGACATTCCGGCCAATGTAGAAGCCGTAGGCGCAACCGCGCTGTGCACGGTTCTTGGCAACCCAGCCGGTGTGCATGTCAAAACTGTTGAACACCTGATGGCAGCCCTGATGGCGCTTCAGGTTGATAACGTGATTGTTGAACTCGACTGCCCTGAAATTCCTGTTCTTGACGGTTCGTCAGAAGTTTTCGTCGACGCGATTGATGAAGTCGGTCTTGAGGCTCAATCATCGACACGTCGCTATTTGCGCGTTCTGCGCGAGGTTCGCTTTGAAATGGGTGAAAGCTGGGGCGTGTTTACGCCCTATGATGGCACGCGTTTCGATGTTGAGATTGATTTTGAATCGGAAGCAATCGGTCGTCAGCGTTTTGCGTCAGATTTGACGCCAGACGTGTTCCGCAAGGAATTGTCCCGCGCACGCACCTTTGGTTTCATGAAGGATGTTGAGCGCTATTGGGCCGCCGGTTTCGCATTGGGCTCCAGCCTTGAAAACTCGGTCGTCATATGTGCCGATAACAAGATCATCAATCCGGAAGGTCTGCGCTACAAGGACGAGTTTGTGCGCCACAAAACACTTGATGCTGTTGGTGACCTGGCTTTGGCCGGTGCTCCGTTCCTGGGATGCTTCACGTCCTATCGCGGTGGCCATAAAGTGAACGCCATGGCCTTGGAGGCACTTTTGAGCGATCCGGCCAATTACGAATGGACCGAAACCAAAGCTCCGGTTCTCCACGCTTCGCGCATCGAACTTATGGCCGTGAACGCACCGGCATACGCACCTGAAAAGAGCTGATTTTCTTAAAACGTGCATAAAGGATCGGGCTTTATCTGCGGATTAATCATCGCCTCAAAAAAGCACCATTTGATTTCTACGCAGTCAGAGCAGTAATTGTTCGGGGATCGGTTTTGCGATATGGGTGTCGCACCGACGGCTAACGGCAAGAATTTGCCGTACAGCGCAGTGAGTGGATCGAAAGTCAAAATGTTTCAGAAAAATCTGCAAGTTGCCAAATCCACACGCGATAATACACGGCTGATATCCGGTCTCGTTCTTGCATCGGCCGTTTTTCTGGCGTCGTGTGCGAAGGAGCAGGATATCAACGCTTTTGTTGAACCCACTGTTCCTGCCGATCAGCTCTACAATGAAGCGTTGGCCAACGTGGATGCTGGGGATACCACGCAGGCTCGCCGTAAATTTCAGAAGCTGGACCGTCAGCATCCTTATTCGAAATTTGCCCAGCAGTCGGGCATCATGAACACCTATCTGTCTTACAGGGCAGGCGATTATCCGGAAGCTGTTTCAGCCGGCAGGCGTTTCATCACGCTGTACCCGGCCCATGAAGAAGCGCCGTATGTTCAATACCTTATCGGCATGTCCTATCACCGCCAGTTGACGGATGTGACGCGCGACCAGAGTGCCGCGCGCAAGTCGCTGCAGGCCATGACCACGCTGGTTGAGCGGTATCCTGACAGCGAATATGCCGAAGACGCCAAGACCAAAATTCGCATCGCCCGCGACCAGCTCGCCGGTGAAGAGATGCTGGTTGGTCGCTATTACCTTGAACGGCGCGAATATCTCGCCGCTGTAAACCGTTTCCGCACCGTTTTGGAGCGTTATGAAAATACGCGCCATATTGAGGAAGCTCTGGCGCGTTTGACCGAGTCCTATTTTGCGCTTGGTCTTGTTTCAGAAGCCCAGACCGCCGCTGCCGTGTTGGGGCACAACTTCCCTGAAAGCCAGTGGTACAAGGACTCCTACGCCTTGCTCGACAAGGGCGGTGTTCAGCCGCGCGAGAATACGGGGTCCTGGATTTCCAGAGCTGCCAAGTCCATTATTGGCGCCTAGACCTTTCGGGCGTTACGTCTTCAGGATTGCATGAATTGAGTTTGAGCGGCTGCAATCTGCACGACTGGTGGCTTCTGCGCAGGATCAAAATTTCCGGTACAAACAGGAAACAGACTGGCTCCCCAAGCCTCATTTGGCTATGAAAGTGGGGTTGTCCTGAAGCCCATTGAGCCCGCTGTGCCATGCTATCTTCACTGGCTATTCGCGATATCGTTCTGATCCGCTCTCTCGATATTGAGTTCGGCGACGGACTGGCTGTGCTGTCGGGGGAAACGGGCGCGGGCAAGTCAATTTTGCTCGACTCACTGTCGCTTGCATTGGGAGGGCGGGGCGATGGCGGGCTGGTTCGCGTAGGTGCGCAGCAGGGACAGGTCAGCGCACTGTTTGAAGTTTCGGAAAATCATGAAGTCTTCGATTATCTGGAAAGCCAGTCGCTTGAACCGGGTGATCGAAGCGAAGGCATCATTTTGCGCCGCACGCAAAATGCAGACGGGCGTACCCGCGCCTACGTCAATGATCAGGCCGTCAGTGTGAACAGCCTGAAAACGATTGGGCGCATGCTCGTTGAAATCCATGGACAGCACGAAGAAAGGGCGATGGTTGACCCATCTGCCCACCGCGATCTGGTTGATGCATTTGGCGGCCTGTCAGAGGACGTAGAAGCGGTCTCGACGGCTCATGACCTCTGGAAAGAGGCTAACCGGGAACTTTCCGCCCTAAAGGCCCGGATTGAGCGTGCCGCGAAGGAAGCAGACTATCTGCGCGCCTCGGTTGAGGAACTCACCCTTCTCGCGCCGCGTGAGGGAGAAGAGGAAGAGCTGGCCGGGCGACGCCAGACCATGATGGCGGCTGAAAAGATCGCGACGGATATCGACGAAGCGCATCAGGTTCTTGCGGGGCAGGGGTCGCCCGTGCCGACATTGGTCAGTGCGATGCGAAAGCTCGAACGCAAATCCGACCAGGCTCCGGGGTTGCTTGATGGTTGTATTGAAGCTTTCGGTTCGGCTCTGGATGCGCTGACGACGGCGGAAGCGGAGCTGGAACATGCCTTGCGGCTGTCGGAGTTTGACCCTCAGGAGCTTGAAAATGCCGAGGAACGGTTGTTCGCCCTGCGCGCGGCGTCGCGAAAATACAGCGTGCCGGTGGAAGGGCTTCAGGCCCATGCGGAACAACTGAAACGCGATCTGAACGATCTTGATGCAGGTGAAGAGCGTTTGTCGGAGCTGACTGAAAAGGTGAAACAATTGCATAGCGAGCTTAAGGCGCTCTCCCAACAGCTGTCTGACAAGCGTAAGGCTGCGGGAGAGGCGCTGGCAAACCGTGTTATGCACGAATTGCCCGCTTTGAAACTCGATCAGGCGCGCTTTTTCGTGGAACAGGTTGTAGACCTTGAAAATATAACGCCAACCGGTGCGGACACGCTGGAGTTTTTTGTTCAGACAAACCCTGGCACCCGTCCCGGCGCGATGATGAAAGTGGCTTCAGGCGGCGAGCTTTCGCGTTTTTTGCTCGCGCTCAAGGTCGCTCTGGCAGATCGTGGTTCGGCACCCACACTGGTGTTTGACGAGATTGATACCGGCGTTGGTGGCGCGGTCGCCGATGCTATTGGTGCACGTCTCGCGCAACTGGCCGGACACACACAGGTTCTTTCAGTGACCCATGCGCCCCAGGTTGCAGCGCGTGCGCGCTCGCATTTTCTGATTTCCAAAGGCGGCGATCAGGACAGTGTCGAAACCCGGGTTCGAACCATTGATACCGATGAGAGACTGGAAGAAATCGCGCGCATGCTTTCAGGCGCAGAGGTGACGCAGGAAGCGAGGGCCGCTGCCAATCGTCTGTTGAGCATGGGGAGCGGACATTGAGCGAAGAGATTGAACAATTGTCGGAGGAACAGGCGCGCAAGGAATTGCAACGCCTCGCTGATGAAATAGCGGCGCATGACCGTCGTTATCACGGCGAAGACGCCCCGACGATTTCCGATGCCGAATATGACGCCCTGCGCGCCCGCAACAAGGCGCTGGAGGCGGCCTTTCCGGAACTTGTGCTGGAGCAGTCACCTTCCGGCAAAGTGGGGGCCAGCGTTCAAAGCAAGTTTGAAAAGATCGCGCATGTGGTTCCCATGCTGTCGCTGGACAATGCGTTCAGCGATCAGGATGTGAAAGATTTTGCGGAGCGGGTGAAGCGGTTCCTTGGGTTGCCCGCCGACAGCTCGCTTGAATTGACGGCTGAACCCAAAATTGACGGCCTTTCGCTGGCGCTGCGCTATGAGAAAGGTGCTCTTGTCAGCGCGGCAACCAGAGGCGATGGGGCGGTTGGAGAGAATGTGACGGCCAATGCCCGCACCATCGCCGACATACCGGAAACTCTGACGGGCCCGGATATTCCGGATGTCGCGGAAGTGCGTGGGGAAGTTTATCTCGGGAAGGCGGATTTCCTGGCTCTGAACGCCCGTATGGAGGCGGAGGGTAAGCCGACATATGTTAACCCGCGCAACACGGCAGCCGGTTCCCTGCGCCAGCTTGATTCCGCCATCACGGCGTCTCGGCCACTGAAATTTTTCGCCTATGCGTGGGGTGACATGTCGGCTGTGCCGCGCGACAGCCAGTTCGAGATGGTGGAATTGCTGGCGGTCTGGGGCTTTACAGTCAACCCGCTTATGGAGCGCTTTGAAGCCGTCGAAGCGCTGTTGGCGCATTATGCGGACATCGAAGCGCAACGCGCGTCGCTGGACTATGATATCGATGGCGTCGTTTACAAAGTCGACAGCCTCGCACTGCAGCGGCGTCTTGGGTTTGTTTCGCGATCACCACGTTGGGCCATCGCGCACAAGTTTCCAGCCGAACTTGCAACGACGACCCTGCTGGATATCGAAATTCAGGTGGGCCGAACCGGCGCTCTGTCGCCCGTCGCACGGCTTGAACCGGTCACCGTTGGTGGCGTGGTTGTGTCCAATGCAACGCTGCACAATGAAGACTATATTGCCGGTCTGGGCTCGGCGGGTGAACCCATTCGGGATGGCAAGGATCTTAGGATCGGGGATACCGTGACGATATATCGGGCGGGCGATGTGATTCCGAAAGTCATGGATGTCGATCTTGCAAAACGTCCTGAAGACTCGGTTCCGTTCGTCTTTCCGGATGTTTGTCCGGCCTGCGGCAGTCCGGCCATTCGCGAGGAAAATGCCAAGAAGGGGCAGGATTCCGTCCGCCGGTGCACAGGCGGGTTGATTTGCCCAGCGCAGGCGGTTGAGGGCATCAAACACTTCGTTTCCCGAAACGCCTTTGACATTGACGGGTTTGGAGAAAAGCAGGCCGAAGCCTTTTTCGAATGGGGGTTGGTTTCCGATCCAGCCGATATTTTCACGCTTCAAACACGTGATGCGCGTTCGCTGACGCGCCTGAAAAATCGTGATGGATATGGCGACACGAGCGTTGAGAAGCTGTTTGCCGCCATCGATGATCGCCGCGAAATCGACTTTCATCGCTTCCTTTTTGCGCTCGGCATACGGCATATCGGGGAGGGCAACGCAAAACTGCTGGCACGGCACTACCACACTGTGGAAGCCTTGCTGGAAGGCATGGCCGCAGCCAGCTTGTTTGAAGGTGAAGCTTGGGATGATCTGGTGAACATTGATGGCATCGGCGAAACGGCGGCGCGCGCTGCGGTTCGGTTTTTCTCCGATGAACGCCATCTCGATGTCACGCGCCGGTTGCTTGAACACGTGACTGTTCGACCCGTCGAGCAGGCCGCTTCGGATTCGCCCGTCGCCGGAAAGACGATCGTTTTCACCGGTTCGCTCGAACGCATGACGCGCGATGAAGCCAAAGCGATGGCGGAGCGGTTGGGCGCGAAGGTGGCGGGCTCCGTATCGTCTAAAACCGATTTGCTTGTGGCCGGGCCGGGGGCCGGGTCCAAATTGAAGAAAGCGGTTGAACTGGGCGTCGAATCCACCGATGAAGAGGGTTGGTTCGATCTGATTGGCGGCTGAGACCGCTAATTCGATTGGGCCAGGTATTCCCCCAACACAGGTTTACACAGTGTCGTCTGTTTCAGAGCATCATTGGCGCGACGGCATGCGGGATGCCTTGCCCATCATCATGGCGATTGTCCCCTTTGCAGCCGTGTTCGGCGCGCTGGCGACAGAGGCTGGATGGAGCATTGGAAAAATCCTGTTCGCGTCTGCGACCATCAATGCGGGCGCCAGCCAATACGCGATGCTGGAGTTGATGGGGCAGAACGTGCCCGCCTGGTCGGTGGCACTTGCTGTTCTGGCGATCAACTTTCGTCACGTTCTGTATTCGGCCTCCGCTGGTCGATACATGAAGGACTTCTCCGCCTTGCAGAAGCTGGGCGCTTTTTTCCTGCTGACCGACCCGCAATTTGCGGCCAGTGCAAACCGGGCGCGGGAAACAGTTTTGCGCCCCCGATATTATTTTGGATATGCGGCGGTCATCTACGTGGTCTGGGTGTTTTCCAACGTCGTCGGCGCATTGTTTGGCCGGTTGATGGATGATCCTGCTGCCTTTGGCTTTGATCTGATTTTGCCGATCTATTTCACCGGTCTTGTGTTGGGCTTCCGCTCACGTTCCGGATTTTTGCCTGTTCTGGCGGCGAGCATTCTGGCATCCATCGTTGTGTATTTCACGTTGGGCAGTCCGTGGCACATCTCGCTGGGCGGTGTTGCCGGGCTGGTGGTTGCAGCGGTCCTGAGCAAACCGGGGGACAAGGTCACGCTTGAACCGTCACGAACGGTCGATAGTCATGAGTGAGTTCTTCCTTGACCCATCCGTTCAACTGATCGCCGTTTGCGCTTTCGTGACTTACCTCACCCGTGCTGGCGGGCATGTGATCATGTCGCGCTTTGGCAGCATCAATCACCGCATCGAGGCTGCATTGGATGCTGTTCCAACCGCTGTGCTGGCGGCGCTTGTCGCTCCGTCTTTCCTGACAAAAGGGCCTGCTGAAGCCGTTGCACTGATCATCGCAGGCGTTGTTGCGCTGCGCTATTCGCTCACCATCAGCGTTTTGGCGGGGCTGCTTACAGTCGTTGCGCTTCGCCATGTGATCGGATGAGGAGGTTGTCAGGCTGATGCAGGCGGCAGATTTCTGACCATTGGTGAAGTTGCTTTTTCCAGCCATTTGGCCACCGGTTCGGAAACCAGTGGCTCCAGAGTGCGTTTGACATGCCCATGATAGGCGTTTAGCCAGTGCAACTCCTCGTCCGTCATGAGGGTCGGGTCGATCAGGCGCTGGTCGAATGGGGCCACCGTTAATGTCTCCATGCCCAGCATGGCGATGTCGCCGCCATAAATGTCATTTGCTTCGCGCACGAGGACCAGATTTTCGATGCGGATGCCAAATTCGCCCGTTCGGTAATATCCCGGTTCATTTGACAGGATCATTCCCGGTAGCAATTCCTGCATGCCGCGTCGCGATATATTCTGCGGCCCCTCGTGGACGGAGAGATACGACCCCACGCCATGGCCCGTGCCGTGGGCATAGTCGAAACCGTGGTGCCACAACGCGATGCGGGCCAGAACATCCAGATCAACGCCGCGTGTGCCTTTCGGAAAACGCGCCAGAGCAATGGCGATGTGTCCTTTCAACACGAGCGTGAACACTCGTCTTTGGTCAGCGCCTGGTGAACCGACGGCGACCGTTCTGGTAATATCCGTGGTCCCATCGTCATATTGTGCACCGGAATCGCACAGATAAAGCTCTCCCTTTTTCAAGGTGCGGTTGCTGCTTTCATCAACGCGGTAGTGCACCACCGCACCATTCGGGCCGGAACCGGAAATCGTGTCGAACGAAATATCCCGCAACGGCATATTGCCCGCCATTTCGGCGCGTTTCTGTTCGAGCATTTTCGCCACGGTGATTTCATCGACGGTTCCCGGTGTCTGATCATCGAGCCACGCCAGAAAGCTTGCAACAGCTGCGCCATCGCGCACATGCGCGTTGCGGCTTCCCTCAATTTCGACTTCGTTCTTGATGGCACGGGGCAGGCGGGCGGGATCGACCGCTGAAACCACAGTGCCGCCTGCATCTTCAACAATTTGCTGAAACGCAAAGGCTGCAAGGTTCGGATCCAGCATCACGCGGGCGTTTGGCGAGATGACCCTGAGTTGTTCCATGAGCGCATCCGGTTCGTGCAGAGCACAGACCTGGGTTAGAAAGGCGCGCGTTTCCATGTCCAGCTTGGCTCCGTCGATAAACAACAGAGGCTCTGCATCACGCCGCAAAATGGCATGCGCCAGTGTTATGGGCGTGTGGGCCACGTCCGCGCCGCGAATGTTGAACGTCCAGCAGATCGATGATGGATCGGTCAGAACACACGCATCGGCATCGTTTTTTTCAAGCTGTTCGTTCAGTCGTTGCAGCTTGTCGCGTGTGAGTTCCCCGGCAAATTCGAACGGCTGGATTTTAACGGCACCAGCTGGGCGGGGAGGTCGGTCTTGCCAGATTGCATCAACGAGATTGCTTTCCAGATAGGCAATGCGCCCGTCCAGCTTTTCGGCCACGCGTTGGAAATGTTTGACTTCGTTTGGCGTGTGCAGCCAGGGGTCGAGGCCCAGCGTCACGCCTTGCTTGGCATTGTCCTTCAGCCATTGCGCTGGAGGATTGTCGATCAGCGATTCAACCTGCCAATAGTCCGTGTTGACCTGTTTCGGCGCTTGCAGGGTGTAGCGCCCATCAACAAACAAAACGGCTTCGTCTGCGGTCACAACAGCTTCGCCGGCAGAACCGCTGAACCCGGTCAGAAACCGCAAACGCTCTGCATCAGCGGGCAGGTATTCATTGCGCTGCTCATCGCTATGGGGAACGACAAGAGCATCGATGCCGTTTTCTTTCATGGCCCGCCGCAAGGCGACAACAGGTGTTGGCCCGTTCGTTGCAGCCGGTGGTGCAGAAAAGTCCTGAAATTTCGATTTTGACATGAGGTTGAACTGGCTCAATGGATTCGAAAGGGCTGTTATATCACGCTGCCCAACCAAGGCTAATGTGACCAAAAAGTTTCACGGCCCATGCGTTATTTGCATGTCTCGCTTGCATCGATGGGCCTTATCAAAAATCGTTTTCTTCCTATCTTCTGTCCATATTGAACGCTGATGATACGCACGAAATACAAGAACAAAGGAACACGATATGGGAATCCGCAACGCTTTTGATAAAATGATCGCTGCCCGTGAAATGCAGGCCCGCCGTTACGCGAATGGCGCTTTGCTCAACCTTGACGATGCAACGCTGGAGCGTGCCGGTTTGAGCCGCGAGGCCATCAAGCGCCAGGGTGCAGCAAACTATCCTTTCTGAGTTCCTGCCGCGGTTGCGGCACCGGAAATGATCAGCAAAAGGGGCAGGCGTAAGCTGTGCCCCTTTGTTGTATCCGCCACTAGATCGCGTTACGGTTTTTGCATGAGAAGTGTCAGCCACCCGTCGCGGATATGGCTTTTGATCAGTACCAATCCCTGACGACGATAAGCGCTGACAAGCCTTGCTTTTTGATGCGGCAGCAAGCCTGACAGAATGATCTTTGCGCCGGATGCGATATGAGGTTGCATCGGGCAGGCGAGAGCCTCCAACGGGCGCGCCAGAATGTTGGCAAACAACAGGTCGGCCTGCGCAAACTGTCGAAATACAGGGCTCTGGAAGCCCGCAGCTGTCGCGCAGGTCACAAAATTGGCCACGCCGTTCAAACGGCAGTTTTCGTTGGCAACTCTTACGGCAACCGGATCAATGTCTGTCGCCAGAACAGGAATGCGCGCCGCCTTCGCCAAGGCGATTGCAAGCACACCGGACCCGCAGCCGATATCCATGGCAAAACCCGGTTGAGATTGCCTCAGACACAATTCCAGCATATCGAGACATCCGGCAGTGGTGCCGTGATGCCCGGTGCCGAAGGCCTGGCCCGCATCGATCTCGATGGCAATACGGCTTTTTCGTGCCGCATCGCGGTCATGCGAACCGTGAACAAAGAACCTTCCTGCTGTGACCGGCGCGAGCGCTTGCAATGATTGGGTCACCCAGTCGATGTCATCCAGTTCTTCGCGCCGAAGTTCCAGTCCAAAAGCATCGCTGCCCAACAGGTCGCGAACCCATTGTTCGGTGTGCTCAACAGCGTCTTGCGCGATGTAAAGCGAATAGCACCAGTCGCCCGGAGAATCGTCGCGTTCAAACAAAACGGTCGTGACGCCTGCTTCCTCCATATGAGGATCAAGAATTGAGGCGATGTGATTGGCTTCCGGCTTTCTGGCTTGCAGGAAGAGACGTGTTTGTAGATTCATGAGGCGTCAGGCACTTTGGCTGGCTTCGGCTGATCGGAGGCGGGTGGCGGGCCGAAAGCGATGATCGTATCGCCCTTGACCGGCTCGGCATCCTTGTTCACGGAACGGAAGCGAATTTCGCCGTTCTCACGTATCCAGCAAATGATGCGGGTTTCGGACGAGCGGCTGTCCAGATATTCGGAGAATCCAAACGCGTCGGTCAGCTGGGTGGTTTGAAATTGCCATCCGTCGGCCAACTGTTCGTTCAGCGTGTCATAGGTGCGGCCGGGCTGAAAAATGGGGCGACCACCCAAGGTGAAGCTCAGAGCCTGCCGCTCTGTTTCGTCTTTGCCCGTCCCGATCTGAAAAACATTGCCGCGCCCCATCTCCGGGCCGAATGTTGTGCACACCATGGCGTTGTAGGCGTCGTTGTCGGTGGCTGTGATCAAATGCGCATAGCGGTTGAAGGAAACGCTGTGATGCGCTGTTTCAGACAGTATTTCGCCAAAGAAATTTGGAATATCGCCCAGCCGCGCGTCGCGCAGATGGTTCCAGTTGGAATCGGCCAGCAGTACCGGCGCTTTGGCTTCCTTCAGTGTTTGAGCAAGCGCGTAGGACCATTTCGACCCGCCCACAATCAACACACCAGGACGGTCAGCTGATTTCAGATTGAGAAGCGAAGCAAGCGGGCCAAGCGAGAAACCATGGAGCAGAATGGTGCTGGCTACCACGGCAAATGTGAGCGCGATCAGCTGGTCGCCGTCCGCAACGCCCATTTCCACAAGCTCGCCGCCGAACAGACCGGATACGGCAACAGCGACGATACCGCGAGGCGCAATCCAGGACACGAGAATACGTTCGCGCAGGCTGACACCACGACCGATGGTTGCCAGCATGATCGCCGTTGGACGGACGACAAAAAGAATGAGCAGAACAAAGGTCAGCGCGCCCCAGCCAAGCGCGTAGAGCGCATTCAGATCCAGTGATGCCGTCAGCAAAATAAACAAGCCGGACACGAGCAACACGGTTACCGTTTCCTTGAAACGGCGCATTTCAGCAAGGCTGGCGATGCGGGAATTGGCGAGCGTTATGCCCATGACGGTGACAGTCAAAAGACCGGATTCCTTGAGCACCGCATCCGAGACTGCATAAACGAAGAGCACCGTTGCAAGCAGGATTGGTGCTTTAAGATATTCAGGTACGTGACCGGAGACGAAACTGCGTGCGATGCCTCGCCCTGCGAGATAGCCGCCAATAATTGCGGTGGCAAAGCCCGCCACCAGTGTGAAGATGAGGTCATCGGCCTGATGGGCGCCATGAACGACCAGATACACTTCGAATGAGACAACTGCGAAGAGTGCGCCGATCGGATCATTGACGATAGCTTCCCAACGCAACAGCGAGGCCGGGCGATGGCCCAGTTTAGCCTGACGCAGCAGAGGCATGATGACCGTTGGTCCGGTCACCACAAGAATGGCACCGAGAATAATTGCAGACGGCCAGCTCAAACCAGCAGCATAGTGCGCGCTCAGAGCTGAAAAAGCCCAGACCATCGGGCCACCCAACAGGATGATGGCGCGGACGGCTGATGAAGTTTCGCGTATTTCGCGAAAGTTGAGCGTCAACCCGCCCTCGAAAAGGATGATTGCAACGGACAACGCCACTATGGGTTTGTAAACGTCACCGAGATCGACCTGCGGGTTCACATAGCCGGTCATCGGCCCCAAAATGAAACCGACGATCAACAGGATTGCGATGGCCGGTATGCGCAAGCGCCAGGCGGCCCATTGAGCCGAAATGCCGGCGACGCCGATGAGCGCAAGTTTGAATATCAGTCCAGACATGTACTCTGACTAGACAGATAAATGAATGGAAGCAACCATTGCAGCAGAGTGGTCTTGTCCGGCTGTTTTTTGCCACCAATTGGCGCGACAGGGAACAAGCTCGACACTCATCACATCAATGCTGTGTCCGAGCCAGCCATCAACGCGCTGGCGCAATACACCTCGACCGGCCCGGACCAGGACCGGCGCAGGATTTGCGCCAGAAAGGCACGTGGCACCTGTTGATCCACCAAGACCACAAGGGTGTCGTCATAAAGCTGAATGTCGAGCACGCTCAGTCGAAGAAACTGTTCTTCCTGAACAACCCGTTCGATGGCAACGAGAGGGTCCGCAGCGCACAAACAATCGTTCACCCGCAGCATATGATGCTGAGATGCGTCATTGTCTTTCGATGACGAATCGGGGACGTGTTTGGGCATGGCGTGTTGTGTTCTCGGTCTGGAATTTTCGTCGTGCCCTGCATTGTCACCTTGCCAGACAAACATCGGGTTAACAACGCAATCACGGAAATGTTGGGTTGAACGGTGTTCCGGTTGAAGGGCAGGTTCTAAGTGTACGGAATATTTGCGGGTTTTTGATTGATGTGGTTTGCCTTCCTTAGGATTGCGACCTTGCGCGGCACTGATGCTGTTCGCATGCTGAAGCTGGTCATTGGGATCGCGTGGGCCACCGCCTGTTCGCTTTCTTTCGCGGCAGCACAGGAAGGGTGCGAACCTGAAATCGGTTGCACGATTTCGGGGGAAAATGGTGGAACTTATCATGTCGCTTTTCCCGACGATTGGGATGGTAAATCGCAACTCGTGCCTTTTTTCTTTTTCCACGGACACAACGGCTCCGGAGCCAGTGTTATCGCCAATCGCTCGCTGGTGAATACGGTGACGGGAAATGGATACGCGCTGATTGCGCCTGACGGTCCTGAATTCACCTTTAGCAACCGCACCACGCGCGGGTGGGCTGCACGGCGCGAGCCGGGGGCACCGCGCGGGGGCCGCGATGACATCGCCTTTGTTGAACGGGTGTTGGATGATTTGAAGACGCGCTGGTCGATGAAAACGCAGTTGAGTGTCATGTCCGGCTTCTCATCCGGCGGCTCGATGGCCTGGTATTTCGGTTGCTATTCGAGCAGACCTGTTGGCGCAATTGCGGCACTTGCTGGCGGTTTGCGTCGCCCTTTGCCGGAGGGCGTCCAAAGTCAGCGTGGCGTTTGCCCCGGTGGCCCACGACGCCTGATCCACATCCACGGATTTGCTGACAGGCAAGTGCCACTTGAAGGCCGTGCCATCCGCTCCTGGCATCAGGGCGATGTGTTTGAAGGGCTCGCCGTTCAACGGCGCACGAACGGGTGCGTGTCGCGTCCGAGCCAAATGAAAATCGAGGGGCGCTTGTGGTGCCGCTCATGGATCGGTTGCGAAAGCGACAATGCCGTTCGGTTGTGCCTTCATCCGGGCGGGCATGGCACACCGAAGGGCTGGTTTTCGCTTGTCCACGATTGGGTTCAGCAACAAGAGCCATACGAACCGATTCAATAGCGGCCCTTGCTTGACCTGAATGCCATTCCCGGTCCAAAACGAAGCCGATTTTCCAAATTTCCGGACGTTTTCATGACCGTAGAACGCATTGAAGCTGGTGGCCTGTCTGTTGCCCGAATTCTCTTTGATTTTGTGAATGATGAAGTGATGCCGGGAACGGGCGTTGATGCGGATGCTTTCTGGGCATCGTTCGGCGCGATCGTTGACGAAATGGCACCACGCAACAGAGCGCTTCTTGAAAAACGCGCTGACCTTCAGGCCAAAATCGATGACTGGCACCGCGACAACCGGGGCATGTTTTCGGACATGGGGGTCTACGAAAACTTCCTGCGCGATATCGGCTATCTGGTTCCGGAAGGGCCTGCATTTTCTGTTGATACGGATAATGTCGATGACGAGATCGCACGCATAGCCGGCCCACAGCTGGTGGTTCCGGTCATGAATGCGCGCTATGCACTCAACGCTGCCAATGCCCGCTGGGGATCGCTCTATGATGCGCTCTACGGCACGGATGCCATTTCCGAAGAGGGCGGCGCTGCCAAAGGGCCGGGATATAACAAGGTTCGCGGCGACAAGGTTGTCGCCTGGGGACGCGATTTCCTCAACAAGAGTGCACCGCTTGCGATGGGTTCCTGGGCGGATGCAATCGGGTTCAGTGTTGAAGCGGGGCGTCTCGTTATTTCCTTTCAGGATGGTGGCGAGACCGCGTTGTCCGACAACGCGCAATTTGTTGGATATAACGGCACGGAAGTCGGTCTCGAGAACATCCTGCTCGTCAAAAACGGAATGCACCTTGATATCGTAATCAATCGCCAGCACCCGGTCGGCGAAAGCGATATGGCGGGAATCGCCGATATCGTGCTTGAATCGGCGCTGACATCGATCATGGACAACGAGGATTCGATTGCCGCTGTCGATGCGGAAGACAAGGTTGTTGCCTATCGCAACTGGCTTGGGCTGATGACCGGCGATCTGGAAGAAAGCTTTGAAAAAGGTGGCTCGGTCATGACCCGCCGGCTCAATCCGCCGCGGGAATATCTTGATCGCAAAGGTGAACCGATTTCGCGCAAGGCACAGGTTCTGATGCTGACCCGCAACGTCGGGCACCTGATGACCAATCCTGCAATCCTGCTGGCTGACGGAAGTGAAATACCCGAAGGCCTGATGGATGCGATGATCACCACGCTCGCTTCTCTGCATGATATTGGCGTTAACGGGCGCCGAGTCAATTCGGCTGAGGGATCTATGTATGTTGTGAAACCCAAAATGCACGGGCCCGAAGAAGTGGCCTTCGCGGTCGAAACTTTCGACAAGGTCGAAGATGCGCTGGGGCTGGACCGCAACACGATCAAAATGGGCATTATGGATGAGGAGCGCCGCACGACGGTCAATCTCAAAGAATGCATTCGTGCCGCCCGCAATCGGGTCGTGTTCATCAACACTGGGTTCCTCGACCGGACCGGTGATGAAATTCACACATCGATGGAAGCCGGGCCAATGATCCGCAAGGGCGACATGAAACAGTCGTCCTGGATTGCGGCTTATGAAGACTGGAATGTCGATATTGGCCTTGAATGTGGCCTGCAAGGGCGTGCCCAGATCGGCAAGGGCATGTGGGCCATGCCAGACCTGATGGCCGCCATGCTGGAGCAGAAGATCGGCCATCCGAAAGCGGGTGCTAATACGGCATGGGTTCCAAGCCCGACGGCGGCAACGCTGCACGCCACCCACTACCACGAAGTCAATGTACGCGATGTGCAGGATGAACTGAAAGCACGTGGCCGGGCGAAACTGTCTGACATTCTCTCCATTCCCGTAGCCGAGCGCCCGAACTGGTCGTCGGACGATATTCAGGCCGAACTCGACAATAACGCTCAGGGCATTCTGGGCTATGTCGTGCGCTGGGTGGATCAGGGTGTTGGCTGTTCGAAGGTTCCAGACATCAATGACGTCGGCCTGATGGAAGACCGCGCGACATTGCGTATTTCGAGCCAGCACATGGCCAACTGGTTGCATCATGGCATCGTCGATGAGGCGCAAATTGAAGCAACCATGAAAAAGATGGCCCGTGTGGTAGATGAGCAGAACGCTGGTGATCCGCTCTATGAAAAAATGGACGGCAATTTTGACACGTCCGTTGCGTTTCAGGCGGCCATGGACCTCGTGATGAAGGGTAAGGAACAGCCGAGTGGCTATACCGAGCCGGTCCTGCATGCCCGCAGGCTGCAGAAGAAGGCTCAATAGGAACCCGCACCTGCGCTAAACGTGAGCTTATCAGCTCATTGTAGCGGCCGTGGGGTGTCCCGGGCGGTCGCTCCCTGCTGGAAAGCCATCAGCCTTGAAATGCCTGTCTGAATGCGGCGGGGGTTGCACCCACGCGGTTTACGAAAACCGTCGTCATATGCGCCTGATTGGAGAACCCACAGGTGTAGGCAATTTCAGCGATTGCGTTTTGAGTGACTGCCAATTGCTGGCAGGCATGATCGATTCTCAATTGCAACAGATATTGATGGGGGCTGACGCCCGTTTTCGCCTTGAACGATCGTGAAAAGCGGAAGACATCCCAGTCGAACGTCTTTGCGAGGTCCGTCAGTTTCAACCGCTCCCCGAGTTGGCTGACCATCTGATCTGTGATGATGGCCAATTGCTCATCCGTGAGCGGATAGCTCTTGGCCGGTGGCCGCGTCAGTTGATTTGAGAGTGTCAGCAGAGTGGATGCAATGGAATAAGCTGCGTGATCAACGACGAGCCCTGCAATCGGAGCCTCGCTCTTGGTCGATTCATGAATGCGCAGGCACAGCCGACGGATATGATCGTTGTAGTGGAGGTTGAGGTGCAGGGCTTCAAGATCCGTTGTGGGCTGAATCCCAAGTGCATCCTTGGTGTATTCCATGATCGGATCAGGAACCCCAATCGCAACGCTGGAGTAGTGGAAGTCATTTTCATGCGCCGATTTCAGGCCTTTGGGAACAACGGCAAACCGAGGGTAATCCACGTTGCTATAGGCCTCGATAATGGAACCATCAAAATTGAGCCGCGTGTTGCCCCTTCCGGAAATAGGATGCACCAGCACAATTTGATCGACCCCGTCGCCCTGGTATGATCCGGCAGGAACATTGAGGTGTTCGATGACGGCAATGTCGTGCTCGCCTTTCACCGAACTCACGCCGAGAAAAGTATCAAGGCTCTCGCGACCCTGGGTGCTGGTTTCATTCGTGCGTTTTTTGTGCAGCGAATCGGTCATGTTGCGCACATTGCGCAGGGAAAGTCGAAATTGGTCACCGTCGCTTTCAAATCTCTAAAGGTCCCTTCCTTGAAGACCGCGTGCTCTTAAGATCGTATTCCACTTTCCGTCATTTAGTGCACATGTTAACAATCATAGTGCATTGCGGCAATATTTTGCTCAAGCCTGAACGCTGGAGTTCACGCAAAAGCGATTGTTTTTGCGTTTACAAACGCCAATATGCCTTCGCGTGACAGTTCGCGGCCATAGCCTGAAATCTTGATCCCGCCAAAGGGCAATCTCGGATCGGAGGCAGCCTGGGCGTTGACGAAGGTTGATCCCGCCTCGATTTCGTTCACAAACATGTCCTGTTCTGCGGCATCGTTGGTCCAAACCGAACTGGCGAGGCCATAGACCGAGTCATTTGCGATGCTGACCGCATGTTCGGCACTTTCAGCCTTGAACAGAAGCGCCACCGGCCCGAAAAATTCTTCTGTCGCTGCCGGGCTGTCGTCCGGAATATCAGCGAGAACCGTCGGTTCATAAAAATGACCCTTGATGTCCGGGATTTTACCGCCGGTCAGAGCCTTCGCACCGGCTGCAAGAGAGTCGGAAACCTGTTCGGCGAGTTCATCCCGTATGTCTTTGGTGGCGAGCGGGCCGATATCCGTGTCGTCGCGCATCGGGTCGCCCATCTTCAACTCCGCAATGCGCGCCACGAATTTCTGTGTAAACGCATCGTAGATGTCCTGATGGATGATAAACCGTTTTGCGGCGATGCAGGATTGGCCATTGTTCATCGTGCGCGCCTTTACGGCCGTTTCCACCGCCGATTCCAAATCGGCAGACGGCATGACGATGAAGGGATCGCTGCCGCCCAATTCCAGAAGACTGGGTTTGATTTCGTCGCCGGCCTGTGATGCGACAGCCGAGCCTGCGGGGCCACTGCCTGTCACCGTTGCGGCCTTGACGCGCGGATCGCGGATGACGGCTTCAACGCGCGATGAGCCAATCAGCAGGGTCTGGAACACGCCCTCCGGAGCGCCTGCATCGGTGAACAGACGTTCAATTTCCAAAGCGCATTGTGACACGTTGCTGGCATGTTTCAGCAAGCCTACATTACCAGCCATCAATGTCGGTGCCGCGAAGCGCAAGACCTGCCAGTAGGGGAAGTTCCACGGCATGACGGCCAACACGGCTCCAAGGGGAAGATAGCGCACAAAGCTTCTGGATTTGTCGCTCTTGCGCTCATCGTCCGCCAGATAGGTTTCAGCCATTTCTGCGTAGTGGCGGCAGGCGAGGGCGCATTTTTCGACTTCGGCCTTTGCCTCAGCCAGACGCTTACCCATTTCCTGAACTGCAATTTCTGCCAGTTGATCGCGCCGCTCCTCCAAAAGATCGGCAACCTTCATCAAAACAGTACTGCGGTCGGCGAAAGAGCGCTTGCGCCAGGACGCATAAGCCTTGTCTGCCCGGGCAAGCGCCTGCTCAATCGCATCATCGCTTGTCTCATCGTGGGTGTAGACGGTTTCCAGAGTTGCAGGGTTGATAGATTTCAATGTCATTTGGCTGGTCCAGAATGTGATGGCGTAACAACAACGCTTTTGGCGGGCGGTTGTTCCGCTTCGGTTCTTCACAATCTGGCGCGAATGGTCTGACTTTGCAACGCGTTGGCGGTGGCCCGGAACAGCGCGCTCTGAACGTCGATGTGTTTGTGTTTGGCTTTATGCTATCAGCCCTTCGGGCTTTCGCTTGTTGTTTTGGCCTCACGCTGTCGGTCCTCGCGGACCTTCGCTGCGGCGGTGCGGGGCTTGGCCCCGGCTCGCTTTTCGCTCGCTATGACGAGAGGCTTTCCCGTGGTGGTCCTTGGCTAGCGTTATGCCGTATTGGTTTCGTCTGGTGTGGTGTTTTTTCGCTCAGCTAATCCCCCACTTGTCATTCCCGCGAAGGCGGGAATCCAGAGGCCCAGAGTGCGGACCGTCGCCTTAACCCTGGATCCCGGCCTGCGCCGGGATGACAATCGAAAGTTCGGGGGCGCTGTGCATGTAAGGTTTGCATAAGGCGTGTTCCATCCTTCCCACGCCCGCATTTGCGTCTGAGTATTGATCAAACATCTCAGTCAACCGACGGAACGCCCTGCGGACGCTGGCCAGAGAATACGAATGTTTGCGAACGCGGGGCGTTCCGTCCCGGTGGCTGCGCAATTCCCTTTCTGCTCCTCGCAAAGCAAGAAACACTGTCCCTAAGGCGGCCTACGATTTCCACGCACGACCCGGGTTCACGGGCAGCGCTCCGGAAGACAGATCGTTAGCCTGATCCCCCGAACACCGGCACCCCCGGCACGGCAACGAACGATCGTTTCCGATGGTCGAACCGGGCGTGTGAGGGAAGTATGAACCAAGGGGAAAGCGCGGGGATAAGTTTTTTTGAGCCGAGTCAAAATTCGTAACGCGTACACCAAAGCTGCGTTCACATTTAGCTCAATAAAACCATGCCGTATGGCTGCAATGATGACAAAGTGTGAATTCGCTGCGGTTGTGCCAACGTCCGCATTGTGAGTTCTTAGCTCATAGCGATGACTTCAATCTCGACCAACCAAGACGGATCGAGAGTTGTCACAACGATCGCGGTGGTCGGCACGACACGGTCACCAAGGGCAGCTTCGCGAGCTGCTTGGTTCTTCGCCGCGTACTCGGGTCGAGCGAGGTAGCTGCTCAAGCGAACGATGTTTGCAACCGACATGTCAGCCTCGGCCAAGATGCGGCGAATGTTCTTCCAGATCAGATCAAGCTGCGCGTCTAGACACGCAGGAGCTGATCCATCTTCGGATAAGCCCATTGTCCCGCTGACGAATAATTGCCGCGTCGCACCCGAAACCTCGATCCCATGAACATAGTCGCGTGTTGCTGGGTAGATCCCTTCGGATGGGTTGATCTCTCGTAACTTCATTTGAATATCCTTTCCTGTCATCGCAGAATTGCCGAAGGAAACGAGTATGAAAAGGCGATTATGGCGATATGGAAAAGGAAACAGAAGATGTTCAGCGAAGTGTGCAGTTGAGGCGTCCTCTGGATGCTTTCGACAGAAAGATATTAGCCGCTCTCACAGATGATGGCCGTGCGACCTATGCTGATGTTGGCGAGAAGGTTGGACTTTCAGCTCCTGCTGTGCATGAGCGCGTCAAGCGTTTGAGGCAGCACGCCATCAAGGGGATCGGTGCGCAGCTTGATGGCCCCGCCTGCGGTAAGAACCTCCTAGCCTTTGTGCATGTGGATGCGGATGGCTGGGGCAAAAGCGAGCGCATGATGAGACTTCGTGACTTCCCCGAGATTGAAGAAATGCACTCCGTTGCCGGAGACACCTGCGTGATAATGAAAGTCCGCACCGCGAACGCACACGCGCTCGAAGAATTCTTGGCGCAACTCTACGTTCTGCCGGGCGTCAAGGGTACTAAAAGCTACGTGGTCCTATCAACCTATCTGGAGCGTGGGGTTCAAGCGGAGTTCACGACAGAATGGCCCGACGTGCCGCTACCGTCATCCTGAAGCTGCCATTCAAACGTCGTGCAACAACGCGTAGTTTGGGCTCAAATCGGACCTTCGCCGCGTCGCGCTATGAGGGCTGGAATGGCGGTGATCTTGACCATTCATTGCGGAGGAAGTGGCACGCCGTCAGACGGTTGAAAAATTGCTGACGGCGTGAGTGTTTGAAGACTATGGCTGCCGCGTATCAGGTTCGCTCGATAAATACACTTTCCGCGTCGCCATGGGCTTCTTCGTCGAGGGTCTTGGCATCCACTTTGGTGCCATGGCCTTTCGGGCAGGACTGGCGCAGAAGAACATAGCCGAGCACGCCCGAGACGAGAGAGCCCATGAGCACGCCGAGTCGCACCTGGTTGATCGTTTCGGCATCATCGAATGCAAGCGTGCCGATAAACAGGCTCATGGTGAAACCGACACCGGTCAGGCATGCGAGCGCATATATTTCACGCCAGTTGGTGCCCGTCGGCAATTTGGCAATGCCAAGCTTTACGGCAGCGAATGTGAAACCAAATACGCCGACCTGCTTACCGACGATCAGACCCATGGCGATGCCGAGGGGTACAGGCGCAAGAAGGTCTTCCGCCCGGATACCCGCCAGCGAAACACCGGCATTTGCGAAGGCAAAAATCGGCAGGACCATATAGGCGACCCAGGGGTGAAGGGCGTGCTCGAGGTGGTGCAGCGGCGAGGGATCTTCCTTCGTCTTGCCCGCGAGCGGTATTGCGAAAGCGGTGATCACGCCGGCCAGGGTGGCATGCACGCCCGATTTCAGAACACAAACCCAGACAAAGACGCCGATCAAAGTGTAGGGCACGATCTTCTTGACGCCGGAACGGTTCAGCGCCACCAGAGCAACGATGCCGACCAGCCCGATGCCAAGGGCGCTTGTTGACAGATTTTCGGTGTAGAAAAGAGCGATGATCACGATTGCACCGAGGTCATCGATGATCGCGACGGCGAGCAGGAACACTTTCAACGACACCGGTACACGATTGCCGAGCAGGGTCAGAATGCCGAGCGCAAAGGCAATGTCGGTGGCTGCCGGGATTGCCCAGCCCCTCAACGTTTCAGGCTCACCCCAGTTGATGAAAGCGTACATGAGTGCCGGGCCCAACATGCCGCCAACAGCGGCCAACATGGGCAGGACAGCCTTGTCAAAACTCGAAAGCTCACCCTCCATGACTTCCCGTTTGATTTCCAAACCAACCAGAAAGAAGAAAATGGCCATCAAGCCATCGTTGATCCACAAAATCAGAGGCTTTGCGATCTCAAGCGCGCCGATTTGGATTTCCATCGGCGTCGACAGCAGCTGCGCGTAGAAATAGCTCAGCGGCGAATTGTTCGAAATCAGCGCGAGCACGGCTGCGAACATCAAAATAATGCCTGCTGCCGACTCCAGCTTCATAAAGTCCTGGAGACGATTAACAATTTTGGCCATTGAGGGAATCCACTGAAAAGTGCGTAATGCTATGCGCCATATAGTGCGCCATTTCCATAGTTCCATTCACTTTTGATTCTATTTATGATAGTTTGAAACTATGGAAAGAGCGGGAGGCCATTCGCCATGCGACCAACCCTTCGCCAATTGCAATATTTCGTTGCGATTGCCGACAACGGCAAAATGGGGGATGCGGCGCGCAGTCTTGGGGTGAGCCAGCCCAGTCTTTCATCGCAGGTCGCAGAGGTTGAGGCTGAACTGGGCGTCTCTTTGGTTGAGCGCGGGCGACACGGCGCGCATCTGACACCTGTTGGGCAGGAATTTGTGCGTCGAGCGCGCGATATTCTGCGCGATGTGGAGGCGCTGAAAACGGTCACCCGCCGGGAGCCGGGCGAACTGATCTCCCACATCAAACTGGGCGTTATCCCCTCGGTTGGGCCCTATCTGCTGCCCAGTGTCACCCGGCACCTGCACACGCGTTTTCCCAAACTGCGACTGAGCGTTCGGGAGGAACGTTCCATCGATCTTGAACGCAGCTTGCGGGACGCGCGGCTTGATACGGTGATTTCGACCCAGGAAGACCATCGTGACGCGGAAGCACTGCCATTGCTGGAAGAGCAATTCTGGGCTTGCGGTGCGCAGGATTCCGGGCTTGGCGATCCCGGTGCTCCCTTGCCGCTGGAACAATTGGCCGGGCAAACGCTCCTGACGCTGGAATATGGACATCAAATGTCGTCGGTCATTCAAAACCTCGCCGCGCAGGCGAATGCGCGGGTCGGGTCTGAATATGAGGGCACCAGCCTTGACGCTATTCGGCAGATGGCTGCGATGGGGGCAGGGATCGCTATTTTGCCCAGCCTCTATGCGCTGCACGAGGCCAGCCGGGACGGGTCATTGGTGCTGCGTCCGATCCAGCACCCGTTGGCGCGCCGCACGATATCGCTGGTCTGGCGACCGTCATCGCCCATCAAATCCGACTTCCACCTTCTGGCGCAGAACATTCGTGGCGTCGCGGAGGGGCTGATGAAAGATCAGGATCGCATTTGACGGTGCTTCGCCCCGGATCGATGGATCAATAAGGCTTGTACAGGCCGTTCAATGGGCAGATTGTGCGCACAGATTCGCATCGAAGGCTGTGGCGTGTGACGACCGAGGCAGAAACCAGAACTGAAAGCGGTGAAGGCCAGTCTGCCCCCGTTCAAGCCCCGCTGGGCGGCGCGCGGGCGTGGTTTGTGTGGTCATTGTCGGCAATGGCTTTCGGCTATGCCTTTTTCCATCGTGTTGCGCCGAGCGTGATGGTGTCTGACCTGATGAGCGAATTCGCCATCGGGGCGGCTTTGCTTGGCACGCTCTCGGCGCTCTATTTTTACCCTTACGTTCTGTTGCAGGTGCCGCTTGGTGCCTTGCTGGACCGGCTGGGCGCACGAAAACTGCTTTTTACGGCGCTCAGTTGCGCAACGCTTGGGTCGGTTATCTTTGCAATGGCCCCATCGCTCGGCTGGGCGTATCTCGGCCGTATACTCGTCGGCATCGGCTCGGCCGTTGGGTTTTTGAGTTCCTTGTCGCTTGCAGCCCAATGGTTTCCGCAACGCCGGTTCGCCATGCTGGCGGGTCTGACCATGTTTTTCGGCATGATGAGCGGCGTTTTGGCCCAAACACCGCTGGCTCTGTTTGTCGAACAGTTCGGATGGCGCGCATCCATGTGGGCGCTGGGCGGATTTGGCGGGCTGCTGGCCATCATGATTTTGATTTTCGTGCGCAATTCTCCCCATGGTAACGGCCGGACGGTCTCGGAAAATGCGGAATCATGGGGCGATATCTGGCGCGGCTTCAGCCGGGCCATCAAAATGGCGGAAGTGTGGAAGATCGCCATTGTTGCAGCGGCCATGTCCGGCCCCATGCTGGCACTCGGCGGGCTATGGGGCACACCTTATCTGATGGCGGCCTATGACCTGACGCGACCGAACGCTGCGTTTTATGTCTCATTCCTGTTTTTCGCATGGGCTATAGGTGCGCCGGCATCCGGCTGGCTGTCGGAACATGTCGGCAGTTACAGAACGATGTTGTTGGCAGGCGCTGCCATATTGACGGTCGCGGTGGGCATGCTGACATTCCTGCCATCGGCACCCCTTTGGCTCACGGTGGTTCTGCTGATTGTGACCGGCCTTTCGGGCAGCGCGATGGCGGTTTGCTTTGCGCTTGTGCGGCAGGTTTCACCAACCGTAATTAGCGGTTCGGTGTCCGGCATCGTCAATTCGATGACTGTTGCATCAGGTGCTTTGCTGCAACCCGTTATTGGGCTGGCGCTTGATATGTTATGGGCGGGAGAAATAGAGAACGGCTCTCGCGTCTATCAGGCGGAAACCTATCAGAACGCATTCATTCTGATATTTGTTGTTGTTTTACTGGGGTTTATCGTCGGCCTTCGCATCAAGCGGGTTGCTCAGTGATTGGCGTACTTATTGGTACGTTTTGCATGTCATTTGAAAAGAAAAGGGCCGGCGCATGGCCAGCCCTTGAAATTGTCCGATTGTTGGGAGGCGTTTATGGCCGCCAGTATGTGAAGTGATCGTGCACCGCTTCACAATCATACATGCCGCGCATGTCGATCAGCGGCGCGTGTTTGGGAACGAGGCTGGTCAGGGTCTCCAGATCCAGCTGCTCGCGGAATACCGTGTGACCCAGCGTGACGATCACCGCGTGGTATGCGCCGCCTTCAAAGGGATCATCAACGATCTGCGTGCCACGTCCGCCCTCAAAGTGGTCGTCTTCGGCAATCGGGTCGAAATTGTAGACTTCCGCACCCTGCGCCCACAGATAGTCCATCATTTTGAAGGTTTTGGAATTGCGCGTGTCGGGGCAGTCTTCCTTGAAGCTGCGCCCGAGCACCAGAACGCGCTTGCCGGCAAGAGGCTGGCTGCGGCTGGCAAACAGCTCTTCCAGCTTTTCAGCAAGAAAGAAAGGCGTTTGTTCGTTCACGCTGCGTCCGGCAGCAACCAGTTCCATCGACAGGCCATGGCGTCGACCGGCATCAACGAGGTAATAAGGGTCAACCGCAATGCAGTGGCCACCCACCATGCCGGGGCGGTAGTGATGGAAGTTCCATTTGGAGCTGGCAGCGGCAATAACGTCGGATGCGCGGATGCCCATCTTGTCATAAAGCGCCATCAACTCGTTCATCAGCGCGATATTGACGTCGCGCTGGGTGTTTTCGAGAATTTTTGCAGCCTCAGCAACACGAATGTTGGCCGCCGGGAACAGGCCAGCCTTAACGACGCGCGCATAGAGCTTTTCCATGAATTCTGTGACAACTGGCGTCGAACCAGCGACGATCTTCTTGATATCGCTCAGTTTTCGCGTCGGGTCCGCAGGGTTTATACGTTCCGGCGAATAACCAATGTAAAAATCGATGCCCTCTTTCATGCCGGAGACTTCCTCCAGAATGGGCAGGCATTTTTCTTCCGTTGTGCCGGGATCCACGGTCGATTCAAAAATGACGACGGCGCCCTTCTTCATGTTTTCGCCAATCGTGCGAGAGGCGGAAAGGAGAGGGCGGTAATCGGGCCGGTTGCGGCTGTTTACCGGCGTTGGCACACAAACGAGAATGGAATCCGCTTCGGCAAGCGCTGAGGCGTCTGTTGTGAATTCGGCGTCAGCCTCGGCGAGGTCCGTCCCTGTCACTTCGCCCGTGCGGTCTTCGTTGCGGTTCAGTTCCGCGATTTTTTCCTTGTCGATATCGATACCGATGGCGCGGCTGGCGGCGGAGAAGCCACAGATCAACGGCAGGCCGACATAGCCAAGCCCCACCACCGCAACGCGGCAATCAGCCGGGTTTGGCAAGGCAACGGGTGCCTCCGTTAAAAGGCGCAAAGGTGTGATGTTGTCGTTTGCACGATCAACAATATCTGCAGCCACAGCTGCACCGTGGGTGGGTGTGTATGTCATAGAAGCCCCTGAATTCCCGCTCTGAATTTGAACGGAAGCTAGAGTTGCAAACCTTCCCAAATGGTTTTTCGCCTGCAAGATTTCGCCTCTATGGTTGCGCTTTTGTTAATCCCCATGTCGTGAAATCATTTCTGTTCCCCGGCGTTTACCAGTCGTTAGCCACGCCCGCAGAAACAGGGTAAATATCGAGTTAAAACAGCCATTAAAGCTGTATTTGACCGATGTTGTTAACCCTCTGAACAGCCTGTCCCATTCTATATATGCGCGTGAAGGGGCGGCTTTCCCGCCTCCAGGGTCGAAGGACATGCCGCAGGTTTTGCGGCGGGGCGTGCAACAATGTTGGCAATCACAACAGTGGAATGGCTGTTTGGTCTGCTCGTACTGATCGTGTTTACGAACAGATACGTGCTGGGCTCGCTGTTGCGTGTTGCTGACAAACGCACGGAAGGCAATTTCAACCGTGATCCGGAAGAGTGGCCGAGCGTTGCGATTATCGTGCCGGTGTTTTGCGAAGGCGCCAGCGTATTGCAAACCGCTGCATCTTTTGCGGCGCTCGATTACCCGCGCGACAAACTTCAGATCGTCTTTGTCGATGATGTCTCAACGGATGACACGTATGAGCATCTGCAGGAGGCCTGCCGCCGCTATCCGTGGATGAAGCTCATCCAGAACCCGCACAATATGGGCAAGCGACTGGGCATCAAGAACGCGGTCCTCGATATCGACACCGATCTCGTGATGTCAGTCGATTCCGATGTGATTGTGGATTCAAACGTGGTGCGCGAGCTGACACGCCACATGTACACCACCGGCGCTGATGCGGTTGGCGGTTGCGTTTTTGTGTCCAATGCGGCCGAGACCTGGCTGACGCGCATGCAGGCGGTCAAATACTGGATCGGCTATCAGTTCCTCAAAAATGTCGAGAACGCCTACAGCCACGTCATGTGCCTGTCCGGTTGCCTCACGCTGTATAAACGCGAGGCGATGATTGCGGTCGACAAGGATGTCGAAAGCCGCACGTTTCTGGGCGATGAAGTTAAATATGGAGAAGACCGTTTTCTGACCCGCAAGATTGTTGAGCGGGGCTACAAGACCCGCCTTTGCTTTACAGCGCGCTGCTTCACCAAAGCACCCACCAATATGGGCGCATATCTGAACCAGCAATTGCGCTGGCGTCGGTCCAACATGATCGATCTGATCACGGCGATTCCGCATCTGCACAAATTCAACATTCTGGTGCTTGTCCACTATCTGTCGATGGGGACACTGCTGTTCTTTTACCCGTTGTTTTTGCTGGCGAAATGCATCGAGATGCAGTTCGTTATGCCGATGATCTGGCATGCGCTTCTGGTGACGGTTTTTGCCATTTGCTACGAGTTCAGCAAAAGCTCACTGCCGGAATTCGCCCAGACATCAGGGCTCTGGTTCCTGGTTATGGCGGCTGTCTTCCCGGTCGTTTATCTGACCATGACGCCGCTCGGCCTGTTCACTTTGGGCACAACGTCATGGGAAACCCGCGGCGGTGCGAAGTCTGACAATGCGGGCATTGCGGGCACCGACAATATCGATCTGTCCGCGCTGGGTGGCGCTGCGGCTGTGCAAAACGAGGTCGCTGCATGACGGCCTCTGTGCAAAACCTTCCGCCTAAGCACTCCGGTCCCCGCGACTGGAGCAAGGAGCGCCGCGCCGAGCAGCCCGTGCACGTGCTGTTCGTGGGCGCTGCGCTTGCGGGCACGAAATCGATTTTCAAGCGTCGCGATGAAGTCGTGCGCTGTGAACACGCGCCGACGCCTGCCATCGCGCTCGACATGATCACCACACAGGCCCAGTCGCGCCCGTTTGACTGTGTGATGATCGACATGCGGAGAGAGACTGACGGCAGCCCGCTTAACGTCTTTCCCATCGCGGCCCTGCGTGCCTGTGGTCAGCTGACGATCCTTGCACGCCCGGCGGACGTGAAAACCTACGAAGAGATCCTTGGGGTCGATCAGGTTCTGGCAGCTCCGGTCAACCCGCAGGACATCATGGCGACGATCATCGATGCGGCGCCGATATATGACGAAGCTGAACCGGAATTTGTTCCGATACAGGCCGGCACGGCATCTGATGCAGAACCGGAGGTTCCTCAAGCAGAACCCGGTGAGAGCAGGGTGCAGGAGGGGCTCAAATCCGTCACCAAAGGGTTTGAATCATCCCTTTCCACCTTGCGGGATGCTGATCAGCAGATCTGGCAGAAGTTCCTCCCGCTTGCCAATTTTCTCTACAAGAAGCTGGCGATCATCGTTCTGTCGGCCCTGTTTCTGACATTCGTCGCCTATGGCTCGATGATTGTGTTTTTCATGTCTTCGTCGAGCTGGTCGCTGCCGTTCGAGCTGTCGCGGGGTCATCTGCTGGTTGAAAAGGTCGAGCGTGATCTTTCGTCCATGCGGGTGCGCCGAAATCAGTTGAGCCAAGACCTGACACAGGCCCGGGTCGAGGCTGCGAAGGCCGATCGCGATGGCCGGGATGCCAAGCTGCGTCTGACTCTCACAGAACGCACTGTTGAAGCCGAAATTCTGCTTCAGACGGACGAAAGACTGGAAATCAGAGATCATATCGACCGCCTGAAGAAGGTGATCGCGGATTTCAATCAGTTAAACAGCGGCGGCGGGTTCGCCAAAAATCTTGAAACGGCCTTTGCCAAGCGGCTGATCACGCGCAAGGCGCTGAACAGCGGCACGCTGGCTGTGCTGGAAACCTTGCACCGCATGGCGACCGTTCAAAACGAGATTTCCGTCAAGCAGATGGAACTGCAGAAGGTGACCCAGCGCCTTGAGTTCCTGCGCACATTGCAGGCTGAAATCAAGCAGCCCGAAGTGCGCGTTGTCACATCTGCTGGTGCGGATCTCGCCTATCTCGCCCGCGAAGTGATTGAATCCAAAAATCAGATCGCCATTGCCAACCGGAATGGAGCCGCTGCGAACAAACGCGTTGCGCAGTTGGAAAACTCCCTGTCCGTGATGCAGTCCAACCTTGATTCCCTGTCGGCAACACCCGCTGCACGGGCGATCGAGGCCCCGGTCATGGTTCTTTTCGTGCCCTACACCAACGCCGCGGATGTCACACCTGGCGAGCCGCTCTACGGCTGCGCCTTATCATTCTTCTTCTGCTCTCGCGTCGGCGAGGTCGGGGCCGCTGTGGATGGCGAAACGACCGCCGTTCATCCGTTGTTTGGCAAGCCCATGCGCGGAACTTTTGTTGAAGCCAAATTTGCCGATCCGCGATCGGTCACCGAGGAAATCGTCCATGCCGGTCGCTCGCCCCTTTTGTTCTAAGACGATGCGTAGCAGCAAAACAGCCGCTTTGAACGCGGCGTTTGTGGCTTCCGCATTGCTGCTCACCGGTTGCAACGCGACCGGAGGTGGCTCGCTGTTTGCCGGTCTGTCTGAAGGATTGTCGTCTCGGAAAGAAGCCGGAAAAACGACCGAGGTTGCATCCACTGCGAAACCATCGAATTTGAATGCATCAGCCGATGTGAAGACCAATATCGCGAAACCTGACCGCACAGTGGTTGGCAGCGTTGATCCGAAAAAATCCCCGGCGCCTGCCAAAGCGCCGGCTGAGAAGCCCAAGCTCGCGGCCAGCCAATATCAATCGCCATCCTTTAAATCATCCTATGCAGCGCCAAAGCTGCCGCCCTTGCCCGCCAAATGCCGTCATCTGATCGCGGAAGCGGGGGCTGAGGCCATTTTGTTGCGTTCGCCAACGGTTTCCGCTCAGGCAGATCATGAGGGGCAGTTTGGTGCCAGCGTCGGTTATGATGTGATTGACCTGCGCCGCGCGCAACTGAAGGAAGAACTGGCGCTGGCCAATTGCCGCCGCTACACAGCAGCGCGCAATCTGCAGCAATTGCTGGTCACCTCGCCACAAGCGCTGACCCGTGCGGGCTATATTGCGCAGGCGTCGAGCCTTCGCGGCAGCCGGGGTGAGTTTGCTTCTATTCGCAAGCGCATCAAAGGTGCCCTGAGCACGGGCCTGATGACCACAACCAAGGCTACTCTGTTGCAGCAATATCTTGATCAGATCGCTGCAAATGAACCGCGTTTGCGCGCCGAGGCAGCGCGCCGCGAAGCTGTGGACGCCATTCAGCTGCGCGATGTGGTCAATCTTGACCAGCAATTGGTGGATGCCGAGCGTGATGTGGGTGAACTGCAACGCCGCTTGCGCAATGCAGACACGTTCAAGATCAAGCTGACCGGGGGGTATAACAGTTCCAAGGACAATCAATTGCAGTCTCAGTCGATCCAGGATGACATTTACGGCAAGGTGAAGATTTCCCTGCGGCTGGGCGCTTTGAGCCCGCGCCGTGCGGCGTTTGAAGATGAAATGATGGCCTCGCGTGTTGATACGCTGTTCGAACACCAATCCGGCGTCTTCTGGAAGGCATCGGAAATCGCCCGTGCCAACCGCAGCGCGCTGAACGCTTTGAAGGATCAGCGCGCCCAGGTGAACAGCGCTTATGCGGCGGCTATGAAGAACAAGAAGACCTATTCGGCTGCCTATGAGCCTGAATTGCTGTCATCACAACTGCGTGCCCGCATCGATGTGGCCAATCTGGGTGCGCTACGCGCCGGGCTGGATGCAACAATCGCAGATGTCGAACGCCTCGACAAAAAACTCTCTTTCCGCCGCTGACTCGTCCGATTTCGGGCCGTTGGGCCCATATCCGTACCGCAATAGAGTATTTTGGGCGCTGCCGGATGGTATTTGCCGAAGTCCCAGAACGACCCGGCAATCAAACCGGTTTGAGCTTTGGATTGTCATTGCGCGTCCCTGTTTGCCCTTGAACTGCCGCAAAACTCGCCCCATGTTTTGGGTGTGGGGCAACTTGGTCCTTCGCGCCTCCTTCAAACGGGGCAGGATGGTAAGGGGCACGTTATGACTAACAAGACTATCAGACTGTTCGGGTCGTCGGTGGAATTTGAGTCGTTTGGCAACAGTTCCATTGCTTATATTCGCCCGGTCACATCGCGCTTTATGAACGAGAATTACCCGGACGCGACGGAAGATGATCTGCCAGATGGTCTGGATCTTTGGGGCCTGTTTGCAGCTGACGGCAAACCGCTGGCGGTGGCTGACGACGAACACTTCCTCATCTCGGATGCTCAGGACCGCGATCTGCTCGCCGTTAAAACGCAGTAATGCGGGCCCGTAAAGCCCGGCAATACCTCATGCGTGAGTTGGTGCAGGCCGCGGAACACGGCTGACAGACAGCCTTTCGGGCGTGTCCACCGCGCTAAAATCAATAATTTTACTGCTAAAATCAGGCAGCGCTGGCATTTTGCTGCGCGGTCAGAACCTCATGCAACATATCAACGTCATGGGTTGAGCGCAGACGCGACAGGGTCGTCTGATCGCGCAGGACACGCGCTATGCGCGACAGGGCTTTCAGATGGTCCGCGCCGGACCCTTCCGGCGCAAGCAGCATGAAAAACAGATCAACCGGCTGGTCATCGATGGCATCGAAGGCGATGGGCTTCGTGTTGCGCGCGAACACGCCGACAATACGCTTTGTTCCGGGCAGTTTGCCGTGCGGAATGGCAACACCATTGCCAACGCCGGTGGAGCCGAGACGCTCACGCTCCAGCAGCGTTTCAAACACCGCATGCTCGTCAAATCCGACCACGGGTGCCGCAACGTGGGCCAGTGCCTGGAGAACCTGTTTCTTGGAATTGGATTTCAAATCGCCGACAATGGTTTGCGGCGTTATGATCTGATTCAATTCCATAGCACGTGGCCCCTATGGCGGTGATAGCATGTTTCGTCGATGAAGGTGTTCGGCCACGGTCCTTGACCTAGCCGTTGTCTGCGGAACTCGCGGGATCAACCCATCCGATGTTTCCGTCTGAGCGACGGTAAACCACATTTATCGCGCCGTTTCCAGCGTTCTTGAAAACATTTACCGGCTCATCCATCAATTCCAGCTGCATCACGGCCATGGCAACCGTCTGGGTGCGCACGCTGACGGACCCTTCAGCGACCACGAGCGGGGCGAAATCTTCTTCAATTTCAGTATCTTCGTCGGGAGTTGACATGACCGAGTAAGCGACATCGTTCTGGTCTGAACCGTTCCCGGCATGGTGGTCTTTGAGTTTTCGTTTGTATCGTCGCAGGCGCTTTTCGATCTTTTCAGCGGCCTTGTCGAAGCTCGCATGGGCGTCCGGTTCGCGTGCGCTGGTTTGCAGCGTTACGCCTGAATCGAGGCGCACAAGGCAGTCGGTATCGAAAAAAGCGCCCTGTTTTTCAATTGTTACGTGGCCGCTGAACCCGTGCCCAAAATACTTGTCCACTGCCTCGTTGATTCGGTCGTCGATACGGCCTTTGAGTGCGTCGCCGATATCCATGTGTTTTCCCGAAATCCTGAGGCTCATGAACAATCTCCTTCTTCGTGTTGGGTTTTACCCTGTCAGCATTGCGTGAAACGCAACGCAAACAGCAGCACCACTCAAAGCCTACAATGCGAAAGCGGGGAGGACAAAGTCACAAATCTAACTTTTGCCGAATGTGCATAACAAATTTTCGAGCGCTTGAGGCAGCAAAGCGATGCGCTGCGGTGTTGAAAGGTCGGTTTGGCGTGGCAGAAATGCCGCTTTATTCGGCAGCTTGCAGACTGCCAACACTGCCTGACGCTTCGCGTGCCTTGGCCGCGGCGCGTTTTTCGCGCCGTCGCTGAACGGAGGAGGGGATGTTCATCGCTTCGCGGTATTTGGTGATCGTGCGGCGGGCAATGTCCACGCCCGTGATTTTAAGTGCCGCGACGATTGCATCATCGCTCAGCACGGATGACGGTTCTTCCAGTTCGATCAGCGCGCGAATCTGGGCCCGAATGGCCTCCGCAGAGTGCGCTTCGCCGGTGCTCGTGCCGCCGATAGCGGTTGTGAAGAAATATTTCATTTCAAACATGCCCCTCGGGGTCATGATGTATTTGTTGCTGGTGACGCGGCTGACGGACGATTCATGCATGTCGATGGCATCGGCCACAGCGCGCAAAGTCATGGGCTTTAGCCGTGTCACACCATAGACCAGAAAAGCGTCCTGCTGTTTGACGATTTCCTTGGCGACCTTGAGGATGGTCTGGGCGCGCTGGTCCAGACTTTTGGAAAGCCAGCTGGCGTTTTGCATGCATTCGCTCAGGAACGTGCGCTCTTCATCGCCCCGCAGGTGCTTTTTGACTTCAGCCGCGTAGGTGTTGTTGACGAGAACGCGGGGGAGGGTGTCGCTGTTCAGCTCTATACGCCATGCGCCATCCGGGCTTTCCGACACCATCACATCGGGGCTGACATGCTCAACCAGTTCCGGGCGAAACGCGAAACCGGGCTTTGGGTCGAGCGTGCGGATTTCGTTCAGGCTGTCATGCAGGTCCTCAATCGACAGGCCGGTTACCGACTGCAATTGCGCAAAGTCGCGCTTTGCAAGCAGATCGAGATTGTCCAACACAGCTGCAATGGCGGGGTCAAAACGGTTGCGTTCGGCCAGTTGCAATCGCAGACACTCCGCCAGATTCCGGGCACCGATGCCGGCAGGTTCAAAGCTTTGAAGCAAGGCGATGCCTGCTTCTATGGCGACAGTTGAAACGCTCAGTCTCGCGGCCATGTCCTCAATATCGGCCCGCACATAGCCGCTCTCATCAATCGCTTCGATGAGGTTTCGAACAATGAAGGCCGTTTGTCGGCTTGCGCCCGACATCGCCAATTGCTCGTCCAGATGATCGTGCAGGCTTGGCTGATCGGCGGTATAGTCGGCAATGGCAGTGTCGTGCGTGCTGGCAGCACCCGCGATCTGCAACCCGTTCTGGCTGAATTCGGATGCAGAGGAAGGGGTAGACAATTCCTGCCGGGCTGCTTTCTCGTCCGAACGATAATCCTGTTCGTCGGGAAAAACGTTTTCCACGCTTGTGCCCAGATCTGACTCAAGGGCATTCGCGCTGGTTTGTAATTCACCATCCAGCTTGATCGAATCTTCGGAGATTTCCGGGGTGGGTACGGGCTCCATCTCAACCGGAGCGGTGGCATCCTTGCCGGCTTCCAGAAACGGGTTTTTCTCCAACTCGTTTTCAACAAACGAAGCCAGTTCGATGTTGGACATTGCCAGCAGCTTTATCGACTGGCTGAGCTGTGGGGTCATCACCAGGGATTGTCCCTGGCGTTGCGCCAGACTTTGAGACAGACCCATTGTTAAAAACCCCGATACAGAACTCGTCCAACCAGCCGCAGTGCTGGTTTACTAACCCATTGCCGGCGCGCCATTAACTGATGCAAGCAATAATCGTGCCAGAACTAAGCATCTTGGCTTTCGCTTGGCAAGAACAGAGGCTCTAAAGGGTAAATTGTTCACCGAGATACAGGCGACGCACGTCTGGATTGTTGACGATATCGCGCGGACGGCCATGGGTGAGCACCTTGCCGGAGGCGATAATATAGGCACGGTCGATCAGACCAAGCGTCTCGCGCACATTGTGGTCGGTGATCAGTACCCCGATGCCACGGCGGGTGAGGTGGCGCACCAGTTCCTGAATATCGCCAACGGCAATCGGGTCAACGCCGGCGAAAGGTTCGTCCAGCAGCATGAATGCCGGGTCTGAAGCAAGCGCGCGGGCGATTTCCAACCGCCTGCGTTCACCGCCCGAAAGCGCAATCGCGGGCGATTTGCGCAGATGGGTGATTTTGAACTCTTCCAGCAATTGATCGAGTTTGTGGGCCCGCGCCTTGCGGTCTTTCTCCACCACCTGCAAGACAGCTTTGATGTTGTCCTCGACCGACAGGCCACGGAAGATCGAAGCTTCCTGTGGCAGATAACCGACGCCAAGGCGGGCACGGCGGTACATCGGCATGGATGTTACGTCATGGCCATCGATCTCGATACGGCCCGAATCCGGCTTCACCAGCCCGGTGATCATGTAAAAGCAGGTTGTCTTGCCCGCACCGTTGGGGCCAAGCAGGCCAACCGACTCGCCGCGCCGCACGCCAAGACTGGCACCATCGACGACGGTGCGCTTGTTGTAGGATTTCACCAGGCCCCGTGCCAGCAGAACACCTTCGCGCGAGCGGGGCTGTTTTTTGCCGTCTGACGTTTGATTTTGAGCAGCCGGGGCCGCTGCGGCGACGACCGTAGCAGGGCCTGAGGCAGGCGGCTGTGTGCGCTCCGCATGTACGGGTTGCACAAGGGGATTAGCTGTCTGAACCGGCTGGACATGCGGCTGCTCGGGCACGTTCGCGTCGGTGCCACCCGTGTCCGGTACGTCTTGCGCCTGCGCTTTCGGTTTGAACATAAACTGCTTCATAAAAGGGGTTATAACCGAAAGTGGTAAACGTCTTATCGCTTTGGTTGCGATCCGGGTGTGAAAACGGTTTTCACGCGGCCCGGTGTGCTGCCGGAATTGCAGGCACTCAGGTTTGCAACATTGGTCTTAAGATTGGCTTTCAACTCACAACCGGCTGCCACATTGTCGCCCTGGCTGATCACCACGTCGCCGCTCAGAACGATTTCTTCGGTGCGCACGAAAAACGTACCGCTGTTTGCGCTGACCTTGTTGTTGTTTGATGTGGCCACCACACCGCCGGTCAGGATGAGGCGGTCGATATCACCCTGCCCACCATTGCCACCGCGGCGGTAGCGCACTTCCAGATTGCTGGTGGTGATAAGGCTGGGACCCTGACGTACCTTCACATTGCCGCGATAGATGGCCTTTGACTGGGAGTCGATAACTTCCAGCTCGTCAGCTTCGATCTGGATCGGATCACTGCTGTTCTGGCGGAAACCGCTGAACGCCTCTCCGGAAACCTGTGCCTGCGCTGCGTTCAGGGTGGCCATTGCAGCCATCGCAATCACCAAAGCGGTGATGACTGTCGCGACGAGAGGGGAGCGGTGTGATTTTGCCAGACTATTCATTGTTTGCATTGTCCTGCTCGGCGCTTGCGCCATTGTTCTGATTTGCGGGAGCGTTTGCGGCAACAGGTTTGCCCCGCTCGATTGGCCGACGAATGGTCATTTTAACGGCGTTGCGGAAAATGATCCGCTCGCCGTTGTTTTCAACAGTGACAGAATCGGCGCGAATATCGGCATCCTGCGATGTGACTTCCACCGGCATGTCGCTCGACAGATCGCCGGTGCGCATGTCGATACTGGCGCGCTGTAAGCGAATGTCCATGCCACGTGCGCCGGTGATCACGATATCATCGCGCAATTGCAGATTTTCCGATTCGGTGTCGTAAAGGCCGTAGGCTGCCTTAATGTCGGCATTGCCATTGGCATCCATCGGGATGCTGGCATCAATCTGCTCAAGCTCCACCAGTGTGGGTTTTGTGATGTCCTGCATGGCGCGCGATGCGCTTACGTCATAGGCGCGGTTTTCCTTGTCGAACCCGGCCATCTTGGGTGCATTCATCACCAGCTTTCCATCTTCAATGCCAACGCCAGCAAGGCTGACTTCGACATCGCGAAAGAAAAAGCTGACGGCCGAGAAAAGAAAGAAAGCGACCGTGAGCAGCGCAATAGCGGGCAGGCCGCGTTTCATCACCGCAACTATGAGAGAATGGCGCTTTGCCGCCCGGAATGCGCTTTCGGGCGCTGTCGGACCAGCGGACGCGCGGGGCGGCGATGGCATGCGGGTCACGTTGGACACGGCAACAGACGAGGCGCGCGCGGCGGGGGTGCGCAAATCAGGCGTATTGAGGTTCATCTGACCCGCATTCATAACCGAAATGCCCCTTCTTGCTGTTTGCCCAGATGGCTGGTTTCTCACATCATCGCAAGCGACGTCGCTCAAACCCGGCCTCATAAAATGCGTGCGTGAAGTCCAATTGCCGTCAGTCTGATCCGCGTTGCGACGAGACGTATTTCTGTGTGTTCACTTGCCCGACAACATCTCTGCACCGGCCCCGCATCGCATAGACTATAGCAATGCGGTGTTTTTGGGGCCATCGAAAATCGGAACATCTGGCAAACAGATCGCGGTAACGACGCATCGAAGCATTTGCGATCAGGAATGAGCGAAAATGTCCTGCTCGTCCCATCCCGCAAGGTCGAGAAGACAGCGATTGGGGAGGAAGTCAAAACAGGCTTGTGCCATGGCTGAACGTTCCTCGCGCGCCAGGCGCTGGTCCAGCGCGGCTTTGAGTTCGTGCAGATACAACACGTCAGACGCTGCATAGGCCTGCTGGGCTTCAGACAGTTCTTCTGCTGCCCAGTCCGATGACTGCTGTTGCTTTGACAACTCGATGCCCAGCATTTCACGCGTCAGATCTTTCAGGCCGTGGCGGTCCGTATAGGTCCGTGTCAGGCGGGAGGCGATTTTGGTGCAGTAGACATTTTCGCTCAGCGTCCCGAACGCATGATAAAGAACGGCAATATCAAACCGGCCAAAATGAAACAGCTTGGTTTTGGATGCATCAGCCAAAAGCGCCTGAATGTTGGGCGCTTGTGTTTGCCCCTTTTCAATCTGAACAATATCGGCACTGCCATCGCCGGGTGAAAGCTGTACCACGCACAGGCGGTCGCGATGGGGGTTCAGCCCAAGGGTTTCTGTATCGATGGCGACATCGCCCTGGTAGTTTGTCAGATCGGGCAGGTCGCCCTTGTGCAATCGAATAGTCAATTTGGTTCCATTCGTGTTGTGCGGCCCCAAAATCAGCGACCATCGGTGGACCCTAGTTCAACAGGGTCACTTCGTGAAGATTGTCCTGCGCGAAGGTGCGTATCTCCTGTGCGATATCTTCAAACACGGCGGCGTTAACAGAGCGTTCGCGCCATGCAATGCCGATGTGGCGGTGCAGGCTGGCAGCTTCCAGTTCGCGAACTTCCACTTCGCCGCGATTGCTGATTTCAGAGCGGATATAGAGCGCCGGCAGAAAGGCGATGCCGACGCCCATGCCAACCATCAGCCGCAACGTGTCGAGACTGGTGCCTTCATAATCACGCGATATATGCGCGCCGAACGTGTCACAAATCTCGCGCACCTTGTCGTGCAGGTGATGGCCCGGCTCGATGGCCAGCACGTTTCGCCCCGCAAGGTCTGTTTTCTTCAGTTTCGGTTTTTGCGCGAGGGGATCGTCCGGCGCAAATGCCACCAGAAGCGGTTCGCGGAACAAGGGAATGGTGGTCAGTTCCGCGCCGTTGATTGGCAAAGGGGAAACCACCAGATCCAGTTGGCCCGACTTGACCTGCTCCTGCAGTTCAACCGGTTTGCCTTCTCGCACATAGAGCTTGAGATCCGGGTAACGCGCATGAAGGCCGGGTACGACGAAGGGCAGCAAATACGGCCCCAGCGTTGGCGCAACACCCAGTTTAACGGTTCCGCTTATGCCATGCTGAGAAGCGGCTGCAAGATCAACAATGTCCTGCACATCAGCAAGAACGCGCTGCGCCCGGTTGAGAACTTCCTGGCCCAACGGCGTGAGGGTCACGGTTTTTGCGGAACGGTCGATCAGGCTCGCCTGCAACGTGCGTTCCAGTTCCTGCAACTGGGTGGACAGTGTGGGCTGGGTGACATTGACCCGCTCCGCAGCTTTCCGAAAATGTCGCTCTTGCGCGAGAGCCGCCAGATACCGCAATTGTCGAAGCGTCGGCATAGTTCAATCGTCCTGTCTAAAGTCCAACCGTTGGCTTTCAAGGTCGGGTTCAGAGGCTTGAAGTTCAAGCTGTGTGATCATGAAATGCACGATATTCGTGCACTGTGATAGAAGATTTCTATCAATTTAGCTTGTTCCCTCAATTGGACTCTCCCAATCACAGCCATCATTTAAAGTGCAGCAAGCCGCTCATCCAAAGCGCGGCAAACACTCAAATCAGACACTTAAAGTCGAACGGTGGTTTTCATGACATTTCTTGAATTTGTGGTTGTTCTTTTCGCATCGCCGATCGTGGGCATTCTCGCCTACGGAACGTACCGTTTTAATCGCGAGGATGATCGCCCGCTTGCAATGAACCTGTCATTGTCGCGGCTCACGGGCGCCGTCAAAACGTGGGCAGCCGGGTCGTCTGCGCCATCGGGAGAAGCGCTGCGCAGCTGAATTTGCTGCTTCCAAAACTACCAACGGCTTTGAAAATTAAGATGATGCATACGGCCTGAACGATCTGATCGTTCAGGCCTAAACATGTGTGGTCTAATGGTTTAACGGTGATCCACATGGATGTTCTTCTTTCTCCAATTATTCTGTTTTTTGTGCTGGGAGCGCTGGCGGCGTTTGCGCGCTCCGATCTTGCGTTTCCTGAAGCCCTGTCGAAGGCGTTGTCGCTCTACCTTATGGCGGCCATCGGGTTGAAGGGCGGCACGCTTGTTGCCGAAACCGGCTTCACGGGCGATCTCGTGCTGGCCGGTCTTGCCGGGCTTTTGCTCAGTTGTCTGATCCCGCTGGGCGCGTTTGCCCTGCTGCGTGGGTTTGGCCGGTTGGACACGACCAATTCAGCGGCCCTCGCGGCGCATTATGG
Organism: Pseudomonadota bacterium; assembly: GCA_039180085.1. Classification (GTDB taxonomy): domain Bacteria; phylum Pseudomonadota; class Alphaproteobacteria; order Rhizobiales; family Rhizobiaceae; genus Pseudahrensia. Next base: position 137,514 of record JBCDDX010000003.1, read on the forward strand.
TTCGGTCAGCGTTGTCACATTTGTGACCGGCAATCAGATTCTGGGTGATCAAGGGCTGCCGCCTGCGGGTTATATGGTGGCCGTGCTGGCATTGATGGAAACACCGGCCATTATCGTTGGCCTCATACTCGCCCGGCGTGGCGCGAGCGACAGTGTCGGTGTTTCCGGTGGCAAGGAATTGCTGCGCGAAACCCTGTTGAATGGTTCGGTCGTCTTGCTAACTGGCAGTTTCATCATTGGTGTGATCATCGGCAAGGATGGCATGGAGCCGATTGCGCCGGTTTTCGTGGTCGGATTTAATGGGTTGCTCTGCCTGTTCCTGCTCGACATGGGATTGCTGGCCGCTCGGCGTTTGCGCGAGGCGCGCAGCCTGACCTTGCGACTGGTTGTGCTCGGTCTGGCCTTTCCCGTGATCAACGGTGCAATCGGTGTCGCGCTTGGCGCGGTGCTGGGCTTTGACGTTGGTACGGCTGCGGCGCTTGGTATTCTGGCAGCGAGCGCATCTTATATCGCTGTTCCCGCAGCCATGCGTCTGGCCTTGCCCAAGGCGGATGCCGGGCTTTACCTTGCCATGTCGCTTGCGGTCACCTTTCCCTTCAACATCACAATCGGCATCCCGCTCTACACCGCGTTTGCCCAATTCTGGATTTCATAATGCTTGTCAGGACAAAACGTAACAAACTGGAAATTCTGGTCGACCGGCCGCTTTTGCGGCGAGTGCGCGATATTGCGCTGGAAGCCGATATTCCAGGCTTCACCCTGTTGCCGACGGTCGGTGGCGGCGGCCATCACGGGCGCTGGAGCGAGGAAATGGTGACCGGCGGCGCGGGCAGCAAAGTGCGCTTCATGACGCTGATTGATGATGCGACTGTCGAGCGGTTGTTGGAAAAACTCGAACCCTTGATCAGCGAATACAGCCTGATCGTAACGATTGTGCAGGTTGAAAAGATCACGGATGACAGCAACGACGTGTGAATTTTCGCAGCACATATAACGTGAAACGGCGACGCTTTACGGGTTCTGAAATATGTGAGAAGTCAATTTTCGAATGAAATCAACGAACGCCCCCTTAGTCCAATTCCCAATTCACCGCAGAAATCGTCTTCAAAAGGCCAGAAGCTGATCAGCATTGCTTGCGAGGAAGCATCGTTGCGCAGCTATTATGCGATCGACGCGATGCGGGATCGGTGGCTCGATAAGGGGCACTTGGTGATTGTCGGGCGTGATTTTGCGCCCGAGGCCGATGTTTGTGTTTTGCACCGCGACCGGACGGTTTTGACCAAAGATGACATTCCGCCAGCGCCGGAAGGTGTGCCGGTCATCAACGATTCCATATTGGATATTTCAAAGCGGCGCATCTCGACAAATCTGCTTTCACCGGCATCGGACTGGTCCGGCAAGGTGATCATCAAGACCAATCACAACGCGTTTGGTAACCCGGAAAAGCGCGATAATAGGGGCCTGTATGGACGCCTGCGTCGCCATTTTGCCCGGTTTTCCTGGCGCTCGGCGCGCATGCTCCCGAAGGGACTTTATCCCATTCTCAACACGCTCGGCGATGTACCTGACTGGGTCTGGCGCAGCGATGAACTCGTCGTCGAAAAATTTCTTCCGGAAATGGACGGCGATCTGTTCTGCCTGCGCGGCTGGCTGTTTTTGGGTAACAAGGGATATTGCTACCGCCTTTTTGCCACCCATCCGCTGGTCAAGGTGGGGTCGATGGTGCGCTATGAATATCTTGAAACGGTTCCTGATGAATTGCAGGCGATCCGGACAAAACTGCAATTTGATTTCGGTAAATTCGACTTTGTGATGCGGGAAGGGCAGTTGATATTGCTGGATGCCAACAAGACACCATCCTTTACAGGGCCGCGCGACACGCCGCGCTTCAAAATGCTGGCGTCTGGCATTGAGGATTTTTTCGCATGACACTCCCGAAGCTGCGCATGTCCATTCCGCACAACCAATTGTGCCCTGACAATGCCGCTTACGCCGCCCGCGCCGATCTCAACCAAACACGCATGCTTGGCTATACAGCCTACAACCGTGATGCCGTCACCACCCTGCTGCTTGGGCTTTTGGAAAACAGACCGGCAGTGCGTCATGTGTCGGGGGTGACGGAACAGGGGCTGAAAATTCTTGATCGTACCGGCATCGAAATCGCAGAGGACATGCGCGTTTACGAGACCGGCCAACAGGCAAACCAGCATACACAGGACCTGATTGACGATGGTTTCAAACTGTTCTGGGCCTATCCTCCCAAGCCGGAGCAGTGGCCCGAAGACAGTCATCTTGTCTCGCCTGACCTGTGGGCGCGATTGAACGCGAAGCGTAATCTTGCAGACCTGCTGGGCGCTCAAAACCTGCCGACCCGGACCATTTGTTCTGTTGAGGAACTCGCGGAAACACCGTTTGAGCGCCCGGTCTTCCTCACATATGCAGGCGGTGAGGCCACCGGCTGGGGTTTTGGTGTTCGCTATTGCGACAACGAAGCGGATTATCGCAAGGCAATCGCGTGGTTTAAGGAACATGAGGCCGATCAGATCGCTGTTGAGCAGAGTGTCGATTTGGTTGGTTGCTGGTGCGTCAATGTCGCGGTCACGGCGGATAACAGCGTCTATTGCGGCGCGGCCCTGCAGACCTTCAATGGCCCAGCACAGCAAAAGGGCAGCGTTATCGATCCATCGCAACCGGTCCCGCAAAAGGCCATCGATCTCGCACTTAAAGGCAGTGAAGCGGCAAGGATGCAGGGGTTTTTGGGACTGTGCGCCTTCGATGTCGGTTTGGGCAAAGACGGGAAGTGCTACGGGTTCGACCCGAACTTTCGTTTCAATGCCTGCTCAACACAAATTCAGTTTCATCAGTCTGCTGCGGACCGTAGTGGCCTCAATTTCAGCCAGTCGTGGGCCGCGACATCGTCAAAGGCGCCATCGGAGATTGAAGCCGCTTTGAGTGGACCCATCGATGATATGTGGCTCGTTCCCACCCGTTTTATCGATGGAAACCTGCTTTCGACGGGCGATGGAAAAAGCCTGATCTCAGGCTTCATCATGGCGGAAAACGAATCTCAGGCAGACCGCCTGGAGCAGCAATTGGCAAAACTGCTTTAATTAAGAGTTTTTGGTGCCCAGGAGAGGACTCGAACCTCCACTTCCATACAGAAACTAGCACCTGAAGCTAGCGCGTCTACCAGTTCCGCCACCTGGGCATCAGGGGCTGCGTGGCGGTATCTAGAGGGGGCAGGGGGTGGTGTCAATTCCATATTGACCCAGGACGACAAGTTCTTGTTGTGATCGTCATTATCACCGCGGCTGTAAGCGCAGACTAGGCTGCGACTGGGCTGATACTGGTCTGGAACGGATGGAAAACTGTCGCAGGATAAGTTGAAATTGCGGGATCGGGCTTTCCAGATACCGCGCTTTGGGATTAGAACCAGCAGAACCGAAACGACGCATCTGTGCAATGCAGGAGACGATTGATGAACCACGCTGCTGAAGGCCGCGGCACGCCGAAACTGGTTACCGTGTTTGGCGGTTCCGGATTTGTGGGGCGGCACGCGGTACGCGCTCTTGTTGAGCGGGGCTACCGGGTGCGCGTTGCCTGCCGCAGGCCGGATCTGGCCGGCTATCTTCAGCCGATTGGCAATGTCGGGCAAATCCAGCTTGTGCAGGCCAATTTGCGCTATCAATGGTCGATTGACGAAGCTGTGCAGGGGGCCGACCACGTGGTCAACCTTGTTGGCATTCTGGCCGAAAGCGGCAACCAACGATTCGACAGCCTGCAGGCGCGGGGCGCCGGTTGGGTGGCACAGGCGGCTCGGGAAGTCGGCGCGAAAATGGTGCAATTGTCGGCGATTGGCGCGAGCGAAGATTCTGCGGCTGACTATGCCCGAACAAAGGCTGAGGGCGAGGCGCTGGTTCGCAAGGCCGATCCCGATGCAATTATTCTTCGCCCTTCCATCGTGTTTGGACCCGAAGATGACTTCTTCAACCGCTTTGCGGCGATGGCACGCATTGCGCCCGCCTTGCCTTTGATCGGCGGCGGCAAAACGCTTTTCCAGCCCGTCTATGTGGGCGATGTTGCCGATGCTATTGCCGCAGCGGTTTCCGGTGAGGTGGAGCCCGGCACGACCTGGGAACTGGGTGGGCCGGAAGTCTTAAGTTTCCGCGAATGTCTCGAACGCATGCTGGCCGTCATTGAGCGCAAGAAACCGCTCATTTCCCTGCCATTTGGAATCGCAGGCGCGATGGCGGGTCTGGCGCAGTATATGCCCGGCGCACCACTGACGCCGGATCAGGTTGAAATGCTGAAAACGGACAATGTCGTTTCCCAGTCTGCCAAGGATGCAGGCCGTACTCTTGCGGATATGGGCCTGCAATCGACACCGCTTGCTTCGGTTTTGCCCCGCTATCTCGTGCGGTTTCGCAAACACGGACAGTTCGAAGCCAATCGCGGCCTATAGACGAACGGTGAATTGTCGACCGATTGCGCTTTCCCTGTCAGCGGGGAAACGTGTGGTGCGGCTGGATTACAACACGACAAATTTATTGTTCCGTGAGGGGCAGATCGAAGCAATTCTGCCATTATAGTGTCCAAGCGTGAAACAGATGGCCATTCGGCTTCTGGGGAGTTTGGTGGGTATGATGTTTCGCTTGCAACCAGCGGATGTCGAATACGTTCACCCGACAGGATTAGGTTCAACCTGAAATGGTTTGCAGTTTGCGCTGCAGGGCCGTTTCGAAATTGCAAAGAAAAAATAATGCGCAAAACAATCTGCCTTCTCGTCGCCTCAACCTTTTTGACGGCCACACCGGTGATTTCGCAGCCTGCGTCTGCGCAAAGCCTTATGGAGCGATTGTTTCCCCGTGTTGCAGAGCGGCGCAAGGAGCGCCGTTTGCGCGCTGCGCGACAACGCCAGGAATTTCTGCGCCGACAGCAGCGGAGCAACCGGGCATCCGCGCCCAAGATCAGGGTGAAGAAAAAAGGGTTTAAAACCTATGTGGCGCGTTCGCAGTCGCTCATCGGTTTTGCGGGTCTCGCACCGGCGTTTACGGCCTTTGAGGCAGAGCAGAAAACGCGCGATGAAGCGGCCGTTCGCGAATTCGGTCTCGATACCAGCGCATCCACGGTGGTGGCAGCTGATCCTCTTCCCGTTCTCAAAGCGTCTGTCGAAGCGAAAGACCTGCCGTTGGCTGATGTGACGGAAGAGGCCGCCAAGCAGGTTCAACCTGTCGATGATGCTGCGGTTTCGACAAAAGAGCCGCTTACCAAAGACGGGACGCCTGCAGATGTGAACGCATCGCAAGGCGAAGAAAAGTCAAATTCGCCGACAGTGGTGAATGAGACGAATGAAACCGGCGCTGACGGTGTTGATACGCCACTGCCGCAGCAGGCGTTGCCTTCGAATGAAACGGCCCCTGCAGCCACACCGGAAGAAGCCGCACCCGAAATTGCGATCATTGCGCCAAAGCTGCGCCTGTCCGAGGGTGCAAACCTGCTCTCCTCAATCAAGATCAAAGCACCCAAAGCGCTCGCCAAGGCTGTGCTCAATCACTATCAGGCCAACCCGACCTTTATCTGGCTGGACGATCATGGTCGCCGAACACCGCAAGCCCTGGCCGTTGAACTGACTTTGGCCAATGCAGATCAGTATGGCCTCTACAGCTCGCACTACACGTTACCTTCATTCGATGATGCTGCGCTGGCAGATGATTTGGAATCAGATGCGACCGCGCCAGCGGCTGAAGGTGGACGCAATGAAAATCTGCTGGCTGCCATGCAGTATGAATTTGCGATGACTGTGTTTGCGCTGCGTTACATGAATGACGCGCGCCACGGGCTGGTCGATCCAAACCGCGTCAGCGATTACCATGATTTCAAAGGCTTGACCGAAAACCATGAGAAGGCGATTCAACGCCTTGTTGCGGCAGATGAACCGGCTTCTGAAATGCTGGCGGCACATCCCAGAGACAAGGCCTTTACAGCGCTGAAAACTGAACTTGTTGGCCTGCGCGCCAAGGCGAAGGAATTCAAAAGCGTTTCCATCAAAAAGGGAACTTTTGTGCGCCCCGGCCAGGTGAACGATCAGCTGCCGGCCATTGTTGAAGCCATTCAGCGCAAAATGGGTCCGAAATTTGTTTCCGAGTACTTTGACGCATTCGCTCTCGATGTGAGCGACGGCGTTTACAATGACACTATGATCGACATGGTCAAAGGGTTTCAAAAAGCAACCAAGCTGAAACCTGACGGCATCATTGGCCGCAATACCCTGGCCAAGATGACACTTGGTGATCCGAATGTTCGCATGAACAAGGTTCTGTATGCGATGGAGCGTTTGCGCTGGCATCCTGACAGCCTTGGGCCGACCCATGTGCTGATCAATCAACCTGCCTATCGCGCAACGCTGATACGCAACAACGCGGTGGTAGTTTCCATGCGCACGGTTGTCGGCAAGCCTTCCAACCAGACCAATTTCTTCTACGACGAAATCGAGTATGTGGAGTACAATCCTTATTGGGGTGTGCCGCGTTCCATTCTCGTTGGTGAGATGCTGCCAAAGCTGCGTAACAACGCCAGCTATCTCGACAATCTCGGTTATGAAATCACCAACACGTCTGGCCGGCGCGTATCGTCGTCGAATGTTGACTGGTGGTCGGTGGGGTCGAACTTCCCCTACAATGTACGCCAGCCTCCTGGCCCCAAAAACGCGCTGGGGGAGCTGAAAATCATGTTCCCGAACAAGCATTCGATTTACATGCACGACACTCCGTCGCGCCATCTGTTCAGCCGCTCCGAGCGCGCTTACAGCCATGGTTGTGTGCGCCTTGCCGAGCCGCAGAAAATGGCGGCGGCCGTATTGGGCACCAGTGTGAATGATATCGTTGGCAAGATTTCGCAGGGCCGTAACCAGCAACAGCGACTGAGTGTTAAAATGCCGGTTTATGTTTCGTATTACACAGCCTGGCCGACACAGGACGGCAAGGTAGAGTTCTTTGGCGATGTTTACGGGCGCGACACAGCGCTTGGCAAAGCGCTGGCACTGGAAAGTGCGGTGCGAACCGTCAAGCAGGGTGCCTGAACCAGTCGGCATAAAGATCAGGAACGACAATCGAAGCCGCGCAGGGCTATGGCAGCCATGCGCGGCTTTGTTTTGGGAGCATTTGTTCTGGCCGCAGTGTGCTTAATCGCTTGCATTTAAGGCCATTGAGGTGCATTGCGCTTCTCAAAGCTGCCGGAAGTTGTATTTCAATGGCAGTTTCTCCTTCCGGTCTGGCAACCGGCCAAGATTTTCAAGCTGAGACACCGCCTGCGCTATCGTGAAGCGGACGAAACCCAGCATTCAAAACACAATATTCAAGAGCAGCACCGCTCGCACGAGGGCTGGTCGCTCCAGAAGGTTCAATACATGTCCGAATTCGAAGAACTGGGGCTTAATCCCCGGTTGGTGAGCCGCCTTACGGGGCAGGAAATCATCACCCCCACACCCATTCAAAAACAAGCCATACCGCTGGCGCTGTCCGGAATTGATGTAATGGGGCTTGCCCAGACGGGAACCGGCAAGACAGCCGCGTTTGGTTTGCCGTTGCTGCACAATCTGTTGGCATCCGACGAGCGCCCGGAACCGAAAGGCGTGCGGGCACTGGTTCTGGCGCCGACGCGTGAGCTGGTCAATCAGATTGCCGACAATCTGCGCATCTATGCTCGCAAAAGCCCGGTTTGGGTGAGTTCGGTTGTCGGCGGACAAAGCCTAAGTTCGCAAATCCGCCACCTCGCGCGAGGTACCGATATTCTGGTGGCGACGCCAGGCCGTTTGCTCGATCTTGCAGACCGCAAGGCGGTACGGCTCGACACAGCACGATTTCTGGTTCTCGATGAAGCCGATCAGATGCTCGATCTCGGCTTTATCCATCCGCTACGCAAAATCGCTGGCATGCTGGGGCCGGACAGGCAAACGATGTTGTTTTCAGCAACGATGCCGAAGGCCGTTGAAGAGCTGTCGAAATCATTTCTCAACAATCCCACACGAGTAGAAGTCTCTCCGCCCGGTACAGCGGTCGACAAGATTGCCCAGTCGGTTCATTACGTGGCGTCGAAAGACAAGACTGACCTTCTCGTTGAATGTCTGCATGAAAATCCGGATGCACTTTCGCTGGTTTTCGCGCGCACCAAACATGGTGCTGAAAAGCTGATGAAATACCTTGTCGATCAGGGTTTCCCGGCGGCTTCTATTCACGGCAACAAAATTCAAGGGCAGCGCGACCGCGCCTTGCGAGCGTTCAAGAAAGGCGAGGTCTCCATCCTTGTGGCCACCGATGTTGCTGCGCGGGGAATTGATATTCCCGGCGTCACCCATGTCTACAATTACCAATTGCCGGAAGTGCCGGAAAACTACGTGCACCGCATTGGCCGCACGGCGCGCGCCGGGCGAAAAGGGCTCGCCGTTGCCATGTGCGCGGCTGACGAAGTCAAGATGCTGCGGGCGATTGAACGACTCATGGGCATTGATATTCCGGTCGCCAGCGGCGAGGCACCGAAAGCTGTACCGTTTGTTCGCGGTGGTGACAGGGCAGGCGGGCGCGGCAGGAAACCTGCTGGCGGCGCCGGGCGCCCAAAGCGTCATCGTGGACCGAAGAAGGTCCGGTCTGTGCAGGATTCAGATAGCGCAAACGCAGCTTCTGACGTCAGAGGCGACCAGCCACCACGTCGCGATGGACCCAAAAGGCGGAACCGACACGGCAACAAGCCTGATGGCGCGCAAGACCGCTCTTCTGGAGAAAAACCATTTGGCAAACGCCGGTCAAACTCCGGCGGCAGTGTGGGTGATCAGCCTGCTGCCAAAAGGAACTTCAAGGGGGGTGGCAAGCCTTCGGGAAAACCTTCCGGAAAGCCGGGTGGCAAACAGGGCGCGAAGCCCGGCGGAAAACCGCAAGGCTCGCTCGCAAAGCATAAGTCTGGCGGCAAGTTCAAAAGCGGGAAGCCCGGTGGCGGCCCGCGAAAGGGCAAACCCTCCGGCGGGCGCGGTCGTTCAGCCTAGATAGACTGGCAGATTGATCGGACCGCGAAAACCGAAGCCGCGGAATTTGACGATTTCCGCGTCGGGAAGGGACATGTTTGGGAAACGATCTGCCAGCATCGGCAACATGATGTCGGCGAGCATGCGTCGGGCGATATGTTTGCCCTGGCAGAAATGGGGCCCATTGCCGAAGGCCTGATGCGGTTTCTTTTCCCGGAATATGTTGAACCGCTCCGGCTCCTCCCAGATGTCTTCGTCATGGTTGGCGGACGCCTGGATGGTCATGACAGTATCGCCCTTTAGAATGAGACAACCGCGCAGTTCGGTGTCTTCGGTCGCGAGTCTGGAACTCACCTGAATAGGCGCAACCCAGCGCACACCTTCGTCGAAAGCGTCTCCCCAAAGACTGTCTCGTTTTGCGGCCTCAAACTGGTCGGGGTCTTCCAGCAGGCCGAACAGAATGGTGCAGAGCGCGTCGCGCGGTTCGTTGATGCCGCCGCCGATTGCAATTTTCATGTTGGAGCGGATCTGGCTGAGTTCAATCGGATCGTCCGCATTCACCATGACCGCCAAAGCGCTGGGATTGGGATTCGCCTTGTGCTGCTCGACCATCGTATCGAAATGGGCGTCCATTTCCGCGTTGGCCTTGTCACTGAGAACAAATGGCTCATCACGCCAGCCGAAATTGCCCGCACCATCGATCAGCACCTGTGACCAGCGTTGCATCTCCTCATCGCTGGTATTTGGAATGCCCAACAGATGGGCGAGGCATCGCGCAGCAAAAGGGCCAGCCAAAGCGGGAAACAGGTCCACCACCTCGCCGCGCGGCAGGCGGCTCACATAGTCCTCGGCGATGGAGGTATAAAGATCCATCCAGGTGTTTCGAATGTTGGCGGGGGCGTAGGCCGGAGCCATCGCATTGCGCTCACGCAGATGCGCCTCGCCATCTTTGCGCATCAGGGTATGAGCCAGGAAGGCGCGCTTCATCGGCGTGTTGGGATCGTCCGAGCTGAAGATTTGCGGATTGTCTTTGACGTGTTTCGTCTCGCTCGCTTTGGTCAGCATGGTGCGGCCAACGGCTGCGACGCGTGCCACGGGTGCCTGCGCGCGCAACCGTTTGTAGATCGCGTAGGGATCAAGATTGAGTTGCTCCAGCGTGATGGTTTCGTCGAGGGGAGCGAGGGACTCGTCCGTGCTGGATGTGCGCGCCATCGTGAATGCCTTTTCGAAGCGGGTATCGCGAAACTAGATAACATATTAAGTATATTTAGGGTGATAAGGCAAACCGGTTTCCAATTTCAGATTTTGGCGTGTGGCTGCGCTTGCCCCTGATGTTCAGCGATGTTTCTGAACCTGAACGGTTCATAAATGCAGCACTCAGAAACCATTCAGCGGGATTTTTCCATTGTCTCTTTGTCAACCGGTCGGGCGAGCGGGTTGATCGAACCAAACTCAGGAGAGAGACAATGACACAGTTCAACCCATCCATCGCCCCCGCTTCCAGCGCTGGCATTTTTGTTCCATCGCTGGTTCAGCGCATCACACGCGCATTCGTTTTGCCCTTCCTTGCGATGTTCGTTGCTTTGGCTGGCATGCAGGCCGTAACCACAACGCCCGCAGAAGCGGGCGTTCTTAAAAAAGTGAAAATCGGATCCAAATGGGCCGGCAAGGGTTTCCGCAAAATGGAAAAGGCCGGTCGCAAGATGTCGAAGAAAAAAGGCATCGCGGGCAAGCTTGGCAAGGCCATGCAGAAAACCGGCCGCGGCGGACGCAAGGCGTCCAAGGGCCTGCGCAAGGGCATCAGCAAAGGCCAGCGTGCTGCCAACCGTCAGCTTGCAAAATCGAAAGTCGGGCGCGGTGCGCTGAAGGCTGGAAAAGCCTACAAGAAAGCCCGCAAGAGCACGATCGGCAAAGCCTTCAAACGCTGCAAAAACACCGAGGTTTGTGAAGGCCTCCAGGACGGCGCGGATTTCCTTATCCCGGGTTAAGAACCGGCCGCCACAATCACTTGCTGGAAAGGCCGCCCTGCCGGGTGGCCTTTTTCAATTGTCATTTGCGCATTCCGACAACGCATCAGAGCGACATCTGGCAAGGGGAGGATTCCACCACATACAAACCCGGTTACGAGGTCAGATATTTGTTGAACCAGGCGATGGTGCGCTGCCAAGCGAGTTCTGCCATTTTCTCATCGTAGCGTGGCGTGGAGTCATTGTGAAAACCGTGATTGGCGCCTTCATAAAAATGCGCCTCATAGGTTTTTCCATGTTCTTTGAGCGCTGCTTCGTAAGCGGGCCAACCTTCGTTGATGCGCTGGTCCAATTCACCATAGTGCAGCAGCAACGGAGCCTGAATTTTCGGCACATCTTCCGCGCTGGCCTGGCGTCCATAGAACGGAACGGACGCACCGAGTTCGGGATAGGCCACCGCCAGGGCGTTGCACACGCCACCGCCATAACAAAAGCCGACACAGCCGACCTTGCCCGTAGAATCGTCACGTCCGACCAAGTGCTCAAACCCGGCAAAAAAGTCGTTCATCAGTTTTGTTCTGTCGACGGTACGCTGCAACGCTTTGCCGTCTTCATCGTTTCCGGGATATCCGCCAACAGATGTTAGGCCGTCCGGCGCAAGGGCCAAAAAGCCAGCCTTTGCAACGCGTCGCGCCACATCCTTGATATAGGGATTCAAGCCGCGGTTTTCGTGGATCACCAGAACGGCGGGCAATTTTTCCTCAGCACCGGCAGGTTTGACCATGTACGCCCGCACGTCTCCGGTTCCATTTGGCGATGGGTAGGTCTCATAACTGGCCCTGATATCCGGGTCGTTGAAGGAAACCTGTTCGGCCATTGCGTAATCGGGCTTTAACATATCAAGCAGAGCCACAGCAGTGACGCCGCCAATGGCATATTTGCCTGCCCGATCCAGAAACTGGCGTTTGGTGATGATGCCATGGGCGTAGAAATCATAGAGATCCAACAGGCCCTGATCGAAGTCTTTTGCAGTCATCCGTTTCATGGAATTGCTCCTCACATTTCCCAACCCTGAAATCATGATACCGCGAAAACGGCGTTACAGGCTATTGATTTGGAAAACGAAATTTTCGTTCGTTGCGTGCAACTATCGTCCGTCTTCAACGGGATCAGTCATTCGGCTCAGGACGCCATCGCCATTGACCACGGCGTGTTTGATAGCACCGAGAATGTGGAGAGCGGCAAGCGGCACGATGATATGCCCCAGAAAATCATGACTGACTTCGAGCAGTTCATGAAATGCACGGTCACGCGGCAGCGGGCTGGGAATTGAAATTGGACCCATAATGTCGAGCGGCTGGCCCATGCTCCAGGGCAGCAGATAACCGGTGATAACAAGACCAGCGATGGTGAGCAGCAAAGCCCATTTGACCAGCTCAGCCAGCAGATTGAGAGCCGGATGTTGTGGTGTTTTGGGCGGCGAGCCACGGGTGATACGACGGACGATGCGCCATAACAGGAACAGGCCCGCAATCGCGCCGAAACCGACATGGAACGCGTAAGACGCGGTGCCGCGCGCGCCTTCATGGGTGAGAAACAGGGCGACGACAAGCGCTGCTGTCACCCAGTGAATGATGATGGAATTGCGGGTGTATCCCGGTTTTGGCTCAGCGTTTTCCATATCATCGCGCCTATTGTGACAGCAAAATGAGAATGATGGCGACCACTATAAGAGCGATGCCTGCCAATTCGCTCGTTACAATTTTTTCACGGAAAAAGAAGATGCTGGCAAGAAAGGTGAACAGCAGTTCAACCTGACCCAAAGCGCGCACCAACGCTGCATTCTGCAGGGTGAAGGCGGTGAACCAGCACACCGAACCCAGCATCCCGACCAGCCCGACGGGGGCCGCGCGCCGCCACTCACGCATCACGCGGCAAAGTTCCTGACGGTCGCGCACCACAAACCAGACGCCCATCATCACAGTTTGTATGATCAGCGCGACAGCCAGCGCATAGGCGGCGGCCATGATGAAATCCGGACCGTCCAGCGCGAGAGCAGCGCCCCGAAACCCGACAACCGAAAGACCGAGCAGGGCAGCGCAAAGCAGGCCAATCAAGGTGACTTTTTCACTCATGCCGCGTATGAGGCCGCCCAAAGTCAGTTTCGTCTCCGTCAGCGATAAAAGAACGGTGCCGACTGCACCAACGACGATAGCGAAGATTGCCATCGGTCCGACCGTGTCGCCCAAGAGCACAGCGCCCATGATTGCGATCAAAATGACTTCAAGCTTCGAAAACGTGGTGCCCACCGCGAAGGAGCGGAATGAAAACATCCATAGCAAAATCACGGTGAACAGGATTTGCGCCAGCCCACCGGCGGCACACCAAAGAAAGAATGCCACATTGGGTTGGGGTAGGGGATAACCAGCAAACGCATGGAGCGCCCAGACATAAACCAGGGCCAGTGGCCAGGCATAGAAAAAGCGGGCATAGGCAGCGCCCGTGGTCGACAACCGACCCTTGATGGCCTTTTGCAAAACCGACCGCAGGTTCTGCAAAAATGCAGCTGCAATCGTGACGGGAACCCATAGCTCAAACATGAGCTTTCGTGAGCAAACGACTCCTCCGCGTCAAGGCAAAACGCGAAGGGGTTGCTGTGTTTTCCGGCTGGTCGTGCCTTAGCAGGCGTTGAGACCGCGCTCATCAGCGGAGTTGCTGAGCGTCGTTCCGGTCAGCACGTAACACTTGTTGGCGTTCACCGTTCGATTAGCGATCTCGCTGCCCCAGACCGCATCGGCCCACAGCTTGATGCGGTCGGCACGCGGCGGAATGATGACACTTTTGCGCTGCCCAACACCCCAACTGCCCGTGTTGAAAGCGGTTTTCCACCGACCATTCAAGCGATAGGTCACCTTGACCTTGGCAACATAAGCCCCTTTGTGTTTGACGACGATCCGCTGTTCCGGGAACTCCGTGCACTGGTGTTCCACATAGTCGGTGGTCAACGACACTTTAGCGAGATTGTTGGAGTCCAGGAATTTCGTGTAATAGGCGATCGGCACCGCTGCGCTGTTCTGGTCGAATTTGAGATTGTTGCTGATCACCTTGTTGAGCGCCTGCCGCAAACGTTTGATATCTACGTTCTTGACCAACCCGTCATCAGCTGTTCCGCCGTGAACGAAAAGGTCGAAAGTGGCGGAATCAAGCGCTGTTTTAGCCGACGCTTTCAGTTTTCCTGATGCGGTCAGATCATTGCCCGGGTCAACATATTTGAAGGCAGCTTTGACATCCGCTTCTGTGTGCACACCGCGTGTCGTCATTTTCACCAGAATGAGTCGTCCGTAGTCCACCTTATTGACGTAAGCTGGTGGGGCGTCGCGGCGCGCGATCAGTGATGCCAGCCGCGCCCCGTCCACACTGTCGGCAAAGAATTTGCTGCGGTCAGGAATGTTCACCGAAATGGAGTAAAACACCTGCGTGAACAGGCCAAATACGGTGGATGACTGGCTGTCATATTTCATGCTCGCGGACATTGAACCGCTGTTCTCAGCCCATTCGGCCTTGAAGCCCAGCTTAGCACTGATCTCCGCGCTGCTCTCCACTTCTTCATATTTGAACTTGTAATTGGCCGGTGTGGCCTTGGTGCCGGATTTAAAGAACTGTTCCAGCAACCGGTTTTCAGCGGCCTTGGCCGTGTCGATATTGGGGTTTGTAACGGTTTCAGAAATGCCGCGATTGGCATTCAGGCTCAGGGTGTGGCGCTGGTCGGCCATGGGCAGGCCAAGTTCTGACAATGTACCTTCCGAAAGGGTCTTGTCGCCCCAGATCGCGACGCCTGGAAACACGCCGCTTGTGGGTGAAAACACGGTGACCTTGTCGATATTGCTGGAAAGCCCTTCATGCACCTTTGCCTTGCATACGATGACCTTGCTGCCGCTTGTTGTCTCGCTGGGCAGAACCTCCTGCGAACCGGACTGGCGAGAGAGCAACAGGCGGCGAGAATCGTAACGCAAACCTTCGATCACATCGCGGACGCTGCCGCTGGCTTTTGAAAGCCTGACCTTCTTCGACAGATCCTTTTCGTAATAGTCGTAAGGATTGCCCGGATAATTGCGCTTGAGCCCGCCAGCGTCGGAAGCATTCTTGTCGCTGATATCGCATGTGTTGTTGCGGCGGTCGAAGTCGAACGATTTGCACCAGTTCAGTTCATCACAACGCGCTTTGCAGCCATGCACAGACCGCGCTTTTTCGATGTTGTGCCCGCTGATCGCGGCGTTGGACTGTTTCAGATATTGCTCCGCATGCGTCATCTGCGGCATCGCGATTGCCATATGGATGGCCAGAACCGGAAGCAGAGCTCCCTTGCCTCTCGCTCGTGGTTTGTAGTCGGTCATGATTTTCCCTCTCCTTGATTTGGCGAAAGCTTCGCCGTTGATGAAACCGGATGGCTTCAAATTCTTGGATGCGTATTTTCCTGTTTTGCCCCGTCACGAGCCTCGCGGCCGTGCGCTAAGGAGCAGTGACCCTACGGGGTTGGTAAGTATGGCGGGCCACCCAGTTTTCCCATTCGCGCAAGTTCGCTGCCCGTCGGCGCAGGCAGGATGTGGTCAACCTTTCGCGGCGCAATGGCGGACCGAACCTTGGTTTCGAAGCGACCTTGTTTTGGCTTTTTCTTGCCAATCAGCATCTTTGCGAGTTGCACGATGTCAGATGGATAGTCGTCCGGCTTGTTCAATATCGTCATGGTGGTTGTGCGGGCATCTGGCGCTCCGCCGTGCGCTGGTTTGCCAAACTTTATGCGCGATAGCGTAACCCGGTATTGTGAGACGGCAGGCGTTTCCGCCTTGTAGTCGTTCACGTCGTCTGCATGAACCATGAGTGCGGGTGCCACCATCTTGAAGTTCTGCCCGGCCAGCCGGGACGCCATCACCTGTCGAGCGCCTTCGAAAACCAGCCCGCGAAACTTGATGTCAGCGTTGTTGACGGGATTGTTGAAACTGTTCCCCTTGATGCCGTTTGCCCGCAGACGAGCGATCTCGTCATTGACATCGAGAAGTCGCTGCTTGTGGCGTTGTGCAACGCCCTCTGCGATGTTTTGAACATTGGGTGAAAGACCTGCGCCTGCATTCCGTCCGAAAATCCAGTTCAGGCGATCCGGATGACGAAAGCCATCAGGATTTGGCATTGCCGGATTCCATGATGGTCTGTGGCTGCCAGCCCCATTGGGCTCGGCAGCATAGCCCGCCTGATCGAACAGGTGTGACCAGAAATGAACTCTGCCAACTGGCAGGGCAGGGTTGGAATCGCGTTCGCCCAGCCTCACAAAAAGCTCATACGGCGTGTGGCTCCAGGCCGCCTGATTGGATTCAAAGTCGATCATGATTGCGGCCCATTGGAGCCTGTGCGAAAACTCGCCATGAGGCAGGCCGGGGCCCACATCGGCAACCACAAAGGCTTGTTTGAGATTGCGCAGAAAATCAGCCGGAGGAACGATGTCGAGATAGACGACCCTGGCGGCTGGAAACATATGACGCGCTTCCATGTCAGCAAGCGCTTCCTCCAGTGCCTCCCACGCATCGACCTTTCCGCCGCGAAGATTCTCGACAGCGTCGTCGAGTGTTTCCAGAAGAGTCAGCGTTTTCGCGGGTGATTGTATAATGCGTTGAACACGTTTGAGATCATCGCATAAAGACGTATCGCCGCCCGGGTTGCAGACATCAGCAAACCGCAATTGCCATGTTGCGCTTTGATTGGGGAAGGGTACTTCTCCCACATAAATGAATGCATAGGCGCTCGTTGCCAAAAGAAAATTCACGACGAAATACGTCAAGAGCGCCCATGAATTCGTCAAAAACCCCGGTTTTTCAGAAGATACAGCCCTCAGCATGATCTTATCCCTTTATATTGCTTTTCTCAAATACTTCTCATTTACTCAAAATATAAAAATCAGTAACATGCAATTTTTTGAATAAAAATTACACTAATTTCGTCTCATTTATATTTTTAGAATTTTTATAGAGTCATAATTTCATTTGTAATTCCAATTTTTTTGATTTTTGATCCTTTGTCCACATTTTTTCATGAAATTTCTCAAAGAGTCGAGTCTAGATTCAAATTTTTTTTGAAGAAGACTTATTTCTTGAGATGTTTATTTGATTTTAAGGCTCTGGTAATCCTTTGACAGCTGCCAGAAATCCGCCTACAGCGTTGAAAGGTTAAGCGCGCCTGCCGTCCGCAAACATTGTTTGGTGAAGCGCTTGGAAATGATTAGTCAAACAGACCTTCCCAGTTGGCGGATGCGGTTTGATGGCAATGCGGGCCCCGTCAGCGATATGCATTCGTGCTGAAAGGTTGTTGACCTATGTTGACCTCTCATACTTCCCTGCCTGACGTTGACGATCTGAAGCGTCAGGCCAAACGTTTGCGATCTCATTTGGATGGCCAGGGCCAGACGATGACGCACAGTGCTTCGCTCGAAGCGATTGCCCATCAATACGGCTTTCGCGACTGGAACACCTTGAGCGCTGCGGCGCGCCGTTCGCAGGTGGCCCGCACCGGGCTTCGCGACATGTCGGGCGATTATCAGATCGGGGCGTGGATGCGCGGTGCCTATATGGGGCAGGATTTTACGGGTGAGATCATCGCGGCGCAGATGCTGAATTCCGGGCAGTTCCGGCTGACAATCCGATTCGACAAGCCGGTTGATGTGGTTGAGTTTGAATCGTTTTCCGCATTCCGGAAGCAAGTGACCTGCGTGATGAATGCGTCGGGCGTCTCGGTGAAAAAACGCTCCGATGGCGTGCCGCACATGGCTCTTGTTTAGGGCTCTCTTTTGGAGCGCTTGTGCAGCGTGCTGATGTCAAATGTGAAACGGGGCGTGTGAGCGCCCCGTTTCGGTTTTCAGTTCATTGGCCTAGAGGTTTTCGGGATTACCCGGTGCGATGGAATTGATCACACCGCGCGGCTCGTTCTTGGCCGCGTCGAACATTTTCATGCCTTCTGCGGATTTGACGATTTTTGTGCAGCTGTTTTGAGGGCCATTGTCCCAGTCGGCGCAATATTTGTCGCCATCAAGCCGCCATTTGCCAACCAGCGTCATACCGGCCGGCAGTTTTGCGGCCGCCGAACCGTCGGCGCCGAATTTAAACGGTGCCACACCGCCATTCGGCCCGCCCGGGCCACCCGGTGGCACAGCGATGTAGACGGTGTTGCCGGTCAGCAATCCGTCGAGCTGCGCTTCGTTCATCGTTGTTTCCTCTGCGGCGGCGGACGCGGTGCCAAGGGCCAGTATTGAGACCATGATCAGTCCTTTCATGTCTTTTCTCCATTTGAGTAATAGTCAGGCAGCTTGACTAAATGACTCTTTCGCAAGATAGTCAAGTAACTTGACTAAATATTCCACATCAGGAAGCGAGGCGTATCTGGGTGCCACTCTCAAAGAGATGCCGGTCTGAACGTCGTGGCTCGTATGGCTGCATTGCGATTGTTTCTTTCGCGCCAGAACGTCTTTAGGATTGTCCGATGACCAGTCGCACCCCTTCCACTCACGATACATCGTCGCCAGACAAGGGGGATAACGCGCTTCTGGTCGACCATATCGGCGCGGACCTCTGGCGCGCTTTCCGCGCCTATGAGGCGGTGATGTATGCCCAGGTCGACGCGCTGGGCTTCCCCGATATTTCCGTCGCCGACAGCGAAATTCTCGTGCTCATCGGGGGCAGGGGTGCCCGTCTTGTTGACATCGCCAGGGCGCGCCGTGTTTCCAAACAGGCCGCGCATGAGCAAATCCAGAGCCTCGTCCGTCGCGGTTATCTGCAAACCGAACCGGACCCGACCGACCGCCGCGCCAAACGGGTGAGCTACACCCAAAAAGGCCTGGCCTTCGCAATGGCTCTCGCCGGTGTAAAACGCGACGTGCACCAGCGCGTCCTCAAAACCCTCGGCCCCACCCAACTGGCCGAATTGCGCGCATTGCTGGGGAAGATTGATCTTTAGGCTGGGATTTTAGCCTCACGCTGTGGGTTATTTTTGCCTCACGGCATTCACTTCGCGCGATCCTTGATTCCCGCTTCGCTTGGGCCTGCGGCAGCGCGGCGGGATTCCCGCCGGCTCGCTCTTCGCTTGCTATGATGAAAGTCTTTCCCTTGGTGCTCCTTGGCTGGCGTTGTGCTGAGGTGGTTTGATCTGGCATCCACATCTTCCCCTTGTCATTCCCGCATGAGCG